>JAVBVF010000058.1:0-26543 GCA_031554475.1 Eubacteriales bacterium | reverse complement strand
GGGAGACGGCCTCCGGCGGCTAAAGGGCTGTTGCCCTTTAGAATCCCTTTCCTGAAACGCCCATAAAATGGGCGTTTCACAGATGGGTCCAGGGCACAGCCCTGGCAGTGGTTTGGAGGCGGAGCCTCCAAAAAGGGTTTATCGACAAGCTGAAAGGACCTCTTGATCCATCAAGAGGTCCAGACCGTTGACAAAGGCACTTTGGCAACGGGATGGAGCTTGCTCAAAAAGATCCGGTTGCGCGGAAGCGAGGCGGCATAAGGGGTGGAGCGTACATGTCCGTACGTGACATCCCTTAGCCACCGAAGCTGACAAAGCAAACGGGCCTTTTTCAGCAAGCTGTGACCTCTTGATCCATCAAGAGGTCCTTTTTTTGCTGGCAAACGCCAAAATCACATCGGCGGCATCGGCCGGAGTCAAGCCGTCCGTGCAAAGCATCAAATCGTAATTGCGCCGCTGCCCCCAGTTGCCGTCCGCGTAAAAGCTATAATAGCTCTGCCGCTGTTTATCCACCTTGCGGATCAGCTCCTTGGCTTTGTCATGCGCCAGGCCTTCCACGCTCATAATCCGTTCCATGCGCTTTTCCGCGCTTGCATAAATAAAGACGCTGAGCACATGGGGATGATCCTTGAGCACATAGTCCCCGCAACGGCCTACGATCACGCAGGCGCCTTGGGAAGCCAGCTTGGTGATGGTCTCAAACTGCGCCAAAAAAACGCGATGGTTGAGCGGCAAGTTCAGCGCCCCGCTCCCAAACCCCAAGGGAAAATCCATTGCCGTAGCCAAAGAGAACAAATAGCTGGGCGCTGTTTTTTCATCGTAATGCTCGAACAAGTCCTCACAAATGCCGCTTTCTTTGGCCGCCAGGGTCAAAATTTCCTTATCGTAAAACGGGATATTGAGCTTTTCCGCCAAATTTTTGCCAATGGCATGTCCGCCGCTGCCATATTCGCGCCCAATGGTGATCACGGGATGCTCGCTCTTCATAGCCTTCCCCCTTTTCTCATGCTTGTGTTTCTGTGCGGCTTTTCTCTACTTTGATTATACATCAGACCTTCCGCAGATTCAACCTCAGAGCCGCCGGATGGGTTCAATTTCAATTTGACAATCCCTTTCAACGCTGGTAAAATAGGCGCAATATAGCGTTACGCTTGTATGATATCCTAAAAGAGTGGGAAAGGATGAGGGAAGATGTTGGAGGATAACATTCGCCAAGGATTAACCTTTGACGACGTTCTGTTGATTCCGCGCGAAAGCAGCGTTTTGCCCCGAGATGTGGATACGTCCACCATGCTGACCAAAACTGTCAAACTAAACATTCCCTTGCTCTCCGCGGCCATGGATACGGTGACAGATTCCCGAATGGCCATTGCCATGGCTCGGGAAGGCGGACTGGGCATCATCCACAAAAACATGACCATCGAAGAGCAAGCCGCCCAGGTAGACAAGGTTAAACGCAGCGAGCATGGCGTGATCACGGATCCTTTTTTTCTTTCTCCTGATCACCTCATCCGCGACGCGGAGGCCCTCATGGGGCGTTACCGCATCAGCGGCGTACCCATCACCCGCGGCAAGACGCTGGTCGGCATCTTAACCAACCGAGATCTTCGCTTTGAAACCGACGATTCCCGCCGGATCGAAGAAGTCATGACCAGCAAGAACTTAATCACCGCCCCCGTGGGAACCACGCTGGAAGAAGCCAAGAAAATCCTGGCCGCCCACCGCATTGAAAAGCTGCCCATCGTCAACGATCAATACGAGCTTTGCGGCCTCATCACCATCAAGGACATTGAAAAGACCACCAAATACCCCAACTCCGCCAAGGATGACAACGGCCGCCTGCTCTGCGGCGCGGCGGTAGGCGTCACCGCGGATGCGCTTTTGCGGGTGGAAGCCCTGGTGAATGCCAAGGTAGACGTGATCTCCATCGATACCGCCCACGGCCACAGCAAAGGTGTTTTTGATAAAATCCATGAAATTCGCGCCGCTTTGCCCGATTTGCCGCTCATCGCGGGCAATGGGGCCACCGCCGCCGCCACCCGCGCCCTCATTGAAGCTGGCGCCAGCTGCATCAAGGTGGGCATTGGCCCTGGCAGCATCTGCACCACCCGGGTGGTGGCCGGTATCGGCGTGCCGCAAATCACCGCCATTGCCGACTGCGCGACGGAAGCCGACAAATATGGCATTCCCGTGATTGCCGACGGCGGCATCAAATACAGCGGTGATATTTCCAAGGCCATTGCCGCCGGCGCCAGCGCGATCATGGTGGGCAGCCTTTTGGCTGGCGTGGATGAAAGCCCCGGGGATATGGAAATCTACCAGGGCCGCAGCTTCAAGGTCTACCGTGGCATGGGCAGCCTTGGTGCCATGGCGCAGGCCCACGGTTCCAGCGACCGGTATTTCCAGGAGGAGAACAAGAAGCTGGTTCCTGAAGGCGTGGAAGGACGCGTTCCCTACAAGGGAAGCCTGTCCGACACCGTGTTCCAGCTCATTGGCGGACTTCGGGCCGGCATGTTCTATTGCGGCACCCCCACGGTGGCGGATCTGCGACGGGATGGTGAATTCATCCGGATTACGGGCGCGGGGCTCCAGGAAAGCCACCCCCACGATATTTCCATCACCAAGGAACGTCCCAATTATTCCAGGATGGATTGAAAAACGATATCGGGAGAGGGCCTACGCCCTCTCTCTTTTTCAAATCATTCGTAGGGAGGCCTGTTTGGATGAAAGCACTCTATGCCCGATGGAAGCAACGGGTTTTCAGCTTGATCCGCGATGACGATGAGAACTCATTGGCCGCACAGCTGCTGGATGGGTTTATTATCACGCTGATCCTGCTCAACGTAGGCATTGTGATTGCGGAAACATTCGAGGGCATCCCCCCAGGCGCCCTGGCCTGGTTTCGAACTTTTGAACTGTTTTCCGTATCGGTTTTTACCCTAGAATATCTACTGCGCCTATGGACGGCAGATCTGGCCTTTCCCGACCGTAAGCCTTACGCCGCACGCTTTGGGTATGTTTTTTCCTTCATGGCGCTGGTGGATTTATTTGCCATTCTACCTTTCTATTTACCCTTCCTGTTGCCTGCGGACTTACTGGCGCTGCGGGCCTTGCGCCTGCTTAGGCTGCTACGCATTTTAAAAATCAACCGCTACACCAAAGCTCTTTCCACCGTTGGGAGCGTGCTCAAGAAAAAATCGCCACAACTTCTCTCCTCCCTACTGGTGGTGATCGTGCTCATGATCATCGCTTCGATCCTTTTGTACAACGCCGAGCATGCAGCCCAGCCCACCGTTTTTGCCAATGCCCTTTCCGGCCTCTGGTGGGCGGCCACCACCCTGACCACCGTAGGCTATGGGGACATCTACCCCATGACAGTGGGCGGAAAGATCATTGGAGCCCTCATTGCCTTCCTGGGTGTGGGTTTGATTGCCATTCCCACCGGCATCCTTAGCTCAGGCTTTATGGAGCACAGCGCCAAAGGAGGAGGCGAAGAAAAAGAAGAACAAGCGGAGAACGAGCAGAAATGCTTTTGTCCGTACTGCGGAAAACGGGTGGAATAAACCGGAAATAGGTGGGAGAAGCCAATCAAAAACCCCCGAAAATCGTTTGATTCCAACGATTCTCGGGGGTTTTCTCTCTTGGTGGAGCATAGGAGATTCGAACTCCTGACCCCAACACTGCCAGTGTTGTGCGCTACCAACTGCGCTAATGCCCCATCTCTTCAGCGAGTGATATCATACCATAAGTTTTTCGCGTTGTAAAGAGTGATCTGCAAAAAAATTGTAGTTTTTGGAGAGGCTTGCCTTTTGCCTGCTGCCCACGCCATTGGCGGCTATCCGTTGGCGCCCTTTTGCACGGCTTGCCGCCTCCGGTTTTTGGCCGCGCTTACGCCCAGCCGCCTTGCGCCTTTCGGCTCGCGGGGCAAAGGATTCGCTTTTCGGTGCGCGGTAGCGCGGCGGCGCGTAACAGCGGATGCCACATTTCCGTCCTCATACCAGGCAATGCTTTTGGCAAATCTGCGTTCAGGCAGGCCTTGGTTCGGATCCGTCCAAAGAAAGGGCTTGAGCGTGGCGGATCCTCTCATGACAATGTAATGATAGGCGCCCGCGAACTTGAAATGATCCCGCATGATCATGTGCGGCGGCACGGAAAGGTCGTGGATCCCGCCAAATAATTGACGGGTGGTAAATTGCTTGACCACAGGCCTCAAGCTCTCCTTCAGCCTTGTGAGCCGCGCCTCCTCCATGCCATGGCCCGCTAGGGAGACGTAGCCGCTTTCCGCATAACGGGCAATCGCGCGGACGATGTCCTGCACTTTATCCCCCGCAAAGGTCAGCGCCTTTTCAATGGGCGCTACGGTCCATTTTTTATCAATCAAGGCGCTGAGGTTTTCTTCGCCTTTTTCCTCTAATAAGCAATAGCAAAAAGCTACGCTGTATTCCATGATGCTTAGGGTATCGCTCATGTGCAGCACAAAAGGTCGCAATGCCTCCCTGGCCGCAACCTCCACAGGATCGGCGTTCCAGCCGTAGGCGCTTTCGCGGAACGGATCGTGGGCCTGATAGGATAGCCCCAGTCCCAAATGCAGCAGCGCGCCCATCCGGGGAACCATGTCATCACTGTTGAGGATGTGGTACAGCGGATAGCGGGAGGGATCATAGACCAGCCGTCCGGTTGCCACAGTGGGCGAAGCGAACCCGTACCCGATCATATTCTGCGGCAAGGCCAGCCAGTCCGTCAGCAGCTTATGGGAAAAAATTTGCATAACTGCAGCACCCTGGCTATGCCCAGCCATCCAAAGGAAAAACCGGCTTTGAGGGCTTTTCATCTCCATCAGAATGTCCGCCAGGGTCAGCTTTTCCAGGCCCAGCTCCGCAGCGGTTTGGGGAAAGCAAATGCGCTCCGCGCCTTGTTCAAAATACTCAGTCAGTTGGGAAAACCCCTTATGAAATCCTTCCTCCGTGGTAAAGCGAAGATTGGAGAACCAATCGTAAAACCGATGGCCCGTGCCCATAAACCCAATGGCCACCACATATTTACCGTCCTCCTCCTTGCGGAGCATGGTCACGGCCTTGATGGTATCGCTACGTTCTCGTTGGCGAAAGGCGCCTACGATCTGGGCAATGGGGTTGCGCTCCCGCAAGGCGCTCTTGGCCCGATAGAGCTTCCAGCTGTTCATCAGCGCGCGCATTTGTTCCCCGCTGGCGCTTTCGCCGCTGGTCACGCCACTTTGCAGGGTGTTGTCAATCTGAATGGAGATGTCCGTCCAGCCGGCGGCCATCCAGTCCTCTAATTCTAAGTGATACGTCATGGCGGCCAATTCCAGGGAAAGGGTCATGGCCTCCCGGCTCAAGGGCGGGCGCAAGCGGTAAAAGGGATCCTGGGCAAGGGGCAGGCGCAGGCTTTTCAGATTGGTCAGGTCGCAGCTGGTCAGCTTTCCGCGGCCCGCCTTGGGCAGCGCAACAGGGGAAGGCTCTCCTACATTCTCCTGCACGAGGGTTTTTTCCACCCTTCCCGCCTCCTTTTTACGATGTCCTTACAGACCTGTGGACGTTTATTATAGCAAACAATTGCCGGAAATAGAAGAGGCGGAAATCTCCATCGCCAGTCGCCTGTATTCATTTGTTATTTCCCAATTTTCCATCTTGCCAATTGGTCTGAAAACTGTTAAAATATTAACGTCTTTCATATATCAAAAAAGGAGTGACCCAACCATGAAAAAGGTATTGGCTCTCGTTGTAACCCTTATCCTTCTCTCTTCTCTGAGCGCGGCTGCGCTGGCGGACACCCAGGGCCTCGGCATTGTGACCTCCATCTCTTCCTCTAAGCCCGCCACCGCCGAAGGCGACGGCGTTGCCCAAGCGGACACCACCGTTTGCTTCGTGACCTTGGATGCTGAAGGTAAGATCGTTGCCGTTTCCTTCGATGTGGCGCAGACCAAGATCGCCATCAATGCCAAGGGCGAAATCACCGCCGATATGAAAGCGGAGATCAAGACCAAGAAAGAACTGGGCGAAGCCTATGGTATGAAGAAGGCCTCCCCCATCGGCAAAGAAGTGGACGAGCAGATGGCCGCTTTGGAAGCCTGGTGCATCGTCAAGACCGTGGAAGAAGCTGTGACCAAGGCCAACGCTGGTGACGACGCTGACCTGCTGGCCGGCTGCACCGTCCATGTGGACGCGTACACCGCCGCTCTGACCAAGGCCGCTGCCAACGCGAAATAATCCATCGTCTCCTCAGCGCCCGCTTCCATAAGCGGGCGCTTTTGGCTGTCAAAAAAGGGTCCGGGAGACGGCCTCCGGCGGGTAAAGGGCTGTTGCCCTTTTCAATCCCTTTCCTGAAACACCCATTCCATGGGAGTTTCTCAAATGGGTCCAGGGCACAGCCCTGGCAGTGGTTTGGAGGCGGAGCCTCCAAAAAGGGTTTATCGACAAGCTGAGCGCCCGCTTCCACAAGCGGGCGCTTTTATGTGCGCAAAATCAGGCATCCCGCTTGCCCTGCCTATGCATCCTTCCTGGCGATAGGAATCCAGCGTGGGGGCATCGGCATTCAACATCCTGGCGGTTTTTATGGTATAATCATACCACTCAAATCCCCAAGGAGGCGCGTATGATCCACTCCCCCCTTTCCCTCCAGCGTTCTTCGCCGTTCTCGGCTGGGCTTGTGAACGCCTCTATTCTTCTTTACACCGTCTGGCTGCTGCTTCCCGCCGCACAAACCACGTTTGGGGCTTTAGGGGGCGTGCTTTGCGTGGGTTTGTTTGCGCTAGGGGTGTTGCTGGACGGCGCCTATTGCAAACGGTATTGGGCGGATTTTTTGCTTCGCGCAGCCTGCGCCGCCGCCTTACCGCTGATCTTTTGGTTTTTTCTTCAGCGGGGCGGCGGCCAGTTCTTTGGCTATTACTGCCAGCAAGGCATGTTTTGGTTCCCGCTGTTTTTTTGCGCTTATGCCCGCAACCGCGGGGACAAGCGGCTTTGGCGGTTTTGGAACATCACGCTGCTTGCTTGTTTTTGCATAACCACGCTCACCACCATTGGCTGGCTGATTCAGGGGATGCTGCGGGGCGGGCGGGTTTATGCCTATTCCCGTTCCCTGGGCTCCGGCGAGGCTGGACAGGCCTATTTGGAAGAATTGATGCTTAGAAACATTGGCGGATATGATTTTGTCTATGCCAGCACCCTGGCGCTACCGTTTACCTGTTACGGGGTGCGGGCTCATGGCGGCTGGGCGCGCGCGGGGCTTTTGTGCCTTTGTGGAGCGCAAGTCCTGATGATCGCGCTTTCCCAATATACCTACGCGCTACTCTTTGCCCTAGCGGTGCTTGCACTGGAACTTGTGGCTGCTTTTGCGCGCTTTCTCGCCCTGCGCGTTTTTCACCGCCCATTACGGGTCTTGCCGTCCTACCTTTGGGCTCTCCTGCCCTTTGGGCTGGTCTACCTGCTACGGGTTCCGCTGATCTCCCTAGGCATCTCTCTTTTCCAAAGCGTGGGGTTCACCAATTTTGCCTACAGCCTTTCCCAACTGCTCAACGTGATGACGGGCCATGCGGTAGATGCCGGTACCCGTTTGGAATTCTACCGCTTGCCCATCGAGGGCATAGCGCAATCCCCTTGGGTGGGCTCCTTGGCCGGTGGTCCCCTTTTGCTTAGCAAGCACAGCGACCTTTTGGATTTGCTTTCGGGGGTGGGTATTTTGGGCGCTGTCTTGACCTTTGGGCTCATGGGCTGTATCGGGCGGGGCAGCCTGCGAGGGTTGCGCTCCCATGCGGCTATGCCAACGTTGCTTTTGCAATGGGTTCTTCTGCTGGGCTGCGCCCTGTTGGGCACCGTTACCTATAGCCGGGATATCTCTTTGCTTTTGTGTGCCGGCGCGTTCTTCCTATTGGAAAATCCTTCCCCTGAAGTTGTGTAAAACGAAAAAGCGCTGTTCCCACACCATGAAAAAACACCGCCCGTTCTTGCTTGCGCAGGAGCGGGCGGTGGCATTTTCGCTAATGCTGTTAGGGCTGCGGGACCTCAGCCGGGGCCTCTTGGTCCACAGCGGGGGCTTCCGGCTGGGCGGCTTCTTCTACGACGGCATCTTCCGTACCCGCTTCTTCGGCGGTTTCGGGAGCAGCCGCCTCGCTAGCTTCCCCGTTGCGCTTTTCCAGCTCTTCCATGCTCAGAATCACGCCAGTGTAGGTCACGCTGGAAGCCTTCATCCATTCGTCCAGCTTGGCGGCGAACAGTTCATCCTTCTTTTCCTCCAAGAGCGTCGCGCGCCGTGCTTCCCGCTGCTCCGCGGTCATCTCAACAGGTGCGGCCGCCACGTCGCCAATGTACTTGACAATGTGAATGCCATAATCGCTCAGATACGGCGCGGTCACATCTCCCACATTGTCCACCGAGAAGGCAGCGTCCACAAATTCCTTCACATAGTCCGAGGACTCACGGGCCACTTCATAGCCCTTGGTTTTGTAGGGTTCCGCGTTCATGCCAGGATCGCTAGGGGTGCCGTCGGCCTTCACGCCATAGGTGGCGATCAGCTCATCAAAATCCACGCCATCCGCCACTTTTTGGCTGATCTCGTCAATCTTGTCCTGCATGGAGGTCAAAATATCGGCCTTGGCATTGTTCACATCCTCCTGGGTCACAGGGGCGCCGGTGGGTTCTGCCGTTCCCTCAAGCGCGGCAGTGGCTTCGGGAGCCACAGGCTCTTGTGCCGGAACAGCGGCTTGGTCCCCTTGCACCTGCGCCGCTTCCGCATCCTGCTGCTCTTCCAAACGGGACTGCAGCTCTTTATAGCTGCTCATGAGCTGTTCGTCCACAGGAAGCAAAATATGCTTCACCGCGCGGAACCCGGCGGGCTTATACCAGGCCTTTTCCATGGTGTTGGGCTGGCCGTACATCATGGCATACATTTCCATTTGATCCACTTGCTGATTGTAGGCGATGTAGGCGCTCAAATCATTCTCGTACTTGGCCTTATCCGCCGCAACCTTGGCCTGGTATTCCCCTTCCACATCCGCGTCCGTCACCGTCACATCCTGGGTGACCGCCTCCCGCACGCGCTCAATGGTCTTAAATCTCAAATAATCTTCCCGATAGCGCTCCAGGGTATAGCCCTGCTCCAGAAAATAGGCTTCCGCCGCCGCTTTCGCCTGGGCCTTTTCCTCTTCCGTGCTGGCATCGGTCAATTGAAAATTCTGGGCGATATAGCTTTCGTTAGCCTCTTTCCACATCTGATCCACTTCCGCGTTCAATGTGGCGGTCTCCTCAGCGGAGAACTGATCCAGGCCCATTTTTTTGGCTTCCTGCAACGGCAGAACCCCGTTGTACAGCCAAGTCTGCAAAGCGACCGCGCGGAACAAGTCCACGTTCTCCTGGCTGGCCATATCGTAATAGCTGCCATAGTTGCCCACCAGATTCGCGTAATCCGCTTTAATATCGCTCCACTTGATTTCTTCCCCGTTCAGGGTGGCCACCACGGTGTCGTCCTGAATCTCTGGGACGGTAACGGCTACCGCCTCCGTAACCTCTGCGGCCGCTTCGGGCGCTTGGGCAGCTTCTTCCGCAAAAGCCGCCATGCTCACCAGCATGCAGGCACATAGCAGGAAGGATATCCATCTCTGACCTTTGTTCATCTTTTCAGCATTCCTTTCCATACTTCCAGCGTTGACGGGGTTTGGCGAAGTTCCCGCCCCAAAGCATCACGACGATGCATTGTAACACTTATTTCGTGGATATTATGACATACCCACAAGCACGGCGCAAGGGTTTTGGTATGGATTTCAAGAATGTTACAGTCTATTCATATCCCATAGGAAAGGGGAAAGCGAGATGGTCATTCGGGTTTCCAAAAAGAAGCGCCTGCTAACGCTATGGGATGGCGAGAGGGAAATCGCCGCGTGCCCCATTGCGCTGGGCCGATCGCCCACAGGCGCGAAAGAGCGGGAGAGCGACGGGAAAACCCCCGAAGGAATTTATCATATTTGCTTGGTGAAGGAGAACGGCCGGCATGGGCAGAGCCTGGGCCTTGACTATCCCAGCCCCGCCGACGCGGACGCCGCTCTCAAGCAAGGACGAATCGACACCCGCACCCATGCCGTGATTGTGTCGGCCCATCAGGAGGGCCGCAGGCCGCCTTGGGGAACCCCTTTGGGCGGAGAAATCTATCTGCATGCCGGGGGCGTGGACAGGGATTGGACCCAAGGCTGCATTGCCTTGAAGGAAGAGGATATGGCCAGGCTGTTTGCGCTGCGGAAAATGATCGAGCGGGTGGAAATCCGGCCGGAATAAGGCCTCCTGCCTTATGCTATGTACAAAATCAGTTGGCCAGGTTCGAGGTGGCCGAGGATCCGGAGAGATGGCGCAAACGCCTCACATCATGTGGCGTAAACGCCTCACATCCTGCCGGTTTCTTTTGGCTTTGCCCTATGGTATAATCAAACCATGCAAGATTTTGTGATCCCCGCGCTTCGCAGCGCGCTGCTAGAACCGCTTCTGCCGCGCAACCAGGCACGGCTTCTCGCCGCCGTCAGCGGCGGGGCGGATTCGGTTGCCCTGCTTTTGGGCCTGGCATTGCTTCAGCCGGAGCTGGATTTTTCCCTGTTTGCCGTGCATGTCCATCATGGTCTTCGGGAGGCAAGCGCCCAAGAGGACGCGGACTTTGTGGCGGAACTCTGCGGCCGTTTGCAGGTTCCTCTTCTTCTCTATCACGCAAAACTTGCCGGCGGCATGAACAGCCCGGGCGCCGAGGAACGTGCCCGGGAGGCACGGCGCTCCTTTTTTGAGAAGGCCATGAAAGAGGTGGCGGCCCATGCGCTTTTGACCGCCCATCATCAGGATGATCAGGCGGAAACTGTGCTGATGCGCCTGTTACGGGGTGCGGGCGCGGGTGGACTTGGGGGAATGCGCCGCCTTTTGCCCCTAGGCACAGGGGTGCTGCTGCGTCCCTTTTTGGATTTGTCCCATGAAACGCTGCGCCAGGCCCTCTCCTCCATGCACCAGCCCTGGCGGGAGGACGAGAGCAACCAAAGCCCTTGCTGTTTGCGCAATCACCTGCGTCTGTCGGTTTTCCCCCTGCTTGAGCCATGGCAGCCCCAGGCGGCTCGCCATATGGCGCAAGCCGCCCAGCGCCTCCAATGGGACGAGGACTGCCTAAGCGCCCTGGCCCAAGAATTGCTGCAATCGGCGCATATGCCCTGGCCCGATGTGTATGCCCTGCGGCGGCAACCTTTGGCTTCCGCGCCCAAGGCCGTTGCCCTGCGCGCCCTGCGCCGCTGGGTGGAGGACGGGCTTTCCCTGTACGGGAAACGTTCTGGGAAGGAGCGTTCCCTGTCCCATGCCGACAGCCTCCGGCTTTATGACCTTGCCCTCTCCGGCGAAAAAAAGGCGGCCCTCAATTTGCCTTGGGATTTGCAAACCACAGCCACTGCAGATTTTTTATGCCTCCATTGGCAGGATGGGCGCTCCCTTTTGCCGAAACCTGACCTGTTCCCTCTGTGGGTTCACGCGTCCATGAACGAGCGCCGCTTTGGCGGGCTTTTGTTCTCCCTCTCGTCCCTCACCCCAAAGGATGCCTTGCCTGACGGGCGCCATGCCGTATTGCTTCCCCACGGGCTCTTATCGCAAGGCCTTTCCCTGCGTCCGCCCCAAGGAGAGGACCGGATGCGGCCCTTTGGGGCCAAGGGCGGAAAAGCGCTTCGGCGCTACTTCACCGACCACAAGGTGGGCGCGGATTTCCGCTCCGCTTGGCCTGTGCTGGCGCTGGGACGTGAAGTTCTTTGGGTGCCCGGCCTTGGCGCTTCGGAACAAACCCGACGGCTTCCCGGGGACCCTGAACCGCTATGGAAGCTGACCTGCCACGGGGCTTTGCCTCTGGTTGAAAAACAAGTAGAGTAAAGGAGTTTTGACCATGAACGAAGAATCCATCCTCTATCGAGATCTGGAGGGCATCCTCTATTCCCGGGAACAGCTCAAAAACGCCGTCCATGCTTTGGGGCAACATATTACCCAGTATTACAAAGGGAAAAGTCCCGTGATGGTTTGCATCTTGAAAGGCGCCAGCGTATTCTTCTCTGATTTGATTCGGGAAATTGATCTGCCGCTGGAAATCGAGTTTATGGCCACCTCCAGCTATGGGGCCAGCACCGTGTCCAGCGGCGAAGTCCGGCTGGTGAAGGATCTGGACCGCAGTGTGTTGGGCCGCGATGTGCTGCTGGTGGAGGATATTGTGGACAGCGGCATGACCCTCAACTTCCTAAAAAAGACCCTGCTGGGGCGCGGCGCCGCCAGCTTGCGCGTGGTAACCCTCTTGGACAAGCCCTCCCGCCGCAAGGTACCCCTGACGGTGGATTACACCTGCTTTGAAATTCCAGACGCCTTTGTGGTGGGTTATGGGCTGGATTACAACGAAAGATACCGCAACCTGCCCGATGTGGGGATTCTTTCTCCCAAGGTATACGCCCCGGGAGAATGAAAATACAAGGATGAAAATGGAGGACTGAAAAATGAAACGCCTGATTGGGTTTTGCCTTATCTGCTGCCTTCTCGCCTTCAGCCTGACCGCGCTAGCGCAGAACGCCGCGCCCGCCCCCCTGACCCGGGAGGAAACCATCTCCATCGAAGGCATGGACGAAGCGATCACCACCACCTACTTCGAAAGCCCCAGGGGGTATGCCTTCTGGATCGATCCGAACCATCTTACGCTGGTGCCCGAGGACGAGGGCAACGACATTGATGAATTTGTTCCGCCCGGCGCTGCCCCGAACAGCGGTTATTCCCTGGCCATCAACTACTCCTCTGCCCTGGATTATACCTTTGACCTGGCGGCGGAGGACACGGAGCAGATGTTGATTGAAAACTACGGCTCCGTACAACCCTTGGAGCTCTCCAGCGATCTGTTTAGCGGTCTGCCCGCCAAGGGCTGGTTCACCATGGACACCGTGGAGACGGAAAACGACACGATCATCTGTGAATATATCGTCCAGGCGGGCGAGGGGGTCTTCTATGTATCGCTCACCTATCCCCAGGTGGCTACGGAAGGCTTCGGCAGCCGCGTGGAAAAGATGCTCAAGAGCTTTGAAGTGACGCTCCCCTGATCCTGCCTTCGATTCCAAAAGTCTGTCAAACAAGGTTCCGGGAGACGGCCTCCGGCGACTAAAGGGCTGTTGCCCTTTAGAGTCCCTTTCCTGAAACGCCCATTTCATGGGAATTTCACAGATGGGTCCAGGGCTGTGCCCTGGCAGTGGTTTGGAGGCGGAGCCTCTAAAAAGGGTTTATCGACAAGCTGGGCAAAGCCCCCGCGAATCAAATTCGCAGGGGCTTTGCCTTTCGTTTTCAGACCTCTTACTTCTTGACCAGGTACTTGCGCATATCAATGGCCACGGCAATCAGGATGATTGCACCCTTGATGATGTACTGCAAGTTGGTGGATACCCCCAGCCATTGGAGCGCAATGGTGATGATTTGCAGCATCACCACGCCCAGCACAATGCCACTGATCTTGCCCATGCCGCCGTTAAAGCTCACGCCGCCGATGACGCAGGCCGCGATGGCGTCCAGCTCCGCGTTCATGCCGGAGTTGGGGCCGTTACTGCCGACCCGAGCCGCTTCCACAAAGCCGGCGAAACCATACAAGAGACCGGCCATCATGAATACGATGATGATCGTAGCCGTGACATTCACGCCGGACACGTTGGCCGCCTCCGCGTTGGCGCCCACGGCGTACATGTTTTTGCCCAAAATGGTCTTATTCCAAATAAACCACATGATCATCGTGGCGACAATCGCATAAAACACATAAAATGGAATGGCGGTACCAAACACGTTCCAGGTGCCCTTTACCACGTACTTGTATTCTTCCGTAAGGCCCGAGATCGGAGCGCCGTTGCTATTGCCCCAGGTGACATAAATGAGGATGAAGCCATATAGCATCAACTGGGTAGCCAGGGTCACGATGAAGGGATGCAGATGGAACTTGGAAACGCAAAATCCATTAAAAGCGCCTATCGCGCCGCAAATGACCATCACCAAAGGAATCACCAGCAGCATGGATACGGGCTCCAAGTCTGGATACATTTTGGCGGCGTACTCCGCCAGCGGCTTTTGCAACAGGGAAGATGTGATGAGCATGGACAGACCCTGCAAACGGCCGGCGGACAAGTCCGTACCCGTCAACACGATGATGCCGCCCACGCCCAGCGCCAGGAACATGCCGCTTGCGGCTTTTTTCAAAATGTCGATAATGGATTCAAAGGAGAGGAAAGTGTTCTTGAACCCTTCCTGCACCGAGTAGACCTGCACATAGATGACCAAAATGATCAAAATAATGTAGATCGCATTGGCAATGAGGAGGTTCGCCACCAAGCGCCTCTTGTCCTTGCTGCTCATGCCCTTGTAGTTTTCCAAGCCTGCGCTGAGCTTCGCAAGCAGGTTCCATCTCCGTGTCATAGCGCATCTCCTCCGTCCTTATACATATTTGGCCGCAAGGGTCATGATATCTTCCTGGGTGGCGGTCTTGGGGTCCACTTCCCCTGCCATGCGCCCGTTGGACATCACGGCGATCCGGTCGCACACGCCCAAAAGCTCAGGCATTTCGCTGCTGACCATCACGATGGTCTTGCCCTCGTTGGCCAGGTCGATCATCAGCTGGTAAATCTCATACTTCGCGCCTACGTCGATGCCCCGAGTGGGTTCGTCTAAGAGCATGATCTCCGGCTTGGTGAGCAGCCAGCGCCCCAGGATCACCTTTTGCTGGTTACCGCCAGACAGGGAGCGGATCTTGGTTTTTTGGGACGGGGTTTTGATCCTCATGGCGTCCACGGCCCAAGCCGTATCCTTCTTCATCAGGCTTTTTTGCAGATAGATCCCGGCCAGCAAGTATCTGCGCGCATTGGCGATGGTCACGTTTTGCTGGATATCCAATACGCCAAAGATACCGGTGGCACGGCGCTCTTCCGTCAATAGGGCGAACCCGTTGCGTTTGGACTTTCGGCTGTTGCGGTTATGAACCAGCTTGCCACGGAGATAGATCTCGCCTTCTTTGACGCTGGTGACCCCAAACAGGCACTCCAAAAGCTCCGTGCGACCCGCTCCCACCAAGCCCGCGATGCCCAGGATTTCCCCTTTGCGCGCCGTAAGATTAACCTCGTGCAGATTGCGGTAGGTAGCACTGAGGTTTTTCACTTCCAGCACCGTCTCGCCCGGGGTATTGGTCTTGGGGGGGTACACATTGGTGATTTCCCGTCCCACCATCTGGCGGATGATGGTTTCCACCGTCAACTCCTTCGCCGGGGTGGTGGCCACCCATTTACCGTCGCGCATCACGGTCACGTCATCGCTGATGCGGAGAATTTCATTCATTTTATGGCTGATATAAACAATGCCGCATCCTTGCTCTTTGAGCGTTTGAATGATGTGAAACAGGTGCTCCACTTCCACATCCGTCAAGGAGGAGGTAGGCTCGTCAAAGACGAGTATCCGGCTATGGAAAGAAACCGCCTTGGCAATTTCCACCATCTGCCGCTGAGACACGCTTAGCGCGCTGATTTTGACCTTAGGGTCAATGGGAATATTCAGTTGATCAAAAATTTCCTTGGTATCCCTGTACATTTTGGCGTGATCCACAATCCCCACGACGGTTCGGGGAAAACGCCCCAGCCAAATGTTCTCCATGACAGGGCGGGTATGCACCTGGTTGAGCTCCTGATGCACCATGGCCACGCCGCGATCCAGGGCTTGCCTGGGCGTTTTGAAGCTGACCTCTTGCCCGTCTAAAAAAATCTCGCCCTGATCCCGCTGATAAATGCCAAACAGGCACCGCATCAACGTGCTTTTGCCCGCGCCATTTTCGCCCATCAGCGAGTGAACTGTGCCCGGCCGGACTTGCAGGTGGACTTGATCCAAGGCCTTCACGCCCGGAAATTCCTTGCTGATGTCCCTCATTTCCAATAAATATTCGCTCATATGCATTCCGCCTTTTGCCTTGGCGGCATGGCCGCCTCGTTTTCAGACCTTCCGCCGGATGCCGGATATAACAGGGGGCTGCCTCGCCACAGCGCGGCAGCCCCACCGATTATCCGTTGATGGAATTATTTCTCGCCGGTGTACATGGCATAGGGCACGCGGATCTTGGCAACGCCTTCGTCCACGTTCAGGTTCTCGGTGCCGTCCATCAGAGCCTTGCCGCCCTGAATGTTCTCAGCCAGCGCGACCACGAAGTTGGCCATCGCAACGCCATCCTGCTTCACGGTACCGGTCATCTTGCCATTGTTGATGGCATCCACAGCCGCGGGAGTGGCGTCTACGCCAAACACGGGGATGTAGCCAGCGCCTTCCGCGCCAGTGTTGTAACCCTTTTCGTTCATGCTCTCGATAGCGCCCATAGCAGCTTCGTCGTTGTTAGCAAGAACGAGTTCGATGTCGCCGTTGTCCAGCGCGAAGGTGGTCAGAGCGGTATCCATGAGGTTCTTGGCCAGGTCGGCGCGCCAGTTGGCATACAGGTAGTAGGGGCTGATGCCATCGTCTTCCTGGGTGTCATCCTTCTGGTTGGCAGCGGAGGGAATCAGCGCCACGCCCAGCTCGTTGGCCTTTTGCACGCTGTACTTGGTGCGGCCGAAGGCTTCGGGGTTGCCCAGCTCGCCACGGAACATCACATAGCTGATTTTGCCGTCCTTGTTCAGGTCGAACTTATCCATGTTGCCTTCCGCCAGGAAGAAATCGGCAGCGCCCTGGCCCTGCAGATAGCCGGCTTCGTCAGGATCGGTGCCTACGAAGGCGCACTTCTCATAGCTCTGCACAACGCTGTCAGCAATTTCACGGTTGAAGAAAATGATGGGAACATCTTTTTCTTTGCACATGTCAACCAAGTTCTGAGCGGCTTCTTCAGAACCCGTGGTCACAACGTTCATGATGACCAGATCGGTGCCCTTGGTCAGCGCGGACTCCAGGAAGTTGTTCTGCTTGGCTTGGTCGCTGCCGCAATCATAGAAATTGTAGGCGAACTTGTCGGCCAGGCCGTCCAAGGTCTTTTGCATGGCGTCACGCACGGAGGACAGATAAGGATCGCTGTAGTCAAAATAGAATACGTCCACCTGGATGGGGCCTTCCGCTACCGCGAAGCTGACCATTCCCAGCATCATAGCGACGGCGAGAAGGAGAGAAAACAACTTTTTCATAAACTGTTCTTCCTTTCTTTCTACGGTACACAGTATCTGTGTACCTGATGTATACTATAGTATAGAGAACTTCCGTGAAAAATGAATAGAATATTCTCCTAAAAAGTATCAAGTTCTTCTCATTCCACCGCACAAAAGTATGAAAATCCATTGTGACGCAGTTGACAGGACAGGGAAAACCGTTACAATGATGCTAGAACGCCGCGGGGAGATGGCATAGCGCATGTATAAGCTGATTTTGGTGGATGACGAAAGCGAAATCTGCCAAGGGCTTCGGGAAGTCGTCCACTTTGAATCCATCGGGTTTACTGTCGCGGGAGAGGCCCGCAACGGTGTGGAAGCTCTGCGCCTTTGCGAGGCTTTGGAGCCCGATCTGATCATCACCGACATCCGCATGCCCTTAATGGACGGCCTGACCTTGTGCCGCAACGTGCGCCGGATTTTGCCCACCGCCCAATTCATCATCCTTAGCGGATACGACGACTTTGAGTACGCCCGCCAGGCCATTGAAATCAAAACCATGGGGTATTTGCTCAAGCCCATCTCGGCCAGCGAGTTTGTAGAGGTGCTAAAAAACGCCAAGACCGCTTTAGATGAGGAGTTTCTCAAGCGACGGGACATCCGCAACCTTCGGGAGCACTTTCGCGAAAGCCTGCCCCTTTTGCGGGAGATGCTCCTCACCTCCCTTCTCTCCGGCGGGCTGGGCACGGAAGCCGCCTTTCTCAGCGCCGAAAAATATGGCATTCCGCTGAAAGCGGAGCGTTACGCCGTGGCGCTTCTGCGGACAGGGGATCCGGACGGCCCAGACAGCATCGATGATCCGGAGCTGCGCCAGTTTGCCGTGCGAAACATCCTGGGCGAGGTTCTTTGCGAGCGGCTGCCTGCCGAAGATACGCTGGTGTTTCTCCACAACGGCCTCTTGGCCATTCTGCTATTGTTCCGCCATTGGGACGACGCCGCCTTCCCCCAGGGGATGGAGGCGTTGGAAAGCGCCCGCAAAAGCGTGCGGTACTATTTGAACTGCCCCTTGTCCATCGGCGTCAGCGGCCCTGCGGAAAGCCTTGCCGGCATTCCCGCCGCCGCCAGGCAGGCGCTGACGGCCCTGGACCAATGCACCCTCCGCCAGGAGGAAACCACCCTTTGCATTACTGATATTGAACAGGCCGGCTCCACCGCTTTCCCGATGGATGAATTTGCCCTTCGCCAGCTCATCAACAGCGCCAAGGCCGGCGAAGAGAACAGGGGAGAAGGCGAGCTTTCCGCCCTGATGGACCTTTGCCGCAGCGCCCGCCCCAGCCCCAAGGCCTATCAGGCCTATCTCATGGAGATCCTCATGGGGTTCATGCGGGTGATCTCCGAGCTTTCCCTGGAGTCGGGCGAACTGAACGCCGCAGCCGACAGCTGCATGCAGGCCTTCTTTCACGCCTGCCCGCCGGTGGACGAGGCACAGGAGCTGCTTTTGCACCTTTTACGCCTCATGATCAGCACCATTCAAAGCCAGCGCCTCACTTCCAGCCTGAAGCTGGCCTCCCAGGCCGAAGCCTATTTGAAGGAAAACTACGCCCAAGAGGATATGACCTTGGAAAAGCTGTGTTTGCACCTACACATCTCTCCTTCTTACCTGAGCATGGTGTTTAAGAAAAAAACCAAAAAAACCTTTCACCAATACCTGACCGACCTGCGGATGACCAAGGCCTTGACCCTGTTAAGCTCCACCGAATTGAAAACCGCCCAGATCGCGGCCCAGGTAGGGCTTCCCGATCCCAGCTATTTCAGCTATTGCTTCAAAAAGCACTTTGGTTTTTCTCCTTCCGGCGCTAGGAAGCGAAAGGAGGAGTAAGATGGACCGGGGCAAAGGCAGAAGCCTGCATACGGTGATCATCACGGCCTTTTTGCTTTGCATGGCCGCGCTTTTGCTGTTTGTGATGCTGACGCTGGTGCCCAGGGTCAACCGGCTTTTGGAGACCAACGCCGTGGACCGTATGAAGGAAACGGTGTTGCAAAGCGTCGGCACCCTGGACATCTATGTGAAAAACATCCTCTCCTCCCTGCATTTCGCCTCCACCCTTTTGCCCCAAGACCCCGCCGCTACGGACAACCAATGGAAGCAGCAATTGCTCTTTATGGAGCAAAATCGGGAGGACATCAACGCCCTGGCCTTCTTTGGCGAGAAGGGAAAGCTGTTTTACGCCACGGCAGGCGAGCTGAAGGTGCCTCAGGAAACCGTTGTGCAAAGCGACTGGTTTCAAAAAGCCCTCCGCGGCCAAGGCACCGTGACCTATTTCTCCAATCCCCATGTGCAGCACTTTTTCGGGGACCGCCGCGCCCTGGTGGTCACCCTGTCCCGCAGCGTGCAATACCAGCATAACGGCCAGTGGCTCACCGGCGTTTTGCTCATGGATGTGGACTATTCCGCCTTTAGCCAAGTGGTGGACCGAATTTCCCTGGGCGACAGCGGCTATGCCTATTTGATGAACGAGCGGGGCGAATTGATCTGCCACCCCAAGCTGCAATTGATCTACCAGGGGCTTTGGCAGGAGGATCGCGCCGCGGCGTTGCGCCAAACCGTGGGCATCACCCGGGACAGGGCGGAGGGCCGCGAGCGGGCGCTTATTATCACCACGGTGGGCCAAACCCGCTGGCGGGTGGTGGGGGTGGCGTACATCGCGGAAATCTTAGCGCTGCAAGACGCCTTCATCCGCATCATCACGGTCATCCTGGTCAGCGCGGCCCTGCTTTCCCTGGCCGCCGCCACGGTGATGGCCTTTTGGGTGGCGCGGCCCATCCAGCATCTGGAAAATACCATGAAAAAGGTGGAGACCGGCGATTTGACCGTCACCATCGAAGAAAAGGGCTTTCGGGAAATCCGCTCGGTTTCCGCCGCGTTCAACCATATGCTGGGCCGCATTCGGGAGCTTATGGGGCGGGTGGTGGCCGAGCAGGAAGTCAAGCGCCTTCACGAGCTCAACGCCCTGCAGGCGCAGATCAACCCGCATTTTTTATACAACACCCTGGACTCCATCGTATGGATGCAGGAGCGGGGGCGCAGCCAGGAGGCCATCACCATGGTGCTTTCCCTGGCCAAGCTGTTTCGCATCTCCATCAGCAAGGGGCGGCGGTTTATCACCGTGAGGGAAGAATTGGAGCATGCGCGCAACTACCTGATCATCCAAAAAATGCGCTTCAAAGACAAGTTCACCTACACCCTGGATGCTGAGGAGGCGGCGCTGGGCGAGCGTACGGTCAAGCTCATTGTCCAGCCGCTGGTGGAAAACTGCATTTACCACGCCATTGACGAGGCCCAGGGTAAGGAGTTGCACATCCGTATCGACGTTCGAGTCACCGAGACCGATCTGCTCTTTACGGTGGAGGACGATGGAATCGGCATCCAGGAGGACCTCCTGCCTACGCTGCTCACCACCTCTTCCGGGGAAAACGGCATTGGGCTGAAAAACGTCCACGAGCGGATTCAACTGACCTATGGCCCCGGGTATGGCCTGACCATCGAAAGTGTGGAGGATCAAGGAACCACGCTGACCATCCGCATTCCCCGGGGCTGGGAGGAGACGCCATGAAGAAGCCTGTTTTGGTCAGCCTCCTCTGCGTGCTGGCGGTTCTTGCGCTGTTGGTCTGGGGCTTTCGGGCGCAAAAAGTGGTATCCAGGCCTGTGGAAAAGCAATATGTGCTGCTGGTGGAAAGCGATACGGGGAGCTTCCTCATGCAGCTGCGCAAAGGCATCCAGGAAGCGGCGGCCCTTCATAACGCCAGGGTGACCGTGCAAAACGCGCATCTTCCACCCCTGGAGATGGCCCGGCAATTGGCTGATGGGGGCGTTTCGGCGGCCATGCTGCTGCTTTCCCAGCCGGAGCCCATGGCGGAAGCGCTTTCTCAGGCGGGCATTCCCGCCGTGGTGGTGACCGAGGCCCTTCCCCAGTACCTTTGCGTTGCCAGTGACGATTTCCAAGCGGGAGCCGCCCTCATGGACCGGGCGCTCGCCCTGGCGGAACCCTCCCGCATCCTTTTGATAACGGCCGAGGGTGACGCCCGCGCCCAGAGCCGTGCCGCCGGCGCGCAAGCCCAGTATCAAGATCAGCCGGTCGCTGTGCAACACTGGCTCCCTGGAGGTCCGCTCCCCACGGGGGATCAGGTGGTGATCGCCACCAACAGCGCCCTCACCCATCTTCTGGCCGCCGCCAAGCTGGACGGGGATTTTTCCAAGGATTGCCAGGTGCTTGGGGTGGACACGGGCGACCACCGCGTGAGCGATTTGGAAAGCGGGCTGGTTTCCGCCCTTTTGATGGACAACCCTTATGCCATGGGCTATACGGCCATGACCCAGGCCATGTTGCTTTCCCAGGGAGCCGCCTCCCCCACCACACACCGTTTGGCGGTTCCCCTGATTGACATCAGCAACATGTACCTCATGGAAAACGTCAAAATGGTGTTTCCCCTGTTGCAATAGCCGACAGGGAAAGGAGAATGTGGATGAAAAAAGCTGTTGCGCTATGGCTGGCCCTCTTTATGCTGACGGCTCCGCTTTCCTTTGCCCTTTCCCAGGAGGCGCTGCCTACCCTTGGCGTTTGCATCTATAACGGAGAAGACACCTTTATTTCCAGTTTGTTGGACGCCATCCAGGCTGATGTGGGCGCCGCCGCCACCCTGCTGATCCGCGACGGGCGAAACGACCAAAACCTCCAAAACGACCAGGTGGAAGAATTGCTCAAAAGCCCCGTGGACGCATTGATCGTGAATCCCGTAGACCGCACCTCCGCCATCTATCTGCTGCAAATGGCCCTGCGCTATGAAAAGCCCATTGTGTTTATCAACCGTGAGCCCCTTCGGGAGGATTTGGAGGTTTACGACAAAGCCTATTATGTCGGCGTCGACGCCAAAGAGCAAGGCCTTTTGCAAGGCAAGCTGGCGGCGGGCTATTTCAAGTCCCATCCCTTTGCGGATCGCAACCAGGACGACCGGATGCAACTAGTGATCCTCAAGGGCGAGCCCGGGCACCAGGACGCGGAACTGCGCACGCTCTTTGCCCTCAAGGCGCTGCAGGAAGAAGGCATCGTCATTGACAAGCTCCAGGAAGAAACCGCCCTCTGGGAGCGCAGCCTGGGGCAGGAGCGCATGGCGGTGCTTTTGAACACCTATGGAAAAGGCATTGAATGCGTTATTTCCAATAATGACGACATGGCCCTAGGCGCCATTGACGCGCTGAAAGCCGCCGGCTATTTCACCGGCGGGCGGTTTCTTCCCGTGGTGGGCAACGACGCCACCGCCCCCGCCATCGCGGCCCTTGGGCAAGGTTCCCTCTATGCCACCGTCATCAACGATGCCGCTGGCCAAGGCCAAGCCGCAGTAAAGCTGGCCTTGCTCCTGGCCAAGGGAGAGGCCGTCACCCCTGAAACCTTCCCCTATCCCCTGGATGGAAAGATGGTCTATATTCCAACCGCCTCTTTGATCAGCGAGAAGGCGCCACAATAAGTACGAAGGAACCTCCGGCATCGCCGGAGGTTCAGACCGTTGACAAAGGCAATTTGGCAACGGGATGGCGCTTGCTGAAAAAAAAGGTTCCGGGAGACGGCCTACGGCGGCTAAAGGGCTGTTGCCCTTTAGAATCCCTTTCCTGAAACGCCCATTTCATGGGCGTTTCACAGATGGGTCCAGGGCACAGCCCTGGCAGTGGTTTGGAGGCGGAGCCTCCAAAAAGGATTTATCGACAAGCTGAACCTCCGGCATCGCCGGAGGTTCCTTCTTCTATCCCTTCAAAAAACCCTCAATGATCTTTTGCTCCGCTTCCTCTTCCGTCAGCCCCAGGGTGCGGAGCTTGGTGAGCTGTTCCCCCGCGATTTTGCCAATGGCCGCCTCGTGAATGAGCGTGGCATCAATATCGCCCGCGAAGAGGGCAGGCGCGGCATAGACCGTACCCTTGTCCGCCAAAATGGCGTCGCACTCGGAATGGCCCGTGCAACGGCAATGGCCCCGAATGTCCGAGCGGAACTCCTGATAGGATTCTCCTCTGGCCACCGAACGGGACACCACGTCCACCGCGCTGTCCTCTCCGTTCATCACCACCACAAAGTCGGTTTCAGCCCGCTGTTGGCCGTCCGTAAGGATGCGCTCCCGCACGATCAGCTTGGCCCTTGCGGCCAGGGTGGCGTTCATTTTGCGAAGGGAACTGTCCACTCCGCTCCATTGCAGGGTATCCATTTCCAGCACCGCGTCTTGGGCAAGGGTGGCGTCGGTCACGGGATCGATGCGCCTCTTGCCCTTGCCCTCCCCGGTGCCAATGTGCTTTTCTTCGTACAAAACCCGGGAGCCCTTTTCCAAAAAGAACCGGTGGATGCCGTTGTGTCTGGCGTCCGACCCATCCTCGGTATGCACGCCGCAGCCCGCCACAATTTTTACATCCGCGCCCTCGCCAATGAAAAAATCGTTATAGACCAGATCATCAATAGCCCCGCGGGTGACCACGGCAGGGATAAAGACGGTTTCACCCTTCGTACCTGCCGCCACGCGGATGGTCAGTCCGGGGCCATCCTGCTTGGATTCCAACTGAATATTAGCGGAGCATTGCCTGCCCGCGCAAGCGCCATCCTCGCGGATGTTGTAAGCGCCCTGAAAGCTGCCCTGAAAGCCCGCCACGAGGGCCAGAAGTTTTTCCGTCACCGCATTCATGCGTATGCCTCCTTGTGCTGAGGCGCCGTCAAGGGACAGCGGCTGGACTTTTCTTCTTCCATGAGGCTTGGCAGGACTGCCGCCCGATCACCGGCCACGCGAACCTGGCCCCCCGCGATGACCACGATTTGATCGGCGATCTCCAAAATCCGCTCCTGATGAGAAATCACCAAGAGCGCCTCCCCGTGCTCCGCTTTTAAGCGCTCAAAGGCATTGATCAGGCTGGTGAAGCTCCACAAATCAATGCCCGCCTCCGGCTCGTCAAACACCAGCATCTTCATGTGCCGCCTTGCCAGCACTGTAGCGATTTCAATGCGCTTGCTCTCGCCACCGGATAGGCTGCCATCCACATCTCGGTCCATGTATTCCGGCGCACATAGGCCCACCTCGCCCAGCAAGGCGCATATCTCCCCTGTGTCCAGCTTTTCTCCCGCGGCCAGCTCCAAAAGGTCCCGAACCGTCAGCCCCTTGAATCGCACCGGCTGCTGAAAGGCATAGCCGATACCCCCTTGCGCCCGTCGGGTTATATCCCAATCCGTGATGTCCACACCATCCAAGAAGATTTTCCCCCGGGTGGGGGTTCTCAGCCCTGCGATGAGCTTGGCGAGGGTGGTTTTGCCGCCGCCGTTGGGGCCTGTGATCACTGTGAGTTTTCCCGCCGGAATGGATAAGTTCACTTCTTTAATGATCTCTTCGCCGGTGGGAAGCTCCCAGCCGATCTTTTGCAATTCGAGCATATCCGTCTCCTTTTAGGCCGTTTCGCCGTGCATGCCTTACTCTTTCTCCAACGCCGCCGCGTGTTCCTCCCCCGAAAGAACAGTTTTCGCGCTTCTCACACTCTTTTTGGCGAAACCCATACCCTACTACCAGCACAAACTGCGCAGGAAAGGAACGTTTGTATGAATGCAGAGCAAAACTATGGTTCTCCTTGCTTTCCCAACGCCATTCGCTGGTCTCCCTCCCCCCCTTGCGCAAGAGGTGGGCGGGGAGCAACGGGTGAAACGGGGGCCACTGGAGCCACAGGCGCTACGGGGATCGCAGGCCCCATAGGGGCCACCGGCGCTACGGGAATCGCAGGCCCCACAGGGGCCACAGGAGCTACAGGAGCCACGGGCGCGACAGGGCCCATCGGAGCCACAGGGCCTACCGGCGCGGCGCTCACAGGCCCCGATCTTTACTTTTTCACCGGAGCCGCTACCTACGCCCCAGGATCGGCGATTGCCTTCCCGAGTTCCACCCTCACCAGCGACAATTTTACCCACCCCAACGAGACGGATTTTGAAGTGACCAGCGGCGGGATCTACTTGATTCTTTATGATTTGCACGTAGCTACCGCCAGTACCGCGCCCTACTTTGTTCTATTGGGCCTCAACGGGAGCCAGGTGGGTACCTCGGCCATTGGCAGCAGCACCACGGCGGAAAGCCTGTCCGGCAATTTTGTCACCGCGCTGGCCTCAGGGGATGTGCTTCAGCTCCGCAACGGGTTCAACGCCAGCATCACCCTCCCGGGTACGGGGAACGCCACCGCCAGAATCATCATGATTCGCCTGGGCTGATCGCAAAAAGACTGCCCTTGCGGCAGCCTCAGCTTACGGAAAAAGGCCCGTTGTGTGAAGTTTTTTCACAGCTGCCTTTGGGTCAAATCAAGGGTTCAGGGCAGCGCCAGCGGGCGTACGCCCTGTGGGCGCTTTGCCGCAGGCAAAAGCAAGCGAGAGCTGGGGCAGTGAGGCAGGCGCAAGGCACTCCCATGCCTTGCGCTACACCGAACCACCGGAAAAGGGGTGAAACCCCTGCCTATGGGCTTTAGGGGCGGCAACCCCTGAAACGCTTAAAACTCTCTGGTATCCACCTGGGCGCAAGCCCTTTCAAATTCCTCATGGCTTGGCTGCCAGCCCTTGGCTTTGGGCGGAAAGGTGCTATCGTAGGCCTCCAGCGCCTCGGGGTTCGGCGTTTCCAGCGCTTCACAAAAATGAATGCTCCCCCGCACTCCCCGAAAGCCGCCCTCCACAAGGGACAGCGCCATAACCCCCGTATAAAACTGGCCGTCCGGCAGGGAAATGCCGTATTTCTTTGCGCCCTGAAAACCATAGGGTTCGTAATGATAGGGATAGCCGCAGATCACGATGGAGGAATATCCCAACCGTTTGGCCTCCTCCATGGAGTGGGTGATGAGCATCCTTCCCAGCCCTTGGCGGTGCAGCCTAGGCAAAATGCAAACGGGGCCAAAGCTGATGGTTTCCCATTCCTGCCCCCCTTCGCCCACCACTTTGGAACGGGAGTACAAAATGCTGCCCACCAGTTCCCCATCCGCCTCCATCACAAAGGTCAATTCCGGAAGAAAATCCTTGTGCTTGCGCAGCTGATGGGCCGCAAAGTGCTCATCGCAGCCAGGGCGGTACAGGTTCCAAAACGCCTCCCGGGTGATTTCCTCCACCCGCCGGTAATCCTTGGGTTCTTCTCGCCGAATCCGGATATCCACGGCTTTCTCCTTTCCGCCCTGAACCAAAAGCCGCCTTTGCAGCAAGGCGGCTTGCAATGATAACAAAAAGGGGCAAATGCCCCTTGGCAGCTCCAAGGGGAATCGAACCCCTGATTTCGCCTTGAGAGGGCGACGTCTTAACCGCTTGACCATGGAGCCAGGTTGGCTGGGGAACTAGGATTCGAACCTAGACAATACGAGTCAGAGTCGTAGGTGCTGCCGTTA
>JAVBVF010000022.1:0-97459 GCA_031554475.1 Eubacteriales bacterium | reverse complement strand
CCGCAGATAGTTCATTCCTATCTGCGGCCGGTTCGGGTTTTAGCACTTGATTTTCAAGGAGCAACGTCCAGAGTCCAAGCCCAGACCCCCACGGATAAGCAAACGCAACCCAATCATCAACGAGGGCAGCGCTATCGTCGCTTCGCAAACTCGCTGCCCCTGCCGTGGGGTGGGTCCTTTCGGTTCGTCCCAGTTCTCTTCAACGGAGCACACCTTCGGCATGCTAGCGCAATCACTTTCACTGCGGACTATCAATGCCATAACCCATGGGTCTAACACAGACAGCGATCGTCGTGCCTTTTCCCCAATGGCTCTTTAGCGTAATCTCTCCCCCGTGCGCCAAGACGATATGCTTCACAATGGCCAGGCCTAACCCCGTGCCGCCTGTCAGCTTGGAGCGGGATTTATCCACGCGGTAAAAGCGTTCAAACACGCGGCTTTGTGCCTCTTTTGGGATTCCGATCCCTGTGTCGGAAACGGAAAACTCAATCTGGCCGGCGTGCTTTGCGATGGTGACTTTCACCGTGCCTCCCGGCTTGTTATACTTAATCGCGTTATCAACCAGATTGTAAAACAGCTCAAACATCTGCGCGCGGTTGGCTTTCATCAGGGTGGGTTGCGCGTCAATTTCAATCGCTACGCCGTTTTCGCCCGCTTTGGCTGTGAGCCCCTCTATCGCCTCAGCCGCGACGGCAGACAACTCCACATCCTCTCGTTCGGATTCCGCGCCTTCGTCCAATTGAGAGATCAGCAGGATGTCCTCGATCAACGCAATCACCCGCCCTGCTTCGTCTTTGATCTTGCCATAAAAAATCGGCTTATCCGCCTCCTTGACCATCCCGCCGGACAGCATCTCGGCGTTTCCGTAAATGGTGGTCAGGGGGGTTTTCAGCTCGTGGGATACATTGGCCGAAAACTCTCGCCGCAGGTCTTCGGCCCTTGCCTTTTCGGTAATGTCCATAAACAGGATGATCGCTCCAATGTCAGACACTGGGCTGAAATAGGCCCGAACAATTTTTCCCGCCTGTTCCATCGTCAGCTCACTCCGTTGGCCCATCAAGGCCTCCCGAGCCCTGCCGGAGAAGGAGATATCGCGAAACAGCTCCAGAAAATTCTTCCCTTTTACTTCCTTGGGCAGATCAAAAAAGGTTGCCGCGCTTTTGTTGACGGTGATAACGGCTCCCTTCCGGTCGAGCAGCAGTGCGCCTTCGCCCATGTTCTCTAGGACTGCTTGCATGGTATCGTTGTGCGCACTCAAATCACTCATCTGGCCGGAGATTTGCTTCCTTTGTTCGTTAATCGTCTTCACAAAGGGCGCAAGCTCATCATACGGCGGGGACAATTCGCTGCTCAAATCCACCTCGTTGATGGGCCTGAGGATTCGCCTGGTGAGCCTGCTGGACAGAAAATAACCAATGATGATGACGCCGGCCAGCACCGCTGCCACCACCGGCAATGCGCCGCCAAACATGCCCAGGATACTGCTCATGGTCTTGGCCACACGCAGGACCGAGCCATCCGCAAGGCGCAAGGCATAATAATACGTTTCCTGCCCTAGGGTATCGGAAAAGCGCTTGCTCTCGCCCGCACCGGCTGATAATGCCTCCCAGACTTCCTCGCGGTCGGCATGATTTTGCAGGGCGGACGCTTTTTCATCGTCGTCAAACAAAACGGCGCCGTCAGCGGCAATGATGGTCAGGCGCATGTCGGAAATAGAAAGCCCGGTGTACTCGCCCGGCGTTACCGCGCTTCCCAAGATATAGGCGCGCTCCCGCACCTCGCTTTGAACGGAGGATGACAGCTGGTTGTAAAACACAAAGCATATGGCCACGATGGCAACCAGCAGGCTGACAACGGTCAACCAAAGAATGCTAAAAAAGACGCGCCGCTTCATCCACTACCCCCCAATCTTGTAACCGACGTTGCGAACGGTGATGATGCGGTTGCCGCGCTCACCCATCTTTTGGCGCAGCGATTTGATGTGCATATCCACCGTGCGGCTCTCACCGTTGTAGTCAAAGCCCCACACCTCATTCAAGAGCTTGTCGCGGGTAAGGACGACGCCTTCGTTGAGCATCAGGTAAAAAAGCAGTTCAAATTCTTTATAGGTCAGAGATATTTCCCTGCCCTGCACAAGCACCGTCCGCTTGTCTGTGTTGAGAACGATTCCATCGATTTGGTATTCCCGTTGCTTTTCGGAGGCGTCACCGGCACGCCGTAGCACGGCCCGAATGCGGGAAATCAATTCCATCACCGAAAACGGCTTGGTGATATAATCGTCCGCGCCCAAATCCAGCCCTTTGATGCGATCGTATTCCGTTCCTTTGGCCGTCAGCATGATCACAGGCAAGTTCTTGGTTGCATCAGCTTGCCTGAGCCGTTGTAAGATCGCAATCCCATCCTCGTCAGGCAGCATGATGTCCAGCAGTACAAGAGACGGCGGGGCCGCACTCAGCGCCGCCCACAGCTGGTGGCTCTCCTCAAACCCTTTCGCCTCAAAGCCCGCCGACTTCAGCGCGTAAACCACCATGTCGCGGATGCTGTCGTCGTCCTCTATGATATAGATTTTCTGCAAATGATCACCGCCTATAAAACCTGTTTGTCTTTGTGCTTGCCGGTTATGGAGAAAATCACCCATTCGGCAATGTTTACGGCATGGTCGCCGATGCGTTCATAATACTTGGCAATCTGCAGCAGGTCAAATGCCTGTTCGCCATTGTTAACATCCACGTGAACCAGTTCGATCAAGTCATGCTTGTTCTTTACATATAAGTCATCCACCACATCGTCATAGGCAATCACGGATTGGGCCAGGGCCAAGTCTTTTTGAACAAAAGCATCGATGGCATCTGTTACCATTTGAATGGTAGCCCGCGCCATCTGCGGAATATGCTCCGGCTTTTTGATGTACTCCTGGTTGGCAAGATAGACGCAAAGCTCCGAAATATCGGCGGCTTGGTCGCCGATGCGCTCCATATCCGTAATCATTTTCAGCGCGGTGGAAATCTGCCGCAAATCCCGCGCCACAGGCTGCTGGTTGAGCAAAAGTTTCAGGCAAATGCTCTCGATTTCTTTCTCTTTGTCGTCAATCACCGGATCACCGGCCATGATTTGCCGCGCGGTCTGCGCATCCTGTTCCAAAAGCGCTTTGGTGGCGCTGGCAATGGCATGTTCAATGAGCGCGCCCATCTCGATCAAATTGTTATTTAAGTCTGTAAGCTGTTCCTCAAAACGGCTGCGCATCATCCAAACCTCCCTGTGATATAGTCCTCGGTGCGTTTATCCTTCGGCATGGAAAACATCGCCTCGGTGTCCGTATGCTCAATCACTTCACCAAGCAGGAAAAATGCCGTCTTATCGCTGATGCGGGTAGCCTGCTGCATGTTATGCGTTACAATAATGATACTATATTTTTCCCGTAAAGTCAGCAGAAGTTCCTCGATCTTGCCGGTGGAGATGGGATCGAGCGCGCTTGTTGGCTCATCCATGAGCAAAACCTCCGGCGAAACGGCCAGCGCTCTTGCAATGCAAAGTCTCTGCTGCTGCCCGCCCGAAAGCCCCAGCGCGGACTTTTTCAGCCGATCCTTGACTTCCTCCCAGATGGTGGCGCCTTTGAGAGAGGCTTCCACAATTCCATCCAGCTCATATTTGGATTTGATGCCGTGCGTCCTGGGCCCAAAGGCGATATTGTCATACACGCTCATTGGAAACGGGTTTGGCTTTTGGAACACCATGCCCACGCGCTTTCGCAGAAAGTTGACGTCCATATTTCCGTAAACGTCCTCGCCAAAGAGCTTCACCTCACCTGTGATCTTGCAGCCCTCCACCAGATCGTTCATACGGTTGAGGGTTTTTAAGAGCGTTGATTTTCCACAACCGGACGGTCCAATGAACGCCGTGATCTTTCCCTGTTCGATGCACAGATCGATATGCTTGAGCGCATGAAAATCCCCATAATATAAATCCAGTTCCCGAATCCCAAAGCAGTTCACGAAACCCCTCCAATCCGCTTGGCAAGCCGTAGCGACAGGGTGTTGATCATAACGACAACCACCAATAGCACCACCGCTGTCGCATACCCTTCGCCGGTGTGAAGGCCCTCGCTGGACAGCGCGTACATATGCACCGACAGCGTTCTGGCGCTCTGCATCGGGTTTGTGGGGATTTGCGCAACCGTCCCTGCCGTATAGATGAGCGCCGCCGTTTCGCCGACGATGCGGCCCATGGCCAGGATGATTCCCGCCAGGATCCCTGGCATAGCCGAGGGAAGGACGATCTTGAATACCGTTCGCAGTTTTCCCGCGCCCAGCCCAAAGGAGCCCTCGCGCAACACATCCGGCACCGACTTAAGCGCCTCCTCGCTAGAACGCATAATGAGCGGCAAAATCATCATGGCCAGCGTGCATGCGCCCGACAGCACCGTATAGCCCCAACCCAGCGTGGTCACAAAGAACAGCATGCCAAACAGCCCATACACAATAGACGGAATGCCGGACAACGTTTCGGTGGTTGCGCGCACCAGCAAAACCGCCTTGTTGCCGCGCTTGGCGTACTCCACAAGATAGATTGCCGCAAACACGCCCAGCGGTACAGCAATCAGCAAGGACAGTATCGTGATGAACGCGGTGGAAACCAGCGCCGGCAGAAGGGAAACGTTCTCGCTGTTATAGGTGAGCGAAAACAACGAGGGTTTTATGTGGGGAATGCCTTTGGCAAGGATAAACCCCACCAAAAAGGCGAGGACTCCTATTGTCGCCCCAGCCGCGGACCAGGTGAGCGCAGCCATGATCTTTTCGGATGCGTTGCGCTTGCACTTCATGCTTTCCCCCTCCCTTTGAGCGCAGAAAAGCTCAGATTGATCATGAGAATAAACACAAAGAGCACCACGCCCGTGGCGATCAACGCCTCACGGTGGGAACCTGCTGCATAGCCCATTTCAATCACGATGTTGGCAGTCAGCGTCCGGACGCCCTTCAACAGCGACACCGGCATCCGTGCCTGATTGCCTGCCACCATAATCACGGCCATGGTTTCGCCAATGGCGCGGCCTATTCCCAGCACAACAGCGGCAAAGACGCCGGATTTCGCCGCTGGCAGTATTACTGCAAACACACTGCGGTAGTGGCCCGCGCCCAGCGCCAGTGCCCCTTCATAATAGCTTTCCGGCACGGCGCGCAAGGCGCTTTCCGCGATACCAATGATGGTGGGCAAAATCATGATGCCCAGCAAGATGCAGGCCGATAGGATGCTGCTGCCCATCAGCGGAACGATGGCCGCCATGCCAAAGAATCCATATACCACTGACGGAACGCCCGCCAACAAATCGACACCAGGCTTGATGACCGTATACAGCTTTTTCGGGCAGGCTTTCGCCAAGAAAACCGCCGTCAGGATGCCGATAGGCACGCCAAGCAAAATCGCCCCTGCCGTGACATACAGGCTACCCAGGATCATTGGGAAGATCCCAAACAGGGGCGGTGTGTCGGCAGGCGACCACTCCTTGCCGAGCAAAAAATCCAATACGCCGATTTTCCCGATGGCCGGAATGCCGCTGGAGAACAAAAAGAAGCAGATCAGCCCTACCGCTATAATGGAGGCGAGCGCTGATGCTAAAAACACCGCGCTCATGGCTTTCTCTTTCCACTGACTCATGGGTTTACATCGCGCCACTGGAGCGCTTCGCCAATGAAAATGGCTTTGATCTGCTCTTTGGTCAGGTCGTCGTTTGGGTTGCCCTTGTTCACGATCACCGCGATGCCGTCCAGCGCGATCTGCGTGGCGGTCAATTGTTCCTTTTCGCTGTCCTTAAGCGCACGGCTGGCCATGCCGATGTCGCAGGTTCCTTCCATCGTGGCCGTCATTCCTGTGGAAGAATCGCTCTGCTGGATTTCGATGGTGGCGCTGGGGTTCTCTTGCAAGTAGGCTTCTTTGAGCTTTTCCATGATTGGCGCGACGGAAGAGGACCCTGCCACCACAATCTTGCCGGATGGCTGATTGCCCGCGAACGCAGGAGCGTTTTCAGCGATGGGTATGTAGCTTTTCCTGATGATCGCCTGCCCCTGCGCCGAAAGGATAAAGGCCACAAAATCCTTGACAAGCCCTGTGGTTTCCCCTTTTGTGGCGATCTGAAAAGGCCGCGAGATGGGGTAAGCGCCATTCTTCACATTTTCAGCGGAGGCCATGACGCCTTCCACCTGCACAGCCTTTACCGTGCCGTTGAGTGAACCCAGTGATTGGTAGCCGATGGCATACTTGTTACCCGCGATACTGGCCATCATCACGTCCGTCTGTTTGGCAATGATGGCTTCTTTTGTGGTCAGGTCTTTCTTTGCGCCGTCTGCGCTTTTTTGTTCAATACCGAACAATTCGACAAACGCGCTACGTGTGCCGGAGCCATCCTCCCTGGAAACAACGGCGATATCCTTATCCGTGTCAAAGCCTGTGGATGCGGCATCACCGGAGCAACCCGTCAGCACGAAAACCGCCAGCAAAAGCATGGTACCCATTATCTTTTTCATCCATGATCCCTCCTATTCATCCTAACAAGCTGATGATAGTGTAGGGATATATAAACCAAATACAGCGGCGTGTAAAATCTGTGTAAAGGGCACGGCGTGAAGCAAAACCGGATGGCCTCGCACTTTTCGCCCGTTAAGACAGTTCTACAGCATTGCCATGGAATATGGTATAATTCTTGCAAGAAAATATGAAGCAAGCCCATGAACAGAAAGAGAGGATCTCATGTCCGATACTGACGCGTATATTCTGCGGTTCAGCCCTAAAGTACAACAACGATTGTTGTGTATACGCCAAACCGCTTTGGATGTCTTTGGAAACGTGGAAGAAAAAGTGTATTATGGCTGCCCCACCATCTATGTCAACGGAAATGGCATCATGTTTTATGGCGCCTACAAAGACCATGTTTCCATTTGTGTAGGGTATGATTGGATCGATTTTTTGAAAGGCCAATTCCCGCAGTTTCGTTACACAAGGGCCACCATCAAATTTCAACACAAAGACTCGTTTCCTCAAGAAGTCGTTCAGGCCATTTGTGAATTGCTGAAAGGCGGGATTCACGCGGAATGGAGCACAACCAATGGGGACGCAACGTAGTCTGGCCATTTTCAGCACGGGAAATCCCGCTCAAAGAATGCGGGACCCCGCTGCCCCTGGGAACCGATAAGCACTCGTCTTGATTGGCAACAAAGCCCCGGGCACGCGCCGATTGACAATTGCCAGAAGTTCCCCCTTTGGTGTATACTGAATGCTAAATTCGGGTGATGCAAAGGAGTGTGTAGCCATGAAGATTGGCGTAACCAAAGAGTTGAAGAATCACGAATATCGCGTAGGATTTACCCCAGACAACGTACTTGCCTTTATCAAGGGAGGGCATCAGGTTTTTGTAGAGAAGCATGCCGGGGAAGGCGCAAATTTCACCGATGAGGAATACCGGTTCAATGGGGCGACGATTGTGGAAACCGCCCCAGAAGTCTTTCAAATTGCTGACATGATCATTAAAGTCAAGGAGCCGGAGCCGGAGGAATACCAATATTTGCGCGAAGATCAAATTCTTTTTACCTATTTACATCTTGCGCCCAATAAGCCCCTGGCTGAAGCCCTGATGGCAAAGCGCGTGAAGGCGGTGGCTTATGAAACCATTGTGGATGCGGAGGGAAATCTTCCCTGCCTGCGTCCCATGAGCCAGATTGCGGGCCGCCTAAGCATTCAAGAGGGCGCTAAGTATCTGGAGCGCCCCTTCGGCGGCCGGGGGCTGCTGCTGGGCGGCGTGCCGGGCGTAGAGCGGGGCAAGGTGGTCATCCTAGGCGGCGGCATTGCAGGGACCTATGCGGCCAAGGCTGCCGTGGGGATGGACGCGCAGGTGGTGCTTTTGGATGTCAACTTGAACCGCCTCACCTATCTGGACGACGTATTTGGCGCGTCCATCACTACGCTATATAGCACGGAAAGCAATATCGTCAAGAGCCTGGCCGAAGCGGATCTGGTGATCGGTTCGGTGCTCATTCCAGGGGGCGCAACGCCCAAGCTGATCCGGCGTGAGCATCTGAAAATGATGAAAAAAGGTGCGGTGATTGTAGATATCGCCATTGACCAGGGTGGCTGCTGTGAGACGTCCCATACCACGTCCCACGCCGATCCGGTCTATATTGTCGATGATATTGTTCATTATTGCGTGGGCAATATGCCCGGCGCGGTACCCCGCACGTCCACCATCGCGCTGTCCAACACCACCATCCACTATGCCGTGCTCATGGCGAATATGGGGTTGGAAGCTGCCATAAGGGCTAATCCCAACCTGGCCCAAGGGGTAAATATCTATGGTGGAAAGTGCACCAATCGAAATGTGGCCGAGAGCTTAGGGCTGCCCTATGAGCCGCTAGCGGAGCTGCTGCGCTGAGGCGGGGGTAGGGTCTATGGCCCGCAATCCATGCCTTATTGCGCTAAGCGAATGATATTCCCTATGATTGCGCACGGAACTGAAAACCTGCCATGCGCTTTGCTCTTACAAAAAAGCTGCGGCGTTATCATTCCACTGTTTCAGTGGGCGCAATGATAACGCCGTAACTCTATGCGAAACCGCAGGCGGTTTTCCTTCGGCTTTCCTGTTGTACCCCTTGCTTTACAACGACTTAGCGCCTGCCTTCTCTCAAAACAAAGCATACCTGATATGGAACACGATTGTCGCCGCCAACAGCTTGCCTACGCCGGTTTTTTTGTTACTCCTGCCTGGCTAGGGTCTCTCTGTTATGCCAAGATCACTTTTCCAAAGGCATTTTCACCCGTCCATCAGAACGGTTTATTATGGTATCCTCATTTTAGCGACCGTTCCTTTTTGACAAGACCAGGCCGACAAAAGCAGGGTTTCCAATGCCAAGAATATCCCACTTTGAAATCTTGCAGAAAAATGCACAACCCACCCTGTCCCTTCGCACACGGACAACGGTCGAAAAGCTCCCAATGCTGATTGGCGAAACCTATGGAAAAATTGCCGCTTACCTAAAAGACATAGGCCAATTGCTTGGGATGTCCCTTTTGTTGCTTACCATCATGTGGATATGCCAAACCTCGATGTAGTGATCGGCTTCCCCATAGCGCAACCGTTGCCGGAACAAGGCGACATCAAGCCCTGTTATATTCCGGCAAGCAAAAGGATCTTTTGCATGTATCGGGACCCTTATGGGGAAATGGAACCCATATACAACGAAATGTTTCAGTGGATTGCGGATCATGGGTATACAGCCACCGGAGCTTCCTACGAATATTATTATAACGGGCCCGAATTCCCACAAAGCGAGTCCTTGACCATGGTTGTGATGCCCCTATCATAAATCCCTTCCCCTTCGGTCTCTACGCAAAACCTGGCGCTCTTACGACCGCGCCTCCTGGCTGGCCTTCCTTTGTTTTTTGATTTTCTTTATGGCCCAATCATAATGGCTGGAGGTACAGCTCACAAAGTAAGACCCTAGGGTGGAACTTTTGGTCCACTGATAGATTCCTTTGGAAAACAGCTCCTCTTGGGTATGCGATTCTATCAGGCGCAAAATCATCTCATGGCTTTTTTGAAGCATGGCTTTGGCCTCCCCCAAAGGCACGCCCTGGTGCTTTTCCCAAATTTTTCGATTCAGCTCCGGCAAGGTTTTCCAAGTGTATCCCTTGCCTGGCACGTCGGGCATGCCGCCCTCCAGCGTGCCGATTCTATGCCAGTTTTCTACCATCCGGTGCCATTCATAAAGATGAACCAGCACGTCCCGCAACTTACGATCCCGATCCTCCAAGACAAAGGAGGCGTTTTGCTCCTCTTCGGACATGCTGTCCATCAATTTCCATAGCTGGTCCCATTCCGCGCTCGCCGCCTGGAGCAAATCCGCCTTTTGGGTAGGTCTGGACATGGATGTTTCCTCCTTGATGAATAGATAGGACATGAGGGGGCCCCTGTTACTGTTTATATCCTATCACAAGAAACAAGACACCAGCATGTCATATTTTCTTTCCGTACATCTGCTGGATCGCCTTCAACCGCTGGAGCAACTCCTGGCGTACGCTTTGCGGTTGAACGACCTCGGCCGCCGTGCCCAAGGATAGAAGGTATTGATACAGCCACTCGTCTTGCGGCAGCGCCACGGTAACGACCACCGAGCCATCCTCCTGAAACGCCATGTGCCCTTCGTCAAACTCATCAAATGCCCGATAGGCTGCGTGAGGGAAGAACCTCAACGTCACCTCCCCTAGTGCAGGAAGCGTTGTTTGCGCCGCTTCGGCCTTGGGGGGTGCTGGTTTAGCAAGGGCAAAGATTTCCTCCAAAACAACCACCTGACGCATGCGAACCAGCTTAAATGTCCTGTAGCTCTGACTTCCCAGGCAAAATGCCTGCAAATACCACGAACGTGATTTGAATAACAATTTCACCGGGTATGCGCTTCGTTGGGTAGCTTCGCCCTTTGCATCGGTATAGGCAAAAGCAATCACCCGCTTTTGAAAAATCGCCTCTTTCAAGGCTTCAAACCTTGCGCGATCCGCTTCATGATCCCCCCAGCGGGAAAAATCCACTTCGATCCATTGGCATTGCTTTTGGCAAAAAGCCCCTCAAGCCGATCCAAGACGTCCCCCGCATCCAACTGCCGCGTGGCGGCCAAGCCCTGCAACGCAAACAAAATGTGGTTCTGTTCCGCCTCGGAAAGCACCGCTTTATTCAACACATACTGATCCAGGAGGGCGATCCCGCCCCCCTTGCCTTGGACGGTATAGATAGGGATCCCCGCCATGGAAAGCACGTCCACATCCCGCAAAATGGTTCGCGCAGACACCTCAAAATGCTCCGCCAGGGCTTTGGCGGTCATATTCCGCCCTTCCATAAGCAGGTAGATGATGCCAAACAGGCGATTGATCTGCACAAAGCCACCCTCCCATGAAGTACCCTGCAAACACAAAACATCAGCTTGTCCTGTGCCATGCTATCCGCACAGCAGCCCTCTTCGCCGGAACACGCCAACTACCCCTGACCTACCGCTTCACCAGCCGGATAACCGTATCAATCTCATCGGGCAGCGCGTAGCTATAGGAAGCCACCGCCCCCAGGGGAATGAACAGATAATCCGGATAATTGGAGGTGGACCAGCAGGGCTTGACCTGCAACTCCGCGCCGGAGGACTCCAGCCGAATCAGCCGCACATCCTCCAAGGTGATTCCCTTCACCGGCACCGGCCCTATGGTTTCTTCCAGCACATGCAAAAAGATGCTGTCCGCCGTTTCGGTCACATAGCCCCAGGGCGGCTTGGGCAGCCGGCTGATCCCTGCGCCGTAAATGCTTTGGCTGTTGCGCTCCATCCAGCGGCCCACCTCCGTCAGGATCTCCGCGCTCCTCTGGGGAATGCGGCCTTTGGCATCCGGTCCCACATTCAGCAGCATATTGCCGCCCTTGCTCACGCACTCCACCAGCTTGCGAATCACCGTGCGCGGCGACTTATACTCATGGTCAAATTCACAGTATCCCCAGTTGTTGTTCAAGGTCACGCACGCTTCCCAGCACACGGGCTTTCCGTTTCCATCCACAATGCCTTCCGGCGGAATGATCTGCTCCGGAGATACAAAATCACCGCAATAGGCCGTGGGGTTTCCCGACAGCAGCGAGCCAAACCCCTCCCCGCTCACCTCCAGCCGGTTATCCATCAGCACGTCCGGCTGCAGGGAGCGGATCATCTGTACAAACTCCGTAGCGCGCCAGGCTTCCCCGCGGAGCTGACCATAAGAAAAATCGAACCAAAACAGATCGATTTTGCCATAGTGGGTACACAGCTCCCGCACCTGGCCATGCAGATAATCCAGGTACCGGTTAAAATCGCGCTTCCCTTCCTGTTCCTTCTGGCGTTCATCCTCCCGCAAGGGATGGTGCAAATCCCCGTAGTGGGGATAATCGGGATGGCGCCAATCGATGAGCGAGTAATACAGCCCCACCTTGATCCCTTCGGCGCGAAAGGCCTCCACATATTCCCGCACCAAATCGCGCCCCGCCTGGGTATTGGTGGCTTTATAGTCCGTCAACTGCGAATCAAACAGACAAAACCCATCATGATGCTTGGCCGTCAGAACCGCGTACTTCATTCCCGCTTTTTTCGCCAACCGTGCCCAGGCCCTGGGATCATAGCCCGAGGCATCAAACTGGTCAAAATAGACCTGATAGTCCTCGTTGCTGATCCGCTCAATGTTCCGCACCCATTCACCCCGGGCCGCCACCGAGTATAGCCCCCAATGGATGAACATGCCCAACCGGTCGTGCTGAAACCACTCTATCCGCTTTTGATACTGGCCTTCGTCCATACTTTCCCTCCGTACCCACTGTCGGCGCCGGCCCGCTTTGCGGAAAAGCCCGTTCTTCTATCCCCCAAAGGCGTGCCGCACTACGTCTATACTGTGCCCATTTCGCTTCCGTTCTTCCCAAATCCTGCTCGCTTTGTTTCCTCCTCACACAGGAACGCAGGGGGCTGGCGGAGATTTTTTCTGCCAGCCGCATGGACAAAACGGAGAGGTTCTACTACAATGACAGAAGAATGCCCATCGATCGCGGTCTGATCCTGGGAGCATGCGCGCAAAGGGAGGAGCCTATGTTCAAAATCATGATCGTGGAAGACGACCAAACCATCGCTGAACTGCTGGCCGCCCATTTGTGCCGCTGGGGGTATGACGTGTTTTGCTGCCAAAGGCTGGATGATGTGCTGGAGGCCTTTCAAAGCGCCTCTCCCCACCTGGTTTTAATGGATGTCTCCCTCCCTTTTTTCAACGGCTACTATTGGTGCGAAAAAATCCGGCAGCTGTCTACTGCCCCCATCATTTTTATCTCTTCCCATACCGGCAGCATGGACATTGTGATGGCCATGAGCATGGGCGGCGACGACTTTATTACCAAACCCTTTGACCTGGAGGTGGCGGTGGCCAAAATAGGCGCGGTCCTTCGCCGTACCTATGATTTTGCCGGGAGTAAAAGCACCCTGGAGTGTCGCGGCGCGGTATTGGATATTGGCCAGAGTGTTCTGCTCTACGGCGATTACCGCCTGGAACTGACCAAGAATGAAAACCGGATTTTGCAAATGCTTTTGGAAAACAAAGGCGCCACCGTCAGCCGCGACGCGCTCATGACCCGCTTGTGGGATAGCGATCTGTTTGTGGATGACAATACCTTAACGGTCAACATCACCAGGCTGCGGAAAAAGCTGGAGGATATCGGGCTTTCGGATTGGATCCTGACCCAGCGGGGTGAAGGCTATCGGGTGCAAGCGCCATGAACACTGTCCGGCTTGGCTTCCGTTTGCTTGGGCGGTATCTTCACGCCTACTGGCCTACTCTTTTGTTTTGCCTGGGCCTTTTCGCCCTTTTTCCGATGGTGCATCTGTTGGGCTTTGGGCAGCTGCGTGAGCTCGGCTATGCCCTGTTCTTGTCTGTGATGCTTCTTTTGGCCGGATTCCTGTTCACCTTTTGCCGTTTCGTGATCCATCAGTTGGCCTTGTGGAAGGCGCTGGAAAGGCTCCCTTCCGACCCTTCCCGCCTCCCTCCCGCGCGCACGCCTACGGAAAACGACTATCGAAAACTGGCACTGGCCTACAGCCGCGAAGCCCGCCAGCAGGCGGATGAAGCCGCCACAGCGGAACTCACCCGCACGGACTATTACACCCTTTGGATCCATCAAATCAAAACACCCATCGCCGCCATGAACCTGATTGCCCAAAGCGAAACGCCCATTGACCGAAAGCAGCTTCGCCAAGAGCTTTTCAAGGTGGAACGCTATGCCGAGGCGGCGCTTACCTTCCAGCGCCTTTCCAGCATCCGCGAAGATCTAGCCCTGGAAATGATCCCACTCTATCCCCTTTGCTGTAAAATCGTCCGCAAACTGCGGCCACTGTTTCAATACCGCAACATCCTCTTGCGGCTGGAGCCCTTTGATGGTTCCGCACTTACGGATGAAAAATGGCTGGGCATGGCGCTGGAACAGGTGCTTACCAACGCCCTCAAATACACTCCCGAGGGCGGGCAGATCGAAATCGCGCTTATGCCGCCGCAGGTGCTCACCATTTCCGATACGGGGATCGGCATCCGGCCAGAGGACGTGCCGCGGGTCTTTCACCGTGGCTTTACCGGCTACGCGGGTCGCAGTGAAGAAAAAAGCACAGGGATCGGCCTGTACCTTTGCAAGCAAGCCTGCGATTTGCTGGGACACAAGGTATCCCTCTGTTCTGAGCTTGGCAAGGGGACCTGCGTCACCTTTGATCTTCACCGGAGGGAAGCGCCTCATGAAGAATGACAAAATTGTAAGATTACAGGGACGCTTTGTAAGCCAAAACCAAGGCGGTTTGAAGGCGTTCCTGTTATGCTATGCCCGTACCCCATGGGGACAGAGAGGACGAAAATGCTATGACATTGTTAGAAGTGAAAAATCTGAAAAAAGTATACACCACCCGTTTTGGCATGCAAAAGGTTCAGGCCTTGACCGATGTGAGCTTTTTGGTGGAGGGCGGAGAATTTGTGGCCATCATGGGCGAGAGCGGCAGCGGCAAAACCACACTGCTTAACATTTTGGCCGCGCTGGACCAACCCACCGGCGGCGCGGTGTTTTTAGAGGGGAAAAATCTTGCCGATGTGCCCGAAAAAGCCAAGGCCGCTTTCCGGCGGGATCATCTAGGCTTTGTGTTTCAGGATTTTAACCTGCTGGATACCTTTTCCGTGAAAGACAATATTCTCTTGCCCCTGGTGCTGCAAAACCGCCCTTATGCGGAGATGATGCAGCGCCTGCAGCCGCTTTTGGAACGGCTCTCCCTTCAAGGCTTGCTCAACAAATTCCCCTATGAAATCTCCGGCGGCCAAAAGCAACGCACCGCCGTTGCCCGGGCCTTGATTACCAATCCCCGTATGGTATTGGCGGACGAGCCCACCGGCGCTTTGGACAGCAAGGCGGCCACCAAGCTCATGCGCATGTTCGCAAACGTTCATCAAGAAGGGCAAACGCTGCTCATGGTCACCCACAGCGCCCATGCCGCCAGCTACGCCACCCGCTGCCTGTTCATCAAAGACGGACAAGTCTTTAACCAGCTCTATGCCGGCGAGAACACACGGGAGCAATTTTATCAAAAAATCCTCTCCACCCTCACCGTGCTCACCCAAGGAGGCGATGAGGATGCGTAACTTCCTGTATCTTCGCCTAGCCTTGGGCAATCTGTGGAAAAACCGCCAAACCTACGCCCCATTCTTGCTGGCTGCGGTGATGCTCACCTTTACCTTTTTCAGCTTTTTAAGTTTAACCGCCAATCCAGGCCTGCGGGAGGTTCCTGGTTATACCGCCTTTTTGCTGATGCTCTCCCTAGGGCTGGTCATTGTAGGCGTATTTTCCGCTATCTTCTTGTTTTACGCCAATGGCTTTCTCATCAAGCGGCGGAAACGGGAAATGGGGCTATACAGCATTCTGGGAATGGAAAAAAAGCATATTGCCCGAGTGGTTCGCCATGAGCTCTTTTTGGGCTATGTACTCACAATGGCCATTGGCTTGGGCTTAGGCATGGTGTTGAACCGCTTGCTTTTCTTGCTGATTCGCATCATTTTACAGGTGCAATTCCCACTCACCCCCAGCATCAGCCCCCTGGCCCTGATCGTTACCCCCATCCTTTTTGCGCTTCTCTTCCTGTGCCTGGTCATTTATAACTCCTGGCAGGTTCGCTCCGTCAGCCCCATCGACCTTTTGCGAGGCTCCCAAGTAGGCGAAAAGGAGCCCAAGGCCCGCTGGTTTTTCGGTATCCTTGGCGTCGTTCTCCTGGCGGCGGGATACTGGATCGCTTGCACCGTCAGCGATTCCATCTCGGCCATCATGCTGTTTTTTGTGGCTGTGCTGTTGGTGATCCTGGGCACCTACTGCTTGTTTATGGCAGGCACGCTTTCCATTCTTAAGCTCCTCAAAAGAAACAACCGCATCTTTTACCATCCCCAACACTTCATCACCCTGTCCGGCATGCTGTACCGCATGAAGCAAAACGCCGCGGGCCTTGCCAGCATCGCCATCCTTTGCACCATGGCCATGGTGACCATCGGCACCACCGTGGCGCTCTACCGCGGCGCGGATCAAACCCTAAACCAGCTCTACCCCAGCGATCTCAAGCTAAACGTAAGCTCTGCCGTGGATATGGAAACCGCGCGGGATACCGCCCAAGCCTGCGCCCAGGAAATGGGGATTGCGCTTTCGAATCTGCATGCCTTCCAGAGCCATGAAATCCTTGTAAAGCGCGCCGGCAACGAGCTTTTGACCCTGCCCGGCCCCCTTGCCTCTACCCTGCAAAGCACTGCTGACTATAGCCAATTGCTGGATATGTGCGTGCTGACCGAACAAACCTTTGAGGATTTGCAGGGCATCTCCCTGGATCTGGCTGACGGTGAGGCGGCCTTTTATTCCTTAAGTACGCCCGCCCCTTCGTCCATCGTTTGGGGGGAGGCGCACTTTGCCCTGCGGGCGCTGGATACGCTTCACTTTACACCCGCGTTTAGCTATTCCGCCGCAACCAACAGCGTCTATTTTGTTGTGAAGGATGCGGCTGCCCTCCAGGCCCTTTTCTCCGCCATCGACGATCAAACAGGCGCCATCCTGCCGGTCTTTCTTTTGCAAATGGACATCCCCGAGGCTCCCGAAAGGCAGGATGCGTTTGCTGCCGCCTTCCGCAGCCAGCTTACCGTTCCCTATCATTCCTTCTTTAACAAAAACCGCTTGCGAACCGAACTGTACAGCCTCTACGGCGGCTTCCTGTTCGTGGGCCTATTCCTGGGCGTTTTGTTCCTCATGGCTACCGCCCTGATTCTCTACTTCAAACAAATCAGCGAGGGCTATCAGGATCATGACCGCTTCATCATTCTCCAAAAGGTGGGCATGAGTCCCCAAGAAGTCCGCAAAACAGTGGCGACTCAAGTGCTGATCGTGTTTTTCTTGCCGCTTTTGGTAGCCGTCTGCCACGTGGCTGGCTCGCTGAAAATGGTCACGCTGATGCTGCGGGCTCTGGGCCTGTCCAACACCCCCTACATCACCCTCAACGTGTTCTTGGCGGCCGCTTTTGTGGCGATGTTCTACTTTGTCTTCTATGCCAAGACCACAAAGACGTACTACAAAATGGTACGGTTTGAATAGAAACGCAAGCTCCGCCCTTCTTTCCCTGCCTCCACCCAAAGGGAATTGGGAGGCGCCTCGCGCACATGTCGCTCGGCGCCTCCCTTTTCCTTTTTTCTTTATTGGATTGTCAATGGATACAGCGGATAACGGAGATCCTCACCGCCGCCCGCAAGCGCCAAGCGCATGCTGGGTACACCCGTATCCACATCCAGCACCGCTACACATAGGCGATAAGTACCCTGCGGCAAGTCAGAAGGAAGAAGGAGCGTCTCCCCCGTCCGTTTCCGGCCAGGCAGCAGAGTGCGGATATCCAGTTCTCCCCGCTGCGCATAGACCACCTTGCCCGCCTCATCCACCAGTGACCATTCCAACGGCCATGGATAGTAGAAGGGCGACACACCGCGGTTATTCCACACCAACTCCAGCACAAGGCGATCCCCTGCCTTGGCAGTACTGATTTGGGTTATGCTTTCCAGGGCATACCGCCAACCGATGATCCTACTCATGGCTTCCACATTCACATCGTACTCCGGCGTATCCGCCTCGGTGGTCAGCAAGTCTGTGGGCGCACAGGGGCCAATGAGTGAGGAATGGGCTTCCCGAATGAGCCGGAGGGTCTCCACGATCGCGTCGTCGCTGATCCATTTGCGCACATTGCCCTCGGCAAATTCGCCGCCGGAATACCCGTGAAGCCAAAACTCCGGCATGGCCGATGCCGCCACATGCTCCGAGGTAGCGCTGGGCATATCGGTGCAGCCCTGCCGATAGTAGTCCACCCAGGTATCGCTGGCCCCCACATCCCCAAACATGTCGTTGTAAAGGCCCCAGTTCTGTGCGCTGGCATAGGGATAGGGTTTTCTCGCCGCCAGCTTTACACGGTGGAATGCCTCGGTATAGGCCTGCATGTAGGCGCCGACCAAGTCCGGATTGGGGAATTCTCCCGTACCCTCCGGCCAGCAGTGCATTTCCGCCCAATGGCCCAGGCTTCCCACCTGCACATAGGCGGTGATGGCCGGATCGTCAAAGCGTTCGGCCAAGGCGGCAATGGCCTTGGCATGATATCCGATGAGTAGCGGGCTGTCATAATTGGGCGAGAATCCGCCGCCGCCCAGGGCTTCCGCTTCATAGTAGAAGGTACCCGCGCCTTTCCCGCCCGCATTCTCCGCCACCAGTTCCTCATAAAGCCAAGCGGGGATATCCATGCGGTCCGCGCCGCCGTTATCGATCACGTCGTCGATCACAAAGCGCAGGATCACGCGCACGCCGCGCTCCTTCCAGGTATCCAAATGATACTTCTTTTCTAGAATTTCAAAGTCATATTTGCCTTTTTCCGGCTCAAACTCCGCCCATTTCACATCCAGGAACACCGTGTCAAAGGCGTGCCGGATGGGTTCCTCGGGAGACGTGCTGGCCCAAGCCATCCAGCCATGATAGGGATTAGGGAACGCCCCGAAATCCTCTCTGGGGAAATAGGCGCCTTCCGGCCGCGCCAGGGCAAAGCGCTGCGTAACTGCCATCATGCCCTCGGCAGGCAACTGAGTGTCCTTGCACTGGTAGGCCACAAAGACTTGCTCCGGCCAGCCCAAATCCTCCAAGTACACCTGTACCTCCGCGCTATCGGCATAGTACTGGGTATAGATGGGCAGGCCTTCTGCCCCAAGGGTGTCGTCTGCCGTTACAGCATACAGCTTACCGCCCTTGACCAGATGGGTCACATCCGAATACCCCGCATAGGCGAAGCCTTTGCCTGTGGACAACAGCCAGATGGCCGTGGTATCCAGCTTTTGCCCATTTGCCAGCAAATAGAGCCGCTCTTCAGACAGGGTACCCCGCAAGTTCTGCGTAGCCGCTTGGCTGGAGGGCGTAACCTTATTGCCCACCGCGTCCCAGTCGGCAAAGGTATCGTCCGCCACATCCAAATGGGCTACCCGAGTGCGGTACTTGGGAACCAGCAATAGCCCGCTCCCCTCCTGATATGCTTCCGGCGCAGTACCCACGGTAGTACCCTCCTGCATGTCCTGCTGGCGGTCCACCGCAATGTACCAATCATCCGATACCTCTGGCAGATATTCGCTGACCAACTTGACAGGGATGGCGTACTTTAGCTTATATACGCCGTCGCCCTGCTCTTCCACGAATTTCTTGATGCCTTCCGGCGGGCGGCCCACACAGCTAAACCACTCATCGCTCGGCTTTTCATACACAAAGAATTCCAGGTTCAAGGAATGCCAGTCCTGCACCAACACATCCATGCCGCTATGGGCGGAATATCCTGGATGACGGTAGCCATTGACGGGATTACCGTCAGCATCAACCAAAATATTCAGGGAAAACGCGGTGTCGCTTTCCGGATCCGTCACACCGGAAACCGTGGTCATCACATACAGGAACTCATCCGTGCGAGCGGCGTACACCTCCCCCACCACGCCGGAGCCCTGGCATAGGGGCTGCACATAGGTCCAGTCCTCCTCCGTGCCGTCTCCCCGAATGCCGGGGCTAAAGAGCCGTTCGGGGGCAGTAGCTTTCAGCATGGGCGCGCCCGCGTCCGGCAAAAAGCAGCCTTCCCCATCGGAGAACCCGAAGGTGAACGCTTTGGCGGAAGAATGGAGCGCCCCAATGGCCACCAACCCTTCCACGCCCTTTTCGGTTTTATGAAGCTGGGCCTTATTGTCGGTCTTTACATATTCCCCATCCTGCCAAACCCAGACAGAGCCATCCGGATCGATCCGGTTGGCGGGGGCGGCTCCGGCCCAGGTTTCGGCCATGTCCTGCCCCGTGGTGATTTCGTTGCCAATATAGAAGGCATAGTCCTCCCCAAGCCGTTGGGCTTCGGCGAAGAAGAAAACGCTTCTCCCATCGGTTTGCGCCTTGAGGGCAGTCACGTTGGGCAGCTTGTACGCGGCCGCATGGGGCACAGCATACCACTCGCCATCCGCGCCATCAAACACCTCGGTGGTGATGGCTGTAGCGGGATCCTGGGGCAACACCTCCACCACCAGGTTGGCGGTCTCTTTACGAATCAGGCTCTGGCACTGCACCGCCACCTTGTAGGTGCCTGGCGACAGCGAAGCCTCGCCCACCATCAGCACGTTGCCCTTGATGACAAAGCGGCTGTTATCCCGGCCCTTGTTGGCATCCTGGCGGAAGGTAAAATCATAGGTCTTGCCATCGCCGCCCTTGGCTGTCAAGTTCCCCACCGTTCCCCCTGGCAGCGCATTCTCTGTAAGCGCCTGGACAGGGGCCTCCGCCGCAAGGCCGATCTCCGTCAACGGATCAGTGATGGGCGCTCCGATGACTTCTTTGTAGTAGGGTACCTCCGCAAAGGGTTCGCCCAATTTGGGCGCAAAGCCCGAGGCCACCCAATCCGAATTCATGGACCAGGCGGTTATACGCAGCATTTCGGGGTTGCCCAAAATGCTCAAGGGCACGCCGATCTCCACCGTGGTGTTGTCCCGGGAGGCGGCGCGTTGAATATCGTAGGAGGCTTCATTCCACTCCCACTCGCTTCCCGTGGCCCCGGCATAGGTTCCGGCGGTCCAGGTTTCCACCAAAAAGTCCGCTCCGGCGGTTTTATGGCGGCCATCGCATTGATAGCCTGTAGCCGGATTGTTATCCGTATCAAACATCACGTCATAAACGCTGATATTGGTCAAATCCGGCGCCTGAAAGGCTGCATACACCATATCATCCGTTTTGAACGCATACAGGATCGCAATTTTCTCATCGCCCTCCGAGAGGCTGTAAATTCCTGCCCAATCACTCAAATCGCCGTCTACCGTAATGGCGGGAGGCGCTTCCTCCGCCAGCGCCGCGGCGCTGAAAAGCACGCACAATACCACTGCGAGCCAGCAAACGAATTTTTTCATGTCATACCTCCGCTTCATAGGCTGGAGCAACCAGAATCGTGTACAAAAGGCCGGTTTTACCCGGCCTTTTGTCCCTACATCCATCCGTGATCCAATTATTCTGTTAAGAACGCATCCAGCTGGCTTTGCACTTCGGCCACATACGCGTCAATGCCCGCATCCTTCAGCATTTGGACGGCCTTGGGATACTCGGTATCGAAATCCACAAAGCCCGTGTAGATGGGCACCAATAGTTTCATGGCTTCCATGAGCTTTACTTCTTGTTCCTTCACCTTCTCATTGTTGAAACGGAAACCAAAAGACTTGCTCACCTGCGCGTCATCGTCCCAGGTCTTGAGGACATCGATGTACTCCTGGGGCACTTCGGGAAGGAACATCTGGTAGTTCTTGTTGCGGAACATCCACTCATAGAAGAACTCATCGGGCACGAGCTTGTTGATGCGTCCATCCGCCATTTCATAATCCTTGCCTTCCACGCCATAGATAGCCAGCGTGTAGTTCTCCTGGCTCGCGTACAACCAGTTGATGAACTTCATAGCGCCAGCGGGGTTGGGCGCGGAATACGGAATGCACAGCACTTCGCCGCCGGCGGAGGTGATGTACTTGGGTTTTTCAGGTGCCAGCAGGTAGTTGTGCAGCACCGCGTCAGGGGCGTTATCGCGAACCGCGGGGAGAATTTCCTGGTCCTTGCCCAAAGAGCCTTCTACCCACAGATAGTTGCCTGTTTGCATGCGGCTGTCGCGCTCATTGTACTTCAGGGTCTCATCGTCGGAATACAGAGCAGCCTTGCCCATTTCGCCGTTGAACTTCGCCAGGTCTTGGAAGGCCTGCGTCTCAAAATAGCTGTACGCCTTATGGCTCTCTTCGCCAAAGACCACCAGTTCCGCCAGCGCGATCCAGGTGTACTGTTCCTCGGCAAAATAGCGAGTGAGGGGCTTGAGCAGGGGATCTCCGCCGCCCTTGATGCTGGGATCCTTCTCTTTGATGGCCTTTGCGAAATCAAACAGATCCTGGGCGGGTTCCACCTTTTCCTTGCCGGTTTGTTCCAGCAAGTCCTGGCGCAAGCACACGAATTGGAACATTCCAGCTGAGGGAGCATTGGCAGCGGAGGGGATGCCATAGATCTTGCCGTCCACCGTGGCACCTTGGAGATATTCCATGGGCAGCGCCTTGAGCAGATCCTGGCCATGTTGGGCCACCAGCTCATCCAGGGGTTGGGCTTGCTTTTTGTTTACCATTGTAGAAAGGTCCGGCAGGCCGTCCCAATACAGGTCGATGGGTTCCTGGCTGGCCAGCATCACATCTTTTTTGTCCCAGTAGAGATCCCAGGGAACAAAGATCATTTCCACTTCCATATTTAAGTCTGCCAGCATTTTCTCGGCAAACTCGCCATTGAGAAACTCGGTCATGCGGTCAGATTCTTCACCGGGGTAGAGAATGGTGATCTTCTCGTTTGCCGCGCTCGCGGGGATCGCGAACATCGTCATGAGCGTGAGTACCGCCAGGGCTAGTGTCAAGATGCGCTTCATGGTTTGTTCCTCCTCTGAAATGTTATATTTGCAGCCCTTCAGGGCCGTCTTACTCTTTCACGGCGCCGCTCATAATGCCACTGACAAAATACTTCTGGATAAAGGGGTATAAAAGAATGATGGGGCCGATGGTGACCACGGTCAGGCCCATCTTCACCGTTTCCGAAGGGAGTTTGATGCTGGTAACGCCCCTTGGCACCTTTCCGGCGCTGATCGCGTTCACATTGCTGAGCACATTGTACAAAAGGTATTGCAGCGGGAATAGCTCCTTGCGCTCCACGAACATGAGCGCATTCCACCAATCATTCCAATAGGAGAGCGCATACATCATGCCCACGGTCAGCAACGCGGTTTTGGAAAGGGGCAAGGCGATTCGGATGAAAATCGTAAAATACCCTGCGCCATCCAGCGTGGCCGATTCATATAAGGATGGGGGGATGTCCGAAAAATACGTTCGAAGCAGGAACATATTCCAAACGCTAAACAAACTGGGAACGATCAGTCCCGCCAGGTTGTTTTTGAGCCCCAGGATATTCACGCACACCATGTACCAGGGAATCAAGCCAGCACTAAAGATAATGGTAAAATTGCAAAGAAACGCAATCACATTGCGGTAACGAAGCTGCTTAATGGACAGGGCGAAGGCAATCATGCTGGTAATCAAGAGCGATAAAAAGGTGCCCAAAACAGTCGTGATCAAGGTCACCTGATAGCTGGTCAAAATCCTCTCCCCGCTCCGCTGAAAGATATACTTATAGGTATCCAACGAAAACTGACGCGGCCAAATTGCATAGCCATGGCGCAAAACCTCCGTCTCATCGGAAAACGAAACAGCCAGCACCAACAAAAGCGGATACAGGCACAAAACCGCGAACAGCACCACAAAAGCAATGCAAATCCCCCGAAAGACGCGGTCGCTGGTTGTTTTTCTCATCAAAACAGCCCCTCTCCGTCGTTCATCTTTTTGGCGGCGCGGTTGGCAAAAGAAACCATCAGCAGGCCCATCACCGATTGCATCAGGCCCACCGCCGTAGCATAGGAAAAGCCAAGCGTCCGCATGCTTGTATACACATAGGTATCGATGACCGTCACTTCGTCGCTGAGCACTGGATTGGTTCCGACGATGCCGTACACCATGCCGAAATCCCCATAAAAAATCCGGCCAACGCTCATCAGCGTCAAAACCACCGCCGTGGGCTTGAGCATGGGAATGGTCAAGCGGGTGATGCGCTGCCATTTGGAAGCGCCATCAACCTCGGCCGCCTCAAATAGGTTCGGATCAAAATTGGCCATGGCCGCCAGATAAACGATGCTGCTATAGCCGCTCCACTTCCACACATTGAAAGCAATGAGGAAGCCCTTCCAATACTGAGGCTCCGCATACCAGCGAACGGACTTGAGCCCAATGGATTTCAGCAGCGCGTTGACCACCCCCACATCCGTGGCAAACAGGCCATAAGCAATAGCGCCCACCACCACCCAAGAAAGGAAGTAAGGAAAAAACATCACGCCCTGCGTCACCCGTTTGAACACGCTCATTTTCAGTTCATTGAGGGCTATGGCAAGAGCAATGGGGAACACCAGCCCCAACAACAAGCCCCATAGGTTAATCAGCAAGGTGTTCACAATCACGCGAGTTGCGGACCCCAATTCAAAAAACATGCGGAAATTTGCCAGGCCCTTAAAAGGGCTCCCAAAAATCCCATCCACCACATTAAAGTCCGTAAAGGCCATCCATGTGCCGCCGAAGGGAATGTAGCATAATACCAATAGCAAAAGCAACGCGGGCAAGCACATCAAATACAGCGTTCTGTGGCGGTAGATTTCCTGCATAAATTTCGATTTCGGCTCTATCTGCATTTCCTCTCCTCCTCCCATGCTCTTTCCCAACGGGGTACCTGCCCTTAATAAGGCAATTTCGGATCCTCCAGCGGGTAGTAACCTTCGGGATAATAATGATCCCAAGCGGCAAAAAGTTCAGGGCGGGGAACATCATCCAGCGTGACCTTACCAATTTCGTAGAAGCCTTCTTTCACCGGCGCGTCCATTGCCAACGGTAAAAGCCTGCCATCCTGCCCCTGTACACCTACCCATAGCGCATACTCTCCCATAGGCAGCTTGGGCAGCTTCACAATCTGGTTATGGGTCGCGTCTCCCAGCATGCGAATGGGCTTCTCATCGTCCAGGGCCAATGCGGCGTCTCCGCCCGCATGCACCAGTTTTGCCACCACCTTGGTCCAACCGTATAGCGGGCTTTGGCCCACCACTTGCCACCAAAACCGGATGGGCAACGCGCCATCGGCGGCCACCGCGGCTGGATAGGTCACTCGGCGCAAAGCCATCCGCCCTGGTTTGATCCCCTGGATATCCGCAGCCGCCACGTGCCAGCCTTCGGCGGCTTTTCGCAGGGCTTGCGGCAATTCCGGGTGGTTCTTGGCCAAAAGCAAAACGGGCGCGGTTTCCCAAACCCTTTGCAAATGGCGCGTGGCCAACGCTTCCCGAACAGCCAAAATCCCCTGGGAGGCGTCTAACAATAAACCAAAGGGAATGTTTTCCCGTCGGAAAAACGACAAGGTTACCTCATCCTCCGCAAGCGCGATGAGTGCCGCTTTGTCAAAGCCCGCACGGAATGCCCTACCCATCGCGGGGCGAGCCTCTACCGGCACATCCGCCAGCTCCACCAGCACACCCGTATAGGATGCGCCTCCTTGCAGGAAAGCGCCCAACAGGCGCACAAAAGCGGCGGCATCCTCAAAGTGGCTGGCCCAGGCGGGCGGCGTTACATCCAAAGAGAGCAGCGTGGTCCCCCCAGGCTTGCCGGCAGGCGGCACGCGGTCAAAATGAAACACTCCCTTTTCCGGCGCAAGCTCGGCAAAGTGGAGGCAACGGATCTCCATGGCCTCGGCCAGGGCCGCGCCCGTACAAACCGGACGGCACCGAACTGTTGGATACTGCTCGTAAAGCTCCAGGGAATGCTCCAGCGCGTATGCGTTGACCTTCACACGCTCTCCTCCTCCCCTTGGTCAAAGGAATAGGCTTGGGGATCGCGAAACCGTTCCCAAATCGCCTCATAAGACTCACCTGATGCATAAGGCTCGCGGCCCAGCCGTTCCAAATCCTCCACAAGGATGAACATGCAGCTGGAGGTCATACGGCCGCCACGGCGCACATACTCGGCCACGCTCCGCTGCAAACTGCTGGCAGGTTCGTCATCCTTAGGCATGGGTTTGTTGCCAAACAGCTCAGATTTCATCATACCCTCTCCGGAATCGCAAGGGTATAGGTACATTTCCTTTTGCATGGCAGGAATGTTCGCGCCGGGTTTGCAAAGCAGAGGCAGGTGCGGATCATTGAGCCAGCTCTCGTTGCCAAAAGCGCGGATATCATAGGCTGGGAACCAACGGCGGAAAAAGGCATAGGCATCCAAGGTGCTCTGCTTAAGCCCCCGGGGATCATAGCCCGGGCCGCCAGGGATATGCAGCCCCAGCTTGATATCATTTTGCCGGAGCACACAGCGCCATTGGGTGGTGTCCAAGGTGAGGGGTTCCTGGCTTACCACCCCCGCCGGATGAATGGGATGGCCGGTCACCACGGTTGCCTTTTCTTCCCATACGGTGGTGAAGGCTTCCCTATCGGTCTGTCCATTCACGCCGTCCAGCTCGCCATCCCTGCGCACGCGCGTGGGTTCGGAGAAAAAAGCAACGGTCTGATCGCCATTCCGGTACACTGCGATGGGGTACTCCACCCTCTCGCCCTTCACGTAAAAGCGGCCAATGCGGAAGATATCGCAGGTGTAAAAGCTGCGATCCCAGGGAAAGTCCGCCACGGCGCCGTCGCCTGTATCCCGCAATTTTTCCAGCTGTCGCCCCGCCGGCGTCAGCGCGGTAGGCAAAAACAACTCATCCGCCATACCCATGTCGCGGCGGACCTGAATGGAGGGTTCCAGGCAGGCCAGCAGCAACAAAAGCGAATAAAGGGACGGATCGCGCATTCCCTTTCGCGGCATCATCGCGTTATACTCATCCATTTCCAGCCGCGCGGCAACGGCCCGCATGTCCTCCACCAAAAAGTGGGACGCCCGAAGCAACGTGTCGTCTGCCTCAATGTCGTCCAGCGCGGCCATCAGGCGGCCCACCTGCTCCCCGCCTACTTGATGGCGCCGGCACAGGTCTTGCAAAAACGCACGGCGGATCAAAGGCTTGGGGACGTATCTGCTGGCAAAATCCGGATAGAAGGCTTCCACGCCCTGGGGATAGGCCGTCAAGCCATAGTCCTTGGCCGCTTCCACAAATTCATGCCCCTTTTTCATACGCCTTCCTCCTCTGCCGTAATGATACTCACGGTTCCCAAGGGATAAAATCCCTCCGCATTGCGGCCCTCAATGGCCAATTCCAAGGTTTTACCCTTGTATTCCGGCACTGGAAAGCCCAGTGACAATTCATAATCGCCCTGGGGAACTTCCTTGGGCAATTTTATGCGTTGCGTGATTTGATGATCTTCTCCTGGCAGCCAGGTTCGGATATCCACATCAAGCCCAAGCTCCACCATACGTCCAGCGCCCGTCAAATGCAGCACCGGCGCATAATTGTGATAGGCTGGGGCTACGCCGCTGTTGCTGAGCAACATCTCAAAATCCAGCGCGCCGCCAGGATTTCCCTGGGATGAGAAGCGGCAACGGTGGATTTCAAAGCGGAAGCCCATACGGCGAACCCAATCCGCCACACGGTCCCGCCAGGGCTCCGGCACATTGGTTCCCTTGCTGGCATAGGCCGAAATGTGCCATTTGAGTGACTCCGAAATAATATATTCGATATCCCAGCCCTGCAAGTACCAATCGTTCATATGCCAACAGGCTTCAAACATCACCGGCCCATGCTTCCAGGCATCCGTCATATGAAAATTCGCAATGTTTTGCGGGTAAAAATCCAGCATATGGCTCCATTTTCCCGGGTGAAACCCGCCCATATCCCCCAGGCAATCCATGCGCAGCCCCACATCCCGCCTATAGCTTTGAATGCAGGCCACACTGCGCAAATCATGAACCTGGGCATGGAGCGGCGTGCGGAGAAATCCATGCATATACGCCCGCACGACGGTCTCCAGGCCATCCTGGTTCATCCATTCGGTGCCCGCGCCCTCGCCCCAGGCCCCCACGATGGCGATATCCACAGCGCTGATTAACGGGTGCCCGTCATAGCGGGCCGCAAAGGCCTCCACAAAACGAGCCCAAAGCGCCGGGTACTCCGTCGTGTTGGGGTCAATCCGCCAAAAAGGGTATTCCGGCGTTTCCGGGTAACGGACCCGAAGCCAGGCGGGAATGTCCTCTTCCTTGGCCAAGGCATAGGGGGCTACGCGAACCACGGCAATACAGCCCAATGCCTTGACGGCGGCCAGCCGCGCCTCCACCTGGGTCCAATCGTACCTTCCTTCTTCCGGCTCCAAATCCTTCCAGCGAAAGCTGGCAAAGGAGAGGCCGGAATCGGGATGGTTCCAGGTGCGGCTTTCGGGGGTAAAGCGGTACGCCGCCACCGGATTGCCCCGGCTGTCCTTGACCTGCTCCGCATCGCCCATCAGCCCTTGGGCGGCCACAAAGCCGATTCCCGGGTTGACCAATAGGCGGTCTGTCACTTTGGGGAAAACCGTGAGCATTACTGCACGCCTCCTTTGCGAAGCGCATCCAGTGCGATCCGTTCTCCCCCTGTAAGGCGGCTCTCTTCCGCCGCAAAGGCCATCAAATGGCTCTCAATCGACTCGTCAATAGAGGAGGAACTTTGTGTTTGCTCTCCCGCCAGCATGCGCAAAAAATCGTCCACCAGCCCGCTGTCTCCGCCACCATGCCCGCTGCGGGTGGCGCTGGTATAGCGTTCTTCCACCGTATAGGTCTCCACTGCGTTGGAGGGGAAGCGGGCAATCGTGATGCGCCGTTGGTCATCGTTTCCACTGATTTCCCCATGTTCGCAGAGAATGCGAATGGTCCGGCACATGCGGCTTGTGAAGGCGGACATGGTGAAGTTCACCGCTACGCCGTTTTCAAACTCCAAAAGAGTAGATTGGCTATCGCAAACGTTATTGCCGCAGCGGTATACACACCTTCCATAAGGGCTGGTCTTTAACGCTTCCCGCAGGCCTTCCAGCGTCTGGTTGGGGGTTACGACCAATGCCGGCCACTCTCCCAGCACTGGCAAATAGGACTTTTCCGCATCAAATCGGCACGTTTCCCGCACTTGGCAGTCTGTGCAGCGCTCCGCGCTTCCCTGGGGCGCGTTGGCCGGAACAAAGTAGCGCAAATCCCCCACCGAGGAGAGAGCCTTCACGCGGCTGCCGATCAGCCACACCAAAATGTCCATGTCATGGCTGGATTTTTGCAAAATGATGGGGCTGGATTTTTCCTGCCTAGCCCAGTTGCCCCGCACAAAGCTATGGGCCATATGCCAGTTACCAATATTTTCCTCATGCTGAATCGACACCACGCGCCCCAAGGTATTCTCATCCAGCAGTTTTTTGATGGCGGCAAAAAAAGGGGTATAACGAAGCACGTGGCATACCACCACCCGCCGCCCGGTCTCTCTGGCTTTCTTTTGAATCGCTAGGCACTCCGCAAGCGAAGGCGAAACCGGCTTTTCCAGCAAAATATCATACCCAAGCTCCAGCGCGGACATCACTTGGGCATAATGGTCGCGGTCCATGGAAGCGATAATCGCGACATCCGCGATCTTTTGTTGCTTCCACAGTTCCTCCACTGTTTGGAAACAGAAGGCTGTGGGGAGGGTAAACTTTTGGGCGGCGGCTTCCCTCCGCCCCGCATCCGGCTCCACCACCGCAACGATCTCAGCCTTTTTCGAGTCCGCCATATAATCCGAATAAATTCTGCCGCGCTGGCCGGCGCCAATTAAAACAACTCGCATGGCCGTGTTCCTCCATGTGTGTACAGTGATTCACTTAGACTTCTCTGTTTTTTATAGTATAGCATGCAGCCCTTGGATACCTCAACGAGTTTCGCAAATGTTTCGTTCTTGTTTTCGTTTTCGTTGCTCTTGTGTTACGTTGTGTGCTATACTAGCTTGCGGAGATGATGAAAATGAGTACCATGCGCGATATCGCGCGACTTGCGGGTGTTTCGCTGGCCACCGTGTCTCGGGTGGTCAACAATGATCAAACCTACCGCATGCGGCAGGAAACCCGTGACCGCGTTTGGAAAGCCATTGCCGATACTGGCTATCAAGTGCCGCCTCCCCAAGTGGACGCCCCGCGAAGAGCGTTGCTCAAAAGCAAGCGGATCGGCTGTTTGCTCAGCATTGTGAAAGAAAAATACCGTGACCCCTACTTTATGAACGTGCTCTCCGGCATTGAGGCGCGTTTTGCCCAGCATGGCTACTCGCTGGGGTTTTTGCATACCCTGGCCGAGCTCAAGGATCCCTTTATTTTTCATGAAATACTAGACAACCCGCCGGCCGGCCTTATTCTGATGGAAACCCTGGAGCCTTCCTTTTACCAGGCTTTCCGTGCCAAAATCCCCATATGTGTGGGGGTGGACACGCTTCACGACGACATTGACAACGTGGGGTATGACCAATTCGACACCGCCAAACGGGCCGTGGAAACCCTCATCGCCCGCGGACATCGAAAGATCGCCTTTATTGGCGGAGCTCCCAGCGACGACTTTTCAGGAAGCGGCCGCTATATCGGTTACCGCTATGCCATGGAGGCCGCCGGTTTGCCAATGCCCGCCGCCTGGGTTCGCAATTGCCGTTGGGATGAGCTCACTTGTATGGCGCAAGTTCATGAAATCATGGAACAGCCCGAAAGGCCCTCCGCCCTGTTTGCCGCCAGCGATCTGATGGCCATCGCCGCCCTGAGTGCGCTGTATTCTATGGGAATCAGCGTACCTCATCAGTTTGCCGTCATTGGGATCAGCAATATTGAGCTTTCCAAATTTTCGAGCCCTCCACTAACCACTTACCAAATTCCTTCTTTTGAGATTGGCTTACAAGCGGTGGACCTGATCCACGACCGTCTGCAAGGGGAGTTCCCCTTGCCTCGCCGGGTGCTCTTGCCAACGCAATTGATTGTGAGAGAATCCATCTAATCGTTTTCCCTTTCCGGATGAACGCCAAAACGCCTCCAAGCCTCCAGGCCGTCTTTTTGGACGGCCCGGTGACTTGGAGGCAAATTCATTTCGACGCGCTTACTCCGGATTGCCGAACAATGTCGGTCTGCCCAGCGTCGCAATGGTGGAGATATCCCATACGATCATCGTATCCCAACCCAAGGAGGAAATCAGGGCAGACAGATTGGATTGGCTCATACCCTGGCCATCCAGGCCATTGGGGTCATCCACCGGAATCACTGGTACGCCGCCGGCCATCAGGATCATCGTGTCCAATGCATAGTTGGATACGAGCTGCGCGCCGCTGCCCAGCGTGGCGCATACGCGGTGGGCACGGCTTCCCGGGTTTGTAGCGATCACAGAGGGATTCAGCGCGAAGGAAGTGGCCAGTCGGCCCGTATCGCTTCCATTGTTGGCCAGGCTTGCGATAAGCCCTGCCGCGCCGTTGCCCGTGGAAACAACACCCGTGGCATAACAGTTTTCCGCTCGCGTACCGGAGCCGGAACCCATGAGCCCGCCTGCGGTGCTGCTGGTATTGGTCGCTCCGCCAGTGGCGTAGCTGTTTCGAATCAGGAGACGGTTTGCGCTTTGGCCAACCAGTCCAGCTACGTTATCATCGCCGGCGGTGGTTACATTTCCGCTGGCGAAGCAGCGATCGATGAGCGCATAGGCAACAGCGCCCGCGAACCCGCCTGTGGCGGTATTGGCAAAGACGCGGGTGTCGGTGGCGCTCACATCGCCACGCGCTTGGCACAGCACAAATTGCAGGGTAGCCTGGGTGGGATCGGCAATGGCCGTGTTCCCTGAACCGTTTCCACAGAATCCGCCAACGTTTTGGGAGGAAACCACATTGCCGGTGGCTTGGCAGCGCAGATAATAGGAAAGCAATGCCGAGCCCACAAACCCGCCGGTGTTCATCCCCACGGGGTGCGACGTCAAGGCGGAGGTAAAGCAATCTACGAAGAACAGCACCATCGTCGTGGCGCCCGATGCCCCGGCGGCAGCCGACAACAGCCCCACAAACCCGCCCACAAAGGCGCTTGACGGGTTGGAACTGGTAACGGTGAGCGACGCGGCGGTCACACGGCAGTTATCCACAAGCAATGCGGACTCGATTCTAGTGTTGGCGTCGATCCGGCCGATAAAGCCGCCCGCCGGTCCGTTGTTGGGCAGTGTATCGGCGGCAGTGCGTACGTTGCGGATCACGAATCCGGCCGCGCCAACACTCATCGAACCAAACGCGCCGCCCACGCGCCCGCCAGAGTTGATGGCGCCGCTGGTCACCTGGGAGTCCCGGATGGTACAAGGCGCGGTCTGCGTAATCAGACCGATCAGCCCGCCGCAGTAGCCGGTGGTGGTGGGCGGATTCACCGGCCCCACCTGGATACCGGTAACCGTCAGGTTTTGCAAGACGGAGGCGCTGTCCGCAGTTAGATTCCCCGCAATACCGCCCACGCGGAAACCGCCATGGGTAAGGGAAACCCCCACCACGGCCACTATATCCATCAGGGAGACGCCATTGGCGATTTCCCCCACCACTCCGCCTAGGGTCTGGTAGGCGTTCACACTGACCTGGGTCATCTGCACGTTTTGCACCAGGGTGTTCATGCCTGACTGGTCCAGCCTGCCAATCAGCCCACCCATGACGGTGGCGGTGGCGGTCAGCTCTGTGGCGCTAATCAGGCTGGCGGTGATGTTTCTGATATTGCTAAGCCCCTGGGCAATGCCAACCAGGCCGCCCACATCAATCATGTTGCTGCCGGTTGTGGCCCGCCCCGCGCTGACGGATGCGGCGTTCAGCGAAACATCCGTGATTTGCCCACCTACGGCGTACCCCACCAGAGAGCCGATTTTGCCGGTTTGCGCGGCGTTTGTGGAACCGGTAACCGAGGCATCCACAAGCGCGTTGGTGAGTGTGAATCCCGACAATGTCACGCTCTGCGTCTGCCCGAACAACCCCCGTACCAATACCGGATCCGATGCCGTAGCGATGGCGTTGATCGGCAGATTGTTGATGGTGGTTCCGCCTGGCGCACTTTGAATGACGCCGGTGAACACATGGGCGCCGGAAAGAGGCGGGGCAATCAACCCTGCGTCCACATTGCCGATGGGCCGCCAGCCGTTCTGGTTCCAGGCCGCGGAGTAGTTGGATAGATCAAAGGCGCTATCCAGGCTGTACATGAGCGCCAGGCTATCCGGCATACCGTGCACACCCGCCGTTTGATCATACAGCGCTTGCATCCCCTCGATATTATCCAGAATCCGCGCGTTCTCGGTAACGCCCGCGCGGTTGCCCGGGTTGCCCTGGGTCAGGTCCGGATAGAATGCCATCTCCGCCGGAGTACACATGCGCACCACAAAGGGATCGCCCGCCGTTCCGTTGCCGGAGGCGAAGGGCATGCCGATGGCCGATTCAAACAGTGACATCACGCCGCTTACGTTGGTTCCGCCATCGATGGAGACCGTCACATAGATGTCGTAGTTAAAGCCGTCCATCACGCCGGTCTCCAAGGGCAATGCCGCGATGTTTTCCTTGCCCTGCAGGGCAAAGGGCAACGTGGTGGGGCCAGGATTCAGGGGCACGGTAAACCGCCCCCGCACCGCGTCGCCATTGGTCAGGTCGCCAGCGTCGTTATAGGCCACAATCTCTGCGGCGGTGGGGATGGGCAAGCCCGGAACCAGTAGCACATAATAAATGTCCAGCGTGCGCGGCACGAAGGTGTCGGTGGTCATGACCACATCCACAGTGCGGAACACCGCCCCCCGCTTGAGGGAAATCAGGTTGACCTCAAAAAAGCTGGTGTCCACGGTAAAGACGGAAAACGCGCGGAACGCGTCCGAGGGAACGCAATTGATCCCCAGCTGGGTGGCAACCACCGTATAGGCGCCGTCCGGCAACACAGAAGGCACTTGGATGCCCCATTCGCCGTCGTCAAACACATGCGCGTTTTGGCAAAACAACGTCGCTCCCTGGTCATCCTGCAAACAGACTCTGATCGTGGAATTGGGGATTCCCCGTCCCGTAATGGAAGGCTGGTTGGTGGGCACCACCTCTAAATTCTGGGGCGTATCGATATCCGGGATCCGGCAAGGCGGCACCACCACATCAAAGCAGGAGGTATCCCTGGGCGGGTTGGGGTTTGGGGAATCCGGGCAACGTAGCACGGCCACCACGCAGTGCGGCCCGCCGGTCCAAGGAATGGGCGGCTGATAAATCCAATGGCCATTGGCGTCTACGGGCACGCGGCCCACGGACACGCCGTCAATAAACAGCTCCACTTCGCAGCCGGGTTCGCCGGTACCGATGACCGGATCGCCAGGATCCGCCTCGCCGCCGTTGGTCGGGCCGTCAATCACGACCCCAGGCACCTCAAAGCAAGTGTTGTCCTCAGGAGGGTTGGGGCGCGTGTCGTTAGGGCAGCGCAGAATCGCACGCACACAGTGCTGCCCGTTGGTCCAGGGCGTTGGCGGTTGATAAATCCAATTGCCGTTTTCATCAATGGGCACTCTGCCCACCAGCACGCCATCCACATAAAGCTCGGCCTCGCAGCCAGGCTCACCGGTACCCGTCACAGGATCCTCCGGATCGGCGCTTCCCCCATCCTCCGGTCCCGTGATCTCAATTTCAGGCTCGCCAGGCACTTCAAAGCAAGACGTATCCTCTGGCGGCTGAGCGGCCGTGTCGTTCGCGCAACGCAAAATGGCCCGCACGCAGTGGCGCCCGGGAGTCCAAGGCGTGGCGGGCTGATAGATCCAGTTGCCATTGGCATCGATGGGTACATAGCCCACAAACACGCCGTCGATATACAGCTCCACTTGGCACAAAGGCGTTCCTTTGCCCGTGATGGGATCCCCTGGCGTAGCGGCGCCGCCGTTGCGCGGCCCTGTGATTTGAATGGTTTGGCAACTACAGCAACAACTTGGGCGGCAGCATCCGCGCGAAGGGCTGGCGCCGCAACCGGAGTTTCTCAAAGGATATCTTTCGCAAACCCATGGCGCTGAAGGTAAACGATCGGAAGTCGGCCTGCCGGATGTACAGCGGACGGGGTTTCTGTGGAATACATAAACTGGTTGGTTGCCCTTCCCTATCGGCATGTGAGACGCCTCCTTTTCACATTGCATTCTATGCCAGCAAACGTTGGGGGTTCTGTGGCGCTGGCGCGCCCACTTGGCTCGCCGTTGATTGCATAGGGTATTCCGTCTACCCACTGCCGTAGAAGCCCACACCAAGCAAAGCGTGAACACCCAAGCAAAGCATGAGCTCTCTTTGTGCTTTATGGAATTTTTATGGTATAATAGGGAAACGTGGAACCAACTTTGCAAGAATCTCCAAAAAAATCCAATAGAAGAACCTGGGAGGAAGCCTCATGATGAATGAATCCCTTCGATTGCCCGATGATGAGTTCGCCCGCCGCTGGCGCTGCGTAGAACATTTGATGGAAGAACAGGAACTGGATATCCTGCTGGCCTATGCGGATGACCGGCAGACCTTTGGCCCCGCCCATGCAAGGTGGCTCGCCGATTTCCCCCCGCACTTCGAGCCGGTGCTTTTGCTGTTTGCGCGGGGGCTAAAGCCAAAATTTCTCTGCGGTCCGGAAACCGTGGGGCATGCCCAGCTGGTGAGCAGGATCCAGGAGATTTTCGCGCTGGAAGAGTTTGTCCACCCCAATGAGGATTATCTTTCCATCGAGATCTTTTCGCTCAAGGACATCGCCCTTTCCGCTGCCCCAGCAAAAAAAATAGGCCGCATTGGCCTTGCGGGAAAAGAGATCATGGGGGCAATGCTGTACGAGCGTATCACCGGCCTTTTTCCAGGCGCTCAGCTTTTGGATGTGGACTATTCTCTCACCTTGCTTCGCGCACAAAAAAGCGAGGGTGAAATCAAGCTGATCCGGCGCGCCTATGAAGTGGCGCAACTGGGGATCAGCGCCGGCATCGAAATGATCCGCCCAAACGTTTGTGAACGCGACATCTCCGCGGAAATGGAATATGTGATGCGCAAGGCCGGCGCCGATGGCCTTGGCATCGACAACGCGGTAGCCTCCGGCGAACATACCCGCACGATCCTGGCCAGGCCTTCCTCACGGAAGTTGAGCGGGAACGACGTGGTAATTCTCACCGTAACGCCCCGGGTGCTGGGGTACCATGCCGCCATTGCCCGCACGGTGATTTTAGGGAACGTGGATGCGGAATCCTTACAGTCCATCCAAACCGGTATCCATGCCCATGAGGAAAGCGCCAAAGCCCTGCGTTGCGGCATCACCGGATGGGAAGTGGAAAAAGTGGGCCGCGATATCATGGCGGCCCACGGGTATGGAAAGTATTTTTTGTATTCGGGCATTCACAGCGTAGGGGTCATCGAATTTGAAGCGCCTATCTTCGGGCCCTCCAGCCCTGAAAAGCTACGGGACCAAATGGTGGTCTCCATTGATATTCCGCTGTTTGGCGCGCCGTTTTTCGGCTCGCGCACGGAGAATGGATACCTGATCTCCAAAGAGGGCGTGGAGCCGCTCTGCGGCAATCAAAACCTAGTTTACAGATAGTTCGCAAGGGTAACAGCCGTTTTTTGGCGCACGTCCCCCAACACACGCGCATTAGCCTCAAACCACATATTGATCGTATCCCAGCTTGATGAGCGCATCGTAAGACGCCATGGCCTGGGCAGGGATCTCTTGCGGAATTTGATAACCCAATTTGGCAAACTGATCCATGCGCTGAAAATCCCCCACCAAGCTGTTGAGGATCTCCTTTTCCTCCACGCCGGCCGCAAGCATGCCTGTCACATAGGCGTTAAGATCGGGATTTCCCGGGGCCACAATGACCTCTACCTCCGGCCACTGCTTTTGAAGAGCCGCCCAGACCCGCCGGGTCATATAGGGCTTGTGGACGACGATGATTTTCTTTGGGGCCATGCCTCGGCTTTCCAACAGCGCTTTGGCGAATTGAATATTCTCCCCTGTATTGGTGGCCTTATTTTCCACCAAAATCGCTTCCGGCGGAACCCCCTCTTTCATGGCAATTTCAGCATAAAGCTCTGCCTCGGGCTTTTCAAAAATCCCCAATGTGCCTTTGCCCAAATATCCCGTGAACAACACCCAAGGCGCCCATCCCGCTTTGTACAGTTCAGCGGTGCGGCTGGCAATGGTTTGATCGTGGCTGCCAAACCCAATGATCCCGTCCGCATGCGCAAGAGGATGCTCCAAGTAAAGATAGTCCCACAAATCTTTTACATACACATACTTGTCCATAGCTGATTCCCTCCGCTTTTGTCATTCTCCCGCAAGCGCGATCCCTGGGTCTGCCGATGGAATATTGATCAGTATACCAAAGGTATGCTCAAATGAAAACCAGTCCTCCCCTTCTCATTCCCCGCAGCGGGCGGGACAAGCCAACAAAACCGTCCTTTTGCAGACGGTTTGTCGGTATCAGGGTATCAAAATTTGCAAGGATGCCGCGCCGGTGCTTTTGTGGGGGGTGTTGATTCCATGGGAGCCGGCAGTTCACTAGTCACGCTCCCTCAAAAACGCGTCAATTTCTTCCCTGGTGGGCATTGCTGGCGCTGTGCCGATCCGCTGCACGGAGATCGCCGCCACCGCATTGGCGAATTGCGCAGCCTCACGCAGGCTTTTGCCCTCAGCCAGGGCCGTCACCAGGCCGCCATTGAAGGCATCGCCCGCGCCGGTGGTATCGATGGCGTCCACCTGATAGGCGGGGATGATCTCAGAATGGCCTTCCGTATGGATGTAAACGCCTTGACTGCCCAAAGTGATCAGCACGTTGTGCACGCCCTTGCCCAAAAAGACTTGGGCCGCGAGATCCGCGCTTGGCAAGTCGGATACGCGTATGCCCGTGAGTTCTTCCGCTTCCACCTCGTTGGGCGTCACCAGATACGCGCCGCAAAGGAACGGGTCGCTCACCGGCTGATAGGGAGCGGTGTTGATAATCACGCGCACGCCGCTTTCCTTGGCCAACTTGGCCACCTTTTCATTGGCATCCTGGTTGACCTCCAACTGGAGCAGCACATAGGCGGAATCCTTGATGCGGTTCTCCACGGATGCGATATCTTGCTGCGTAATGGTGGCGCAGGCTCCGGGTACGATGACGATCTCGTTTTGGCTGGTGTTCTCATCCACGATGATGAGCGCAATGCCGGTAGCCACCGTCTCATTGAAGAACAAGAAATTCTTTGGCATCCCCACAGCGTCCATGGCATCCAGGGCCACATTGGCCATGGAATCCCGCCCCAGCTTGGTGACCAGGGCCACATCGCCGCCAGCCTTGTGGGCCGCGATCCCCTGATTGAAGCCTTTTCCGCCTGGGCCCTGTTTAAAGAAACTTCCCTTCACCGTCTCGCCCGGCACCGGAAGATGCGGCGTTCTGCCCATGAGATCCACCACAAAGCTGCCGAACACTGTGATTTTTTCCTTCATGTCCATTTACCCTCATATCTTTCACTTTTCATGGGATGTGCCAGACCGAAAGGCAAAAAACCGAAGAGCCGACCGAGGAGCGATCACACGCCCTTTTCTTGGAGGTACGCATTGGTCTTTGCAATCAGCGAGGGATACGCCCCATAGGGCGTAAGGGCAGGAGAAAACACGCAGTACAGGTACATGGTCTCATCGGAAAGATTCCGGCATTCATGGCTTTCCCCCCGCTGGGCCCGAACCACGGTGTTCGCTTTCACCGGATAGGTTTTCCCGTCGATCATGACCTCCGCCTCCCGGGGAAAGAGGATGTACTCGTCGCAATCCTCATGGATATGGGCTTCCGAGATGCCATGAGGGGGAAGTTTGCAAGAAACAATGGTGATCTCGCCCCCCGTGGTTTGCGGAGAAAACGGCAGCCGGATCTCCCGCTGTTCCATGGCAGGATCGCCAAAAGGCTCAAAAGGCAGAGAGTATAACTCAATGATTTGCATGGCAGCACCTCCTCGTGTTCTGACGCCATTCGGTTTTAAGATGGTGGTGGAGCGATGTTTTCGCCAAGCAAGGAGCCGAAACGTCGCGTAGCCGGCCGCTGCGTTGAACGAAGCGCGGCATAGTCCGGCGGAAAAATAGCCAGCCAAAAACGAAAAGCCAACGGTGGCGGCACACTAGCGGTCACAGGCTTGCAAGGCCTTGCGAAACACCTGATAATCCGCCCGGCCGTCCAGCACGGTGAGGGTAAAGCCCGTTTGGATGCGCTCAAAGGGCGCGATGCGCTTCAGGGTTCCCTGGGCGCGCTCGTATCCGCGCCCCGCCGCGTGGTTGTTGGAGGGGAACATGCCCATCACATAGTCGCCGGACCTCATGCACTTCCATTGTACCATATATTCCATGGTTTCATGGTCGAAGGTCAACTGCACGCCCAGCTCCAACTTGTGATTGTATAGCCCTGCCACCACCTTGCCCTGGGCATTTTGGCGGAGCTTATGAACAAACACGTTCTCGTCGTATCCATCAATGGGGCCGGAAACGCGGTCCCACTCGCCCACGCCCTTCTCCGCAGCAGCATTCATGGGGGTTACGCCCGCCGAAGGGATGCCCACCTCGCAGCCCTCCGCCACCAGCGGGTGGCCTAAGTTGATATGGTATGTTAACATCAGCTCCTGGGACTCAAAGCCCTGGTTTTCCACCACATCTTCCAGACGAATGCTCTTGCTGTCCAGGCTTGTGGTAACGGTACGGGCCAAAACCAGGTTGTCCTTGAACAAGGACGCGTCCCGCATTTCCCCATGCACGCCAATCACATACTCGTCATTTTCCCAGCGGGTAAAGCTGCCGGTGTTCTCCGCCGGGGCAAAGCGCAGCCTGCCATGGAAGATATCGTCTATGCCCTCCTCCGCACTCACAAAGGCATTTCCCACATTGGAAAGCCCGCAGGTATACAATAGCCCGCCTCCAATGCTGCGCAGGAAGTTGACCCCATGTAGATCCGTATGGGCCGGTCCGCAAAGGCCCGGTTTGGAGAAAAAGGGAAGGTTAACGCCTTTGTAGGACAGCCGATAAATATCCATGCAGCGGCTGTCCATGCAGGTAAAGGATAGGCCTGCCGCGTTATACAGCTCGTACGCCCGAACGCCGTCCGGCTTGCCCTCGCTGTACGTTACCCGGTTAATCCCACACAACTGCCTCAAATTTCCAAGGTAGCGAAGCCGATCCTGGTTGGATTGATTCATATCCGCTTCTCCTTTCCAAGGCCTTAACCCACTGGCGGCTTGTTGCGGACCGTGGCGGTCACAAGGGTTGTGTCGTCCTCCACAATTTGGGGCGTGCGGGATACGCCTAGGCGAACCGCGCCGGCGGCAATCATCCGCTCAGCATCCGCCCGGGTATTGATATCGGTGGAAGCCTTGATCTTGATGTGCGGGCTGACGGTTGCGCGAATCAGTTGAAGATCCTCTACCGTTGCCCCCCGGGTACCAAAGCCGCTGGAGGTTTTCACATAGGCTGCGCCGGCCTCTTCGCTCAGGCGGCTGGCGGTGCGCTTTTCCTCATCCGTAAGATAGCAAGTTTCAATGATCACCTTGACCGGACGGCCTGCCGCCGCCTCTACCACGCCCCGGATGTCCTTGCGCACCAACTCCACTTTCCCATCCCTCAACGCGCCTACGTTGATCACCATATCCAGTTCGTCCGCGCCGTCCTTTACCGCTTGGGCGGCTTCAAACGCCTTGGTCTCCGGCTTGTTGGCTCCCAGGGGAAATCCGATCACGCAGCAGGTTTCCACGCCGGTTCCTTTCAAGCGTTCATGCACATACGCAACGTGAATTGGATTCACGCAAACGCTGGCAGCCTCATAGTGGATGGCCTCGTCGCAAAATACCGCCACCATTTCTTGGGTGGTATAAGCCCTGAGCACCGTATGATCACAGTATTTGCCGTACTTCTGATCGTATGCCATTGGGGAATCCCTCCTTATTGATATGAGGCAACCCAAAGATGCCTTTTGCCTATTCCTAAACAAACCGAATGTTCCGCAGCACGGGGCCTTTTCGCCCCGTTCCTTCCGGCCCTCAGCCCGTGATGCCCAAAACCTTCTGCATACGCTCCACCCCAAGCCTTGGGCTGGTCAGCACGGGCACAGGCATATCGGCCACCAAGGGAGCCAGGCAGAGCATGCTGCCTTGGGCCAGCACCACGCAGCTGGACCTATGCGCCTCTTCGCGCACACGGTCCAATACCATGGCGTTGTGAGCCTCGCTTCCCTGGCGAATCAGCACATCAAAAGCCCCATCCACATACACAGGAACCACCTCGGCGTGTACGCCCAGCTTCTGGGCAGCGCGCTCCACCAAGCGGCAGCTAGGGCCCAGGGTGGTGGGTACCGTAGCCATCACGGCAATCCGTCCGCCCATCGCCGCGGCCTTTTCCGCCATAGGCTCATCCACCTTCACATAGGGAATATTGATCAACCCTCGCGCCACATCCACCGCCTCGCCCACGGAGGAGCACTGGTTGAGAATCGCGTCGCAGCCCATTTGCTGGGCTTCTACGGCGTAGGCGCAAATTCGCCGGGTCACATCTTGGGTCAATCCCTCGTGCTCCCGCACCTCGGGCAAAAGGCTGTCGTCCACAATGTTGACCACCGATACCCCAGGCAGCAGTTCCTTGCACAAGGCGCCCAGGTCATTGACGGATACAAAGCTGGTATGGATAATTGCCATTTTTTTCATCCTGTGAAACCTCCTCTTTATTGGGAAAGGAGCAAGGCCGCCCCCAGCGGCACCGCTTCTTCCGTGTAGGTGCAGCGCACAATCTCAAACCCTTCCTTGCAGGGTTCAAAAGCGTACTGTCGAGCGTAGCGCCTGAGGGGCGCAAGCAGCGCCTCTCCTAGGTTGGAAACGCCGCCGCCAATGGCAATCCGCTCCGGATGCAAAAGCGTGAGCACGTTGGCCAGTCCGATGCCAAAGCTGCGGGCCACTCGGTCAATCTCCGTCAGGGCAAAGGCATCCCCCTCCAGGGCAGCCTGCCCCAGGTGCCTGCAGGTAAGGTTGCCTCCACCGCTCAGCCGTAAAAGAGCGGAAGACACGGGTACATACCCTGGCCGGTTGAGTCTGCGTTCAATGGCAAAGCCGGAACAAAGATTTTCCACTTTCTCGGGTTCGTTGGCCGATTCCCAGGAGGGTACCCAGGTATGCCCAAAGTAGGCGCAGCCCAAATCTTGCCCTTTAAGCAGCTGTCCTTGCGCAAAAAGCGCACCGCCGATGCCGCTGCCGATGTTGGTGTAAAAGAACCCTTTCGTACCTTTGCCGCTCCCCAGCTTAAACTCGGCTAGGCCGCCGCATACGGTATCGTTTTCCACCACGCAGGGAAGCCCGAAGGTAGCCTGATAATAGTCCCGCAACGGGAAATGCTCCCAGCCTTTCACCTGCACGGAAAACTGTGTGGCTCCGGAACTGCGGGAAATAATCCCGCCAAATCCTACCCCAATGCCCTCCAAGGGTTTTGGGCTTTTCTCCCGAAGGGCGCCAATGGCCTGCGCCGTCCACTGGAGAATGTCCTGGGCGTCCTCGCCCCGCTCCACCCCATGGCGAAGGGTTTGATGGATGTTTCCCTGGGCATCCGTTACGATCACTTGCAATTTTGTGGCGCCAATCTCAACGCCGATCTTCATCATCCCCACCTCCTCGGATCATGACAGCCCCGCCCGCAAGCGGACAAAAATCCCTGGTTTTGCCTTGCGCGTTATTCCCGAACCTGGGGCAAGGTGGAACCGCCGTAAGGCATCACGATGACGCTCGCATTCTCCCCCAATTGTTGCTGCGCCGCCTGATACGCCGCTTCCAGCGATGGATAAGGCTTGAAAAAGATTTGAGACACAAACTCCTCCGGCAAATCGCTGACCAAAAACACCTGGCACCGTTCCATCACCATGGCGATGGCCGCCGCCTTATGCCCCCCAAGCTCGAAATTTCGCTGGATCTCTAGGGTCAGGTGTCGGGTATCGGGCGCGGTGGTCATCCACCGCTCAAACACCTTTTCCCCCAGCCCTTCGGCGCAAGAGGCGCATAGCACGATCACCCCGCCGTCACGCACGGCGTGCTTGGCGTTATCCAGCGCCTTTTGGGCCTGGTAAAGGTTGATGTCCTTGGGGTACCCCCCTGGGGACACCAGCACGATATCCGCCCTGGCCGGTATAGGGGTTTTGTAAAGCCGATCCAGAAAGGCGCAACCCTCCCGATGGGCCAACACAGGATCGCCGCTGACCGCGTACAGGATCTCCTTGTGCTCATCCAGCACCACGTTCACAATAAAATCCACGGGGCAATAGCGAAGCACCTCGTCAATGTCCGCCCGCACGGGGTTCCCCTCCAGCCGTCCGGCATGGGCTTCCTCCCGCACCATCATGGAATGGTTGGATTGGATCGCCTCCCGCTGGCACACGCCAGGCATAATGGCCTTCGCCCCGCCGGAATAACCGGCAAAATAGTGGTATTCAATGTTTCCCAAGCAAATTCGACGTTTGGCCTCCGCCACGGGCCGGAATACATCGTAGGGCGTTCCATAGGAAGAAACGCCCATGCGGACGCAGTCCGCCGGATCATGGTCCACGCAGCGCACTCGTTCAAAGACCTTATCTCCCACGAGCTGGCGCATTTCCGCCTCACTGTGCTTGCGATGGGAGCCCAACGCAAACACAATGAGCACATCGTCCATGGCGATCCCCGCTGCCGCCAACTCCTTAAGCAACGATGGCAGCACCTGATACGCGGGAAAAGGGCGGGTCACATCGCTGGTGACGATCACAACGCTCTCTCCCGGGCGCAGGATCTCCCCCAGGGGCTTGGTTCCGATGGGACTCGCCAGGGCCTTCCGCACGGCTTCCTCCCCCCGGGGACCCGTAATGTCCACAGGGTTAGGGGCCAGCACCCGCAGCACCTGCTCCTCCTGAACCGTTACTTCCTGTTCTCCCTTGGCATAGGCTAATGTTACTTGCATAGGGTTGCTCCTATATCTTATGGCAGCATTGATGGTGCACGTCGTGGGCCGCTTCCATCAGGATTTCACTAACGGTGGGATGCGGATGAATGGTATCGGCCAGTTCCTCCACCGTGCCTTCGGCGCGCATCACCGCGGCGATTTCCGCAATCATATCGGTGGCCCGGGGCGCCATGATCTGCGCCCCCAAAATCTCTCCCGTTCGGGCATCGGTGACGATCTTGGCCACCCCTTCGCTGACGTTCATGATGGAACTGCGGCCATTGGCCGCCACAGGGAAGGACCCGATCTTCACATCCTTGCCCAGGCCCAGGGCCTGCGCCTGGGTCAAGCCCACGCTGGCGATCTCAGGGCTGGTATAGATGCAGGAGGGCACAATGTCATAGCGCATTTTTCGATACCCGCCGCAAGCGTTTTCTGCGGCCACGCACCCCTGGGCGCTGGCCACATGGGCCAGTTGCATTTTCCCCGTAATGTCGCCAATGGCGAACACCCCGGGGATGCTGGTGCGCATCTCCTCATCCACTGTCACAAAGCCCCGTTCCAGGGATATGCCAAGGGCTTCCAACCCTAAGCCTTCCGTGGCTGGCTTTCGACCCACGGCCACGATGACCTTCTCCCCCGCCTCGCGCTGCTGCTTGCCCGCCGCTTCAAACACGCACTCCTTGCCGTCTTTCACTTCCAGCACCTTGGCGTCCGTATGAATGGTCACCTTTTTCTTTTCCAGCCGTTTGCGCATCAAGGCGGCGATTTCCTCGTCCGTTCCCGGCAGAATTTGGCTGGCCATTTCCACCAGCGCCACCTTCACGCCCAGGGCGGAAAAAAGCGTCGCAAACTCCACGCCAATCACCCCCGCGCCAATGATCACCAGGCTTGCGGGGAGCGTGTCCATGGCCAGCACATCGTCAGAATTCAAGGCCGATTCGATTCCTGGAATGGGCAGCGCCGCCGGACAGGAGCCCATGGCCAAAATCACCTGATCCGCGCGGAGGGTCTCCTGTTCGGTCACGATGGTATGCGGATCGCTCAGTCGCCCTTCAGCGGAAAATACGGTGATGCGATTGGCTTTCATCAGCCCCGCCACGCCCAGGCGGAGCTTTTTGACGACGGCGTCTCTGCGGGCGGCGATCTTCGCGTAATCAAAGGAAAGCTCCCGGGCCACGATCCCCAGCTTGGAGGCTTCCTTCATTTCTTCATACAGCTCCGCGCTGTGCAAAAGCGCCTTGGTAGGGATACAGCCGCGGTTTAGGCATGTGCCGCCCAACTCGCGCTTTTCAATGAGCGCAACGGTTTTGCCCAACTGCGCCGCGCGGATGGCGGCCACATAGCCCCCAGGACCCCCGCCCAGCACGGCCACATCAAATAAATCCATCTATCAACCCTCCCCCTTGGTATTGGGACCATCGGCTTGCATTGGGCGGTCCGCTTATTTCCCGTCTCCTTTGGCCGCCATCTCACAACAACAGGCAGGGATTTTCCAAATACTGTTTCACCCTGGCCAGGAACTGGGCCGCCGGAGCGCCATCCATCACACGGTGATCATAGGTCAACGTCAGGCACACCATGGGCCGGATGACGATTTCATCTTCCACCACAACGGGTTGCTTTTGGATTTGTCCCACGCCTAAAATGCCCGTTTCCGGCGTGTTGAGGATCGGCACGAAGCTCTCCAGCCCAAACATGCCGAGGTTTGATACCGTAAAGCTGCCGCCCGTGTACTCGGCAGGCTTTAGCTGGCCGCTTTTGGCCTTTTGCGCCAGTTCAGCGGCGCAGGCGCTCAATTCGGGCAGGCGAAGCAAGTCCGCATCCCGAATCACCGGAACGATCAACCCCGAGGGTATATCCACCGCCATCCCCAAGTGCACGGCCTCCTTGAGAAGGATCCCCTCCTCTGTCAGCTCGGCGTTCATCATGGGGAAATCCACCAGTGCACGGGCGGTGGCAAACAAAACGATATCGTTGTAGGAAACCTTTTGGCCGTTTGCCTTGAAGCTCTCCCGAAGCTCCGCTGCCCGGGTCATGTCCACCTTGATCTGGTGGGAAAGCTGGGCGTGATTGCGAAGGGAGGCCTGCATCTTGTCGCCGATCATCTTGCGCTTGCCGTCGTAAGGAACCAACGTGGCGCTGCGTTCGTACCCGCTCTTGCGGGCGGCAACCAACGCCTCCACATCCGCTCGGGTGATTTTCCCATGAACGCCGCTGCCCGTTACGTCTTCCAGATTGACTTTTTCTTCCCGGGCGACTGCCTTGGCCAGCGGGGTGGCTCGTACCGGCGTGTAGGCCAGCACGTCCCGTTCCACCACCAAGCCCTCCGGCCCTGTCCCCGCCACTTGCTCCACGGAAACGCCCTTTTCCTCCGCCCGCCATTTGGCCCTCGGCGTTGCGTACACCGGTCCGCCGGCTTTGGCGCTATGGGCCTCTGCTGGCGCCGCCTGGCGCGCGGCCGCCGACGCCGCTTGGGGCGGCTCGGGATTTGCTGCCGCTGTGGCAATGCTTAGCAGGGCGGAAATATCCTCCCCTTCGCTCCCAATCACGGCAATGGTTTCGGTAATGGGGACAGTGGTTCCCTCGGGGGCAATGATTTTCAGCAGCTTGCCCGTCACGTTGGCGTCGATGGTGATCACCAGCTTATCCGTCTCCATCTCAAAAAGCGGTTGCCCGCTGACGCAATCCCCACCCTCCTTCACAAGCCACTGGGTGATGGTGCCTTCCGTCATTTGAAGCCCTTGCTTGGGCATGATAACTCTCTCCGCCATCGGTTGCGCCTCCTTACCTATACAACGACCGCTTGGCAGCCGCTACGATCTCGCTCACCTGCGGCACAACCGCGTTTTCCAGCCCCAGGTTGAAAGGAAGGGTGCACATCTTCGCACCCAGGCGAATGGGCGGCCCGTCCAGATAGCGGAAGGCTTTCTCCGTCACCTGGGCGGCCACCTCCGCCCCCCAGCCCCCGTCGTGGTGGGCCTCATGCACCGTGATGATGCGGCCGGTTTTTTGCACGCTCTTCACGATGGTATCCATGTCCAGTGGCACCAGCGTGCGAATATCGATCACCTCGGCATGAATGCCTTCCTTTTCCAGGATTTCCGCAGCTTCCAGCGCTTTGGAAACATACAGCAGGTTGGCCACAAGGGTCACGTCCGCCCCCTCCCGCTTCACGGCCGCCTGCCCAAAGGGAATGGCGAACTCCGGATCATCCGGCACCTCGCCCTTTGTGGCGTATAGCGCCTTATGTTCAAAGAACATCACCGGATTATCGTCGCGGATGGCGGTGCGCAAAAGGCCGGCCGCCTCCGCCGGCGTGGAGGGGCACGCCACCTTGATGCCTGGAATATGCATAAACAGAGATTCCACGCTCTGGCTGTGCTGCCCCGCGTTGCCCCGCCCGATGCCCTGCTGGCCGCGGATGACCAGCGGTACTTTTGCCTTTCCGCCAAACATATAGCGGATTTTCGCCGCTTGATTGAGAATCTGATCCATGGCCACATAGGTGAAATCCATGTACATGAGCTCCACGATGGGCCGCATGCCTGCGGAAGCCGCGCCTACGCCCGCACCCACAAACGTAGCTTCCGAAATCGGCGTATTGCGAACGCGTTCGGTGCCAAATTCCTTGGCCAGGTCCCTTGTACATCCAAAAATACCACCCAATACTTCGATATCCTCGCCCATGATAAACACGTTCTCATCGCGGCGCATTTCCTGGGCAATGGTGTCGCGGATGGCGACGGCATAAGTCTTTACACTCATTGTGGTTCTCCCCCCTTACCCTACAAAAAAGACATCGTCCATGACATGGGCGGGATCCGGCTCCGGACTTTCCAGCGCGAACTCCGTGGCCTTTTCCATTTCCAATGCAGCCGCCGCTTCGATCTTGTCCAGCTCTTTTTCCGTAGCCAGGCCGCTTTTGAGCAAATGGGCGCGAAACTGCTTGATGGGGCAGCGTTCCATCCAGGCCGCCACCTCTTCCCGGGTGCGGTAGGGCTCGGGATCCCCCGTCCAGTGGCCCTTCCAGCGGTAGGTCTTACACTCGATCAGGGTGGGGCCTTGGCCGCTTACGGCCCGTTCCTTGGCCCGGGCCATAGCCGCGTCAATGGCCATCACATCGTTTCCGTCCACGGTTTCCCCAGGCATGTCATAGCCCGCCGCGCGCACGGCAATGTCTTTGACACTGGTGGACTGCCAAGTGGGTACCGAGATGCCAAAGCCGTTGTTTTCACAAATGAAAATGATGGGCAGCTTCCACAGGGAGGCAAGGTTCATGGATTCATGGGCCGTGCCTTGGTTCGAGCCCCCGTCCCCAAAAAAGCTGACGGTAAAGTTCTTTTGTCCCTTCATCTTTTGGGCCAAAGCGCCGCCCACCGCAATGGGAATCCCGCCGCCCACAATGGCGTTTGCGCCCAGATTGCCCTTTTCCAAATCCGCGATATGCATGGAGCCGCCACGCCCCTTGCAATATCCCGTGGCTTTGCCCATCAACTCCGCCAGGGCGCGGTCCAGCGCCGCGCCTTTGGCAATGGCGTGGCCGTGGCCGCGATGGGTGCTGGTGATGTAATCCAGGTCGCTCATAGAAGAGCACACGGTGGCCGCGATGGCCTCCTCGCCAATGTAAAGGTGCACGGAACCGCGCAGCTTGTTGCTTTCAAACAGCTGCACGGCTTTTTCCTCAAACTTCCGGATTCTGTTCATGGTTGTGTAAATCCACAACGCCCGCTTTTGATCCACTGCCATCATTCCTCCCGTATTTCCTAAGGGGTTTGCCGCCCGTTTCTAACCCTCATTGAACACCTGCACGCTTTATGGTATGATCACCAAAAAGCCCAACGAGGTTTTGCCATGCTGATACCACTGAAGAAAACCAAGCTCCACGAAAAAATTTCCAAGCAGATCCTCACCCTCATCCTGTCCGGCGAATGGAACGCGGGGGACCGCCTGCCCGCCGAGAGAGAGCTTGCCGAGCAACTGAGCGTGAGCCGCACCGCTATCCGCGAGGCCATTGCCCAATTGGAAGGCAAGGGCGTGCTCATGCAGTGCGCCGATGGCGGCACCATCGTGTGCGACGTCACCTTTGGCAATCTCCTGGGCTTCGTCAGCGAAACGCTGAGCGCAGATGGGCATCTCCTGTCCGATTTGCTGGGGGTGCGCAAGCTGCTAGAAGTGGAAATGGCCCGGGACGCCGCCCGCCACATCACCCCTGCGGCTGCCGAGAGGCTTCGCACCTATGCCGAGCATTTTGACCGGAGCATCCGCGACGGAAAAACCGGTCTTACCGCCGACAACCGCTTTCACAGCTATATCGCTGAGCTGGCCCAGAACAGCGCCATGCAACTGATCAATGAAATGTGCTCGGATCTGCTTTCGGATACCCGCCTGGCCACGCTGCGCGTGCCCGAGCAACGGGAGCAAACCGTACAGGATCATTATGCCATCTGCCAGGCCATTGCCGCCGGCGACGCCGAGCTGGCCGCAGACCGGATGCGGGAGCACCTCATCCGCGCCCACACGGTGCTTTGCGAGTACCAGGAACCCGACGCCTGAGTGCTTCCGCCCGGCCCTCACCGGATGCCCATGTCCCGCAGGATGTCTCCGATCTGAAAGGTGCTCTCGGCGATATGCGCGCCTGCGGCTCGCAAGGCGGCCTCCTTGTTCTGGGCGCTTCCCGTTCCGTCCGCCGCCACAATCGCGCCCGCATGCCCCATGGATTTTCCCTTGGGCGCATTTTTTCCCGCGATAAACGCCACCACGGGTTTTTGGACCCGTGCTTTGATATACTCCGCCGCCGCCTCTTCCTCGCCGCCGCCGATTTCGCCGATCATCACGATGGCCTTGGTTTCCGGATCCGCCTCAAAATCAGGCAGCAGGTCGATGAAGGTGGAGCCCGGGATCATATCCCCGCCCACGCCCACGGCTGTGGAAATGCCGATGCCCAGCTCCGTCAGCCGAAAGGCGGTTTCATAGCCGTTGGTGGCGCTTCGGGTCATCAACCCCACGCCGCCCTCTGTGAAAATCCTGTGGGCCATGAAGCCCGCCTTGGATTTTCCCGGAGAGATGATGCCAAAGGAATTGGGGCCAAACAGCCGCAGCCCTTTTTGGCGGGCGATGGCGTAACAAAACATCATGTCATGGACGGGCACATGCTCGGCGATGGTCACAATGAGCGGAACCCCCGCGTCACAGGCCTCGTACACGCCTGCCGCCGTGAACTTTGCCGGCACAAAAATGACAGTGGCGTTGGCATTCTTGGCTTCCATGGCTTCCTTTACGGTGTTGAAAACCGGAACGCCCAGCACCTCCTGCCCGCCTTTTCCAGGGGTGACTCCCGCCACCACGTTGACGCCGTAGGCCAGCATCTGCTCGGTATGAAAGGTTCCCTCACGCCCCGTGATGCCCTGCACGATCAAGCGGGTGTCCCGATCAATCAAGATACTCATGCTTTCACCATCCTTCGCGCTTCCCAGCCAAGATTTCCACGGCGTCCGGGATACTTTGGGCAGTGGTCACCTGGTCGGCAACACTCTGTACGATCTCCATGGCCTTTTCTTTGTTGGTCCCCTCCATGCGGATGACCACTGTTTTTTTCTCCTTTTGCTCCCCCAAGGCCAGCCGAACGCCCTCCACCACCTCGTCGCAACGGGTGATGCCGCCGAAAATGCTGATGAGCAGCGTATGAACACGCCCTGTGCTCAAAAGAATGCGAACCGCCTCTTTGATGCGCTCCGCGGTCGCTCCGCCGCCCAAATCCAGCGCGGCGGCCACCGGCAGCCCTTTCTTGGCCAGCAGGTCGATACAGCTCATCAAAAGACCGGATCCGTTGCTCATGACCGCAATATCCCCTTCCGCCTCCACAGGGATATACAGAAAGTTGAATTTTCGCGCTTCCAGCACCAAAGCCTCCTCTTGCAAGTGATCGCGGTAGGCCTCCACAGCCGGAAGTTTATAAAGCGCGGAATCATCCACGTCGATCTTTCCGTCCAACGCGATGAGGTTCCCCGCCTCGTCGGTGGCCAGGGGATTGATTTCCACCAGCAGCGCGTTGCCTTCCAAAAAGAGCCGGTAGAGCTTGCGCACGATCTCCCCAAAGGCCTTACGGCAACTGTGGTCCGCGCCGGTCACGTCCAGCAGGTAATCGATGTGATAGTCCTGTACCCCCACAAAGGGGTTGACAATCACCCGCCCAATGGCCTCGGGATGGGTTTTGGCGGTTTCTTCAATGTCCATGCCGCCCTTGGGGGAGAAGATGATCAGCGGCGATTTGGCCCCGCGATCCAGCAGGATGGACAGGTACCACTCCCGTCTCACCTGCGCTTTTTCCACAATCAAGAGCTCTTTGGCGATCAATCCGCGAATGTCTTTAAATAGGAGCTCCTTCGCTTGGGCGATGGCTTCGGCCTCGTTCTGGGCAAATTGAATCCCTCCGGCCTTGCCCCGCCCGCCAATCTGGACCTGGGCCTTGATCACCACCGGATATTGCAGCCCCGCGGCTTTGATTTTCGCTGGAAGGGTGGCGGATTCGTCTACCACACAGCCCTTTTTCACTGGCAACCCATGCTTTTCAAACAGCTCCTGCGCCTGATATTCCAAAAGTTTCAAGGCTCATCCCTCCTTTTTGCCAAGGCGATTCTCTTACTCTCCCCAAATCTCCTCGTCCGAGGGCTGCCGCCAATCCGGCTTTTCAAAAGCAATGCGCTGGGTGTTATAAAAATGTTTGTAGGAGAGATTCTCGCTGATGGAGTTGTTGCCCCAGCTGCCGCAGCCCAACGTGGTGGTGGGGCTGAGGCCGTTGGCGAAGGCGCCTCCGTTCATGGTGGCACAGCTTTGGTTCACCAGCACCCGGGATACGGGCAGGTGCAGCCCCGCGTACACCAGGTGCTCACGGTTATGGGACTGGATGGAAACCGAGTGCCCCGCGCCTTCGCACAAAAGGTTCTTACGGGCGATCTCCACCCCTTCTTCCCAGGTGTCGTATGCGTAAGCGCTCATAAAGGGGCACATTTTTTCCTTGCTGAGCACATCCTGCTTCCCCGCCTCCGCAGCCTTCACAATGATCAGCTTCGTCCCCTCCGGCACCTTCACATTGGCGGCGGCGGCCAGCTTTTCCACGCCCTGGCCCACCAAATGCTTGTTCATGACCCCGTCGGGGAACACGGCCTTTCGCCACAACTCCACCTCGGCCGGATCCTCGGTATAGTACGCCCCGTTTTTCACAAACTCCGCCATGATCGCCTTATAGGTGGAGCGGGGCGCGATGATGGTTTGGTCGCCAGAACAAATGATGCCGTTGTCAAAAATGCGGGAGGCCACGGCTTTGGGAACGGCCGCCCCGATGTCGATATCCGTATCATAAAGGCCCTGCACGTTGCCAGGCCCCACGCCATAGCTGGGCTTGCCCGAGGAATAGGCGCTTTTGACCATGGCGCCGCCGCCGGTGGCCACCACGATGTCGCAGGCGCTCATCAATAGCTGGGTCTTTTCCACAGAGGACTCCTCCAGCACCAAAAACACGTCCTTGGGGCATCCCAGCTTTTCAAACTCCGCATCAAAGAGCTCCTTGATGCGAGCTGTGCACTGAACCGCTCTGGGGTGCGGCGCTACGATGATGGAATTTCCGGATTTGAGGGCAAACATGGCGTTGCACATGGGGGTCACGATGGGGTTGGTGCAGGGAAGCACCGCGCAGACCACGCCCATGGGCTTGGCAATCTCCACCAGCCCTTCCTCCGGAATTTCTCGCAGCACCCCCACCGTGGTCTTTCCCTTCAGCCCATTCCAGAGAATGCGACTCTTGCCCTTGTTTTTGGCGATCTTATGCTCGTAGACGCCCATGCGGGTTTCTTCCGCTGCCATTTTCGCCAGCGGTTCCGCATTGTCGTAAACCACCTTGGCCATGGCGCGCACAACCGCATCCAGCTGCCGCTGGGAATAACCTTCCAATACCGCCTGCGCCTTTCGGCTGCGAACCACCAATTCCTGGATCATTTCCTTGGCTTCCATGGGCGTCACTCCTCACTCTGAAAAATGGAAGGATCACAAAATAGAGCAAGAGGATTCGCTTCCCCCTGCCGGCAACCATCCAATGGGCGCGAACCGAAGCGCTCCGCCAGGGAACGCTCCGGTCCGCCGGAATCAAATACGGGCTACGCCGCTTTTTCGGGCCGCCTCCGCCACCGCTTTGGCCACCGCATCCCGAACGCGCGAATCAAAGGGCGCGGGAATCACGTATTCCGGTTTCAGTTCTTTTTCGTCAATGAGTCCTGCAATCGCATAAGCCGCCGCAATTTTCATCTCATCATTGATATCGCTGGCGCGCACATCCAACGTTCCGCGGAAAATCCCGGGGAAAGCCAGCACGTTGTTGATCTGATTGGCAAAATCGGACCGCCCCGTACCCACCACAAAAGCGCCTGCCTCCAGTGCCAGGTCCGGCATGATTTCGGGAGTAGGATTGCTCATGGCAAAAATGATGGGATCCTTATGCATGGTGCGAATCATGTCCTGGGTTACGATCCCCGGTTCGGATACGCCGATGAACACATCCGCATCCTTGAGCACATCGGCAAGGCTGCCCTTTTTCATCCGGCGGTTGGAGATTTTGGCCATCTCTTCCTTGGCGGGGTTCAGGCCGTCCCTGCCTTCCCAAATCGCGCCCTGGCGGTCGCAGAGAATCACGTTTTTGAGCCCCATGCTCATGAGCAATTTTGTACAAGCCACACCCGCCGCCCCCGCGCCCGCGATCACGCATTCCTGCTGGGCAATATCGCGGCCGGTCAGCTTCATGGCGTTGATCATGGCGGCGGCCGTCACCACGGCGGTACCGTGCTGATCGTCGTGAAAAATGGGAATATCACAAAGCTCTTTCAGCTTCGCTTCAATCTCAAAGCAACGGGGCGCGGAGATATCCTCCAGGTTCACGCCCCCCAGGCTTCCGCTGATGAGGTATACGGTGCGCACAATATCCTCAACGCTCTTGGACTTCACGCAAAGGGGAATGGCGTCCACATCGCCGAAGGCCTTAAACAGCACGCACTTTCCTTCCATGACGGGCATGCCCGCCTCGGGGCCGATGTCGCCCAGCCCCAGCACCGCCGTTCCGTCCGTCACCACGGCCACGGTATTCCATCGGCGCGTTAATTCATAGCTTTTGAAAACATCCTTTTGAATCTCCAGGCAAGGTTCAGCCACGCCAGGGGTATAGGCCAGGGACAAGTCATCCTTCGATTGTACCGGTACCCGGGTCACAACCTCCATTTTGCCTTTCCACTCATAGTGTTTGCGCAGACTTTCCGCTCGATAATCCATTGGTACACCTCCAGCTCAGTAGCCTTGATGGCCACATCTTATCATCGTTGTGAGAAGGGCGCAAGGGATTTGGCCATGGTTTATAATAAACCATTCCAGCCCCTGCCAGGGCTTCGCCCCTCATAAGCCCCTTGCGATCTATGCCATCCCTTCCCTCACCAGATCTGATCCGGGGTCAGGAATGCCGCTCCCACCAGCGGCGCGTCCGCGCCCAAGGCCGCGGGAAGCACTTGCAGCCGTTGGCTGTCGGCCCAAGGCGGATAGGCGTATCCGCGAATCCTTTTCTCCAGGGGATCGATGAGCAGCTCCTTATGCGCGGATACCCCGCCGGAGAGAATCACCGTATCCACCGCCAACAGGTCAATGGCCAAGGCCAATCCATAGGCGAGCTTATCCGCGCATTGCGCAATCAGCGCCAACGCGTCAGCGTCCCCCTCATAGGCCAGGGAAAACACCGACTCCGCTTTGGGGGGCAATCCGGCCAGCTTTTGGGGAAAGGCTTCCATGGCTTGGGCCAGGATGGCCGTTCCGCTTACATAACGCTCCAAGCAACCCCGCCGCCCGCAAGCGCAGGGCCGCCCGTCAAACACGATGGGTACATGGCCCAATTCCCCCGCCGTGCCCAAGGCTCCGCCAAACACCCGCCCGTTGAGGATGACCCCGCACCCGATACCCGTGCCCACGGTCACGCACAGCATGTTGGGGGTCGTGCGCTGCCTTCCAAAAACAAACTCGGCATAAGCGGCGGCCCAGCTGTCCTGCACCAGATGGGGACGCACGCCCAAGCGCGCCTCCAGCAGATCGGCCAGTGGAAGTTCAGCCGCCCCAAACAGATTGGGGCAATACCGCGCCACTCCGCGCCTGCAGTCCGCCGTGCCAGGAATGCCCACCCCAAAACCGTCCAGATCCCGCCAGCCCATGCCGGCGCGCTCCAAAAACGAACAAAGCGGGCCGCACAGCGCGTTTGCAAAGGCCTCGGCCCCCGCCGTGTAAGCCGGCGTTTGGATCACGTCTCGACGAAGGAGCTTGCCCTCCTCCGTCAGCAGCCCCAACCCTACCTTGGTCCCCCCAATGTCTACGCCCAACCGGTACTTTTCCATACTTGTTCCCCCGTTGGCTGCCGCACCCGCATGCTGCGGCAGGCGATATTCCATCGGTATGCCGGACGCGTGGCGGCGTCCGGCGGCGACGCTATGGTGGAGCATCTTTTCTAAGGGTACGAAAAGGTCATATGCCCGTCACATCTGGATTCCAGAAGCATTTGCGATCATTGCATTTTCCCTTGTCTCAAAGCGCGTAAGCGGTTACGCTTTCTTGTAATTTCATTTTATCGCTTTTTTTGTTGCTTGTCAACGAGCAAAAAATATGATATTCTCGGTAAAAATATGAAATGGCAGGGCGTAACAATGATAACGGACGTGGCAAAAGCCTTGAGTCTGGACGCTTTAGAGCATCTTCCTCCCACGGATCGCGGGGCGGTCTGCCATGGGCTTGCCCAAGAGCTTGCCCGCCTGAACCGAAAAATCATAGTCCTGGACGACGACCCCACAGGTACCCAAACCGTACACAACGTGTCCGTCTATACCGCCTGGGACGAGGAAACGATTCTTTCCGGTTTTTTGGAAGAATCGCCCCTGTTTTTTCTCCTGACCAACTCCCGGGCTTTCACCGAAGAACAAACACAACGCGTCCATGAACAGATCGCCGTGAACATTGCCCTGGCCTCACGGAAAACGGGCAAGGATTTCCTTTTGTTAAGCCGGAGCGATTCCACGCTCAGGGGGCACTATCCCCTGGAGACCGAAACCCTGCGCCGGGTGCTGGAAGCAGAGACGGGCAAGCGCTACCAGGGCGAGGTGATCGTTCCTTTTTTTCAGGAAGGCGGCCGGTTTACGCTGGGCAATGTCCACTATGTGCGGGAGGGCGGGCAGCTGACTCCCGCAGGACAAACGGAATTTGCCAAGGATCGCACCTTTGGCTATCACGCGTCTCATCTGGGCCTGTGGTGCGAAGAAAAAACCGCAGGCAAGCACCGCGCGCAGGACATGGTCTATCTTCCCCTGGCGGAATTGCGCGCCATGGACTGGGACCGGCTAGCGGAGCGCATGCTCCAGGCCAAGGGCTTTGGCAAAATCATCGTGAACGCGACCGACACCGTAGATGTGGAATCCTTTTGCGTAGCCCTGTGCCGCGCCCTTTCCCGTGGCGGGGAATACCTCTTTCGCAGCGCTGCGGCACTTCCAAAGGCGCTTAGCGGCATACCCGATAAAGCGCTTTTGACCCCCGAAGAGCTGGTCGCTCCAGGGGAATCCCACGGCGGATTGGTAATCATCGGCTCCCATGTGGCCAAAACCACCCGGCAATTGGAGGCCTTGCGCCAAAGCGCGCTCCCTATGGATTTTATTGAGTTTGACCAACACCTGGCGCTACGGGAAGGCGGCTTGGAGGGCGAGGTGGATCGCGTGGCCCAGGAGGCCAACGCCCGCATCCTGGACGGCCGCACCGTGGTGGTCTATACCCGCCGCGACCGGCTGGACCTAGACGGAGCCGATAGCGAGCGCCAGCTGCTGATCTCCGTGCGCATTTCCGCCGCCCTTACCGACGTGGCGGCACGGCTCACCATTCGCCCGCGCTTCATCGTGGCCAAGGGCGGCATCACGTCCAGCGACGTAGGCGTTTTGGCCCTTCGGGTGCGGCGGGCCACTGTGCTGGGGCAGGCCGCTCCAGGGGTGCCGGTGTGGAAAACCGGACCGGAAAGCAAGTTCCCCGGGATTCCCTATGTGATTTTTCCCGGCAATGTGGGAGAAGATGCCACGCTGCGCCAGGTGGTGGAAACGCTCCTGTCCGCCCAGGGTTAAAACAACTCCAGGTTGCTGCGCAGAATGATTTTCGGCTCCACCATGGTGGTATCGGGCACTTTGATGCCATCGGCGATGCTGTGGTATAGCAATTGAAGCGCCTTTCTCCCTTGATGATACTGATTTTGAAAGAGGGAGGCGGATACCACGCCCTCCCGAATATAAGGACGCAATTCCGGATAGATATCAGAGGTGATCAGGCAAACCTTGCCCGCCAAAGAGCGCTCCACCACCGCCTTGATCACGCCCATAGAATTGAAGGAGTTTACGTAGATGCCTCCCAGGTCCGGGCATTCCTCCAAAACGCGCAGGGTCTCCTCATAGGCCAGGTGCGGATCGTCGTAATGGCTGTATACCCCCGCCAGGCGCAGCGGCGTCACCGCCAGCTGCTCCCGAAACCCGTTGACCATTTCGGTATGGATGCTGTATAACGGCTCTCCGCCCGAGGCAATGTACACACACCGTTCCTGGTCCCCGTAGTGATACAGCAGCTCGGCAGCCACGCGGCCCGCCACCCGCCCGTTATATTTCACGCAGAACTTCCGCATGGACGGGGCGGTATCGTTGACCACCGTGGCAACCATCACGCCGTTTTCACTAAGGATGCGGGTATGGTCGGTGGTTTTTCCGCAAACCAGCGCCCCATCGTAATGGGCGTCAGCGATGTGGGAATAGGTATCCACCAAAAAGGCCGTGCCCTGCTCAGAGTTAGACAAACCGTCATCATAACTGAAGCAATCCACCTGTACATTGAAATCCCGCAGTTCCGCCAGCGCGGAGCGCACACCGTCCAAAAAGCTGTTGTGAAATTGCGGAAAGTTGGTAAACGCCACCGCGGCCAACCGAATGGGCTGCCGTGACAGGGAACGCGCAAGGGCATTGGGGGTAAAGCCCATCTCTTCGGCGGTTGCCAGCACGCGCTGCCTGGTTTCCACACTCACCCGGGGTTTGTTGGTCAGCGCCCGGTTCACCGTGGCGATGGAAACCCCCAGTTTTGCGGCAATATCGTAAATTGTGACTCGTTTGCTCAAGTAGATCCCTTCCTTACCAGATGACCGGTGGCTCATCCCTCCGGAAATGCTTTTGTTTTCGCCCTCAGTATATCATCATTCCCCCGGATCATCAACAATGCCCTCTTCGGTCGGTTGTTTCCCGAAGGCGGCAGATCAGAAAGGATGGAACGAACCATGGAATGGATGCAATCGGTGAAACAGGCGCAGGTCCCCCCCCAGCAGGTGGCCATCTTTTGGTTAGGGCAGGCAGGCTTTCTGCTCAAAACCCACCAGGGCCATACCCTGGTCATTGATCCGTATCTGTCCGATACTGTGGAGCGCCTCTTTCCCGAGATGGCTCCAGGCTTCAAGCGCCTTTCGCCCCCCCCCTGCCGGGCCGAAGAAATCTGTCCGGATGTGCTGTTGATCTCCCACGAACACGGCGACCATTTCGACACGGATTCCATCGCGTCCCTGATGGCTAACGGTCAGACCCGCGTGTATACCAGCGGCCTGGTGGCAGCCCAGATCAGCGACATGGGGCTGGACAGCGCCCGGGTAACGGTGCTAGGCAAGGGAGAAGAAGCCCAAATTCTGCCCGAATGCCGCCTGACGGCGGTGGATTGCGACCATGGCGAGCTAGCGCCGGAAGCGCTGGGTTTTCTCTTGGATTTCGGCTTTGAAACCGTCTATTTCGCGGGGGATACCGCCCTCACGCCCCGCCGCCTTGCCGCCGCCCTAAAAGCCAAGCCGGATGTCTCGCTTTTGCCCATCAACGGAGCCTTTGGCAATCTTAACGGCGCTTTGGCGGCCCGCTATGCGGCCATGCTCTGCAGTAAGGTACTCATCCCCTGTCACTTTTGGACCTTTCCCCTCCATCACGGCGATCCCCAGGAGCTGATCGACGCCATGGCCACGGAAGCTCCAGCCGTACGGCTCCACTTGCTTTGCCAAGGAGAAGCGTATACCGGCTGAGCCCAAAACGTTCTTGATAAAAAATAAACAATCCATTCCCTGGAAAACCCCTTGACAGGGAGTCGTCGGCATTGTATGATGTGGTCAAGCATAATTGATCGTTTGACATGTGAACTGACCGACTTTTATATCCCCCAATGCGTAAGCGTTTACGCAACGGCTATGACTTTCACGACAATGCACAATGGAAGTGAAACTTCTTTCTTTATTTTCGTTGCGTAAGCGCTTACGCTTCTTTGCTGTAGCCATTTGGATGATTATACCCCTGGCCAGTCCAGGGTATAAGGAGATAAAAAACGAGGAGGCAAAAATCATGAAGAAGATCCTGGCTTTCGTTCTCACTCTGGCGATGCTGTTCACCGTGGCTGCGACCGCTCTGGCCACGGAGTTCAATCCGGCGGACTATCCTGTGTCCATCGCAATGATGGTGTATAACCATCCCGTGCACCGCATTGTGCAGCTGGGCTTCCTGAAGGCCGCCCAGGAGCTGGGCTACACCAACGCGAAGGTCATTGGCACCGAGGGTACCGACAATGCCGAAGTGTTCGCCGCGATTGACTCCTTCGTTGCCGAGGGCGGCAAGGGCGTCATGGCGTGGGTCGGCGATTCCACCGGTTTTGAGTGCATTGCCAACGCGGGCGCCGGCGGCGCTGTGGTGGGCGTGGCTCACTTCAATCTCCGCGGCGAGGACGGCTCCCTCCCCGAAGGCCTGTAGTTCAACATGGCCTGCGATCCCGTTCTTTACGGCAAGCAGTCTGCCGAGCTTCTGGCTAAGACCCTGGAAGGCAAAACCGGCTCCATCGCCATCACCCAGAACACCCGCAACGTGACCGAGAATGCTGCCAACGATAGCTTCCGCGCCACTTGGGCGGAACTGGCCAAGACCATGAAGCTGGAAGGCATCGCCCTCCTGGATACCGAGCTTGAGGGCGCTGTGGTTGATTCCGCCACCGCTGTGAACCTGGCCATCATCCAGGCCCACCCCGACATCATCGGCGCGTTCGGCACCACCGGCAACTCCCCCATCACCTGGTCCGATGCCGCCACCAAGGCCGGCAAAGCTGACGGCGAAATCGCCATCATCGGCATGGACGCCACCGAAGGCAACCTGAACGCTCTGGAATCCGGCAAGGTGCTGGCGCTGGTCGCTCAGCCCCTGTACCAGGAAGCCTACAAGACCATGGAATACATGGATAAGGTGTTCCGTGGCGAGGAAGTGCCCGCCTGGACCGATTTGACTGCTCCCATCGTCACCAAGGACGGCGAAGGCGAGAACGGCATTGCTTTCCATAAGGACATCGCTGCCCAGGTCGCCACGTTCTTCAAGTAATCCACAAGATTTTCTCAAACGCGATTCATCAACCCGAGCGGGTGCGGGCTTGCCTTAGCCTTAGGGCACGCCCGCCCCTCTATCAAAAAGCCCAAGCGAGCACAGAAGTAAGGTGAGATGAAATCATGAACTATGTACTGGAAGCGATCAACATCACCAAAAAGTTCCCGGGCGTGGTGGCTAACGATAACGTATGCATCGACGTCCGCCAGGGCGAGGTGTTGGGCCTCATTGGCGAAAACGGCGCTGGGAAATCCACGCTGCTCAAAGTGCTCAACGGGATTTATCCACATGGGTCCTATTCGGGTGTTTTGAAAATCGAAGGGCAAGAAATCCAGCCCGCCAATCCCAATGATGCCATTCGCCTTGGGATCGGATATGTGCCCCAGGAAATCAACGTGCTCAAATACAGCTCCGTTGCTGAAAATATTTACATGGCGGACCTAAAATTGCATAAGCCCCGCGCCAATGCGGGCAAAGCCCTCAGGGGCAAAGTCCCCTTTGTCAATTTCCGTGAAATGTACCAGGCCACCTCGGATTTATTGGCCAAAAACCACATCAACCTGGACCCTCGGGCAGATGTGCGCAAGCTGTCCATCGGGCAGCAACAAATGCTGATGATTGCCCGCGCTTTGGCCACGGACCCGAAGGTGCTGATCTTGGACGAACCCACCACCTCCCTATCCGCCAAAGATGTGCAACAGCTCTTCGAAGTGGTTCGCAAGCTGAAGGATAAAGGCACCAGCATCATTTTCGTAACCCACAAACTGGCGGAAATCATGGAGCTTACCGATCGGGTCACCATCCTGCGGGACGGCCGGAACATATCGACTTTTGAGCACCAGCAATACGATACCAGCACGATCATTCATGACATGATTGGCCGCGAGCTCAAGAGCCTCTATGTGAAAGAAAAAGCGGAAATCGGAGAGGAGGTTCTCCGGGTAGAGAACCTGACCATCTCTCATCCCTATATCGCACACAAAAACCTAGTAGAAAATATCTCCTTCTCCGTTCGTGCAGGGGAGGTGCTGGGCATGGCCGGCCTGGTGGGCGCAGGGCGCAGCGAGGTCTGCATGGCGCTGTACGGCATGTTGCCCATTCGTTCCGGCTCCATCTACATTAACGGTAAAAAGGTCCGCATCCACTCTTCAGACCAGGCCGTGCGCAAGGGCATTGGCATGGTGAGTGAGGACCGGAAAAAATTCGGCCTCAATTTCGTTTGGGACATCAAAGACAATGTGTGCATTTCCAATCTGGGCGAAGTGAGCAACGCCTCCATCGTGAGCAACGCAAAGCTCAGGCGCCGCGCCAAAGCCTACTATGAGCAGCTCCGGATCAAAGCGCCGTCCATCAAAACCATGGTCAACACCCTGTCGGGCGGCAATCAGCAAAAGGTGGTTATCGCCCGGTCTTTGAACGCCGAGCCAGCCATCATGATCCTAGACGAACCCACCAAGGGCATCGACGTAGGCTCCAAAAACGAAATTTACTTGCATATCAATGACATGGCTAAGCAAGGAAAGGCAATCATCATGATCTCCTCCGAGCTGCCCGAATTGATGGCCATGTCGGATCGGTTCGTCGTCATGGCGGAAGGGCGCTTGGCAGGCGAGCTGGAAGGAAACGCCAGCGAGACGGCCATCATGGAGCTCGCTGTCAAAACGTTCAAAACCATCGCGTAAGGCGCTGAAGGGGGAACCACTGTGAGTAACATACAGGCGACACAGGAGATGAAACGGCGAAGTGGTGATATGGCCTTTCGGCTGTTCATGACTCCGGAAATTGGCATCCTGATCCCCATCATCATCATTATGGCGGTTACGGCAAGCCTCAATGAAAGCCTGCTGACTTGGAAATATTTCTCTACCATTCTCACGGGAAGCATCTTCATTGGCGTGGCGGCCCTAGGGGAATCCCTGGTGCTCATGGCAGGTGAAATTGATCTGTCCATAGGTATGTCCGGATGCCTGGCCGGTATCGTCGGCGGCATGGTCTGCGACAGGCTCGGCTGGCCGTTGATCCCCACTTTGCTGGTTACCCTGGGCACTGGCGTCCTGGTGGGCGCGGTCAACGGCCTGATGGTCACCAAGCTCGGCCTCAGCGCCTGGATCACCACCCTGGCGACCCAGTTTATCTGTAACGGCCTGGCCGTAACCTTCAGCGAAGGCCTTCCCATCCCCATTGAAACGTTGGGGACCAAGGTGTTTACCCGGCCCAAGCCCTTGGGGCTGTCTTGGTTGTTCTTCATTTTCATCGGCCTCATTGTGCTGTTAGACTTTGTGGTGCGCAAAACCACCTTTGGCTACCGGCTGCGAGCGGTAGGCGGCAACAAGGAAGCCGCGCAAATGGCGGGGATCAACGTGAACCGCGTCAAGCTATTGGTGTTCATGCTAGCGGGCGGCTTGGCTGCGGTCAGCGGTCTGTTTGATGTGCTCACCACACTAAACGCGTCCTCTGTCTATGGCTCCGGCCGCGAATTTCGCGCCATTATCTGTTGTGCTATCGGCGGTATCTCCATGGCGGGCGGCCAGGGCTCCATCTATGGCGTGGGCTTAGGGGTGCTGCTCTTCCACGTCCTGTGGAATTGCCTGCGGCTTTTGAAGGTGGATACCAACCTGCAGCTGGTGCTCATCGGCGCCATTCTGGTGCTGGCCGTACTGATAGATATCCAACGCAAGCGCATGGAAGCCAAGCGTATCGCCAGATAATGGGAAGGAGGAGTATTCATGCAAAATAGCCAAGGTACCGCGCAAAACAAGGCATCCTTCCTCCGCCGTTTTGTGCGTTCAGATGAAGTCAGCGTCACCATTCCCCTATTGGCCATTATTTTCGTGACCACGCTGATTCGGCCGGATTTCCTCACCATCAAGAACTTTTCCGCCATGTTCACCCAAATCCCCTTCATTGCCGTGTGCGCGCTGGGCGCGGCCTTCCCGCTCATGACGGGCAACGTGGATATTTCCACGGGCCGTGTGGCGGGCTTCGCCGGGATCATCACCGCGTCCTTTGTCTGCGATTACGGCTGGTCGGGAGAAAGCGCCATTCTGTTTTCCCTGGCTTGCTGTGTGGTGATTGGCCTGGTCAATGGCCTCTTGGTGGTACACTTCGGCGTACCGGATTTCGTGGCCACCATGGGTACGATGTACATCATCGGCGGCGCCCGGTACTTGTTTATCAAGGGATACCAGTTTGCGCTGGATCAGGTTCCCGGGTTCCCCTACACCGCACTGTTTGACCGACATTTCCTGGGCATGCTGCCACCCTTTTGGATCATGCTGATCCTTTTCACCATCGCCTTTGTGGTCATCAAAAAGACCCTCTGGGGCCGCAGAATGCTGGCCACAGGCGACAACCGCGAGGTAGCGGTACTGGCCGGCATCAACACCAAACGGATGCGAATGGCGGCTTATGTCATTTCCTCCTTCCTTTCGGGCGTGGCCGGCATTATGCTGACCCTGGATTATGCTCTGGGGCTTCCCGAGAACGGCGACGGTTGGGAGTTCCGCGCCATTGCCGCCTGCGTGGTGGGCGGTGTAAGCCTCAGCGGCGGCAAGGGATCTCCTGTAGGCATCTTGATCGGTGTGCTCTTGGTCTTCGCGGCGGAAAACGCCATCATCTTCTTGGGGTTGCCCACAAGCATGCGCATCGCGGTGCAGGGCGCGCTGATGGCAGGCGCCGTGCTGTTTGACATCTATAAGCAAAAGCGCAAGGTTCCCGCTTGATTCCATTTTCAATTCTGTTTGATGGGAGGCACTGGTTATGGTTAGAGTGGACGATCTGAAGGGAAAAGTTGTGATTATTACCGGCGGTGGCGGAGCGATTGGAAGCGCCATGGCAAAACAATTTGCAGGAAACGGCGCCAAGGTGGTGGTAGCGGGCCGTACCGCCGCCACCCTTAACGAAGTGGTGGACGCCATTCGCGCGGAAGGCGGCGAATGCTCTTCGGTCATTACGGACGTGAGCGATCAAAAGAGCGCGGAGGAAATGATCCAAAAAACCGTTGAGCTATATGGGCGTTTGGATTGCCTGGTAAACAACGCGGGCATCAACGGCGGGGTCGAGGATCGCAAACCCATCCATGAATACAACGACGACCTGTGGGCCCGTATCATCAACATCGATCTCAACGGCGTCTATTACTGCTCCAAGCCCGCCATCAAGCAGATGCAAAAGCAGGGCGAGGGCGGCAATATCATCAACATTGGTTCCATCGTGGGCCTTACCCCCCTCCGGCTGCAATGCGCCTTCACCGCCGCCAAGGCCGGCGTGTTCAACCTGACCAAGGCCATGGCCCTGGAACTGGCGGAACTAAACATCCGTGTCAATGGGATCGCCCCTGGCTCCATCCTGTTTGAAGGCACCAAAAAGCTCTTCTATGCTGACCCTGAACGAGCCAAAGCGCTGACCTCCCACATCCCCCAGGGAAAGCCGGGCGAACCGGAGGATATCGCCAGCATGACGGTATTTTTGGCCAGCGAGGAATCCAAGTACACCACAGGCGCCATCATCACCATTGACGGCGGCTGGATCTGCGGCTACACCCGTGACTTTTAAGAAATAATCGATTGGGAATGGAGCAAATAGTATGAAAGTATTGTTGGCCTATCAACCCGGTGAACTGCGTGTGGTCGACATGCCCAAGCCCGTAGTGGGACCCCGTCAGGTGCTGGCAAAGGTTCGCTATTCCGGCGTCTGCGCCACCGACGTTTCCATCATGAAAGGCTCCCTCACCTTAGGCGAGGGCATGGAGCCCATTTACCCCGTGCGCCTTGGGCACGAATGGTCCGGCACGGTGGTGGAAGTGGGCAGCGAAACCAGGCGCATCAAAGTGGGTGACAACATCATCTCCGATACGCAATATTCTTGCGGCGAGTGCGAATTCTGCCTCAAAGGCGAATACAACAATTGTGTCCATGGGGCCGCCATCGGCACCATTGGGGAATGCTGGCCCGGGAGCTTTGCCGAATATATGCTGGTGATGGAGCGGACCGCTTTTCGGATCCCCGATAACGTCCCCCTGGATCAGGCCGCGCTGATCGAGCCCTCCGCCATTGGCCTGTATGGGCTGACCCGAGCGCCCCTGGGGCCTGGGAACAATCTGTTGGTGCTGGGCACTGGGCCCATCGGCATGGGCGGTATGGCCTGCGCCAAGGGGATGGGCATGGGCAAAACCATTCTTGCCGGGCGCAAGGATGCCAAATTGGCCATCGGCAAGCGCTTGGGCGCGGACATCCTGGTGAACACCACGAAGGAAAACCTGTACGACGTGGTGATGCGCGAAACCAATGGCTTGGGGGTGGATGTGGTGCTGGACACCACCGGCGACCCCTCGATCTTTAACGATGTGCTGATGCTGCTGCGTCCCAGCGGCTATCTAGTCATCCCGGGTTTTTACGAGCAGGATCTCAAAAACGTGAAGCTGGACCGGCTCATTGTGCGCAACTGCACGCTTGTGGGCGCTGCGGGCACGCCCAACATGGGACCCAAGATTTTGGATCTGCTCTCCAACGGGCATATCGATCTCTCTCCCATGATTACGGACCGCTTCCCCTTCAGCCGTGTGGAGGAGGCCTTTGCCGCCGTCACCGCCCGCAATGACAGCCGTGTGAAGGTCATGGTTGAATTTGAAGCCTAACGGTTGGCGGGGGTATCCCCCGCTACGGTCAAGAAAGGAAGGAACCCATCATGAGCAAACTGCCGTGGAAACTTGTCAATGCAGAAAATGTGGAATCCTTTGTCTGCGATCAAACCTATTCCAGCAAAATACTCACCGGGGATGAAATGGCCGGCCAGCAGGTGATCAACATCAATGAAGGCACCCTTCAGCCCCACTGCCGCACCGAGGGGGGCGCCCATGATGATACGGAATTGTACTACATTGTCTCGGCGGCCCCTGGCACCAGCGTTTGGCTGGACGAGGATTGCCTGCCCGTCAAAAACGGAGATATCATCGTGATTCCTCCCCATGTGTTCCATTGGATCGACAACACCATGAGCGACCAGCCCTTTGTGCTTTTCACCCTCTGGCCCAAGCAGGAGCAAAACGGCGTATTCTTTGAGCGGCAAAAGGCCTGGGGCACCTCGGTGCGCTACAAGGACGCGCTTTATACCCAAAAGCGGATGCAGCAAAAGTAACCGCCATCGCTTAGCAAACGGTCGTGCGGGATCGCGTCAAGCGATGCTGCGCGGCCGTTTCGATCAGGAGGGATATCCATGGGCGAATATCAGGGGCAAATTGTGGCGATCACTGGCGCGGCAGCGGGCATCGGGGAAGCCTGCGCGGCCATGTTCGCGCGGGAATCGGCCACGGTCATCGCGCTGGACGTGAATGAAACCGCCCTGCAAGCCATGGCGGACAAACTGACGGCGGAAGGTCTGGCCGTGACCCCTATGAAACTTGACATTTCCGATGAGGCAGCCGTGCAGCGGGTTTTTGAAACCATTCAGCAGCGCTTTGGCCGCCTGGACGTGCTGGTGAACAGCGCGGGTATTATTTCCTTTGAGAAATTCCCCGATCATGCGCAAGCGGGTTGGGACCTGGTGATGAACATCAACACCCGGGGCACCTATTTTTGCAGCCGTTTTGCCGGAATGATCATGCGCAAGCAGCACAGCGGCGCCATCGTGAACATCTCGGCAGGGGCGGCCAAAACCGGCGGAATGAACCCCTCCCCTGCCTATGTGGCCTCCAAGGGAGCCATCAACTCCCTGACCTTCCATTTTGCCGTACAGCTTGCCAAGGACAATGTGCGTGTGAACGGAATCTGCCCCGGCCCCATTGATACCAACATGATCGAACAGCAGGCCCATTTGCCCGGGGCAGGGGGCAGCGGCAAGGAAAACATCGTCAAGGCGGTCCCTCTAGGTCTGGGCCAACCTGACGATATTGCTTACGGGGTGCTGTTTCTGGCCTCCAATCGCCGCGCCCGCTATATTACTGGCGAAATTTTGGATATCAACGGCGGTCTTGTGATGGATTGATCGCAAAGCGGAGGAGAACCCATGAACGAGAAAGAAATTCTAGCGCTTTACCAAAACATGCTGCTTTCCAGGCGTTTTGAAGAACGGTCTGACGAGCTTTACAAAGAGGGCCTGGTCACGGGGTCGCTGCACCTGTATATCGGGGAAGAAGCCGTGGGCGCGGTAGCGATGCTGCTCCGCCAGGAGGGTGACCTGTTTACCAGCACCCATCGGGGCGTAGGCCACACCATCCTTTGCGGCAGCGATATTAACAGGGTCATGGCCGAGCTCTTTGGAAAAGCCACCGGTCTTTCCGGCGGAAAGGGCGGCTCCATGCATATGTTTGACGCCTCCAACGGCCTATTGGGAACCAACGGCATTGTGGGCGGCGGCACGTCTCTTGCCTGCGGGGCGGGCATCACGCTGAAACTTGTGAACCATACGGACCGCGTGGTGTTTTGTTTCCTTGGGGAAGGCGCTTCCAATGAAGGGGTCACCCACGAAAGCATGAACCTGGCGGCGGTGTGGAAATTGCCGGTCATCTTCGTGGTGGAGAACAATGGGTATGAGGTGTTCACCACCGCCCAGGAAAGCTGCTCGGTGCAGGATATCGCCCTGCGCGCCGCCGGCTATGGGATGCCAGGCCTGACGGTAGACGGCAACGATGTTTTCGCCCTGGAAAAAGCCTATCGGGAATGCATCGACCATGCCCGCCAAGGCCGTGGGCCCTCCCTGCTGGAAGCCAAAACCTACCGCTGGTCCGGCCATTGGCCAGGCGATGCCTATTCCTATGGCGGATACCGCACCCGGGAAGAGGTGGACGAGTGGAAAGCTCGCTGCCCCATTGTGCGCCTTAAGCAATTCATCCTGGAAAAGGGCTACGCTGCCGGCGCGGAACTGGAGGAAATGGCCCGCAAGATCGACCAGCGGGTGGAAGAGAGCGTAGCCTTTGCCCAGTCCAGCCCCGATCCGGAGGATTCGGCGCTTTTGTCCAATTTGTTTGCGTGAGGAAAAAAATATGGCTGTAATCAAGTATTCTATCGCCATTCGCGACGCCATCGCCGAGGAGATGCGTCGAAATCCCAAGCTGTTTTTCATGGGGGAAGACATCGCCAAATTTGGCGGCGTATTCGGTTGCTCGCTGGATCTTCCAGAGGAATTTCCCGGGCGGGTTCTGTCCACGCCCATCTCGGAAGCCGCCTTTGTGGGCGCTGGCCTTGGGGCCGCCATCACGGGCACCCATACGCTGGTGGAAATGCAGTACGTGGATTTCATTCTCTGCGCCATGGATCAGCTAGTGAACCAAATGGCCAAAATTCATTATATGTCGGACGGGAAGGTCCATGTGCCCTATACCCTTCGGGTGCAGCAGGGCTGCGGGCGCGGCAATGGCGCACAGCACGCTCAATGCTTTGAGAGCCTGTTCGCGGGAATCCCGGGGCTAAAGGTAGCCTGCCCCGCCACGCCAGCCGATGCCAAGGGGCTTTTGAAAACCGCCCTTCGGGACGACAACCCCGTGGTTTTTTGTGAACATAAAATGCTCTATGCGGTGCGCGGCGAGGTGCCGGAGGATCCGGACTTCACCCTGCCCTTCGGCGTGGCGGATGTGCGGCGTTCCGGCTCGGATGTGACCATCGTGGCCACAGCCTACATGGTGCAGCGGGCGCTGGATGCGGCCACGCTTTTGGAAGCCGAGGGCATCCAGGCCGAGGTCATCGATCCGCGCACCCTGGTACCGCTGGACATGGCCACCATCATTGCCTCCGTGCAAAAAACCGGCCGGTGCGTGATCGCGCAGGAGGCGGTCCCCTTCTGTTCCTTTGGCGGTGAAATCGCCTACGAGCTGCAAAATCAGGCGTTCCGCTACCTGGACGCGCCCATTGAGCGCATAAGCCCCGCCCAGGTCCCCATGCCCTACTCCCGCAAGCTGGAAACCCTGAATGTTCCTACCGCGGAGCGGATTGCCGCCGCCGCGCGTAAAACCCTCTGGCGGTAACGCGGCAGGGTGAATAAGGAGAGGATTTGATTGGCGCACCCAAGACCGACCTACCATAACCAAAGCTCGCTTCCTGTGATCAGCCATTATCATACGCCCATGACGGACGAGGACTTGCGGGCCTTTGCCCTGCAGCTTCGCCGGGACATTATCGAAATCACCTATTATTCCGGCACCAAGTCCAGCCATGTGGGCGGCGAGTTATCCTGCGCGGAGATCCTTGCCGTATTGTACGGCCATCATTTGAACCTGCGCCCTGAAGAACCGGAATGGCCCCTGCGGGATATCTTTGTCATGTCCAAGGGGCATTGCTCTGCGGCTCTCTACGCGGCCATGGCCTGGCGCGGCTTCTTTCAGCGGGACATGTTGTGGAATGAATTTAACCGTGCGGGCGGTCTTTTGCAGGAGCATTGCAACTTGGAACTTCCTGGCGTGGAGGCCACCACCGGTTCGCTGGGCATGGGCCTTTCTAACGGCGCGGGCTATGCCTGGGCGGCCAAACGTGCCCATCAGGCGAACCGGCGGGCATATGTGCTCTTGGGCGACGGCGAATGCACCGAAGGCCAAACCTGGGAGGGCGCAGCGCTTTGCGCACAGCTGAAATTGGACAATTTGGTGGCGCTGGTGGACTACAACAAATACATCATCTCTTCCACCACCTCCCAGGTGATGGACCTGGAACCCTTTCAGGCCCGCTGGCTGGCCTACCGCTGGCATGTGCAGCGGGTGGATGGGCATGACGTGACCGCCCTGCGCCAGGCCATCGATTTGGCCCGCGCGCCCGAAACAGCGCCGGGCCAGCCCCGGGTGATCATTTGCGACACCAAAAAAGGCGCAGGCATCTCCTTTATGGAGGAAGACGCCATCCATTGGCATGCGGGCCATTTGGATGAAAACAGCTACCAGCGCTGCATGAAGGAGTTAGGCCTATGAGTGAGAAAATGATGTATGGCGTATCCCTCAAGGGCTTTCGCAGTGCGCTGGCCGATACGTTGGTGCGCATGGGCCAGCGCTACGAAAACATGGTGGTGGTAGACGCGGAAACCGGAACCGCCACCAATGTGCTGGATTTCAGGGATCATTTTCCCCAGCGGTATGTGACCATGGGCATTGCCGAGCAAGCGGCGGTCTCCTTCGCTTTCGCCTTGTCTCGCAGCGGTTTGATCCCAGTGGTCCCGCTATTTTCCTGCTTTTTATCCCATCGGGCCTGCGACCAGGTCTATGTGCAGATCGGGTACGCCAAAGCCAATGTGAAGATGATCGGCTGCTATACCGGCATCTCCACCCCCAACACCGGCGCCACCCATCAGTGCATGAACGATATTGCCATCTTGCGTTCCACCCCAAATATCCGCGTGGTGGAATGCGCCGACCCCTCGGAGCTGGAACAGGCCATCGAGCAGGCCATGGCTTATGTGGGGCCCGTCTATATCCGCATGATTCGCGGGGATCTCCCCCCATACGATGGCCCTGTGGTCCCTAAAGACCACCGCTTCGCCCTGGACCGTTCCACCGTTCTTCGGCCAGGAACGGATATCTCGCTGGTGGCCAGCGGGATGATGGTGGCTCGGGCGCTGGAGGCGGCGGACATCCTTAGCCGTGAAGGTATCAGTGCCGAGGTCGTCAACATGACCGCCATCAAGCCTGTAGACGAGGCCACCCTGGTGGCCTCGGCGAAGAAAACGGGGCGGGTGGTGACTTGCGAAAACCATAATATTTTTGGCGGCGTGGGCAGCGCTGTGGCCGAGTGCCTGTGTGAAAAATGCCCCGTACCCATGCGGCTGGTCGGCGTTCGCGACCAGTATGGCTGGAGCGGCCCTTTGGAGGAACTGATCCCCATGTTTGGGCTCACCACAGATAACATTCTCCAAAGCGCCTATGAATTGCTAGGAAAATCGTAACCGCGCGGCTCAAAGACCAGAGCGCGAACCCCTTGCTCTTCCGCCTTCCCTCCCAGGGTTTCGCAGCCTCTCCTCATTGTGGCATCGCTTTTGGGTCCCGTCCTTCTCTACCCCATTTTTGACAGGCAGGCGATGCACCATGATCGACCAATGCTTGCTGCTGCAAGAAACCTCCCTGGATCCTGTCCACAACCTGGCGGTGGAATCCACCCTTTTGTCAGCCGCCCGCCCGGGCGTATGCGTCCTGTACCTGTGGCAGAACCAACATACGGTTGTCATTGGCCGCAACCAAAGCGCCTGGCGGGAATGCCGCGTGGCCGAGCTGGAGGCGGAGGGCGGCGCACTGGTGCGCAGGCCCTCTGGCGGCGGCGCGGTATACCATGATCTTGGAAATTTGAATTTTTCCTTTGTGGTGCCCGAGCGGGAGTACGACGTCCCCCGTCAGCTTTCCGTGATTCTGGAAGCGCTCAAAGAATTTGGCCTGAACGCGGAGGTCAGCGGCCGAAACGATATTCTCTTGGGCGGGCTGAAATTTTCCGGCAACGCCTTTTTGCAGGAAAAGGGCTACTGCCTGCACCATGGCACGCTCCTTTTGAATGTGGACATGCAAAAGCTCACCCGCTACCTCAAGCCCTCGGAGTTGAAGCTGCAAAGCAAGGGGATCGCCTCTGTGGGCGCGCGGGTTGTCAATCTCCAGGAGGTCTGCCCCTCCATCACGGTTGCGGCCCTTTGCGGCGCGCTGACCCATGCGCTGGGCCGCGTGTACGGCGCGCCGGTAGTGCCATCCCCCAACGTTTCGCCGGAGAATCCGGTGCTGCGTGCCTATGAAGAGAAATACCGTTCCCGGGATTGGGTGCTGGGGCGGAGCCTAGAATTTTCCAGGGAGGTGCATGATCGCTTTCCCTGGGGCGAGGCGCGGCTTGGCATACAGTTACAGGACGACCTTATGGTAGAGGTTGCCTTGTTTACCGATGCCATGGACGCCGATCTTCCCGTCATCGCGCAAAAAGCCTTGACGGGCTTGGCCTTTACCTGGGAGGCAATCAGCCGCCTGCGGGTGAAACACAGTGGAAACCCCCTAGGTGACCTGGCGGGATTGCTGCTGCTCCATCTGCAACCCAACGAAAACGCCTCTACATAAGGAGGGCTGCCCATGCGCATTTCGGAAACCACCTATAAGGATCAGCGGGCCATTCAGTTGGAAAGCGACCAAGCCCGGTTCGTCTTTGTGCCCGACACGGGCGCGGGCATGGTCAGCGCCTACAGCAAGGCCCTTAATAAGGAGTATCTGGTGCAGCGGCCGGAGGCGGCCTATCTCCGGCAGCCTTTTGACGGGGCGTATGTGGACGGGGAATGTTCCGGCTTGGATGATATGTTCCCCACCATCGACCGTTGCGCCTATGAGCGCTTCCCCTGGACAGGAACCATGCTTGCGGATCACGGAGAGGTGTGGAACCTGCCTTGCCGTGTGGAGCGGACGGATGCCTGTGTTCAGTTCTCCTGTTATGGCGTGCGGCTTCCTTATGTACTGCATAAAACAGTCACCATGCCCGCTGAAAACGTGGCCCTGCTTTCCTATCGGGCGGAAAACCCCACGCACTTTGACATGGACTTTCTCTGGGCTGGCCACACCATGGTGGTGGCGGAGCCGGGGCTTAGGCTCCATGTGCCGCCGGACTGCCAAAGGGGCGTGGCGGTGTTTACCAACACGGGGCGCATCGGCGGCTATGGAAACCGGTTTGATTATCCCGTGTACACCGATTCCCATGGGATACAGCGTAATGTGAGCCAAATGACTGAGCGCCTGGGCAACTGCGAAAAGTATTATTTTGAACATAAGCTGCAAAAAGGCTGGTGCGCCGTCAGCTATCCGGCCGGAGATGTATTCGCGCTCAGCTTTACCGCCAAAACGGTTCCCTACCTCGGCATTCTCCATAACGAGGGCGATTTCAGGGGGCTGTATAACATCTTTCTGGAACCCTGCACCTGCGCCTTTGACCGCCCCGACGCAGCACGCCTTTGGGGGCAGGTCTCCACCATCCCCGCCAAAGGCTCTTATGAGTGGCAAATGGCCGTTAGTTTAGGCCACGGCGATGCGCACAGCGCATGCTTTCCCCTGTAAATTTCCCTCCGCTTCATGCCCCTTCATCTGAACATAAGGAGAGATTGCCCTTGTATACCATTCAAACCGTTCGCCAGTTGACGGCGGGCACCCTGCTGATGGACGTTCTCGCGCCGCGAGTGGCTTCCAACTGCCTGCCCGGGCAGTTCCTGATCGTTCGCCTGGGGGACAAAGGGGAGCGGATCCCCCTGACCATCTGCGACTACGACCGCGCCGCCCAAACCGTGACCCTGGTATTTCAGGTGGTGGGCGCCTCCACGGCCAAAATGGCGGAATTGAAAGTTGGCGACAGCTTTGACACGGTCACAGGCCCTCTGGGCCTCCCTAGCGAGCTGACCCAGGAGCCTGTGGAAGCGTTGCGCAAGAAAAACATCCTCTTTGTGGCGGGGGGCGTGGGGGCAGCGCCCGTATACCCGCAAATCAAATATCTGCACGACCTGGGCATAACCTGCGATTGCATCATCGGCGCACGGGAAGCGGGGCTTTTGATCCTGGCGGATGAAATCCGGGCCGTGGCGGGCGACGTGTACATCGCCACCAACGACGGCTCCGCAGGCGTCCAGGGCCTGGTGACGGACGTGCTCAGGGATCTGGTGCAGCACCAGGGAAAACACTACGATCATTGCGTCATCATCGGCCCCATGATCATGATGAAGTTTTGCGCCCTGTTGACCAAGGAGCTGGGCATCCCCACCGTGGCCAGCCTCAACCCCATCATGATGGATGGCACGGGCATGTGCGGCGCATGCCGCATTACCGTGGGCAGGCAAACCAAGTTCGCCTGTGTGGATGGGCCGGAGTTCGACGCCCATCTGGTGGATTTCGACGAGGCGCTCAGCCGCCAGACGGTTTACAAAACTGCAGAAGGCCGCGCCATGCTGGCATTCCAAGAGGGCGCCCACCACGGCGGGTGCTGCGGGAAGGAGGGCCATGTCCATGCTTGAGTACAAGCGCGTACCCGTGCGTGAGCAGCCCGCTCAATCGCGCAGAGCGAATTTTGAAGAGGTTTGCCTGGGCTACAATTTGGAGGAAGCGCTGCAGGAGGCGGCCCGCTGCCTCAACTGCAAAAAGCCCAAATGCGTGCAGGGCTGCCCAGTATTGATTGATATTCCTGGCTTTATTGGCAAGTTACGACAAGGGGACGTGGCGGGTGCCGCCGCCGTGATCGCCAAAGACTCGGCCCTGCCTGCGGTATGCGGTCGCGTGTGCCCCCAGGAAACCCAGTGTGAGGGACTTTGCGTGCTCAGCAACAAGGGCGATCCGGTGAGCATTGGCAAGCTGGAACGCTTCGTGGCCGACAGCGCCCGGGAGCTTCAGCCTACAAAGCCGGCGCCCATTCCTCCAAACGGCAAGCGGGTGGCGGTCATCGGCAGCGGGCCCGCGGGGCTCACCTGCGCCGGGGAACTGGCGCGCAAAGGGTATGCCGTGAAAATCTTTGAAGCCCTCCACGAAGCGGGCGGGGTACTGGTCTACGGCATTCCGGAGTTCCGCCTCCCCAAGGAGCGGGTGGTGGCCAGCGAAGTGGAAGGCGTGAAGCGCCTGGGGGTGGAGATCGAGACCAATACGGTGGTGGGTCGCTCCGTCACCATCGATGAACTCATGCGCAACGAGAAATTCGACGCCGTGTTCATTGGCAGCGGCGCAGGCTTGCCCAAGTTTATGGGCATCCCCGGGGAAAACGCCAACGGGGTATTTTCCGCCAACGAGTACCTGACCCGGGCCAACCTCATGCGGGCCGGTCAACCCGGGGCGGATACCCCTTTGCATACCGGCAGGCGGGTGGCGGTGGTGGGCGGCGGCAACGTGGCCATGGACGCCGCTCGAACGGCCCTGCGCAACGGCGCGGAGGTGACCGTTGTCTACCGGCGGAGCGAAAAGGAATTGCCTGCCCGGGTGGAGGAAGTGCACCACGCCAAAGAGGAAGGGATCCATTTTGAATTCCTGACCAACCCCACCGAAATTTTGGTGGACGAAAAGGGCTGGGTAACAGGCATGACCTGCATTCGCATGGGTCTTGGCGAGCCGGACGATTCGGGCCGTCGGCGGCCGATGACGCTGGAAGGCACCGATTTCACTTTGCCCGTGGACATGGTGATCATGGCCCTTGGCACCTCCCCCAATCCCCTGATCGCCTCCACCACCCCTGGCCTTTCCGTAAACCGCTGGGAATGCCTTATTGCGAATGAAGAAGGTCTGACCACCAAGGAGGGCGTGTGGGCCGGCGGAGACGCGGTCACGGGAGCCGCCACCGTTATCCTGGCCATGGGGGCGGGGAAAACCGCCGCCCAAAGCATCCATAAGGCCCTTCGCGGGCAGTCGGTCTAAGGGCGGCCCCATCGGCCATCCGCCAGCGGTACCCATTTTGTAGCAACAGTGAGGTGTTGGCAATGTATCGGCAACCGGAATGGCGCGGTTTTGAGTTAACGCGACGTTATGAGAAGTTCGAGGCAGCCTTCGCGCACAAACCCATCCGGCGTGCGGAGGATCTGCCAGTGGTGGCCTACTGTCCCGTGTATTTCAGCTTTGGTTCCAGCCGTCCCCTCTCCTATTTTTCTGACCCCGCGGTCATGCTGAAAATCCAAACCGAAGGCGCGCTGGAGCACCTGCGCCGGGTCCATGATGACTTCATCCCTTACTTCATGCCTTGGTATGGTACCGGCTGTCTGGCCTCGGGCTTCGGCTGCGGGTACCAAATGCCCGCCACCGTCGGCGCAGATCCAGCGGTGGTCTCTGCGGCCATCCAATCGCCAGCAGACATCGCGCGGCTGAAGATTCCGGATCCGGAGCGCGATGGTTTCATGCCTACAGTGCTTAAAACCATTGAATATGCCGTTGCCCACGGGGATCTGCCGGTGGGCCTGTCCGACATGAACAGCCCCTTGTCTACCGCGGCGCAGATTTGCGGGTATGACAAGCTCTTTTACTGGATGTATGACGAACCCGAGGCCGTCCATGAACTGATGGAAAAAGTATGCGAAGGCTTTGCCCGCTGGACCCGCGCCCAAAAAGAGCGCATTGGCGAGCCCATGGATGCCAGCAACGGCCTGCAAGGCTTATGGGCCCCCAAGGGGCTGGGTGTTTGGGTGTCGGACGACGACCTGGTGTGCATGAGCAGTGATCTTTACGCGGAATTTGTCGCCCCCCACTACTCAAAGCTCTTCGCGCCCTTCGGCGGGGCCAGCGTGCACTACTGCGGCAAAGGCAGCCATCAGATCGAAGCCATCGCGGGCATCCAGCACCTCAAGGAGGTCAACAACTCGCCCATGGGGGCTTTTGACCAGTTCCGCCGCCTTCGGGAGGCCTTCCAGGACAAGGTGGTGCTCGGCATCCAGGACATCGCCCCGGAAGACCCCGAGACCTATTACCAGGGCCTGTTTCATACCCTGGACCGGCTAGAAGGCCTCGTGATGGTGACCTGGGTGATCGAAAACATCGCCATGAATTCCGCCGGAGGCTCCATTACCCTGACCCGTGAGCCTTTTGAGACTGCAAATCAAATCACCGACGCCATCCGCGCCAATGCCGCGCGGGTGTTGGCGCGGCAGCAAGGCTGAGCTTTGGGAAGAGTGCGCCTTGTGTACGCCGTCCCACCACGGAAAAGCCCATTTGGGCGGAAATGAGGGATACGCCATGATCAGCCGCGAGCGGGTTACCCGTGCCTTCTCACACCAAGAGACCGACCGGCCCCCCATCGATTTCGGAGCCACCGTGGTGACCTGCCTGGATATTGAGGCGTACCGGCAGTTGAAGCGCCACGTTGGCATCCAACGGGACGACGACCACATCATCGACCACACCATGGGCACCGTGGCCCCTTGCGAAGAACTGCAAGAGCGTTTCGGCTCGGACTTTCGCCGCGTATCCATGAATTACACGGCCCCACAAATCGTGAATGACCGGTTTGTGAATGGTTTTGGAATCGAATTTCGCCGAGCGTCGCCTCACGAATACTTCGATGTGATCCGGCATCCGTTGGCCGATGCTGAAATAGAGGATCTGGACGCCATGCAACTGCCAGACCCCGATGATCCAAGGCTGTATCACGGCATCGGCCAGCGGGCGGCGGAGCTTTACGCCAATACGCCCTATGCGCTGGTGGCCGATTTCGGCGTGCCAGGGTTTTATGAGACCTCCCAGAAACTTCGCGGGTACGAAAACCTAGCCTGCGATCTGCTGCTGAACGTGGACTTTCTGGAGACCCTTTATTCGAAGCTCTTGGAACTGCAAAAGCGCTACTTTGACAACTACCTGCGGGCGGTGGGCAAATACATTTCCGTGATCTGCTATGCCGACGACCTGGGCATGCAGGACCGCCTGCAAATGGCGCCGGACACCTACCGCGCTGTGATCAAACCCTGGCACAAAAAAATTTTTTCCTATATTCACGAACGTACGGACGCCAAGATCCTGCTCCACTCCTGTGGCGCGGTATCCAGCGTGATCCCGGACCTGGTGGAGGCCGGCGTGGATATCCTCAATCCCGTACAGCTTCGGGCCGCGGAAATGGAGCCGCAGAAGCTGAAGGAGTCCTTCGGCCGCGATATCATCTTCTGGGGCGGGATCGACGAACAGCATTTGCTGCCCTATGGCACGCCCCAAGAAGTGCGGGAGGAATCCCGCCGCGTGGCCCGCATTTTGAGCCGCGACGGCGGATACGTCTTTGCCCCATCTCATAATTTCCAAAGCGACACCCCTTCGGAAAACATCCTCGCCATGTATGACATCTGGAAAGGCAGCCGGTAAACGGCAGGCTGGTCTTGAAGCGCTCCGGCGCATACCTGCACACCAGAATTCGTAACGGATTCCTATACATAAAGGCTCCGCCCATTGTATCCTTTTGATAGCACTTTTGACCGCAAAAGGAGATGCTTCAAAAATGGATATGAAACAATGGGTTCAGCGTCAAATGGACACACCGCGCAAACAGGCCATTCCCGTATTGTCTTTCCCCTCTATCTCGTTGCTTGATATCACGGTAAAGCAGCTCATTTCCGACAGCGACCTGCAGGCGGAGGGCATGTTTCGCATTGCGCAGCGCGTTTCAAGCGGAGCCGCTGTCAGCATGATGGACCTATCCCTGGAAGCGGAGGCTTTCGGTTCCCAAATCCGCGTTTCAGACCATGAGGTTCCCACCGTGGTGGGCTCCATCGTCGCTGATGAGCAAGAGGCCGAAGCGCTACGGGTTCCCGCCGTGGGCGAAGGCCGGACGGGACTGTACATCGAAGCCATTGAGAAGGCATGCCGCCGGATTACGGACCGTCCTGTTTTTGCGGGGGTCATCGGCCCCTTTTCCCTGGCAGGCCGCCTGATGGATGTATCCGAAGCCCTGGCCAACTGTATCGCCGAGCCGGACATGGTGCATGCCACCATGCGAAAGACCACGGCCTTCCTGATCGAATATATCAAAGCCTACCGTGCTGTCGGCGCAAACGGCGTGGTGATGGCGGAACCGTTAACAGGCATCTTGTCTCCCAAACTGGCGGAGGAATTCTCCGAGCCCTACGTGCGGGAGATCATCCAGGCGGTTCAGGATGATTCCTTTGCCGTTGTGTACCACAACTGTGGCAACAACACCATTTTGATGATCGACTCCATCCTGCGCGTCGGCGCTATGGGCTACCATTTTGGAGATTCCATCAACATGGCCAACATCCTTGCCCACATCCCTTCCCATGTACTGGCTCTTGGCAACATCAGTCCCTCCAAGCAATTCCGGAACGGCACTCCCGAATCCATCCGTGAGGAAACGCTGGCTGTGATGAAGGCTTGCTGCCCCGGACATCCCAACTTTATTATTTCCTCAGGCTGCGACATTCCGCCTCTGACCAGTTGGGAAAACATCGACGCCTTTTTTGCGGCGGTTGCGGAATACTATGGCGGCTAACGCCGCATGCGGACTCTGGCGTATTGGAGCTTGAGAACCGAATCAAGGCAAGCAAAGACGCCCTGACCTTATGGCCGGGCGTCTTTGCTCTATTCCTTCATTATGCGATCAATTCCAGGGCCGCATCCGCAGCCGAAGCGGCGTCCGCCGTATAGGAATCCGCCCCGATCTCGTCACAATAGGCCTGCGTCACCGGCGCGCCCCCGATCATGACGCTGACCTTGCCCGCCAAATCAGATTCCTTCACCAGACTCACCACATTCTTCATCTCACCCATGGTGGTGGTGAGCAGCGCCGAGCAACAAATGAGGGAGGCTCCCGTCTCCCTGGCCACCTCCAGGAAGTGCTCAGCGGAAACGTCTACGCCCACGTCAATCACTTCGATGCCCTTGCCTTCCAGCATGATTTTCACCAGATTTTTGCCGATATCATGCAAATCCCCTTTAACGGTCCCGATCACAGCCTTGCCCTTAGCCTCTACGCCTTCGGCGGCAAGCTGCGGCTTTAACACCTCTACGCCCCTATTCATGGCGCGTGCAGCCACCAACACCTCCGGTACGAAAACCTCGTTTGCTTTGAATTTGGCACCAATGATGCCCATCCCCACCAAGAGTCCTTGATCCAGGATCCGCTGGGGAGCGATGCCTTCGCTCAGAGCCTGTTCCACAAGCTCGGCAACCACCTTTGCTTTGCCCGTTTGAAGGTTTTCACTGATCTCACTAAGAATCTGTTCCAAGATAGCGCCTCCTTATTTCAAAAGATAATAACCTGGGAAAACATTCCTTGGGAACTGAAATGATAGGGCCTGCCGCGTAACGCACATGCACGCGGCGTTCTCCGGCGCCGGACCCATTGCGCACTTTTTACCCACGCAAAAGGATGGTTCCGTACACCTCTGCCGCATCCGTCCCTCCAACGTCCAGCGCGCTTTTCCCCTGTTTAGGAATAGTGCCTCACCACCCATTTTCTTTTCCCTAGACATTTTTTTGATTATACCAGATGCCAACGTCTCCGGGATTGTAATCTTTTTTCCTTTTTTGTTCTTTGCGCCACTAAAAAGATAGAAATCCTAACCGATTGGCTTTTGATTCTGAATTTTGGGTAGAACAAGGACTTTTTCAATAACAACGCTATCCGATATTGTTCAAAACAGGAAATAGGCGGTCCAGCATTCGAAAAAAATATCCTAACGGGATTTTGTAAATCCTGTTAGGATAATGGGTTTGGCTGGGGTAGCAGGATTTGAACCTACGAATGCGGGAGTCAAAGTCCCGTGCCTTACCGCTTGGCGATACCCCAAGGAAAATGGGGTGAGTAGTGGGGTTCGAACCCACGACATCCAGAGCCACAATCTGGCGCTCTACCGCTGAACTATACCCACCATAGTTGGCGCGCCTGAAGGGATTCGAACCCCTGACCCACGGCTTAGAAGGCCGTTGCTCTATCCAACTGAGCTACAGGCGCATGTACCGATGTTGGCCTGGGGAACACCTTCGGGCGTTTCCGCTGACGATTGTAAATTATATCATCCTCTGTCTTTTCTGTCAACCTTTTCCCGTCGTCTTTCTTGGCAGAGGCAGAAGATTTCGCAAAAGCGGCCCCTTCCGCTTGACACCCCCCGTTTCCTGTGATACTGTTTGAAAAATCACGCTTGTCCAGAAGGTGGAAATACTTGAAGGAGGGATACCCATGGGTCAGGAAATTCCTTATAAAATCTATCTCGCTGAAAGCGAAATGCCTACCCAGTGGTACAACGTCCGCGCGGACATGCAGCATAAGCCTGCGCCGCTGTTGAATCCCGCCACTTTCCAGCCGATGACCTTTCAGGATCTGCAGCCTGTGTTTTGTGATGAACTGATCCAGCAAGAGTTGGATGACCAAACCGCCTATTTCGATATTCCTTCGGACATCCTCAGTTTCTATAAAATGTACCGCCCCGCTCCGCTGGTGCGGGCCTATTGCTTGGAAGAACGCCTGCAAACCCCCGCGAAGATCTATTACAAATTTGAAGGCAACAACACCAGCGGCAGCCATAAGCTCAACAGCGCCATCGCCCAGGCCTATTACGCAAAAAAGCAAGGGCTTACGGGCGTCACCACGGAAACCGGCGCCGGCCAATGGGGTACCGCGCTTTCCATGGCCTGCGCCTATTTGGAGCTGGATTGCAAGGTGTTTATGGTCAAGTGCTCCTATGATCAAAAGCCCTTCCGGCGCGAGGTCATGCGCACCTATGGCGCCTCCGTAACGCCCTCTCCCAGCACCAGCACCGCTGTGGGCCGCAAAATTCTGGAGCGGTATCCCGGCACCCTGGGCAGCCTTGGCTGCGCCATCAGCGAGGCTGTGGAGGCCGCCACCACCGCTGAGGGCTACCGCTATGTTTTGGGCAGCGTTTTGGCGCAGGTGCTTTTGCATCAGTCCATCATTGGGCTGGAAGCCAAAGCGGCGATGGATAAGTATGGGATTAAGCCCGACATCATTATTGGCTGCGCAGGGGGCGGCAGCAATTTGGGCGGCCTGATTTCCCCCTTTATGGGCGCCCAGCTCAGGGGCGAGGAAACGTACCGTTTTATTGCGGTAGAGCCCGCCTCCTGCCCTAGCTTCACCCGTGGGGTGTACGCTTATGATTATTGCGACACGGGCATGGTTTGCCCGCTTTCCAAAATGTATACCCTGGGCAGCGGATTCATGCCCAGCGCCAGCCACGCGGGCGGGCTCCGGTTCCACGGCATGAGTTCCATCTTGTCCCAACTGTACGCGGACGGGCTGATGGAAGCCCGGGCGGTGGAGCAGACCAGCGTGTTTGAAGCCGCCGAATACTTCGCTCGGGTGGAAGGCATCCTCCCTGCCCCTGAAAGCAGCCACGCCATCCGCGTCGCCATAGACGAAGCCTTGGAATGTAAAAAAACCGGCGAGGAGAAAACCATTCTCTTTGGCCTCACCGGCACCGGCTATTTTGACCTGTACGCTTATGAGCGCTTTAACAATGGCGAGATGAAGGATTTCATTCCTTCGGACGACGAGATCCACCAAAGCCTTGCCCAGCTGCCCCAAGTGCCTCTTTACTGAACCCTATCCTGCTTTTCGAAGGGCGCGGTTTTCTCCGCGCCCTCCAGACCGTTGACAAAGGCACTTTGGCAACGGTCTGGAGCTTGCTCAAAAAGATCCGGTTGCGCGGAAGCGAGTCGGCATAAGGGGTGGAGCGTACATGTCCGTACGTGACATCCCTTAGCCGCCGAAGCTGACAAAGCAAACGGGCCTTTTTCAGCAAGCTGAGGGCGCGGTTTTCTCCGCGCCCTCCTTCTTTGTCCACTCGGCGCCCTAGGGCGGGAAATCAGTTGACGGACAAAGCGGAAGGATGGTATAATTGACGCGCCATAGTGACAGAAATTGACATTGTTTGTACCCAGGCTTCTCTCCTTTCGCGCACAAGCCTCCGTGGTACCGGTGATCATTCTCACCATGCTGCCGCCATCGTAAAGGTATTATTTTTTCGGAGGCACTGTGTATGAAAAACTGGAAAGTATCCATCAGGCTGATTGTGGCTTTTTCATCGGTGATCGTCTTGTCGCTCATCGTAACCTTCATTGGCTATCTGGGCATGCGGTCCTTGAACGCCTCCGGCCAAAAGTTATATGAAAAAAATGTGACTGCCATTGTCCAAATCGGCCATGTGAGCACCAATTTGCAGGAGCAGCGCGTGGCCCTTCGCAGTATTCTGCTCTATGCCAGCGGCAGCGAGGAGTCCGTGGCCAGCATCACCCTGCTCAACGAGCTGGAAACCGCTATGGACAGCTACATTAACGCCTATTTGCCTACCATCAATACCGAGGAAGACCGGGAAATTTTTGAACGCTTCACCACCAAGTATTATGGTGATTTTGCCGATACCAAGGCTTCCGTCCGGCGGTTGGCGGGCACAAGCACCGTGCAGTCCTCCGCCACCCAAGTGCTCAGGGGTTCTGTTTTAGACATTGAGCTGGACAAGGATTTGGATGAATGTTATGCCTATAATATTACAGACGCGCAACAAACGGTCAGCGAAAGCAATGCTTTGTTTGGCCAATATAATATTTATCAGATCCTCACCTTTATCTTCGCCATTGGCATTTCCGTGCTGATTGGCATGCTGCTTAACTATCACATCGCCAATCCGCTCCGGAAAATGGTGCGCAGCGTGAACCAAATTGCCGAAGGGGATTTGGATGTCAATTTGGATATCGACAGCACCGACGAGGTAGGCGTCTTGGCGGAGGCCTTCCGCAATATGGCGGCCAATATCAAGCTCCAAGCGCTTAGTCTGCAAAAAATCTCTGAAGGCGACCTCACTGCGGATATCTCCGCCAGCGGCGCCAAGGACATCGTGGGCAACTCCCTTTTGACTGTTTCTGAAAGCCTAAACCGGCTCATCCACGAAATCCAGTCCGCCTCCGCCCAGGTGGCCCATGGCGCCAACCAGGTCAGCGATGGCAGTCAGGTGCTGGCGCAAGGGACCTCTGAGCAGGCCACGGCCATTGAAGAATTGTCCAGCTCGATTTTTGAAATCTCCCTCAATACCAAGGAAAATGCCAAAATGGCCGAAAAGGCTGCCGAGCTTTACAAAGGGATCAAAGAACGGGCCCAGGAAAGCACCAGCCTTATGAAGGACATGATGCGCGCCGTGGAAGAGATCAACGAAGCCAGCGTGAGCATCAGCAAGATCATCCGCCTCATCAACGATATTTCTTTCCAAACCAATATCCTTTCCCTGAATGCCGCCGTGGAGGCCGCCAACGCTGGCCAGCATGGCAAGGGCTTTGCGGTAGTGGCCGGCGAAGTGCGCAACCTGGCGGCCAAGAGCTCCCAGGCCGCCACCGATACCGATGTGCTGATTGAAAACTCCATCGAAAAAGCGCGGCTGGGCGCGTCCATCGCCAAGCGCACCCAGGAAGCGCTGGGAGACATCGTCACCGACATTCTCCACTCTGCCGAGCTGATCAACGATATTGCCAAGGCCACCAATGAGCAGGCCTTGGGGGTAGAGCAAGTCAATGTGGGCATCGACCAGGTGGCTCAGGTGGTCAACATGAACAGCTCCACCGCCGAACAAAGCGCCATGGCCGCGGAAACCATGGCCGCCCAGGCCAGTGCCATGGAACAACTGGTTTCCAACTTCAAGCTCAAACCCAACCCCAATGCCGCCAGCCCCGAAGTTTTGGGGCAGCTTCCCGCCCACCCTGCCCTGGAGCGGAAGAAGCGTGAAAAGAAGCCAGTTATCATCTTGCAAGACAATAACGAAAAGTATTAACCGCACCTCCCCTGGGAAAACCTGAAAGAACGGTGAAACGCAAATGAATCCCGCAGAAAAAAAGATTCTCGTGGTGGATGATACCGTTTTCATGGCGACCATGATCCAAAAAACCCTGGAGTCGGCTGACTATCTGGTAGAGGTGGCTTATTCCGGCGAACAGGCGTTGGAAAAAATTCGGGCGTCCCGCCCAGATCTGATTCTTTTAGACGTCGTCATGCCCGGCATGAGCGGCTTCGAGCTTTGCGAGATCCTGCGCGGCGATTTCCGCTATAGCCTGATTCCCATCATCATCATCACCGGCCAAACCGAGGAAGAGGATAAACTCAAAGGCCTTGAACTGGGCGCGGATGATTATGTGGTCAAGCCCTTTGTCAAGCGGGAGCTTCTGGCGCGAGTCCACAACACCCTGGTCCGCCTGGAAAGAATGCGGGACGTGAACCCCATGACCGGCCTGCGGGGCAACAACGAAATCGAAGCGGAGATGTTGCGCCGCATTCGTGGGCAAATCCCCTACGCCGTCATGTATTTTGACCTTAATCTATTCAAGCCCTATAACGATGTTTATGGCTTTGCGTCGGGCGATCTGTTCATCCGCATGACTGCCGATACCATCGTCAACTGTGTGACCTACTGCGGTATGCCCACCGACTTTGTGGGCCACATCGGCGGCGACGACTTTATCGCCATCGTGGAGCCGGAAGTTGCCATTCCCATTGCGGATGCCGTGATTGCAGAGTTTGAAACACACAAGCTGGACTTCTATAATGAAGAGGACCGGCTCAATGGCTATATTTCCTCCAAAGACCGCAATGGGATGCCCCAGCGGTTCGGGTTGACGGGCATTTCCGTGGCCATTGTGCTCAGCGAAAAGCATGACATCGCGGACACAGTGGAATTGGCCAAGGTGGCCGCCACCCTGAAAGGCAAGGCCAAAAAGCTCCAGGGCAGCGGGTATGCCGTAAGCGAGTAACAAAAACGCTTTCCCGATCAAAACCCTACGAAAGGAGATGGGCGCATGGATGAATTTCAAAAGCAGATGTTTGATATTTTCGTCTTTGAAACCAACTCCTTTCTGGAACAGCTGGAAACCATCCTGATGCATGAGGAAAGCCAGGATGGTAATATTTTGGAGGCCGTTCCGGAAATTTTTCGCATTATGCATACCATCAAAAGCTCTTCCGCCATGATGGATCTGCCCAACATTTCCAAGCTGGCCCATAGTGTGGAGGATCTGTTTTTCTTTATTCGGGAAAACAAGCCCGCAACCATCGACAAAAAAAAGCTCACGGATATTGTTTTTGCTTGCGTAGACTATATTAAGCGCAACATGGCCGCCGATGCGGAGGAAGACCCCTCCCAGACCATCAGCCACGTCAAGGCATATTTGGCCCAGCTTCAGCAGGGCGGGGCAGAGCCTTCCCAAATCCAGGCCGAAACGTCCAAAAGCGACGCGCGCAGCGCAAGTCCCGCTCCAAGCGCTTCCAGCAGCGGAGCCTCGCCCGCTGTGCACGTCACGTTCAAGCCCAACTGCGCCATGATCGGCCTTCGCGCCTTTGAGATCATCACCAAGGTGGAGCGTATTCAAGCCATTGTCCAAATGACGCCCGCCGAGGAAGATCCAAACGCGGACGCCCTTTTGCAAAGCGATGGCCTGCGGCTCACCTTTGCCTCGGCGGAAAACCTGCCTGCCATCCTCAAGCAAATCGAGGCCTCGCCCTTTGTGGCTGCTGCGGTTGCCGTAAGCGCGCCGTCGCCTTCGCCCAGGACCCAGGCGCCTGCTCCCCTACCCCAAGCCCCTGTTGCCGTTCCGCTTGCGGCCTCCCCCACTTCCCCGCCCTCCCCTTCGGCCGCCCCCGATTCGTCTCCCCGGGACGCCAACGGGAATTTTGTGGAGCGCCGAACCGCCCCCCGCAATGACTCCAATTATTTAGCCATCGATATCAAAAAGCTGGATCAGCTCATCAATCTCGCGGGGGAGATCATCATCTCCTCCATGGGGGCGACCCATGCCTTTGCCGCGAAGGATCGGGAGCAGACCCACTTGGCCTTGGAAATCCTGCACCGGCTGATTTTAGATATGCAGGATCATGCGCTTTCCCTGCGCATGATTTCCGTGAAAGACATGTTCCACAAGCTCAACCGCACGGCGCGGGACATCTCCGGCAAGCTGGACAAAAAAATTGAGTTCGTCATGTCTGGTGAGGAAACAGCCGTGGACCGCAACGTTATTGATCATGTGTTTTCTCCGCTGATGCATATTTTGCGCAATTCCATGGATCACGGCATTGAAGCGGAGGGCGAGCGGCTGGCGGCCGGCAAGCCTGCCGCGGGGAAGGTGCATCTATCCGCCTCCATTGAGGGGAACCAGGCGGTGCTCTCCGTCACGGATGACGGGCGTGGGATAGACCGAAGCCTGGTGCTCCAAAAAGCCGTTGACAGCGGGCTGGTCACCGAGGAACAATCACACAAAATGAGCGATGAGGATGTCTTTGCCCTGCTGTTTTTGCCAGGCTTCTCTACCAAGAGCGAAGTCACCGAGCTTTCCGGCAGAGGCGTGGGCATGGACGTGGTCAACGACAGCGTCCGCAAGATGAACGGCCGCATCACCATTTCCAGCAAGGTGGGTCGGGGGACGAAGATGGAACTGCGCATTCCCCTGACCTTGGCGATTTTGGACGCTTTGATCGTGCAAATCGGCGACGAAACCTGCGCGATTCCGGTCAGTGTGGTCAAAGAGGCTTTCAAACCTTCCCTGGAAAGCATTCGGGAGGCCAATGGCGCGGATGTGGTGCTTCTGAGGGGTTCCTGTTACCAAATCGTTCGCCTGGGCGACATTTTCGGTATCCCTCACACCGGCTACGACCAGGGGCTGATGCTCATTCTAGACGCCAATGGCGAGCCTTACGCCTTGCATATTTCCAACGCCTTGGAACAGCAAAGCATTGTGGTCAAGCCCATTCCCCCGCTGCTTAAGGGAATTCCGGGAATTTTCGGCTGTACGATTCTGGGCAACGGCATGGTGTGCCTCATCATCGATGTGGTTAGCCTTTGGAAACGAGCAAAGGGACGGGGGGATCATCATGGCGAATGATGGAATGCGGAACACGGAAATGATGGAGGATGCCGAGCTTCAAGGCAAATACCTTGTCTTTGAAATCGATGAAAATTACGCTCTGGAGCTTTCCAAGGTCAAGGAGATTTTGGAGTATAAGCCTGTGACCGCCGTACCGGAAACGCCTGCCTATATTGCGGGTGTGATGAATTTACGCGGCTCGGTGGTTCCGGTGATCGATATGCGCAAAAGGTTCCACAAGCCGGAAAAGGCAGATCTCCAGCGCAGGTGCACCATCATCATCCATTTTGAAAACGCGCTCTTGGGATTGATGGTGGACAATGTTACCGACTTGATTGACATCGCTGCGGGCAGCATCTCTCCTCCTCCGCAGGTAGGCGCGGATTATGCCCATGTTTTCATCAAATCCATTGGCGTTTGCAGCGAAAAAATGCTGCTGATCGTGGATACGGACCGGTTGGTGAACCACAGCGACCTGCAGTTTTTAGAAACCGTGGAGGGCGAATGAACCCTGGGGAAGGAGGCTATCAAAGGCGAGCCTCCTTCCCCAGGATTTTTTGCAGTATTGTATGTAATGGTGTCAGTACATTGGTGTTTATCTATCGAGAATGCGTGTTCCCTATTTTCTTCCATGAGAATTTCTTTTCAAACAATGGATATGGAAGAAAATGTATGGTGGGATGAGAAATTGGTGCTTTCCCCTTGCTCAATTGTATGATATAATGACATAAGGGTTTAGTGCGACTATATACTTTTGGAGGAGCGTTGATCCTGTGTTTGAAACCCGCAGCCTTGATAAATCCGTCCCCATCCCCTTGTATTTTCAACTCAAAAAGCTGTTGCTGGATGAAATTAAGAATGGCTCTTACCATGTGGACAGTCTGATCCCGACGGAAAAAGAGCTTTCCGAAATGTTCCAAATCAGCCGTACCACCGTCAGGCAAGCCGTCACGGAACTGGTACAGGAGGGCTGGCTCTACCGTATCAAGAGCAAGGGCACTTTTGTGGCCCGTGTCAAAATCAAGCAAGACTTCATCAAGCGACTGGAAACCTACAATGAGCAGATTGCCCGCACCGGCCGCACGCCGCGCACGGAGGTCTTAAAGTGCGAAGTCGTGCGCATTTCGGAGCGAATCGCCTCCATTTTTGAATTGCCCAAAGATCGGAAATATATCTGCCTGCTCCGCCGCCGCTTTGCCGATGACGAGCCCATCGTCACGGTAGAAACCTACTTGCCCTACGACGAGTGCAGTTTCATGCTCACCCATGATTTTAACCGCGAATCTATGTATAATGTGCTGGCCACCCATGAACGAACCCGCATCTGCCGGGTGACCCGGGTGCTGGAGGCCGTGGCGGCCAATACCATGGACGTCAAAAACCTCAACGTCCGTAGCGGCAAGCCCATCCAGTTTTCCCAAACCTTTGGCTATAATCAGCACAATGAATTGATCGAATGCTCCCTGGCCCGCTATCGGGGAGATCGCAACCGCTTCGAGGTGGATCTGCTGATTGATACCAACGTCTAACCCCCTTTTGCAAGCGCAACAGCCCGCTCCCCCGCCACCTTGGCGGAAGAAGCGGGCTGTTTTTCGCTTAGAGCAAAGGTCACTTCTGTTCCAAATGGAGGGAGAAGCCGGCGATATCCTCTTTCAAGAAAAGATAGATGGTTTTGCCGTTCACCACAGTGGCGGAGGCATCGTCAAAAGCAAATCCCTGGCGCTCTAGGTGCCAGCGAGCGCGGCGCACATCATTGGCACCGATGGAGAGATGCCCATGCTCGCCCCGCAGCGGAATCTTCATCACTTCGATGCCCTGGCCTACCATGGTGGCGTCTTTCAACTCACGGCAGGGCCAGCCCAGCAGCTTGCTGAAAGCCGCCGCGTCCTTGGCGGCTTGTTCAGGATTGCCGGAGTTGATGGCCACATGCAAAAGCTCAAAGCCCAGCAGCTTGGTAACGGCCGTTTTCGTCAATTGCTCGATTTTCGCCCAGTCCTTGGCCTTGATGGCGTCATCCGGCACCATCCAGCTACCGCCCACGGCACGGATTTTGGGAAACGCTAAATACTCCAAAAAGTTCTTTTCGCTGATTCCGCCGGTGGGCACGAATTGCACCTTGCCATAGGGCGCGGCCATGGCCTTCACTAGTGGCAGACCGCCCAAAGCCTCGGCGGGGAAAAACTTCACCGTCTCCACGCCCATGGAAAGCGCCATTTCAATATCCGAAGGGTTGGCGCAGCCCGGCAGCACGGCAATCCCCCGCTCTTGGCAGTGGGCCACCACCGTGGGATTGAACCCCGGGGACACGATATAGGTGGCGCCCGCGTCTATGGCGCGGTCCACCTGCTCCGTGGTCAACACCGTACCCGCGCCCAGCATCACCTCTGGCAATGCCGCATGCACATTGCGAATGGACTGCTCGGCCGCGTCCGAGCGAAAGGTGATTTCCGCCACCGGCAGCCCGCCGTTGGATAGGGCGCGGCATAGAGGAACCGCATCCTCTGCGTTTTCGATTTTAATCACCGGCACCAAGCCGGCCAAAGACAGTTGATCCAACATATCCATGATGAGCTCCTCCTATGATCCTTTTATCGCGCAAAGACGGCGAGGCATTGCCCCGCCGCATTTTGTTAGGCCCAATGGGGGTTATCCACCAAAGTCGGCACGCCGTCCACATCCACCAGGCATTTGCGGAAACCCTTCTTTTCGATGGTGCCGTAATCGTGCCCCGCATCCGCTGCGAACACAAAGAAGGTCACCAGCTTTTCCCCGCCCGTATTGATGGAACGGTGGGCCCAGCGGGGCGGCACATACACCGCTTCCCCGGGGCGGAGCCACTGCAGATCCACTTCGCCCTCCGGCGTTTCCATCAGCATCGCGCCTTCGCCGGACAGGCAATAGTACACCTCCGCCGTTTCCAAAACCGTGTGAAAATGCCCCTTGGTCATAAAATACTCATTGCCCACCTTGCCGGGGTACACAATGCTGGTGCCAAAGCGAAGCTCGCCCGCTCGCTCGGGAATCTGCTCCAGTTCAAAGAAGGCATATAGCTGGGCATCCCCGCTATCAATGACTGTTTGCGCGGCTTCCCCATCCAAAAACTGATCCTTCATATTGGATACATACCGATCCGTAGGCTTGGCCTTGCCGCTTTTGCATAAGCCCGTGGCCAGATCAAAGTCCAGCAAGAATGGGCTGACGGGATGGTCCATGTCGTTCATTCCTCTCACTATTTGATGATCAGGCCCCGGGTGGAACGGTCGGTGGAAATGGCGATAGCGCCCAGCACGAAAATCCCAAACACCACATTTTGCCAGTAGGCGTCCACGCCGATGAAGCTCATGCCATTGTTGATGATGGCCACCGTAAACACACCTAGGATCGTTCCCAGGGCGCTGCCTCGGCCGCCGGCCAGGCTGGTGCCCCCCAGCACGCAAGAGGCCACGATCAAGAGCGTGAAGGGATCGCCGATGGTGGGGGCGCAGCTCCTCAGCTTCGCTGCCAGGAAGATGCCGCCCAGGGCCGCGCACGCGCCATTGATGGTGAATACGGCGATCTTGGTCTTGTTCACCGGCATGCCGGACACCCGCGCCGCGCGCTCATTGCCGCCAATGGCGTACACGGCTTTCCCAAAGGGGGTGAAAGATTGGAAGATGTACACAAACAATACCAGCACCATGGCCAGAATCAAGGGCAACCCGATGACGCCAAAGGACACTTTGAACCAGTTCACCGCATCCCACATGGACTTGGGCACCGAAATGGGCGCTTCCGCAATGAGCAGCGCCGTGGATTGCCATAGGGACATGAACCCCAAGGAGGCGATAAAGCTGGGCACCTTTAGCTTCACATGCACCAGGCCCAGCAGGAATCCCGCCAGCAAGCCAAAGCCAATGGAAATGGCAAAGGCGCACAAGGTGGCAATGCCCACATTGGGCATCTTATCGCCGAACTCGGTCAGGAACTTCACAAACAGCACGTTGGAAACCGAACAGGTGGCGCCCATGGACAGATCGATAGAACCAAAGATCAGTACGGAGGTCATGCCCACAGACATGATCATCAAGGGCGCCGTATCGCGGAATAGATTGGTCAGGTTCATGTTGCCCAGGAAATTGGGCCTGGCAATGGTGAGTCCCACCACCAGGAGGATGATCGTCGAAAAACTGAAATAGCGGACGATGTTATTTCGAAAACCCATCTTGTTTTTGGGCTTTGCGGCAGTTTGGATCATAAAATATGCGCCCCCTTTTGTTACATCATCAGGCCGACAACGTCAACTTGACTGGGTTTGTGTTCCACAGACGCGTCAAATTCTCCCGTCATCAGCCCGTCTTTGAGCACGATGATCCGGCTGGACAGGCCGATGCACTCATCCAGCGTGTCTCCCAGCAAAATCACGGACTTGCCTTCATTGACGATATCGCGAATCAGCGAATAAATTTCTTCCTTGGCCCCCACGTCCACGCCGCGGGTGGGGTGATTCAAAATCAACACATCCCCCTTGCTGGCCAGCGCACGGGCAAATACCACCTTTTGCTGGTTGCCGCCGGAAAGCTGCAACAAAAGCTCCTTGCGCCCTGTGGTTTTGATGCGGAGCCGCTGAATCCAATGCTCCGCCTGTTCGCGGAAGAGCTTTTTGGAAACGAAGGGGCCAACCTTCAACTTTTCCGCATCCGAAAGCGCAATGTTATTCTCCACGGACAGCGTGCTCACAATGCCTTCATACAAGCGTTCCTTGGGAATCATCAGGATGCCCTGTTTCAACGCCTGCACGGGCGCGGAGAAGTTCACCCTTTGCCCCCGCAGGTATAACTCCCCGCTGGTGGGCTTTTCGTCCCCGCAGATCACGGAACAGATCTCTTCCTTGCCGGAACCGACCACGCCGCAAATGCCCAAGATTTCACCCTGGTGCAGCTTGAAATCCACATGCTTGAAAACGCCATGAAGGCCCAGGTCCTTAGCTTCCAAAATGACCTCTTGATCGGGAATCCGCTGCTTTTCCAGCTTATAATATTCCGTGGTGGTGGAGCGGCCCACCATCATTTCGTACAGCTTGGCCTCGGTGGCGTCCTGGGTGTCCAGACTGCCCACGCTTTGGCCGTCTTTGTACACATAAATACGGTCGGTGATTTCCAAAATCTCATTCAAACGGTGGGAAACGAACACCACCGAATGGCCCTTGTCCGCGATCTTTCGCATCTGCTTGAAAAGATTTTGAACCTCTTCCTCATTGAGCACCGAGGTGGGTTCGTCCAAAAGGATCAAGCAATGCTCATGGCCGGTTTGCTTGGTCACGTTCATGACCTTGGCGATTTCCACCATCTGGCGGGTGGCGAAGTTCAAATCGGAAACCTTTTTGCGGGGATTGATGTCCGTCACATCCACCTCCGCCAGCACTTCCGCCGCCTGTTTATTCATCTTGCCCCAATTCACAAACCCATTCTGCCGAAAATCCTTTTCATGGCCGAAAAAGATATTTTGCGCCACGTTTAGGTTCACAATCAGGGACTGCTCCTGAAACACCATGCCGATACCTTCATGGTTGGCCTCCATGGGGTCCTTGGGCGCAAAGGGTTTGCCATGCATCTCCATGGCGCCGGAGCTTTGCGCCTGGGCGCCGATGATGATTTTCAAAAGCGTGCTCTTGCCCGCTCCGTTTTCCCCCACCAAACCCACGATTTCTCCAGGGTACACCGTCAGCTCCACACCCTTTAGCGCCTGGGTGCCGGAGAAGGACTTGGTAATGTCTTTCGCTGAAAATAGCGGTTGTCTGTTTTCCATAACGCAGTTTCCTCCTCCTGATTTTATTTGCTAATGATCTGATTGCCACGCTGAACGGTCAAAATGACCGCCACGAGAATGATCAGCCCTTCAATGCCGGTTCTCACATAGGGATTCACGCTCAAAAGCACCAAGCCGTTGGACAGTACTGTCATAATCAGCACGCCCACCACCGTGTTCATCACGCCGCCCTTGCCGCCCGCAAGGCTGGTGCCGCCTACCACCACGGCCGCTTGGGCAGGGAACATCAGCCCTTCGCCAATGCCCACTTGACCTTGGCCCAAACGAATGGCGCCGATAACGCCCGCAACGCCGAACAGGAAGCCTGCCAGCGTAAACACCATGATTTTCACCTTGTCTACATTCACCCCCACCGCCCGGGGGATGCTCTCATTGGTACCCACCGCATAAATGTGGCGGCCAAAGGCCGTATACTCCTGAATGAAATAGCAAAGGGCGAACATCACTAGCGCGACCCAAGTGATGAACGGAATGCCGATAAAGGACGCCTTTGACAATTCCATAAAGAGGGGATCCGCAATTTTGGGCGGATGTCCCTGATAGGAGAGCATGCCAATGCCGCGGCAAATAAACATGAAAGCGAAAGAAACCATGAAAGACGGAATCTTGAGCTTCACATGAACCCAGCCAATCACAAAGCCGATCGCTACCGAGCATACGATGGCGATCAACGGGCTTAAAAGCCCCAAATTCATTTCCGCAAATTGATTATTCAATACAAATACCGCCATCAGCGAACCGGCCATCCCCACCGTTCCGTTAATGGACAGGTCAATGGAACCAATCATGATGACAAATGTCAACCCAAACGCGACCACCATGGGGATCGCCAGCTGATTCAAAATCGCCACCAGGTTTGGCATAGAGGCAAAGTTCGTTCCACACGCAAAGGTAAAAACAATGATCAACAGCACCAATACCAAAATCGGCGCGATTTTCATCACCTTTTCCTGGGTGTTATCGCGGCGTACCTTTTCCGCAAACTCCTCCGTGATGGTCAGCGCGCTGCGCTTCTCCAGATTCATGAGCATCACTCCAAAATCATTGAGTCGTTTATCTCTACGTATGTTGAATACAGGATATGTACCATTTCACTCCGGAAATGGCCTAAACAAAGGGGGCGGAGGCAAAACCTCCGCCCCGAAGAGTTTACCGCCGGGTACTTGGTTCGTGTTAGTCAGCTTTGCACGCGAAGGGCATGCTGAAATCAAACTTGGGTTGAGAGGTCAGGTATTCGGCCGCGTTGTCCTTGGTGATCAAGAGGGAGGGGGTGGCAAACTCGCGGTATTCAGCGGGGAACTGGGTCACATCCAAGAGGCCAGCCCACACGGCGTAGCACACGTCCAGCGTGTAGCCGCCCTGGAGGTAACCATTGGAAGAAACGGTGGCAACCGCAAAGCCATCACGGACAGCTTCCACGATATCGGTGTTGGCATCAATACCCACCACGCCAACCTTGCCCTTGAGGCCCTTGGCATCCAACGCCTGCAGAGCGCCGGTGGCCATGTTGTCGTTGGCGCACCACACGCCGCCCACGTCTTCGTGCTTGGTCAGCCAGGTTTCCACCAGGGTCAGCGCCTCAGCGGTCGCCCAGTTGCCGGTGTCGTCTTCCGCCACAACGATGTCAGGATACTCGGCAAGCGCCTTTTTCAGACCGTCATAGCGAGCGGTGGCAGCGGTGTTGCCCAGCATGCCCTGCACGACGAAGATTTTGCCCTTGCCGCCCATGCTGTCGAACAAAGCCTTGGCAATGTTGTAGCCGCCCAGCACGTTGTCAGGAGAGGTGTGCATAACCCAGTTGGGGGTCAGATCAGCGGGGCCCACGTCATCGGGCTTGTTCCAAGCCGTGCCGATGAATCCGCCGGACTCGCCCATGGCTTCCGCCAGGGAGTAAGCGATGGAGTGTTCGGTAGGATCGGAATAGGCAATCGCGTTGCCGTCAGCCTTGGCGGCGAACTGGCGCATATTGTCAACTTCCTTGTCATTGTCGCCTTGGGAATCGAGAACCTGCATTTCGTACTTCTGGCCAATGCTGTCCAGATACTCGGCAAACATCTCCATGCCGACCTTGATGGTGGCGATGTAGGGGTTTTCCAAGCCGCGGATGGACACGCCCAAATACAGGGTGGTGTCTTTCTTTTCCTGGGGAATCTGAGCGGGATCAATTTTGAATTCCTTCAGGTTCGTGTAGTCGACCTCAGCCATCGCGCTCGCGAACAGACCGAACACCATCAGCGCAGCCAACACCAGGGACAGGACCTTCTTCATGTGTTGTTACCTCCCTTATTTTTTCCAATTCCCATTGGAAGGACAAAGATACAGCCGCATGCACCAGTAACCATGATTATGTTGAATGTTATTACATAGTGATCACGCGACCTTGTAAGTAACATTATACGGTTGATTTGATTTTTGTCAACAACATATTTTTGATATGGTCATTTTTTTATTCCCCGCCGCACTCCAAATAGCGGGTTTCCTTTTGTATATTCTGGGAGAATCGGATTGCAAAATCGCCCTTTTTCTTTGAAAGCCAACCCTTTTCGTCTCCGTGTCGCCGGACATTCACCGCCGCAAGACCCCCTTGGGAGGGCGTCAAAAAGGAGGCTCCTCGGGCGTTTCTCCCACTTGCTTTTACCTTTATGTCATGATATAATGATATTATAAAATCCATCGCAATTTCATAATTTAAGGAGGAAACGGAAAGTCATGAAAACTTTGATCGTTGACAAGGACGGCAAATTATCCGTTCGCGAGGTGGGAATGCCCGAATACAATGATTGCCAGGCACTGGTGAAAACCGTTAGCTGCGGCGTTTGCAACGGCACTGACGGCAAGCTCATCCACAAATCCTTCAAAAACTATGGGCCGGAAATGTACCCCATGATGCTGGGCCATGAGGCTGTGGGCCGCGTCATTGAGGTAGGCAAAAAAGTGAAGTCCTTTCAGGTGGGCGACCTGGTGCTTTTGCCCTTTGCCGGCCCCATCGACGGCTATGAGTGCGGCTGGGGCAGCTACAGCGAATACGGCGTGGTTTGCGATCCCTGTTGGGACGAAACCGCCTATGGCCCCACCCCTGAGTGTGCCTTTGGCCAAACCGTGCTTCCCGCAGATATCGACCCCACCGATGCCGCCATGGTGATCACCCTGCGGGAAGTGCTCTCTTCCATCAAGCGCTTCGGCATCGGCGCCAACGACAGCGTGGTGGTCTTCGGCTGCGGCCCCGTGGGCTTGACCTTCATCAAATTCATGAGCCTTTTGGGCGCTCATCCCATCATCGCCCTGGATATTATCGACGAAAAGCTGGCCGACGCCAAGAAAAACGGCGCGGACTACGTGCTCAACAGCAAAGATCCCGATTATGAAAAGAAGATCAGGGAAATCTGCCCCGAAGGCGTAAAGTTTGTGCTGGACGCCGTGGGCGTGTCCCAGATCATCAACATGGCCATGCCCCTTTTGTACGATCAGGGCAAGATCTGCTGCTACGGCATCTCCTCCAACCTGTCCATGGAGATCGACTGGACCCGGGCGCCCTATAACTGGCAGCTGCAGTTCCAGCAATTCCCCAGCAAGAAGGAAGAGGGCGAGGCCCACGCCCAGGTCATGAACTGGCTCAAAGCCGGCGTCATCAGCCTAAAGGATTATATCTCCGACATCTATGATTTCGAAGATATCTTGAAGGCCTTTGAAAAGCTGGAAAACAAGCAGATCGCCAAGAAGTGCATCATTCGCTACAAGGAGTAAGGGACGGGGAGATGCGTAGGGCCTGCCGCCCTTTTGCGGTTGTTCGGCGCCGCGTAAGGCGCTCCCGTGCCTTGCGCTCGCCTCACTGCCCCAGCTCCCGTTCGTTTTTGCCTGTGGCAAAGCGCCCGTGAGAGAGAAGCGCAGCGACGACTAGCGGCCGAAATTCCGCATAGCCGAATGAAGCGCGCAGCTTCGAGCAAGCGTAGCTAGGGCGAAGCCGAACCAGGAGGTGGGAGCTTTGACAAGCGATGCCAGCGAGAGCGAAGCTGCGCGTCGATCAAAGCGAGTGGGGCGCGCCCCGAACCCCACATGGCCGCCCGTTGGGCAGGCAGAAGAACAGAATCAAAGGGGCTGTCTCCAAATAGGTTTTGAAGGCAACAAATGGTGAGAACCTCCCAAAATCAGCGGATTGTCTGCTGCCTATGGGAGGTTCTTTTGTGCAATTTTTATTCTGGGGCTATTTTGAGACAGCCCCTTTGATTCGCAGACCGTTGACAAAGGCACGTTGACAACGGGATGGAGCTTGCTCAAAAAGATCCGGTTGCGCGGAAGCGAGTCGGCATAAGGGGTGGAGCGTACAGGTCCGTACGTGACATCCCTTAGCCGCCGAAGCTGACAAAGCAAACGGCCTTTTTCAGCAAGCTGAGAATCAAAGACCTCCC
>JAVBVF010000007.1:0-13699 GCA_031554475.1 Eubacteriales bacterium | reverse complement strand
TCTCCTTGTGGGCTTGGCCCCCACCTTTTCATTTGGTGGGGATGCATCCCATAGGCTGTCTCCCTGATTTGGGGTTGCCGCCGCTGCCTACAAACCGCAGTTTGTGGGCAGCCTGACCCGCCGCGCCTTCAAGGCGCGGTGGGCTTTGATATACCCACAAAAGGGGAACTTTTATGGTGCGAATCTTGCCAATATTTGCCGTTTATAGTAGAATAATGCTGATATTTTAAAATCTCTTTGATCCGGCAATTTCATTTTTCCGTGCTTTGTCATGGAGTTTTGGAGGGGTCTTATGGGCAGCACAGGTCGTTTTGATTCCCAAAGCAAGAGGTTTCGAGCTTTGCCATGGTTCCTGTTGATGCTTGTGCTCCTGCTGAGCCTATCCGCAAGCGCTTTCGCCCGCGAGCAGGATCGTTCCGTTTTGGCGAACTATACCCAGCGCGTGTATAGCTATGCCAACGGGCTGACCTCGCCGCAGATCAACGACGTACTCCAAACCAAGGACGGCTATTTATGGATTGCCAGCTATACGGGGCTGATCCGTTTCAGCGGCGATCAATTTGTGTATATGGGCATGGGGGATGACGGGGAAGAAGCCTTTTCCAATATCATGTGCTTGTTTGAGGATTCAAAAAACCGGCTTTGGATCGGTACCAATGATCGCAGCGTGATTGTCTACAAGAATCACCGCTTTGTTCCCATCGCTCAGGAGCGCCACTTTTCCGTGACAGGATTTGTGGAACAAGCCGATGGCAGCATGCTCTTTGCCACCAAGGAAGGCGTTTTCCACGTGCGCGAAGAGGGGGCCTATGAACCGTACCAGGGTTTCACACAGGGGGTCAAAGCCATGGTGCTGGACCAACGCAAGCGCCTATGGACAGTTGACCTCTACGGAGCGATCAGTGCGCCGGAGCCTTTTAACCAACTTGTGGAACAAGGCTACCGCTACTCCGCTGTTCATGAGGACAAGCAGGGAGACCTTTGGCTGGGAACAGAAAGCGGCCAGGTCTTTGTTTTATCAAAAGACGGAGAAGGGTACAAGGCTGGAAGGCGAGTGGATACCCAGCTAGGCGTGGTCAGCGCGTTTTGCGAAGATCAAGCGGGGAATCTCTGGATCGTTACGGATAACGGCATGGGGAGGGTCAATGCCCAGGGCGAGTACCTCGTGGCGGACGGGAGCAAACTGTCCAGTTCTTTGTCTTGCATGGTTTCGGACCATGAAGGCAGCTTATGGGTAGGCTCTTCCCGGGGCGGGCTTTTGCAAATGATCCCCAGCGTGATCCGCGATTATACCTTTGCCGGCAATCTGGGGAACCACGTCATCAATTCCGCAACGATTTATCAAGGGAATGCCTATATCGCCACCGATGACGGCCTTTTCCTGATGGATCCCAAGGACCAGCTCGTGGACAATGAACTGTCGCAAATGCTCAAGGGCATTCGAGTGCGCTGCCTGACGGAGGACAGCCTGGGCAACCTTTGGATCGCCGCTTACTCGCAATATGGCGCTATTCGTTACACCAAAGATGGTCAAATCACGGTTTTCAATAGTAGCGCGGGCCTGACCAGCGATAAAGCCCGTATGGTGATGGAACGGAAAAACGGCGATATCGTTGTGGGAACGTCAGAAGGGCTGAATGTCATTCGTGGGGACCAGGTGGTGGAAACCTATGGGGTACAAAACGGCCTGGAGAACAGTATCGTTTTGTGCACGGCGGAGGATAACGCGGGGCGGCTTTTGATTGGAACCGACGGCGGCGGCATTTTCTGCTTGGACGCGGGAACCATCAGCCCGTTTACCGTGGGCGAATTGAACTCCAAGGTCATCCTGCGCCTGTATTATGATGCGCGGGAGGACGCGCTGTGGATCGCTACGGGCACCTCCTTCTACCACTACAACGGAACGCTGACGGAGCTTGCGCATATTGCTGCGGCAGTGAACTCGGTTTTTGATATCATCCCCATGCCGGATGGCCGGATGTGCCTTTTGGCCACCAACGGGATCGTTTGCGGATCCAGTGAGGCATTGCGAACCGGAAACAGCGATATGGTGCTGATCCAAAACCGTGGCGATATGCCATATCATATGACGGCCAACTCCTGGAACCGCATCGATCAAGACGGGAACCTGTTTTTGTGTGGCACGGAAGAAGTGGGCCGGTTCAACACAGAACTGCTGCTCAACAACGCCACGCCCAGCCGCTTGATCCTAGACTATCTCATGGTGGACGGAACCAAGGTGCACCCTCAGCCTAAGCTGGACATTTCAGAAAACACAAAACGGATCGCGATGAATCTGGTTTCTCCCCATTTTGGGTATGAAGAGAACATCATGTTCGAATATTATTTGGAGCCCTTTGAAAGCACCCCGCAAAAGATCTCCGCCAACAAGGAAAGAGAAATCACCTATACCAATTTGCGGGGAGGCAACTATACCTTCCATGTTCGGGTACAAAATGGGGCGGGGGAATACAGTCCCGAACAAACCCTGGTGATTCAAAAGGCCTATCACCTGTGGGAGCGTCCCATCGTGTGGGTGTTTGCAGGCATTGCGCTGCTTCTTTTGCTGTTTGTGGTGGTCAGGCTGGCGATTGATTACCGCACCCGCAAGATTTTGCAAAAGCAAGAGGAGTACCGGCGGATCACCAACCAAGCCATTTTGACCATTTCCAATGCCATTGACGCAAAGGATACTTATACCGAAGGCCACTCCGAGCGCGTGGCAGGCTATTCGGTGGAGCTTGGCCGAAGGCTGGGAATGAGTGAGGATGAATTGGAGCATCTGCACTACATTGCGCTTTTGCATGATATTGGAAAAATCGGCATCACCGATACGATCCTCAACAAGCCCGACCGCTTGACCGATGATGAGTTTGTGATCATGAAGTCTCACACCAGCATTGGCGGCGAAATTCTCAAGGATTTTGTGGCGGTTCCGGATATCAGCGAAGGGGCCAGAGCCCATCATGAGAAATACAACGGAACGGGGTATCCCAATGGGCTCAAGGGCGACGAAATTTCTCTGATTGCCCGCATCATCGGCGTGTGCGATACCTATGACGCCATGGCCACCACCCGCGCGTACCGCAACGCCCTGGATAGGGATTATATTGTTGGCGAAATTCAAAAATTTAGCGGGGTCCAATTTGACCCCGCCATCGCGAAAGTGATGATCGAAATGATCTCAGAAGGGTTTACGGTACAGAGGAAAAGCCAACAGTAAGGGCCCATCCACAGATCACCACGGAAAAGAGCCCCCGTTGTTCGCAAAGATTCCGCCGTTTAGGAGTTTGTGCCTTTGGAAGGCTCTTTCTCCGGAATACCGGCGGTTTCTTTGCGCTTTTGGTACAATCCGGCGATGCTATCGTAAAAGCTGAAGCAAACGCCCACCAACAGAGACAAATAGTAGGTGAAAAATCGCCAAAGCAACAAGGCCACAAATAGCACAGGCGCGGGGAATATACCCTGAAAATAGAACGCGAAGCCGCCCTCTTGAGCGCCGGACGCGCCGGGCAAGGGGGTATAGCTGGCGGTGATGTACAAAAGCACGGCCATGGTCAAAAGCTGCAGGGTGGATGTGCCGGTCAAGCCAAAGGCATGATAGAGAATGATGGTGACACTCATGAGAAAGAGGAGCTGCATAAGGGCGATGAGGAACTGCAGGCCCAGCTGGGCCGGATTTTTGCGAATCAACTGCACGCTTTCCAAGAAAGAATCGCAATGGGCGTTCCACTTGGCGGTGGACTTTTCCACGTTCTTGCAAATATGGAGCTTGGCCCCAATGCGGATGCACAATCGAATGATGCCGCGCATGGCATTGGGGCTCACCGCCATCACAAACAAAATGCCGATGGAAAAGAAGTTCATAACATAGCCCAACACAATAAACCAAATCAGCCCATTGGTTTGCGCAAATACATACTCCCAGTGAGTGGCCCAAAGCACGGCGCCCACCACCAAGAGCATCAGCTGGAAGCAAAAAAACTTGATGGTCAGCGCAGAGCCGGATACGCCCAAGGGCACCTTGCGCTGGCTCAAATAGTACATTTGCATCGGTTGTCCGCCGGAAGCGCTGGGGGTGATGTTGCTGTAATACACGCCAATAATGGCAACTTTGATGCTATCCCACAAAGAAATGGGATGGTCTTGGGAGCGTAAAAAAGAATAGACGGTCAATGCGTCCATGAACATGTAGCCAGCCCAACCGGCTAGGCAACCTCCCAAAAAGATGGGGGAAAGTTTTTTCAGCGCGCCCCAAAGGGAAGGGATGTCATTATCGTTGAAGCCAATGTAGAGCACAATGCCTAGGGTCAGCAGCAAAAATGCTAGGCTCAGCAATTTACGGAGGGATGATTTCATCGTTGGTTAACTCCTTTGACGGATTCTTGGCGATCGTTACGGCTGAGTATATCATGAAATCTTGCATTTTGTTTGTCTTTTTTTATGAGAGTTTCATGAGAAAAATGGGCCGAATGACCAGAAACAAAGACAAAGACTGGCTTTGTAGCAAAATGGTCAGCTTCCATGGCGTTTCGCGGAGGTCCGTCAATTTCTTGACAAAGGGAAATTGCGAACTTACAATGATTCTATTCTCAAATTTGAATGGGAGGTTGAACCATGAAAGCAATTTTGCGCACGGTCAGCATCGCGTTGGTTCTGGCCCTTTGCCTGGGCGTTCTCGGCTGTTTTGCGGAAGCGAAGACCTATGTGATCTACTCTGACAACTCTTTTGCTCCCTTTGAGTACTTTGATACCGAAACCAACGCGTACACGGGCGTGGACATGGATCTGCTGGCCGCCATCGCGGAAAATCAGGGCTTTGCCTATGAAATGAAAAACGAAGGCTTTGACGCGGCCATGGGCGCGGTGCAGGCTGGCCAGGCGGACGCCATGATCGCTGGTATGACCATTACGGACGAGCGCAAGGAAACCTACGATTTTTCGGAAGGTTATTTTGAAGACGGTCAGATCATGGTGGTGAGCGCCACCAGCGACGTAACGACGCTGGAGCAGCTCAAGGGCACCGTGGTTGCCGTTAAGACCAGCACCCAGGGCGCTACCTATGCCGAAAGCGTGGCGGAGCAATACGGCTTTACCATCCAATACTACGAAGATTCTCCCACCATGTATACCGCGGTGATTAACAACACCAATTCCGCCTGCTTTGAGGACCGCACGGTGGTGGAATGGGCCATCAAGCAAGAGAGCCTTGGTTTGAAAACCATCGGCGATGTGATCAACCCCAAGTATTATGGCTTTGCTGTGAAAAAGGGAACCAATCCCGAATTGATCGAAATGTTTAACGCGGGACTGGTCAGCATCAAAGACAGCGGCAAGTACGACGAAATCTTGGCGAAGTACGGATACTAAGATTGAGCGGCAGTTTCCGCACCGGCGGCGCGTTGGTGCGGAAACTGTTTCATTTTGCAATACAGAAAGAGTAATGTATGGACTTTTCAAGAGTGTTTACAGAAGCGACGCCGCTGTTGTGGCAGGGATTGCAAGTCACGGTTGTGATCTCGCTGATTTCCATTTTTTTTGGGACCATCATTGGTTTTGCAGCGTCACTGCTGAGCATCTCCAAGTGGAAAATCACGCGGCTTATCTCGGGCATATATGTATGGATCATTCGCGGAACGCCGATGATTGTGCAGGCATTCATCGTTTATTTTGGCGTTCCGCAGCTGCTTCAGTTGATCGACCCGAACTTTCGCATCAGTGCGGAGATCGCGGGCGCCATCACCTTGAGTCTCAACGCGGGAGCCTATTTGTCGGAAATTTTTCGTGGGGGCATTTCCGCCGTGGACAAAGGCCAGGTGGAGGCCGCCCGCAGTCTGGGCATTTCTTCTGCAAGAACCATGATGAAGGTCATCTTGCCCCAGGCCATCAAAATCGCCATTCCCTCCATGGTCAACCAGTTCATCATTACCGTGAAGGACACGTCCATTCTGTCCGTCATTGGGCTGGCGGACCTGGTAAACCGGGCCAAGGTGTATGTGGGCAAATCCTATCAGTTTTTTGCTACGTATATTCTGGTGGCCATATTCTATTTAGTGGTCATTTCCATCTTGATGGTGATTTCCAAACATGTGGAGAAGAAGTTTAATTATGAAAGAAAAGATTATCGCTAAGAACGTCAAAAAGAGCTTTTCCGGGCTGGATGTGTTGATGGGAATCGATCTGACAGTGTATGAAGGGGAAGTGGTTTGCGTCATCGGGCCTTCCGGCTCGGGCAAGTCCACCTTTTTGCGCTGCCTCAACCGCTTGGAGGAGGTTTCGGACGGCGAAATCACCATTGACGGATACACCATTACGGATCAGAAGGTGGACATCAACCGCGTTCGGCAAAACATCGGCATGGTGTTTCAGAGTTTCAATCTGTTTTCCCACTTGACGGTTCGCAAGAACATCACCCTGGCTCCCGTGGATTTGAAAAAGCTCACCAAGCGCCAAGCGGATGAAAAAGCGGTGGAGCTTTTGACCCGGGTGGGGTTGCTTGATAAGATTGACAATTATCCCCATGAGCTTTCCGGCGGGCAAAAGCAGCGAGTGGCCATTGCACGCTCCCTGGCCATGGCGCCGGATGTGATGCTCTTTGACGAGCCCACCAGCGCTTTGGATCCGGAAATGATCGGTGAGGTTTTGCAGGTGATGAAGCAATTGGCCGCCGAAGGGATGACCATGGTGGTGGTCACCCATGAAATGAACTTTGCCAGAGACGTGGCGGACCGTGTCATCTTCATGTCCGACGGATTGATCGTAGAGCAGGGAACGCCCGCGGAACTGTTCCAAAACCCCAAGGAACCGCGTACGCAGGAATTTTTGCGCTGCGTGCTGACGGTGTGAGGAAAGGGCGCTTTTGGCAATGCCAGGAGGGCGAAAGCCCTGGTGAGCGGAATGAGCTGCGCGCAGTGCAAGCCATTCCGTTTTTTTCATTCCCTTTGTAAAAAAGAGCGTCAAAGGCTTGCATGGGACGCGGTTCGATGATATACTATTTGCTGGTGCTCTTTGATAATATTTGGAAGCGGTCGCCGTTTGGAGGTCGCCTCGGGAGGAAAATTCATGGAACATACGGTGGAAAAGCTCTCCGGTAACAAGGTCAAAATTTCGTTCAAAGTACCTGCGGCGACCTTTGAGGACGCGATCCAAAAGGCCTACCTGAAAATGCGGGGGCGCATCAATGTGCCAGGCTTCCGCAAAGGCAAGGCCCCGCGTTCCTTGATCGAGCGCATGTATGGCGATATGATTTTTTATGACGATGCGCTGGAGGCTTTATTCCCTGATGCGTATATGACCGCTGTGAAGGAAAGCGATCTCAAGCCCGTCAGCCGTCCGGAATTGGACGTGCAGGAGATGGAAAAGGGCAAGGATCTATCCTTTAGCTGTGAGGTTTTTGTGCAGCCCGAAGTCAAGCTGGGCGCATACAAGGGCGTTGCGGTCACCCGTAAGATTCGCGCCGTTTCCAAGGACGAGGTGGACGCCCGTATGGCCCAAGAGCAAAAACGGGTGGCCCGCAGTGTGGAAATCACGGACCGTCCTGTGGCCGAGGGGGATATGGTCAATTTGGACTATTCCGGTTCTGTGGACGGCGTGAAGTTCGAGGGCGGCACCGCCCAGGACCAGCAGCTGTTGATCGGTTCCCACAGCTTTATCCCCGGCTTTGAAGAGCAGATGATCGGTATGGAGATCGGCAGCGAGAAAGACATCCCTGTCACCTTCCCTTCCAATTATCATTCCAAGGAGCTGGAAGGGAAAGACGCCATTTTCCAGGTGAAGGTGAATGGCATCACCCATGAGGAGCTGCCCGAGCTGGACGATGATTTTGCCAGCGAAGTCAGCGATTTTGACACGCTGAAGGCTTATGAAGAGGACCTGAAAGCCAAGATGCAGGAAGCGGCGGACGCGCAAGCCACAGAGGCGGCCAAGCAAGCCCTGGTGGATGAAGTGGTGAAAAACGCCGAGGTGGAGATCCCCGAGCCCATGATTGAGGATAAGCTGGATGAAATCATGGAGCAGATGTCCTGGCGTATGCAGCAGCAAGGCTTTACCATGAAAAAATACATGGAACTGACCGGCCAAAGCGAGGACAAAATGCGGGACATGTACCGCGAAGAAGCCAAGAACAACTTAAAAGGCGAATTGACCCTGGATGAAATCGTGAAGGTGGAACACGTGGAGGCGGATGACCAGGATGTGGAAAGCATGCTGAGCGAATATGCTTCCGCCATGGGGCAAACCGCTGAGCAGCTGAAAAAAGGCTTGAGAGAATCCCAGCTGTCCTATTTTACCCACCGCTCCAAGGTTAACAAGGTGCTGGATATGCTGTGGGATCACGCCAAGGTCACCGATGAAACGGTGAAGGACGAACCCAAGGACGGAAACGAGAAGCCCGAAAAGAAGGGCAAAGCCGCATCCAAGGAATCCGCCGATCCCTCGGAAGCCAAAGCCGCTAAGAACGCTTCCGACAAGCAGCCGGAAGAAGCGGTTTCCGCGAAAAAGAAACCGGCGGCGCCGAAGGGCGCGGAGGCGTAAAGAATCCTAAACGGCGGAGGACAGCGTGCTTAGCTCGCTTCGACCGCCGTTTTTTCCCTTTTTCGTCGCAAATTAGAACACATATTTCGACTTGACGAAGCATATCCTTACAAAGTATCCTTAGGGCGCAAAAGAATCAGGCAATGAACGAAGGAGTGACAAAAATGAGCTTGATCCCAATGGTCATTGAGCAAACCAATCGCGGCGAACGGTCTTTTGATATCTATTCCCGCCTTTTGAAAGACCGCATCGTGTTTTTGGGTGGCGAGATTGATGACGATGTAGCCAATGTGGTCGTGGCCCAGCTTTTGTTTTTGGAGATGGAGAATCCGGATTCGGATATTTCCTTATACATTAACAGCCCGGGCGGCAGTGTGACTGCAGGCATGGCGATTTACGACACCATGAATTATATCAAGCCCAATGTGAGAACCGTTTGCATTGGTATGGCCGCCAGCATGGGCGCCTTCCTTTTGATGGCCGGTGAAAAGGGCAAGCGTTTGGCCCTTCCCAACAGTGAGATCATGATTCATCAACCTTTGGGCGGGGCTAGAGGCCAGGCCACAGATGTGGCCATCCACGCCGAGTGGCTCTTAAAAACCAAGGAAAAGATGAACCGGCTGATTTCGGAAATGACCGGCCAGCCCATGAAGAAAGTGGAAAAAGACGTCGAGCGTGACTATTTCATGAGTGCCGAGGAAGGCCTCAAATATGGGCTGATCGACGAGATCTATCAGCCCAGAGTGACAAAGTAAAGAGGTGGAAACATGGCAGACGATTTCAACCCTCGCATTCCAAAGCTAAAGCGTTGCAGCTTCTGTGGCAAGACCAATGAACAGGTGCGGCGCTTGGTGGCGGGTCCCAATGTACATATTTGCAACGAGTGCATTTTGCTTTGCCAGGAGATCATCAGCGATGATTTCGCCACGGTGGAGGAAATCGAACCCGCGGATATCCCGCGCCCCAAAGAGATCAAAGAAGTGCTGGATCAATACGTGATCGGGCAGGAGGACGCCAAGCGCGCCCTTTCCGTGGCGGTGTATAATCACTACAAGCGCATTGACGCGCCGCCCACGGATGATCAGGTGGAGCTGCAAAAGAGCAATATTTTGATGGTGGGCCCCACGGGCTGCGGCAAAACCTTTTTGGCGCAAACCCTGGCGAAAATTTTACATGTCCCCTTTGCCATTGCCGACGCCACCAGCCTGACCGAGGCGGGGTATGTGGGCGAGGATGTGGAGAATATCCTCTTGCGCCTGATCCAAAACGCGGATTACGATATCCCCCTGGCCCAGCGGGGCATCATCTATATTGATGAGATTGACAAGATCGCCCGCAAAAGCGAAAATCCCTCCATTACCAGGGATGTAAGCGGCGAAGGCGTGCAGCAGACGCTGTTGAAAATTTTGGAGGGAACCATTGCCAGCGTGCCTCCTCAAGGCGGCCGCAAGCATCCCCATCAGGATTTCCTGCAGATCGATACCACGAATATCCTTTTCATCTGCGGCGGCGCTTTTGACGGATTAGCGCCCATCATTGAAAGCCGTATCGGCAAAAAGACCTTGGGCTTTGGCGCAGAAGTGAAGAGCAAGGAAAGCACGGATATCAACGTTGCGCTGAAGAACCTGCGGCCCGAGGACTTGATCAAATTCGGGCTGATCCCCGAGTTTGTGGGCCGCCTGCCCATTGTGGTCACGCTGGACCAGCTTTGCGAAGAAGACCTCATGCGCATTTTGACCGAACCCCGCAACGCGCTGGTACGTCAATACATGTACTTGATGGATATTGACGGCGTGGAGCTTTGCTTTGAGCCGGAAGCGTTGCGCGTGATCGCCAAAATGGCCATCGAGCGCAAGTGCGGCGCTCGCGGCCTTCGCGCCATCATTGAGGGCATTCTGATGGACACCATGTTTGAGCTCCCGTCCCGCAACGATGTGAAGCAATGCATCATAACGGAAAAATGCGTGAACGGCGAGGAAGCTCCGCAAATCATCAGGGGCGAAGCGCCGGCCCGCAAGCCCCGCACCGCGCAAGCCAGCGCAAAAAAGCTGAAATCGGAACCCAACGTATCTTAAAACCAAGGAACGCCCACATCCGCTGGAAGGATGTGGGCGTTTATACAGAAACAAGTAAAGACTCCGCACGCTTTTCATACATGGAAAGCGTGCGTTTTTCACAGAATAACGGAGGAATCAACAAGGGTGGAATCGCCCGTGAATGGAGGTCTTTCGTTGATCAGTGCCGTTTTGTTTGCCGTGCAGCTCCTGGTGACCGTGGTCGTCGGCGTCTATTTTTACACGCAGCTTCGAAATCAAAAGAAAACACAACCCCAGGCGCAGCGGGAAAGTGGCCGGGAATTGGAGCGCCTGCAGCGCATGCGGGCCGTAAAACTGAGCGAGCCCTTGGCGGAAAAGGTTCGTCCGGCCAAGTTTGCGGATATTGTGGGCCAAGAGGATGGGATCAAGTCCTTAAAGGCAATCCTTTGCGGAAAGAATCCCCAGCACGTGCTCATTTATGGACCTCCCGGGGTGGGCAAGACCTGTGCCGCCCGCTTGGTGCTGGAAGCCGCCAAGAAAAGCAAGAGCACGCCCTTTTTGCCCAATGCGCCCTTTATTGAAATGGACGCTACCTGCGTGCGCTTTGATGAACGCGCCATTGCCGATCCGTTGATTGGCAGCGTGCATGATCCCATTTACCAGGGCGCGGGACCGCTGGGCGTGCAGGGCGTACCCCAGCCCAAGGCCGGTGCCGTGAGCAAGGCCCATGGAGGCGTGCTGTTTCTGGACGAGATCGGCGAACTGCATCCGGTGCAAATGAACAAGCTCTTAAAAGTGCTGGAAGATCGGAAGGTCATGTTGGAATCGGCTTACTATAACGCGGACGACCCTGCCATTCCCCGCCATATCCATGAGATTTTCAAAAACGGGCTGCCAGCTGATTTCCGCCTGGTAGGCGCCACCACCAGAAGCCCGCAGGATATCTCTCCCGCGCTACGTTCCCGCTGCATGGAGATCTATTTCCGCCAGCTGGAGCCGGAGGAGGTCAGCGACATCGCCTATCATGCCGCCAAGCGCGCCGGATACGACATCACCCAGGAAAATGCCCAGGTCGTCGGGCGGTATGCCACCTGTGGCCGAGACGCCGTGAATATTGTCCAGATGTGCGCGGGGCTTTCTCAGTTGGAAGAAAGAAACGCGATTTCCAAAGAAGACGTGGAATGGGTGATTTATTCCGGCCATTATGCGGCAAGGCCTGAACAGCAGGTGGACACGCACAATCGGGTTGGCGTGGTACATGGGTTGGCCGTATATGGCAGCCACCAGGGCGCCACCATGGAAATTGAAGCCGTGGCGCAGCCCGGTACCGGACGCATCACCATCACGGGCATTGTGGAAGAGGAAGAAATCGGCGCGGATGCGCGCAAGATTAAGCGGAAGTCCACCGCCCGCAGCTCCTGTGAAAGCGTGATGACCCTTCTGCATTCCATGGGATATGCTACTGAAAAGAACGATATCCACGTCAATTTCCCTGGGGGAACGCCGGTGGACGGGCCTTCCGCCGGTGTAGCCATCGCCGTGGCTACCGCCAGCGCGTTGACCGGCCGGCCGGTGGACGGCCATGTGGCGGTAACAGGAGAGGTTTCCGTGCGTGGCTTTGTGAAGCCTGTAGGCGGAGTACCCAGCAAGGTGGAAGCGGCGGAGCGCGCGGGGCTTACCACGGTTTTGATTCCGGTGGAAAATCAGCTGGAGCGGTTTGAGCATTCTAAAATTGAAGTATCCACCATTCAAACGCTGCAAGACGCCTTGGATCGGATGCTCTTGCCGGCCTATGCCTTGCAGGAAGAAAAAGAACGGGTACCCATGGGTGCTGGGTTGACGCCCGTATTGGCTGCGGAAGAAAAAGCCGTGGTGGGGAAAGCCAGTGAAACGGTATAAAAGCCCCGCTTGCATTTCTGGACATTAGCCGATATAATCACTATTTGGCGGGGAAGTTTTCTTCGCCAAAAACGTCTATATAGAGGGAAGAGATAGGCGTAAGGAGGAACAATATGCAGCAAACAACTCGCAGAAGCCCCATGGTGCGCATGCCGGTTTTGCCGTTGCGCGGTATGATGGTGTTTCCGCATATGGTATTACATTTTGATGTGGGGCGCTCTAAAAGCGTGGCCGCGTTGGAAAAGGCCATGTTGGACGACCAGCAGATTTTTTTGGTGGCGCAGACCAATGCGGAGATCGATGAGCCGTTAATCACCGATCTTTGCCGTGTGGGCACCATCGCGCATATCAAACAGGTCTTGAATCTTCCGGGAGACAGCATCCGTGTCCTGGTGGAGGGGATCCGCCGCGCCACCCTGGAAGCGGTGGTGGAGGAAGAACCCTTTATGGTAGCGGATGTTCGCCCTGTAAAGGATGAGCCGCTGCGGGAAAGCGCGGAAATGAAGGCCCTGGTTCGGACCACCCACGAGTATTTTGAGGACTATTGCAAAGCCAGCATGCGGGTTTCTCAAGAAACCTTGCGTTCTGTTTTGGATGTGAACCGGCCGGATCAGCTGGCGGATATCATTGCCGCCAATGTGCTGACCCAGTTGGAAGACCGCCAGGCTATTTTGGAAAAGCTGAGCGTAGCAGAGCGCTTGGAGACCCTTTGCGGCATTTTGCTGCGGGAAGCGGAGCTGGCGGATGTAGAAAAACATGTTCAAGCGCGGATCAAAAAACAAATTGAGAAAAACCAAAAGGATTATTATCTGCGGGAACAGATCAAGGCCATCCAAACGGAATTGGGCGACCGCGATGCCGCCGATGTGGAGGATTTGCGCGAAAAGCTGGAAAACACGCCGCTGAACGAGGAAGCGCTCAAAAAAGTGGAGCGGGAATTGGACCGCCTGTCCCGCATGGCGCCAGGGACGCCGGAAATCGGGGTCAGCCGGACGTATGTGGAATGGATTTTGGACCTTCCCTGGGGCAAAACCACCACCGACAACCTGAACCTGAAGCGAGCCCGCAAAGTACTGGAAGAGGACCATTACGGGCTGGAATCTGTGAAAGAGCGCATTATTGAGTATTTGGCCGTTCTCAGAATGAAAAAGGACATGAAGGGTCCCATTCTTTGCTTTGTAGGCCCGCCTGGGGTGGGTAAGACCTCCATTGTTCGCGCCATTGCCAAGGCC
>JAVBVF010000054.1:0-7419 GCA_031554475.1 Eubacteriales bacterium | reverse complement strand
AGGCGGCCGCCATACCCCCTTCTTCAACGGCTACCGCCCCCAGTTCTACTTCCGCACCACCGACGTGACCGGCAACATCAAGCTGCCCGACGGCGTGGAAATGGTGATGCCTGGCGATAACATCGACATGGAAATCACCCTCATCACCCCCATCGCCATTGAGCAGGGCCTCCGCTTCGCTATCCGCGAAGGCGGCCGTACCGTGGGCTCCGGCGTTGTCGCCAAGGTCATCGAAGACGCTAAAAAGTAAGGGAAACTGCATTGGAGCGGGATGGGCAATCGCCCATCCCGCTTTTTGTTGGCCGCAAGGGGACGGGGCGGGACGGGGGAACGCAGGGGTTTCACCCCTGAACCCCATCAGGGCTTCACCCTGAACCCATCATTGACCGCGTTTCACACGGTCAAAAAGGAAAAAATTGTGAAGAAAGGCTTTCTGCCTTTCGGAAAATGAGCAGATGGCAATCACGCTTCCTCCGTCTCCTCTTTCTCCAGCCGTTCCAGCGCAAGGCGCGTCGCCTCCACTACAAAAGCGGAAAAGCTGCTTTCTTTCTCAAAAATGGCATTTGCCACTTGCTCCGCCATCTGCCTTGGGAATCGAATGGACTTCGAAGTGGTAGACGGCCGAATGGGAATTTTGAAAGACTTCATGACGATACCTTCCCCATGCTTCTTGTCGGTAGGATACAAATGTGGTATATTGAACAAAGAGTTGCTTTAATTCTCTTTAGCGTTTCAAAGGCAATTCCACTGTTTTGTAACCACGCGGAAGATCTGAGTTGTTCTTTGTTGCATTCACATGATAATCCAAATTATTTTGGATTATCAATAGTATTTTCCTAATTTATTTGGAGTTTTTATGAACGAACGCATTTTCACGCTTATGGAAATCAAGGGCTTAAAAATTAATTATTTAGCTTCTTCCCTTGGCGTAAAACCTTCCAAGGTCTATGATTGGAAGCGAAAAAGATCTTCTCCAAGCAGCGAAGAGATAAACGCAATTGCCAAAATGCTAGGCACAACCCCCGCCTATCTTTGCGGTGAAACCGAAGATTCTGCCCCCCTTCCCAACAAAGCCGCCCTCTCTTCGCAAAACCCGCAGATCCAAAAAATTTTGGATCTGCTGCAAACGCTAGATGGCGAAGCCTTGGAGGCCGTCAACCAATTCACGGCGTTCCAAGCAGCCCAAAAGAAATAGAGAAGCCAGGGCATGTTATGCCTATAGGCTCAAGCCAAAAATCCATCTCACTCCCCGCCTTTTTGCCGCATAGAATGCTATGCGGCTTTTTGCCGTCACGAAAGGAGATAATGTACTATGGCCTCCACCAATCAACCCGCTCCCTCCGCCGGCCTCCCCAACCGCCGCCCCTACGCGGTGGCAAACCTGGCCGGAAACGACGCCTTTCCAGGCGTAAACGGGATGGTAAAGTTTTACACCGCTCCAGGCGGAACCATTGTGGAAACCACCATGGAAGGGTTGCCCGCTATGTCTCTCCCCACGGCGGTCCCCCAAGTGGGGCCTTTCGGCTTCCACATTCATGAAGGGGTGGCCTGTACCCCCACAGGGGGAAACACGGCGTTTTCCAATGCCCTAGGGCATTACAACCCCACCAACCAGCCCCATCCCCTCCACGCGGGGGACCTGCCCGTGCTTTTCCCCAACAACGGGTATTCCTATTTGCGCACCTATACCGATCGCTTTACCCCCGCCGATGTGGTGGGGCGCACGGTGGTGGTGCATGAAATGCCCGATGACTTCCGCACCCAGCCCGCCGGAGACTCCGGTATGCGCATGGCTTGCGGAACCATCCAGCGCAATCCTTAAGCGAAATCCCGGGCTGCCCTGTCAGGAATCGACAGGGCAGCCCTTTTTCTGCGCCGTCACGATTGTCCAGGGTTACCATTGTCAAGGTTTGGCCCAGCCCTACCTTTTTTGCCAAGAGCATGGTATAATCAATGTTTGTAAGGTAAGACACATCCCGCGCGTAAGCGCACCCGAAAGGAACGAAACCGATGAAACCGATTCTCCTCATTATGGCGGCGGGCATGGGCAGCCGCTATGGCGGACTCAAACAAATGGATCCTGTGGGTCCCGATGGTGAACTGATTTTGGATTACTCGCTCTTTGACGCCAAGCGGGCAGGGTTTGAGCGGGCGGTCATCATCATCAAGCGGGAAAACGAGCAGGATTTTCGCGAGGTGCTGGGCGACCGGGTGGCCAAGCACATGCAAATCGACTACGCCTACCAAGAGCTGGCCAACCTGCCCCAGGGGTTTACCGTTCCCCAAGGCCGGGTCAAGCCTTGGGGCACAGGCCACGCGGTGCTTTGCGCCTCCGCCCTCATTGACGCGCCTTTTTGCGTGATCAATGCCGACGACTACTACGGCGCGGAATCCTTCCGCTTGTGCTACGATCATTTGTCCCGCTTGCAGAGCGATGGGGACCTGACCATGGTGGGATACCTGCTGAAAAACACCTTGAGCGAAACCGGTTCCGTGGCCCGGGGCGTGTGTACCATCGATGAAAAGCATCTTCTTACGGACATTGTGGAGCGCACCCATATCATCTCCTCCGTGGACGGCCCGCTGATGACCGAAGATGGGCAGACCTACACCCGTCTCTCTCCGGAAACGGTGGTGAGCATGAACATGTGGGGCTTCCCCGCCGCCATGATGGCGCGGTTTTCCCAGGCGTTCCCCCGTTTTTTGGAAACCGCCCTCACGGAAAATCCTCTGAAAAGCGAGTTTTTCCTCCCCACCGTGGTGGACGGGCTTTTGCAAGAGGGGCAAGCCGCCGCCACCGTTTATATCACCCCCGACAAGTGGTACGGCGTGACCTATCGGGAGGACAAGACCGCCGTTGAGACCGCGCTTTCCCAAATGGCTTCGGAAGGAAAATATCCCCGTCCTTTGTGGAAGTAAGGAAACGCTGAAAAGGAGCCGCCCATGGACAGAAAGAGGCTGACCCCGTTCACCATCGCCCTTTGGGCGCTGACCGCCGCGCTGGTGGCGCTGGTCGCCATTTTGGCGCCCCGCACCATCGCGGATTACGGCCGCATGCAAACGGAAGTCAACGCTACGCCCACCCCCACCGCCAACATCCAAAGCATGCTTTTGATCACGGTGGACCCCAACAACACCCCCGAGCCCACCCCGCTGGTTTTGCGGGTGGGCAGCGCAGGGGATGAGGTGACCCGCCTGCAAGAGCGGCTCAAGGCGCTGGGCTATTATCTGACCGATGTGGACGGCCAGTTTGGCCAGGGAACGGCGGAATCCGTAAAGCTATTTCAGGCCCAGCACGGCTTAACGGCCGATGGCCTGGCCGGCAATGATACCCGTGCCGCCCTGTTCGCCACGGACGCCCAAACCTATATCCCAACGCCGGAGCCCACCCCCACGCCTTCCCAATTGCAAAAGGGCGACCGGAACGATGCGGTGAAGGCCTTGCAGGAGCGCCTGAAGGACTTGGGGTTTTATACCACCTCTGTGGATGGGGATTACGGCGGCGGCACAGAGCGGGCGGTGCGCCTGTTTCAGGAGCAGCATGGCTTAACCGCTGACGGCGTGGCCGCCGCGCAAACCCTGGCGCTCCTTAAAAGCGACAAGGCCAAGCCAATCGTGGCCACCCCCACCCCTGATCCCGCAGCCGTTCCCATGCTTGTCAACAAGCAGCATCCTGTAGCCGATGGCTATGCGCCTGGCAGCCTGGTGAATTTGCGCAGCACCTTGCCGTCCGATCTGGTCAAGGTCATGGGGGGCGACATGGAAGGGGATCCCGTGGCGGTGGCGGCCCTTCAATCCATGCTGGAGGCAGCCAAAGCCGATGGCATAACCGGCTTTCAGCTCAACGCGGGCTACCGCAGCGTCGCCTACCAGCAGCAGCTGTTTGAGGAAAGCGTGGAAAAATACTTGGCCGAGGGCCGCAAAAAAGAGAGCGCCGTTTCCGCCACCCGCTTGACCGTAGCCGATCCAGGCGCCAGCGAGCACCATACCGGCCTGGCCTTTGATTTTACGGTGGCGGGCACCTCCTTTAAAGGGACCAAGCAACAGGTCTGGCTTCACAAAAATTGTTGGGATTATGGCTTTATTATCCGCTATCAAGAGGACAAAGAAAAAATCACGGGCATTATCGCCGAGGCATGGCATGTGCGCTATGTGGGCGTACAGCACAGCATCGCGATGCGGGATCAAAATCTCTGCCTGGAAGAGTATGTGGAGATGCTGACGCAATGACACCACTCATCGTTATCGGTGCGGGGCACGCAGGCTGTGAGGCCGCTTTGGCGGCAGCGCGCATGGGTGTGCCCACGCTTTTGTTGACCCTGGATTTGAACAGCGTGGCGCTGATGCCCTGCAATCCCTCCATCGGGGGCACCGGCAAGGGGCATTTGGTGCGAGAGGTGGACGCCCTGGGCGGCCAGATGGGCCTGACCATTGACCGCACCTTTTTGCAAAGCCGCATGCTCAACCGAGGAAAAGGCCCCGCCGTGCACAGCCTTCGGGCCCAGGCGGACAAGGTCCGCTATCACCAGGACATGCTTTTCACCCTCTTTTCCACCCCCAACCTCACCGTGCGCCAGGGGGAGGTTTCCCAGATCCTGGCGGAAGGCGGAAACGTGGTAGGGGTCAAGACTGCCACGGGGGAGCGCATCGATTGCCGCGCCTGTGTGGTGGCGGGGGGCGTGTACCTGAAAAGCCGCATCATCATCGGCGATTATTCTAAGGAAGTGGGCCCCCAGGGTCTGGCCCGGGCGGAAGGGCTTTCCGCGTCTTTGGAAGGCTTGGGCTTTGCCTTGCGCCGGTTTAAGACCGGCACCCCCGCCCGGGTGGACGGGCGCAGCATCGACTTTTCCCAAATGGAGCCCCAGGAAGGGGACGATCCCGTCATCCCCTTCTCCTTTTTGACGGCGGCGGGGCGTTCCGACATCGGGGTCGCCTATCCCCTGATGAACCGCGCCAAATGCTACCTCACCTATACCAATGAAACCACCCATCAGATCATCCGCGATCACCTGCACCTGTCCCCCATGGTGCAAGGCGTGATCAAGGGCACGGGGGCGCGGTACTGCCCCAGCATTGAGGACAAGATCCGCCGCTTCGCGGACAAGGACCGGCACCAGCTGTTTTTGGAGCCAGAGGGGCTTAAAAGCCCCGAATGGTATGTGCAAGGCATGAGCTCCAGCCTGCCGGAACGCGTACAGTGGCTCATGTACCGCTCGGTCAAAGGCCTGGAAAAAGCCGTATTGACCCGCTTGGCCTACGCCATTGAATATGACTGCATCGATCCCACGGAACTGACCCTGACCCTGGGGAGCCGCCGCATTACTGGCCTGTACTTCGCGGGGCAGGTGAACGGCACCTCCGGCTATGAGGAGGCCGCCGCCCAAGGGCTTTTGGCGGGCATGAACGCCGCCTGCTTCTTACAGGATAAGGAGCCTCTCATTCTTACCCGAGACATGGGGTATTTGGGCGTGATGGTAGATGACCTGTGCGTGAAAGGCACGGACGAGCCTTACCGCATGATGACCAGCCGCTCGGAATACCGGCTTTTGCTCCGGCAGGACAACGCGGATCTCCGCCTGACCGCCCTAAGCCACGCCCGAGGGCTGGCGGATGACCGCCGCATGGCCCTATGCGAGCAAAAGCAATCCCAAACCGATGCCTTGCTCTCAGCGCTTGCCGCCACACGGCTAAGCACCAGCCCTGAGCGCGCCCGCTGGTTTGCCCTGCGCGGGCTGCCCCCCACTGATGCCGCCTTCACCGCCGAAGAGCTTTTGCGGCGGCCGGAGATCGACTGGAACCAGTTGTGCGAGCTGTGCCCCGCCCTTTGGGATGCGCCTGCCGCCGCCAGGGAGCAGGCGGAAATGCACGTGAAGTACGACGGATATTTGAAAAAGCAACAGGCCCAGGTGCAGCGCGCCCGGGCCATGGAGGAATGGATTTTGCCTGCGGATTTGGACTATGAAACCATTCCCAGCCTGCGGATCGAGGCACGGCAAAAGCTGGCGCTGAAGCGACCCCAAAGCCTCAGCCAGGCGGGCCGCATCCCCGGGGTCAATCCGGCGGACATCGCGGTCTTGATGGTATGGCTGAAAAAAAAGCAGGAAGAACGGAAGGGGCAGGGTACATGAACAAAAACCCGCAACGCGCGGCCATCCTCGGCGTTATTTTTGGCGTATGCATGGTTAGCTATTCCGGCCCTATGGTGAAGGGGGCCTTACATGCGGGCGCCACCCCTGTGGCCATTGCCTTTGTGCGCATGCTCGCGGCGGGGCTTTTGCTGATTCCCTTTGAGCTGCGCCAATGTAGGAAGCATCGCATGGCCTTCTCCCTGCATCCGTCCCAGTGGCTTTTCACAGGCTTGGCGGCCTTTTTCTTGGCCGCCCATTATCTGACTTGGATGAGTTCCCTCAAGGGGGCCAGTACCTTTGCCTCCGTGGCCTTGGTCTGCACCCAGCCTCTTTTTGTGGCGCTGTTTAGCTACCTCTTGTTTCGGGAAAAGATGCCTTCCTCCACCGTTCCCGGAGCGGCCTTGGCATTGCTTGGGGCGGTGCTCATTGCGCTTTCCGGCCTTTTGGGAGACCGCCCGCCCGAGGCGGATTCCGCCGCCGAAAACCTGGCCGCCAGCCTTTTGGCCTTGCTGGGCGCGGTGATGATGGCTGCTCACTGGCTCATTGCCCGCCATATCCGAAAAACGGTTCCCGCCCAGGTGTATACCCCCATCCTCTATCTTTTAACCGCAGCAGGTTTAGGCCTTTCCATTCCGCTCATGGGCGGGTTTTCCATGCCGCCCGCCGCGCTGCCCTACATGGCGGGCCTGGTGCTGGGCTCCACGCTATTGGGGCATGCGGTCTTTTCCTACGCCATTGCCCGGGTATCGGCCAGCCTGGTCAGCTTTGCGCTATTGGGCGAACCCGTGGGCGCCATGATCTTTGCGATGCTCTTTCTAGGGGAAACCCCTACGCCCTGGGTACTGGCAGGCGGCGGGATAACGCTTTTGGGGTTGTGCCTATACCTGGCTTTCGCGGAAAAAGGAACTCAGGCTTCTGAGGCATAAAAAAGCGCGGAGAATGCTCTCCGCGTCTGGCTGTCAAAAAAGGTTCCGGGAGACGGCCTCCGGCGGCTAAAGGGCTGTTGCCCTTTAGAATCCCTTTCCTGAAACGCCCATTTCATGGGCGTTTCAGACCGTTGACAAAGGCACTTTGGCAACGGGATGGAGCTTGCTCAAAAAGATCCGGTTGCGCGGAAGCGAGGCGGCATAAGGGGTGGAGCGTACAGGTCCGTACGTGACATCCCTTAGCCGCCGAAGCTGACAAAGCAAACGGGCCTTTTTCAGCAAGCTGAAGTGCCCACAGGGCACGCGCTTCCCTCCGGTGCCCTGGCGGGGCACCGCCAGTGAGCGTGAGCGCGGTGCGCTCTGCC
>JAVBVF010000029.1:0-41980 GCA_031554475.1 Eubacteriales bacterium | reverse complement strand
ATGCAGAACTTGATTCTCGACGTGCGCGTCCCTGTGGAGGACGTGGTGGAGATCAAGAACAACAAGCGCGTGAAAACCCAGCGAAAGGTCTACCCAGGGTATGTGCTGGTGCATATGATCGAGACCAACGAAAGCTGGTACTTGGTTCGCAATACCCGCGGCGTTACGGGCTTTGTGGGGCCCGACAGCAAGCCTGTGCCCCTCACGCCCGAAGAGGTGGACATGATGCTCTCCACCCAGATCAACTCGGTGGAATTCGGCATCGCCATCGGCGAAGAAGTGCGCATCCTCTCCGGTCCTTTGGAGAACTTCACAGGCTATGTGGAGGATGTGGATACGGTTCGCCAAAAGCTCACGGTCAAAGTGAAGATGTTCCTTGGCCGCGAAATGCCTGTGGAAGTCGATCTGCAGGATGTTGTCAAAATCTAAGCGCCCGTGCGCGCATGTCACACCTGCCAAGGGGCAGGTCGTGGGAGGAACGGAAGGTTCCGCCATCACCACATTTGAGGAGGTGCCATAGAATATGGCAAAGAAAGTCGCATCCTTGATCAAGTTGCAGGTTCCCGCCGCCAAAGCCACCCCCGCGCCGCCCATCGGCCCCGCGCTGGGTCAGCACGGCGTGAACATCCCCGGTTTCTGTAAGGAATTCAACGAGCGCACCGCCAAAGACGCGGGCCTCATCATTCCCGTTGTTATCACTGTGTATACGGACCGTACCTTCACCTTTATCACCAAGACCCCGCCTGTGCCGGTGCTGATCAAAAAGGCGCTCAACCTGAACTCCGCCAGCGCCAAGCCCAACCGCGACAAGGTGGGCAAGCTCACCCAGGAGCAGGTCAAAACCATTGCCGAAACCAAGCGCCCTGACGTGAACGCCACCGAACTTGAATCCATCATGAGCATGGTCAAGGGCACCGCGCGTTCCATGGGCATCACGGTTGAAGAGTGAGTGGGGAGGAAGTAAAGGATGAAACACGGAAAGAAATATACCGACAGCGCCAAGCTGATCGATTCCCTCAAGGCGTATGATCCTGAAGAAGCCCTTGACCTGGTTTGCAAGACCAGCAAGGCCAAGTTCGACGAAACCATTGAAATCTCCGTGCGTTTGGGCGTTGACCCCCGCCATGCCGACCAACAGGTTCGCGGCGCGGTGGTTCTGCCTCACGGTACCGGCCGCGTGGTTCGCGTGTTGGTCATTGCCAAGGGCGACAAGCTCAAGGAAGCCGAGGCTGCCGGCGCGGATTTCATGGGTGGCGAGGAAATGATCCAGAAGATCCAAACCGAAAACTGGTTCGGATTTGACGTGATGGTGGCCACCCCCGACATGATGGGCGTCATCGGCCGCATCGGCCGCGTGCTGGGCCCGAAGGGCTTGATGCCTAACCCCAAGAGCGGCACCGTGACCATGGATATCGCCAAGGCGATTTCCGATATCAAAGCCGGTAAGGTGGAGTATCGCGTTGACAAGACCGCCATTGTCCACTGCCCCATCGGCAAGGCTTCCTTCGGCACGGAAAAGCTGGGCGAGAACCTTCGCAGCCTGATGGAAGCCATCAACAAAGCGAAGCCCTCCGCCGCCAAGGGCATTTATGTGCGTTCCCTGTACCTGAGCTCCACCATGGGGCCCGCCGTGAAGGTCAACGCGCTGAAGTTCTAAGAAAAGCGTTTCAACCCGTTTCACCCAACGGTGGATCAGGCGAGCGCCAAACCGCAAAACCCCCCTTCGAATGTCGAAGGGGGGTTTTGCTTGCTTTCAGCGGCTTGTGCGCCACGGTCACTTTTTGATTCCACAGCCATTTCCACAACCATTTCTCGCACTACAACAAATAGTTGTTCTCCCGGTTCGCCGCCTGCAGCGGACACAGCTTATAGGTGGCATAGCCCTCGGCCACCAGAGGTTCCGCCTGGCAAAGCGCCTGGGCCTCTTCCTGGCTTTCCACGTGAAGAATGACCATGCCGGCAACGCCGGGATAGCCTTTCAAGACCCCGCAAAATTCCAGTTTCCCCGCGTCGTCCAGCCTTCTGAGATTCTCCACATGCCGGGTCACCACCGCAGCGGTCATTTTGTTGTAGGTTTTTCCTCGCTGGATAAACATCACATACAAAGACTTTTCCATGCTTTCACCTGCACGCTTCCTCATTTTTCCCCCAAAGAGGCCGGTGACTCACCGGATTTGCTTACCACCATCCTATCATTTTTGGGGGAATGTGAAAAGCACTTTTTGCCTCTGGTAGGATCATCCGCTTTCCCTCTATTTCCCAAGGGTTTTCGGCATCCGCCGTCCTTTTTTTGCCAAAATTCCCAGGGCTTCGATAGGAACAAAAAGTAAAAAAGCGACCACAAAAAGAATGACCGCTCCGGTTTGGCAAAAATATGGTACGATAGGCCCGCAGTCAGGACTGCAAGCCATCTCGAAGGAGACAGAGCATGAAGCCATTCAAAATCCTCCCCCTGATCCTGGTTCTTATGGCGCTCGCCGGTTCCGCTTTGGCAGAGGCCCCACGCCCCGGTGCTACCCCGCCGCCAAAGCCAAACGTTCTTACCATCAGCACCGCCGCGAAATACGATTTTCCCTCACCCCTGGGCACGGCCAACGCCTCCTTCTCCAATTCCCAGGCTGCCCAAGAACCCGTGGTTTACTCCCTGCAAATCAGTGTGGCCGAGCTGCTCAAGCAAGCGGGCGTCAGCGGGTACAGCGAGCCAGACTACGCACAGCTTATGGCCCAGGAAGGGTTCAACCCTGAAACCGCCTATGTCGTGCTTTGTCAGACAGAGCCTGTGGCTCCGGGCCAAACGGTGGAGACCATCACCTTGGGAATGCTTCCCGATGGTACCACCCTTCCCGCCGGAGACTACGAGGCCCGGTTGTTTGAAACGGTGCTAGAGACGGAGAAGGCGAATCCGGCGCAGAGCGGTGCCGATGCAGCCGCGCCCGATTCCGTCAACATTCCCATCAGCATGACCGTCAGCGCTTCCCTGAACATCCCCTTTACCATTCAGGAAAACCTGATTGCCGCCACAGCGGACGCCGAAGGCAACGTCTCCCTGAGCGTGTTCAACCCCGTAAACAGCCCGCTCGACGCCATGTATAGCATCCAGCTTTCCCAGGCGGAAATCAAGCGAGTCACCGGCGCGGACCACCGCACGGACGCGGAATTGGCTGCCCAAAGCGCAAACCCCGATTTCAACCCCGAGTACGAGTTTATCAGCCTTTCGCAAAGCGAGCCCGTAGCCCCTGGCGAGTTCTTGAAAACCGCCACCCTGACCGCTTTGCCTGACGGAACCCCCCTGCCTAAGGGAACGTATCATGCCTGGTTGGTGAAATACACGCTGGATTCCACAGGAGCCCAGACCATGAACCCCGTCAACACCGCCATCGAGCTCATCCTGCCCTAAGGATCCCTGCATTCCCGCTTTTCCCAAGCCGCTTCCGGGGTGGCCTGTGAAAATACAACTTTTCTCAAAATAATAGAAACGTAAATGGAGGAAATTCTCATGAAAAAGGTTACTTCGATTCTCTTGGCTCTGGTTTTGGTTCTTGGTTTGGTTGGCTCCGCGTTTGCGGCGAATGTGGTCACGGATGCGGATCCTGCGGATCTCGATCCTTCCTATACGGCCAATATCACGCCCACCGTCACCATTGAAAGCGCTGGCTATGTGAATTTGGCCATCACCTATACCAACCCCGCCATCAAACTGGGCGTGGGCACCGACGGCAAGCTGAAAGACGGTGCCGCTGCGGATATGAAGGGTTCCTTCACCATGGAAAACAACTCCATTGCCAGCGTGGGCGGCTCCTTTACGGGCGCTCTTTCCGTGGCCGTGACTGCCGTGACCGCTACCCCTGCCACCATCGCCGTGTCTACCCCCGCTACCGCTTATTCCCTCGCCACGGACGGCACCGATGATGCTGAGCTGACCTACACCTTGGGCGCGGGTGGCAAAGTGGAGTACGCCGCGGGCGTCGCCGCCACCATCCAGACCGCTGCCGCCACCACCGTGACCTTCGCCATCACCGCCGAATAATCCGACCCCACAAGGCTGACTTGACGTGTGCCGGAAGGGATAGCGCCTTGAAAGGCGGTATCCCTTCGGCCTTATCCATGGGCCAAAAGCATCTACACAGGAGGTAGGTTATGAAACGCTGTCGAATGAACTGCATAAGCAGACGCTTCCTTTCCCTGTTTTTGGCCCTGCTTTTTGTCTTCGCATCCGTGGCTTCCCTGGCGGAAACCGAATCCGCGCCGATGTGTACCGAGGCGGCGGATACCGCGCCGGCCGAAACAGCGGCTTCCACCCCTACCCCTACGGCTGAGCCTACGCCCACCATGACTCCTTCCCTGGGACCCTCGCCGGAACCCACCCCAGAGGCCACCGCCCCGATTACCCCGAAGTCTTCCGCCGCTTCCGCCGCTCCCGCCGCGGTTGCGCAAGGTCCCGTTTCCACGACCACGGTGGTGACTGTCACCGTGGTGCTTCCCGAAGAAAGCAAGGATGGCGCGCCCTTGGAAGAAACCACCCCTGAACCTACGGCGGAGCCGACTGTACAGCCAAGTGGGGAACCTAGCGCAGAAGGTGATATAGAGCCTACGGCGGAACCTGCTGTGGAGCCGACTGCGGAACCCACTTTGGAGCCGACCGCTGAAATGGCTTTGGAACCTACCGTACCTCTTACTGTCGAACCCACTGTGGAGCCTACGGCAGAACCTACTGTGGAACCAACCCGAGAACCTGCCGTAGAATCCATCGTAGACCCAACGGCGGAACCGACCGCTGAAATGGCTTTGGAACCTACCGTACCTCTTACTGTCGAACCCACGGTAGAGCCTGCGGCGGAACCCACTGTGGAACCAACCCGAGAACCTGCCGTAGAATCCACCGTAGACCCAACGGCGGAACCGACCGCTGAAATGGCTTTAGAATCTACCCTGCCACCTACTGTCGAACCCACCGTAGAGCCTGCGGCGGAATCCACTGTGGAACCAACCGTAGAACCTGCTGTGGAACCGACCGCAGAACCTATGTCAGAGCCGACCGCTGAAATGGCTTTGGAGCCTACCCTGCCTCCTACTGTCGAACCTACTGTCGAACCCACTGTGGAGCCTACGGCGGAACCCGCCCCAGAACCCTTAACCGAACGCGATTTTTCGATATCGGTGGAGCAACCCGCCTTGGAGGTCTCCGCCGCCAACGATGATTATACCTTTGGCATCGCCAATGAAGCCGCCTCTTTTGACATCACCCTGCGCATTACCAACCAGGCTGCGTACACCACCCAAGTCAGCGTCACCCCTTCCCTGTCCGCCGAAACCCTGGAGGCCTACCGCCTCATCGGCTTCGACCTCAGCTTTTCTACCCAGCTTTTCCCCCTTGCCCCAGGAGAAACCCGAACGGTTCTCTTTTCTTGCAACCGTTTCGGAGCCACGGCGGTCAGCGCGGAGACCTTTGCGCGGCTGATGGCCAATCAAGCCAGCGTGCTAAGCATTCCCATGGATATCGACTATACTGCCGTTCCCTGATTTTCAGCAACGAAGGAGGCTCTGCCGTGAAGAAGCAATGGATGCACTTGCTTGCTTTTGCCATTCTGGCTGCGGCCTTGCCTTTTGCAAAAGCCCAGGAGGGAAGTTTTCCCAACGGCATCTATCAATTTTCGGTGGAGCCCAGGGTACAGTTCACCATGGCCTCCACAGGGGTTGTGAATCTGAGTGTGGATGTGGACCCGCCAACGCCCCACCTGCAAGTGACCCTGGAAAAGACCACAAGCGGGGAGGCCGAGGGCTATTCTTACCAACTTCAAAACCAGGGCAACACGGTTCACTTTACGCTGCGAAACCGCTCCATTCCCGATGCGGAGGGCGGTTTCACCGGCGGACTAAACGTATCTGTGGCGTTGCGCAACCCAGAAGGGGTGCCCTTTGAAAAGGGAAACTCCTTTTTGAACATTTACCCCGTGCTTTTGGATTCGCCGGCCTCCCTTTTGCTTGAAAACAACGAGGAAAGCGATCAATGCCTGGCGCTTCAATACATTCAGGAGGACCCTTTTCCCATGGATCCGGAGCAGCCAGCCTCTCACGTAAACACTCCTATGGAATTGGCCACCTCCATCGTTTTTACCATTGAAGCCATTTTTGAGGAGGCGCCTTTATGAAAGCACAGGGTCTGCGGATACGGCTTATCGGGTGTCTTTTGCTTGGCCTGGCCCTTTGCTTTCCCGCCGCCGCCGAGGAAAGCCCCACGGCTCCTCCTGCCAATGAGGCGGGTACTCGCATTTCCATCTCCCCCCTCATCCGCCTGAGCGAGCGGGAGGAGGCCCAAAGCGACGATTCTCCACTGGAGGATTCGCAAAAGGGAACCGTCCATGTGGATGTGGCGCTGACCGTTCATGAGGAAACCATGGAAATCGTGGAAACCCCCACCCGCTACACCCTCAAGGACGGAGAATACCGCTACGCCACCGTGCGGGTGAACAACACCTCCCTCTCCGCCACAGCCGAAAGAGAAGGCGTGTTTACCGGTGACCTCGCCATCGGGCTGAATACCCTGGACAGCGAAACCTACCTGGGCATCCGGCTGGAGGTGCGGCTGAAAAACGCGGAGGAGCCGCTGGTTTCCAACCGCGAAGATGTCCATACCCTGGACTTTGACCTGGTCTATGTGCAGGACGAACCCTTTATCAAGACCGATGGGCAAGCCATTCCCCCCTTCCCCCCCTCCTATTTGGAATTGGTGATCACTCCCCAGTATACGCCGGGGCAAAGCGTGATCTATCCCCAAATCGGTGAGATCCATGTGCTGTAAGCGGAGGTGCGCCCCTGTGAAAAACACGCGTCAAAAATTACTGCCAGCTTGGGGCCTTTGCATGGCGCTCTTGCTTGGCCTGTCACTCCCCGCCTTGGCCTCCAAGCCCGGTGAGGCTCCTCCCTCCCCTACGCCGCCGCCACACAATCAATCCATCCAGCTGGTGATGCAGGCGTCCCTCATTTTTGCCCATCCGCTGGCTTCGGCCCAGGCCGCCATTCAAAACCCGGCAGGCAGTGGCCAGACCCTACGCTATACCTTAACCATTCCCGCTGGGGAGTTTGAACGGGTCACTGGCCACGCCGCCCCCTTGGGCCAAGACCTGGCGCTGTTTTCCTCCGCGCCGCTGCTCCCGGGAAACCAGCTTAACACCGTGACCCTCTCCCCCCTTCTGGACGGAAGTCTGCTGCCCGCGGGCGAATACCAGGCCGCCATGCTGGTGAAGCCGGAAACGGCGCCAGGCGATATGATGGAACAGATCTTTTCCATGCAAATTTCCGTGGTGGTGATGGCGGACCGACGAACCGCCACCGTGGCCGAAAACGGCCAGATCGACCTGAGGTATGTGAACCCCACGGATCAGCCCCTTCGCCTTGCCTTACTCCTCAGCCGAGAGGAACTGGCAAAAAAGAGCGGGCTGAACCTCTATGAGGAGGGCTGCGGCTTTTCCCCCAAGGATTCCCAGATGCTGCTTGGGCTCAGCGAGCCCATTGCCCCAGGAACCGCGCTCCCCACGCCCCTCTCCCTGCGCGCGCTGCCCAACGGCCAGGCCTTGCCCGCCGGCGAGTACTCCTGCCACTGGGTGCGGGTGCCTGTGGACACGGACGCGCCCTATGAGGGCGGCGGCAGCGTGGCGCTCACGGTTCTGCCTCAATCCGCGCCTTCTAAGAACTTCTCCCCCCTTTCCCAGGAGGAAGCCTTCGCCTACGCCCAGGCGGCGGTCAACGCCGAGTATTTGCTCACCTACACCCCTCCGGAATCCCTGGAATAGCCGCTCTTTTGGCACACACTTGACCAAATCGCCCATTTGGCGTACACTGTTTTGAAAGTCATCATCTCTCAAAACGGAGGCCGCCATGATCCGTATCGCCATCTGTGACAGTCAAATTGAATCCTTGGAGCGGGTCCACCAGCTGGTGGTCAACCATTTGAAGCTGACCGCCAAGGACGAGTTCCTGGTTCGCCGCTTTCAATCGGTCTACGACCTTTTGGAATGCCTGGAAAGCCCCCATCTGTACTTCGATATCTACCTTTTGGAGGTGGAGACGCCCATTTGCGGCGGCATTGAGGTAGGGCAGCTCATTCGCAAGAACGATGAGTACGCTGGCATCCTCTACATGGCCCAGTCCGCAGATTTTGCCCTGGCCGCCTCCGATACCTCCCCCTTGCGGTACCTGATCAAACCCCTCCACGAAACGGAACTGACGGAGGCGCTGGACAGCGCCTACAGAAAGGTCGCGCCCATGCAAAGCAAAAACCTGCTGATCAAGCGCAGGGACGGACTCAGCAACATTGCGTTGCACCAAATTGAATATATCGAATACAGGGATCATGCGCTCACCTTCCACCTGCGCGACGGGCAAGCGGTGGAAGGCCGTACCATGAACGAATCCTTTTCCCAGATTATGGAAAAATCTCTGACGGACGCCCGCTTTATCAAGCCCCACGCCTCCTTTGCCGTGAACATGGATTTGGTGCGTTCCATGAACGCCAAGGAATTTGAGATGGACTCCGGCGTGGTGATCCCCATTTCCAAGCGGATGGTGAAGGAGGTTCGGGAGCGGTTCCTGGCCTATTCTATTGAAGAAAACGGCGCCATCGTGATTTAACGCAAATTTCGAAAACATCGGGAACTTTGGGCTCTGCCCAAACCCGCTTACGGGCGATCTCCCTTAGGAATCCCCCTCATTGAAAAGCCCATTTCATAGGCATTTCAAACGCTATGAAACGTTCATTTGCGCTAAGGGGAACGCAAACGAAAGGGCCGCTTGCGTTGCCCCATTGAGCCGCTCCACTGATTGCATGCTATCTCTGTATAAAGGAGCCAGAAAATGAAAAACGAAGAAATCTCCCTGCGTGAACTGCTGTGCGAGTCCCATATCGGGCTCACGCGGCAGGGGCCCGGCAGCCCCGACATGACGGAAAAGGCTTTGGGCTTTCTTGAGCCTTTGGAGGAAACTTCCCAAGTGGCGGATTTAGGCTGCGGAACCGGCGGGCAAACCATGGTTCTGGCGCAAAACATTGCGGGTACCATTACGGGCCTGGACTATTTTCCTGATTTTATCCAGGTTTTCAACGAGAATGCCAGAAGGCTGAACCTCCAAGACAGAGTTCGTGGGGTTGTGGGGTCCATGGAAAACCTTCCTTTTCCCAAAGAGACGCTGGATTTGATTTGGTCGGAAGGGGCCATTGACAGTATCGGGTTTGAAAAGGGGTTGGGCTATTGGCACGGCTTTCTCAAAAAAGGCGGTTCGGTGGCCGTGACCTGCGCCACCTGGCTGACCCAGGTACGCCCCTATGAAATTGAAAAATGGTGGGTGGACGCAGTTGCTGACATTGGCACCGTCTGGCACAATATTTCCATCCTGGAAAAAACCGGTTATCAATTTACCGCCGCATTTACACTGCCTGAAACATGCTGGACCGATCATTATTTTCTTCCCCGGGCGGCCGCCGAAAAAGCGCTGGAACAAAAATACCCCAACAATCCAACGGTAGAGGAGTATCTGCGAAACGATCAATACGAAATGGAATTATACGAAAAATACAAACAGTATTACGGTTATGTCTTTTATCTTGGCCAAAAGCGGTAGGGCAGACCCACAGGGCAAGCCAGGCTTTAGGCACAAGAACCCCTCCGCCGGAAAGCCGACGGAGGGGTTCTTATGTTCCGTGTAAAACCTTTATTTCTGGCTAAGGAATGTGGTCAATTGGGCATTGGCCTCTTCCAGATATTTGGGCATACCGGCATCCTCCAGCTTTTGCAGGAACTCGGGCAGCTTCTCGGCAGGATCCACGGCGCCCGCGCACAGGGCCAGGGAGTATCCTTCGGCCACGTTGGACATGGCAGCAAGCTCCGTTTCCACGTTGGTGATGTCAAATACATAGCCATGGATGGGAATGGGTTTGGCAGCGCTGTAGAACTCCTTAAACCGATCCCAGAAGCCTACGCCCTCGCCCTTGAGCGGCGGCAAGAGGGTGATGTTGCCCACGCCGTTTCTCCAGGGCTGGAAGTCCGCGTTCTTTGCGGTAAAGGTCACCAGGCCGTCGGCGTCCAGGGTATAGTGCACGCCTTCCACACCGTAGGCCAACAGCGTCATCAAATACGGATCGCTGTTGATGAGATTGAGAACCATCATGGCGCGATCGGGATTCTTGGAGGCGCTGGAGATGGCGTACATGGCGCCCTGGGTGGAGGTGGTGTCCACATAAGGAGGCGTCAAGGGAATGAACTGGACCTCCAGTTTGCGCTCCGAGGAGGCGGTGGCTTCATACCCATAGGCATAGGACTGGGTGCCGATTAGGTATCTGCCGGCCAATTGGGTATCCACCCGGTACTGGGGAGCTTGATCTTTAATGGCGCAGGTGGGGCTGATGTAGCCGGCCAGGTAGTATTCCCGAACCTTCTGGGCAAAGGTCTTAAATTCCTCGGTGGCAAATTTGTTTTGGAGTTTGCTTCCGATATCCTTGGAAGGATCGGCGGGATCCAGGTAGTAGCTGAGCATGTTGGTGCTGCCGGAATCTCCCGCGACGATGATGCTGCTGGTGACCATGCGCTCCAGCACCATGGGCTCAATCAACAGGGGATAGAAGTCGGCGCCTTCGCCTTCCTTCACCACTTTGAGGATATCGCCAAGGCCATAGAAGCCGGCGTTCTTTACATCATCCAGGGTGAAGCCGTACTTGGTCAGCATGGGCACGTTGATATCCCAGCAGTTTTGGGTGGCCACGTCCTTATATACGGGAACCGCGTACACGCCTTTGCCCGCTGTGCCTTCAATGGTCACGCCGCCAATGATGGCTTCCGGCAGAATGCCCCACAGATCCTGGGCGTACTTTTCCACCAGGTTGTTGGCGGGATCGTCCAAGCGCACCCACATGCCCCGCTTGGCAAACTTGTTAAACTCGTTTTGCGTCCAAGAGCAGGTGAAGTAGATGTCCACGTCGTCGCCCGCGTTCAGCGCGGTGACCGTGGCCTCTTCAAAGTTGGCCCAGGTGCCCCAAATGGGCTCCAGGGTGACGTTGAGCTTCTCCTGAAGATAGGCGTTCACCTTCTCCATGACTGCGGCGTCATCGGTTACGTTAGAGCCGTGAAACCACATTTTGATGGTGACGGGCTCCAGCGCCGCCTCCGCCGAGGCCAAGGTGGCCGCGCTTCCCAAAAGCAGCAGGGACGCTAAGAAAAGAGCCAACAGTTTCTTCATGGTTTTCCCTCCCTTTCTATCTGTAAGCGGCCGGTATCGTCACCGGCCGTTCTTACCCCTTGACGGAGCCAATGGTCAGCCCTGCCACCACGTACCGCTGAAAGAAGGGGTACGCGCAGGCAATGGGGATCACCACCAGCGTGACCACAGCCATGCGCAGGGTTTGCGACGGCAGGTCCGCTATCATTCGCGCCGCGTCCGCGCCGATCATAGCGCTGTTTTTGGCCAGGAATTGCGCGTTGCGCTGCATTTGCATCAGCAGGTACTGCAGCGGGATCACCTTCATATTGGTTCTGACATAGAGCATGGCCAGGAACCACTCGTTCCAGTAGGCCAGGGCGTTCAAAAGGGCGATGGTGGCGATGCCGGGCTTCACAATGGGCAACACGATGCGACCCAGAGTGCCGTATTCGCCGCTGCCGTCGATGGTGGAAGCCTCGATCAATTCCATGGGCACCGAGGTTTGGAAAAAGGTGCGCATGACGATGATGTTAAAGGGGCTGAACAAAATGGGCACAATCAGCGCCGCGTAGTTTTCGCTGAGCCCCAGCACATTGCGGCAGATCATATAGGTGGGAATGAGCCCGCCCCCGAAGATCATGGTGAAGAAACTGATAAAGTTAAAAAATTTGCGGTACTTATAGTCCTTGCGAAACAGGGGATAGGCGTAGAGCACGCAGAGGGACACGCTGGCCAGCGTCCCTACAATGGTGATGAGAAAGCTGTTGCCATAGGAGCGCCACAAATGGTCCCCCATGCGAAAAATGTACTGGTACCCCTCCAGGGACCATTCCTGGGGGACAAAGGAATAGCCGACCTGGCGGATGCTGTCCTCGGAGGTAAAGGAGATGATGGCCACAAACACAAAGGGAATAACGCAGGCCAGGGCGAACAGGCCCAGCACCAAATGGAAAATCCCTTCCACCGGCGCGCTGAAGGAATTGAGCCGCAGGTTCTTGGGCGTTTTGGGTTTGGCGGTTTTAAGCATTTCCCGATCCCCCCTTAAAACAGGCTGCTGTCGGCATCGACCTTGCGGACGATGGCGTTGGCGCTTACGATGCAGATACAGCCCACCACGTTTTGCAACAGTCCCGCCGCCGAAGCCATCCCCGCGTTCCCCGTGGCGATAAAAGAGGTGTAAACATAGGTATCGATGACCTGGGTGGCGGGGTACAGGGAGCCGGAGTTCATGGGCACGTTATAAAACAGGCCGAAATCGGCGTTGAAGATGCGCCCCACGTTCATGATCAGCAGAATGATGATCATCGGGCGGATGTTGGGCAGGGTCACATGGCGGATCTGCTGCCATTTGGTGGCGCCGTCCACTGCCGCGGCCTCGTACTGGGTAGAATCGATGCCGGTAATGGCGGCCAGGTATAACACCGCCGAGTAGCCCACATTTTTCCATAGGTTGGCAATGGTCAAAATGAACGGCCAGTAGGTGGGGTCCTGGTACCAGTCCACCGGCTTCACCCCCATGGCCTTTTGCAGCGTGGGGATCATGCCGCTGGTGGGGTCCAAAAAGGCCAGAACGAAATAACTGGCCACCACCCAACTGAGAAAGTAGGGAAAGAACATCAGAGTTTGGTAGGTTTTGGCCGCAAATCGGCTGCGCAGCTCGCTCATCATAATGGCAAAGGATACGGCGATCACCAGCCCCAGAAGGATCCATGCGGCGTTATACAAAAGGGTGTTGCGGATCATCACCCAGGCGTTGGGCGTTTTGAAAATGAACTCGAAATTGCGAAACCAGGACCAGTCGCTTTGAAACAGGTTGGTCACAAAATTGCCGCCGGGGAACATGCGGTAGTTCTTAAAGGCCAACACAATCCCAAACATGGGCAGGTAGCGGATCAAGAGCAGCCAAATGGCGCCTGGCAAGACCATGGTGGTCAACACAAGGGCTTTCTTGCTATAGGTGCGCCCCAGGAGAGCTCTTTTGATTGCAGCGGGAGCCTCCGGCCGGGAGTCCCGCTTGCCAAAGTGGATCATGCGATGCCTCCTTCTCTTTCGGGGGAATGGGCCGATTTCCACGGGAGGTTTTAACGATTGTACCCACATTCGCTTTTGGTACTTTTATTCTACCCTTGGGCCAAGGCCTTGTCGCGGTCTATGGTTGCTTTTTTTTGTACCCGATTGCGCAGTTTGGAGGAGATCCTGGGAAACCCTTGCTTTGTATGGACTTTCCTCCTCCGGCAAAACCTTCGGGGCCCCGACCCCTGGGCAGGAATCCGAAAACAGGGGCGCGAACCCCTTAGGAGAAGAAATGCTGCCCAACGGAGGTGCCTGCCATGATCGTACGCAAAATCAAGCCCCAGGAACTCAAGCGTGCCAATGAACTTTGCGCTATTGCCTTTGAATATGGGGAGGACAATACCCCCTCGCCGGAGGAGGTGCTTCACACCCTGAAACAAAATCCCCGCTGCCGGGCGGACCTGGCCTGGGCCGATCGCTGGGCCGCCTTTGAGGACGACGATGAAACCATGATGTCCTGCCTATCCGTGATCCCCTACCCCGTCCACTTTGACGGGCACCACACCCAAATGGCAGGCATCGGCGGAGTGGCGTCTTTGCCGCCCTACCGGCGCAAGGGCGGGATCCGCGCCTGCTTTGAAAAAGCGCTCCCTCATCTTTATGAAAGCGGCGTGGTGTTTTCTTATCTCTATCCCTTCTCCACGGCCTATTACCGGAAGTTCGGCTATGAAATGTGCTGCGAGCGCAACCATTATCAATTGCTTATGGACAAGCTCCCTTTCACGCCCCTTTCGGGGAGTAGCCACCTCCTGGAAGGGGGCGAACAGTGGCTTACAGACATCCAAGCGGTGTACCGGCTTTGGCAGGAACGGTTCAATTTGATGGTGATCGGCCAGGAGATGGAGTTTGCCTGGGTTGGCAAGGCCAATCCCGTGAAAGACCAGCAGTATTCCTATCTCTACCGCAGCGCCGACGGCGCACCCAAAAGCTACCTGACCTTCCAAAAGGTGGAGGAAAAAAGCGGCCGGAACCTGATATGCAGCCGCTTCGTCTTTTCGGATGCCGAAGGCTTTTACGGCCTCATCAATCTGCTCAAAAGCCTGGCGGCGGACCACCGCTATGTGTCCTTTGACCTGCCCCTGGGGCTTTTCATCGAGCCACTGCTTCCGGAATGGTCCATGGGCGCAGGCACCCGCCAGACGCAATATTGGGGCATGGCCCGGGTGATCCGTGTGCGGGAAGCCCTTGAAATGGCGCGTTTTAGAGGCAACGGCCACTTGACCCTGGAAATCCGCGACCCGCAGATTCCTCAAAACAACGGCATCTTTTCCGTGTCCTTCCAGGAGGGTAAAGCCACGAATGTAGCGCCAAGCGATGCCGCGCCCGATATCACCCTGGGTATCGCGGATTTTTCCAGGCTTGTGTTGGGGGCAGGCGGCACGCGGATGATTCCCTGGCTTCAGGAAGTTCACGTGCACACCTCCCTGGAGGCCCTTTCAGCTTTGCTTTTTGAAAAAGAAATTTACATTGGCGAATATTTTTAAGGGAGTTCTATGGGGCAAAAAGGGGGCATATCCTTCTTGGAACAAATTTTTTTCGTTTCCCCCACCTCCTTTCTGGGAAATTTTGTGGCCAAGCCTTTCTCAAAATCCAGCCCACACGCCAAAAATTTCATCAGGCTATCCTCGCCCAAAAATACCTTGGAATTTTTCCCATACGCAACCGTCTATGTAACCCTCTTGCGCTAGAATAAGCACAGAAGGTTAAACGGCCTTCTTTCCTCATCCCAAGACGCACCGACCGGAGGTACAATCATGAAGCAAGCCATGAAGAGGATTCTGAGCCTGACCATCGCGATGATGCTTTTCTTTAGCGTCGCGGTGATTGCCAGTGCCGAAGATAAGGTAGACCCTGCGCCCGCCGCGGAAGCCGCTGCTCCTGCGCCGGAAGCGCCTGCCCCGGCACCGGAACCTCCGGCCCCTAAGCAAGAGGCTCCTAAACAGGAGGCCCCTAAGCAGGAAGCGCCCAAGCAAGAGGCTCCTAAACAGGAAGCCCCCAAACAGGAGGCTCCTAAGCAGGAGGCCCCCAAACAGGAAGCGCCCAAACAGGAGGCTCCTAAGCAGGAGGCCCCTGCGCCGGAACCCGAAGCTCCCAAGGATCCGGGCACCACGATCCATACGGCTCCCGTGGTGATCGAAGTAACGCCCAATCCCGCAACGGAAGCCCCTACGCAGGATCCGACCCAGGCCCCTGTAGAGGATCCGACGCAAGACCCCACACAGGATCCTACCCAAGAGCCGACCCAGGATCCGACCCAAGACCCCACGCAGGATCCGACAGTGGATCCCACGCAAGAGCCTACCGTAGATCCTACGGAAGAGCCCACGGAAGAGCCCACGGAACTTCCCACCCAGGAGCCCACGCCAATCCCCGAAATCAACGGCAGCATTAGTATTGTGTTACATGGTGAAGTCGGCGGTTTCCAATACGGCGACCTGGTGACCCTGGAAGCGAGAATCGTCGGGTTCACAGGTGCGGCCAGCGTTTCCCTCACCTGGGAATGCAGCGATAACGGTATTGACTGGTACCCCGCCGCCGGCGAAAACCACTCCATGTACTATCAGTTTGAACTGACGGAACAGAACGCCTACTGGGGATGGCGCGCCGTGGTGGATGTGTTGTAAATTTTGAAAAGCAAGAGGCTGTCTCAAAATAGGTTTTGAAGGCAACAACTTGTGAGAACCTCCCAAAATCAGCTGATTGTTTGCTGCCTATGGGAGGTTCTTTTGTGCAATTTTTTATTCCGGGGCTATTTTGAGATAGCCCCTTTTGTATGCGATAAGCCAAGTCAGGCCGTATTACGCCACGGGACGGGAGGCGTGGCTGGTATTCTCGGGCTATGCCCGCATAGGGAAATCCCCCGGCTCCGCCGGGGGATCAGACCGATGACAAAGTGGATTGGACGGGAAATGTGCAAGAAGGAAGCCGAGAAGCTGCACGCCTTGAGGGTGCGGGAGCCAAGGCTCCCGCATAAAGTGAGGCGCCGAGCGACATGTGCGCGAGACGCCTCACGATTCCCTTTGGAGGGCAAAAGCCCAATGCAGTCTCCCTGCATTGGGCTTGCAGCCGCTGCCGACAAACCGTGGTTTGTCGGCAGCCTGATCCCCCGGCTCCGCCGGGGGATGGTTGTTGACAAAACCACCAGTGGTAAACGCTTCGAATCTAAAAGCCGCCGTGCCTCTCGGCCCAAGGCTTCCCCCTTTAGCCCAGCTGGCAGTAGCGCTTTCGCAGGGCTTCCCGCTTGGACCCGTCCACCTCGCAAACCTGCTCCAAAAATCCCTCTACACTCCCAAAGGCTTCCTCCATGGCGCCAAAAGCCGCATGGAAATACGCCTCCTTGGCCACAAAAACCGCCCGCACCCTTTCGGCCACGGCTGCGTTGCCTGTTTTTTGCAAGGCAAGGGCCGCCATGGCCTCGGCCCGTGGCGCGGCCGCCGTATTGGTCTTCAGATAATCGGCCAAAATGGCCTCCCGGCTTGCACCCAGCGCGAATAGCACCAACGCGGTCACCATGCCGCAGCGATCCTTGCCCTCGGTACAATGCCAGAGTACCGCGCCTGTGCGCGGCGCCAGCAACAGGGCAAAAATGCTCCTCCAGGGCGCCGGCGCGGGATGCCGCCCCAGTTCCGCATAGACGTGCTCCATATCGGGAATCTGACCCATGCCCAGCAGCCCCTGGTCGCTACTCTGGCCGTGGGTCATGCCCATCTCTTCATCCTTAAGAAGGGGAATGGCGGCATGGGCCGCGCCCTCCACGGGCTGATCCGGCGATTCCTGGATCTCCCAGGGGGTGCGCAGATCAATGATCTGCTCCAAGTGATAGGATGCACTAAGCACCTCTCGGTCTAAGGGCGTAGCATCCGACAGGCGGCTGCTGCGAAGCAACCGCAAGGGCTGAACGCACCCTCCCTCCACGGGAATCCCGCCCAGATCCCGAATGTTATGGATACCCTCAAAAATGCGATCGCTCATGCCGTTCCTCCTGCTTATTCCTTTGCAAACCAGTATACCCTTGAAATGCGGGGAAGTAAAGCCGGTTTCCCTTGCGCCCTTTCCTTTTGCCGCGATTTCCTGTATACTGTCGTATATGTACATCCCACGAAAGAAACCACCGATTTCAGGATGGAATGAGGAGATCTTTGCATGAAAGGTATTATTCTGGCGGGAGGGGCGGGGACGCGCCTTTATCCCCTCACCATGGTCACCAGCAAGCAACTGCTGCCTGTGTACGATAAGCCTATGATCTATTATCCCCTATCCACCCTGATGCTGGCGGGGATTCGGGAGATCTTGATCATCTCCACCCCCGAGGACACCCCCCGCTTCCAGCATCTGCTGGGGGACGGCAGCCAGTTTGGCCTGGCTCTTGAATACGCGGTACAGCCCTCCCCCGATGGCTTGGCCCAGGCCTTTTTGATCGGCGAAACGTTCATCGCGGGAGAGCCCTGCGCCATGGTCTTGGGCGACAACATCTTCTATGGCAACGGCTTTTCCGCGCTCCTGGCCGAAGCGGTGAAAAGCGCCGAAATGGGGCAGGCCACCATCTTCGGGTATTATGTGAACGATCCGGAGCGCTTTGGCATTGTGGAGTTTGATGAGCGGGGGCGGGTGCTTTCCGTGGAGGAAAAGCCCCAGCGCCCCAAAAGCAACTACTGCATCACCGGCCTGTATTTCTACGATTCGCGGGTGGTGGACTTTGCCAAGCAGGTCAAGCCCAGCCATCGAGGGGAACTGGAGATCACCTCCCTCAACGACCTGTACCTGAAAGATGGAAGCCTCACGGCCAAGGTCATGGGACGCGGCTATGCCTGGCTGGATACCGGCACCATGGACAGCCTGGTGGAAGCGGCCACCTTTGTGCAGATGATTGAAAAACGGCAGAGCATCAAGATCGCCGCGCCGGAGGAGATCGCCTATCACAAGGGCTGGATCGCCAAAGAAACCTTGCTGACCTCGGCGGCTCGCTACGGCAAATCCCCCTACGGCGAGCATTTGAAGCGAGTGGCGGAAGGCCGAATCCTGTACGATCAAACCACAGAGAGGTGAGCCCATGAAGATTTTGGTCACCGGCGGCGCCGGCTTTATCGGGGCCAATTTTGTTTATTATCAGTTGCAGCATCATCCCCAGGACCAGATCCTTTGCCTGGACGCGCTGACCTACGCGGGGAACATGGCCACCCTGGATGGGGCCATGGAAAACCCCCGCTTCCGCTTCGTCAAGGGCGATATCGCCGACCGGCCCTTTGTGTACAGCCTCTTTGAAACGGAAAAACCGGACATGGTGGTCAATTTTGCGGCGGAAAGCCATGTGGACCGCTCCATCACGGACCCTGAAATCTTCCTGCGCACCAACATCATGGGTACCCAGGTGCTCATGGACGCTTGCCGAAAATGCGGCATTCAGCGCTACCACCAGGTCTCCACCGACGAGGTCTACGGCGATCTGCCCCTGGACCGGCCGGATCTCTTCTTCACCGAGGAAACGCCCATTCACGCCTCCTCCCCCTATTCCGCCAGCAAGGCCTCTGCAGATCTGGTGGTGCTGGCCTACGCCCGCACCTTCGGCCTGCCTGTGAGCATTTCCCGCTGCAGCAACAATTACGGCCCCTATCACTTCCCCGAAAAACTGATCCCCCTGATGATCACCCGCGCTTTGGCGGACCAGCCCCTGCCCGTGTACGGCAAGGGGGAAAACATACGGGACTGGCTTTATGTGGAAGATCACTGCTCCGCCATCGACCTGGTGATGCGCAAAGGCCGCCAGGGCGAGGTGTACAACATCGGCGGCCATAACGAACGCACCAATTTGGACGTGGTGAAAACCATTCTCAAAGAACTCCACAAGCCAGAAAGCCTCATCACCTTTGTGACCGACCGCCCAGGACATGATATGCGCTACGCCATTGATCCCGAAAAGATCCACAATGAGCTGGGCTGGCTTCCCCAAACCCGCTTTGAGGACGGCATCCGCCAGACCGTGCAGTGGTACCTGACCCACCAGGATTGGTGGCAGAGGATTTTGGCCGGAGACTACCAGGACTATTATGAGAAAATGTACGGGGGGCGGTAAGGGCGGGCAGGGGCCCCCTCGCTCCCACACACACAAAAGCCTTATATTAAAGCCCTCCGCCATGGCGGAGGGCGCAGTTTGCTAAAAAAGCTCCCGTTTATGTATGAGGTTTTTTTCACAGCCGCCTTTGACCGTGTGTAACACGGTCAAATAAAGGGTTCAGGGCAAAGCCCTGAGCAGGGTTTTAGGGGCGGCAGCCCCTAAACGTACTTTGTCGGCGATCTGAGCCCTCCACCATGGCGGCCGGCTTGGCCGATCGAGCGGGGCGTTTCCGCTTCAGCCAAAACAGTACCCCTAAACTCAAAAAAGTGGCATCGCCACTGTTTTGACAGGCATTTATCCCCTGACCGCCGCGCAGGACAGGATCTCCGCCCGAACCCGAGCATCCACTCCGGCAGGCTCATTTTCCGGCCTTCCGGTGTAATACCCTTGGATATAGTGTACGCCCAGGGCGATGACCGCTTGCATCTCGCCGGAGGTTTCCACGCCCTCCGCCAACACCTTGATCCCCCGCTGCTTGGCGTAACTAATGAGGTTGCGGATCAATTCCCACTTGTTTTCATCCGTATCCACGTCCCGCACCAAAGACATATCCAATTTCACATAATCCGCGGCGATCATGATGAGGGAGGCATCGCTGTTATAGCCGGTACCATAATCGTCAATGGCCACTTTCCCGCCATACTGCCGCACAAAAGCCAGCTTCTGCTGGGTAAAGGCGATGCTTTTGTTCTCGCTCTCCGTGACTTCCAAAATCACATGGCCCAGCAAATCTTCATACTGGGTGGCGAGCTGATGCTCATCCTCCTTGCTGATGCGCTGGTTGGCAATGGAGTTGATGAACAGGCGGGCGCCGGGCTTCCATTTGCCCAACCTTTGCCATTCTCGGGCGGTTTCCAGCCCCTTAAACCAGGTGATCCGCTCCACATAATGCAATTTGCCCTGCTCCCTGGCCAGGCGCAGGATGGTATCGGGGGTGGGGAGCTCCGGCACCAGGGAGCGCATCAAAAACTCGTAGCCAAAAATCTCGCCGGTCTCCACCGATACCACGGGCTGGGCCACATACCGCACCAGGCTGTTTTCCAGCAGCCGGTTGAGGGCCTCATGCCCGTTGAAGAGGAATCCATCCTCCCTGTAATCCTCCCAGCTGAACTCCTCCAGGCTGCCCTTGACCATGTTCTTGCTGCGATACATGGCAAAATCCGCGAAGTGGACCAGCTGGTGGAAATCCTCCGTATCGTCCGGATACCAGGCAATTCCGCCGGAGGCCCGCAGTTTGACCTGCCTGCCATCGGGCATGCTCAGGCTCTGCTCCACCGCTTGCTTCCAACCCTCGTGGATCACCTTGCGCAGTTCCTCCTTGCTGGAATAGCCGAAGAAGAAGGCGTAGAACTCGTCGCCGGAGCGGCGTGCCACAAAGCTCTGGTTGGTTTGCAGGGAGTGCAACGCCCGCCCAAAGGCGCGGATATAGCTGTCTCCGCAGTCATGGCCATAATTGTCGTTGATAGATTTGAGATTGTCCAGGTCCAGCATGACCAGCGCCGCGATTTGGATCTCATCCGCCTGGCCGCCCACCAGCATCTTCGAAATTTTCTTTTCAAAGGCGCGGCGGTTATAGATGTCCGTGAGCAGGTCGTAATCCCGGTCGTGCTCGATGCGGCGGCGGTTGCGGATTTCCTCGGTCACATCCTGCAGGGTGCCGATGATGCCGTGTTTATCCTCCAGAATCTTGCTCCTGAGGTACTGAACGCCGCCTTCCCCCTCCACCTCATACACATCGGGATAGCCTTCCAAAGGCTTTTGCAAAGAGTGGGCCAGGATCCGCTCGCAGGTTTCCTTGTAAATCCTGTTGCTGCCGTTTTTCTGCTCTTTCTTGGCGCCCAGGAGGGAGAAAAACCCATCGGAGCAAAAGGCCTGATCGTTATCGCGGAGAATTTCGAAAACGCCCACAGACAGGCCCGTCATGGAAATGATCTTGCTGATCTTAAAGGCTTCCTCCGCCGCCGCGTGATGGAGCGACATCACCGCGTCCGCCAAGACGTCGATCTCCGTAAAGCCGGTATGCCGCAGGGCCAGGGGCTCGCTGGGCTCGCTCTGGCGAAGCTCCTTCACCAAGCCTGTCACAGGCTTGGCCATCCTGCGCGCCGTGATTACCGCTACCACCACACCTGCCACCAGCACCGCCACCGCCACTGTGGAGACCATGAGCCGGCATAGGCGCTCAAAGGCAAACAGGGACTCCTCGTCTTGCAGGCCCACCAGTACCCACTGCTGATGGGAAAAAACCGTATTGCGGTTATAGGTGGTCAGCGGGAACTCCGCGCCGCAGATGCTTTCTCCCGTTTTGGTGCTACGCAGGCGCACATGGCTCTCGTCCAGCTCCTGCTCCACCGTAAGGTCCTCCTGCTCAAAGAAGTACTGCTTGAACTTGGCCCCGGCGTACAGCACATTGCGATAGGTCTTTCCCCCATCATCGGTAATGCCCAGGAAGTAGGAGCCGTCCAGCTCCCGCCTTCGGTTATCCCCGCCCATCAACGTGCCGGCCACATATTCCACGCTCATTTCCGAGCCCAGCACCCCGTACACCGTGCCATCGGGCGCGATGAGGGGCACGCTGTAGGTGATCACGGGAAAGGCGTCCAGAGGATTGAAGGAAAAGCGGTTGCTCCAATAGCCGAAATACTTGCTTTGCAGGTTTTTCTGGCTGGCCATGGCCGCCCGCAAGGGTTTGAAAAAGAAACTGGATTCCACGGCGGGGTTGGACTCGTCCAGGACAAAAGTGGCCTTCCAAAAGCTGTCCAGCGCCAGGCCCAGCTTGCGGGTCAGGGGCGGCAGGCCCCTTAAAACGTGCAGGTCGCTGTTGTTGTCCACATGGCTGTCGGGGGAGGTATCGCGCACATACATGCCGGCGTAGCTATGGGGCTGGTTTTGCACGCCCACGCCGTCCAAAATCAGAAAGATGCCGGAGGAATTGTCCTGATGGACCCGGGTCATGAGAACGGAGGACACGTTTTCCACGATCTTGGCATTGAGCGCCGCGTCGGTCTTGATATCGGGATAGTCCTTTCCAGCGGCAAACAAAATGGACTCCACCCGCGCGCCCACCAATTCCACGATGCCCTGCAGGCTGGACCAGTTGTTCATATCATTTTGCAGGATTTGGTATTTGTTGCGGGTGCGATCGGTGAGGAGCTCGATAGCGTTTTCATGGATGCGGGCAAACACGCCCCCCGCCTCCAGCATGGAGTACAGGATGAACGACTGCAGCGCCAGCACGGTCAAAAGCGGCATGAGAACACGGCGAAATAGGCTCTTTTGCTTGAGCTGTCTTTTGTTCACATCCCGTCCTCCTTTCCCGCTCCGGTTTCCTTTGGGGGGATTATTCCTGGAGGGCCTTTTGCATGTCGGCCTTCAGGGAGGCAAGCCAAGCGCCAAAGGCTTCGTCCGTCAGCACTTGCAAAAGCGCCTCCTCGTAGCTCATGCCGGTGGACTGCAGCGCCTGCCGCTGGGCCAGGGCGTCGCTTGCGGCCCGGGTCATGCTGCTTTCCAGCACCTGGCGGGCGTCAAAGCCGTGCTCAAAGGCGTTGTTGGTATACAACTGATAGGTGGAGGTGATGATGACGCCGGTGTCGATAATCCGGCGCACTGAGGCGTCGGTGTGCTCCTCATCCATAATAGCGCCCAAAAGCGCCGGATCATTGGCCTCTTTCTTTACGGGCAGGTATCCGGAATGGATGGAGAACTCAATGTTGTTTTGGGTGTCCGAGAACCATTTCAAAAACACGGTGGCGGCGTATTCCTTCACAGGGTCGCCCTTGGTGACCACCATCCCCGCCCCCTGCTGCACAGCCATGGGCTGGGTGCCCGCGAAATTGGGCAGGGGCTGGGCGCTGCTTTCAATGGGCAGGGCGGTTCCGTCGTCATGGGTGACCTCGGTGGGAAAGTACAGCGCCCCGCTGGTAGACCCCACCAGGGCGATGATCTGGCCGGTTTTGATATCGTCGCTGCGGAAGCGGCCGTAGGCCCCAAACCAGCCGCTCACATAGGGGACATAGTAATGATCCCACAGCTTGCGCATGACGGCGTCGTCAATCTGAAGGGTCAACTGCCCGCCCTCCACCCGAAAGATCTCCACGCCCAGCTGCAGGCTGCCAATGAGCAGATAATTGGCAAAGGCGTCCCTGCCAAAAAAGGCCTTGCCATCGCCATCTTCCGGGGTTTGGGCATCGGTCCAGCGGTAGTAGCTTTCCGCCAGCTCCACAATGCCCTCCCAGGTGGACAGCTTGCTCCTCTCCGCCCCCGTTGCCTCGGCAAAGGGCTGCCAGGCCGTTTCATTGAGCAAAAGCAGCTCCGTGGCTTTGGCCACGGGGAAGATCTTTAGCGCGCCGCCCTCGTCCAAAACGCCTTCCTTCAAGTAGGCGTCCACATACTGGGCCTGCTCCTCCGCCGTTAGGTATTGAGAGATATCCGCCACCGCGCCGGACTGGTTCAATTGGTAGGCCGTATCCGCATAGGCGGCAAAAAAGTCGGGCATGGCTTCCGCGCCCACTTCCCCATTGGCCGAAGCCAAGAGCTTTTCCGTCAATTCGGAGATATTACCTTGGCTAACGGCTTCCACAATGATGCCCTCCCGAGCGCCCACCGTCTCGTTGAACTCCTTCATGAGCCGCTCCAGGGTTTGCTGCTGATGGCCGTTGTAATAAACCCAGGCCGTGACCACCACAGGATTGTTCGGATCCAGCTTGGGCGCGGCACAGGCCGCCGCGAAGGCTCCAAAGCTCAGCACAACCCCCAATACCAACGCCAGGCCCCGCTTGGTCTTGTTTTGCATGCGAATCTCTCCTTTTCTCGTTTTAGCGCTTGCGCCTCCCAAACTTTTTCAAGATTCCATAGATCTGGTTGGTCAATTTCATCATATCCTTGCGGCCCTGCATTTGCGAGGCCAGGGAGGAAAGGCGTTCCACCGCCAGCAACAATTGCCCGCGAGCGCCCTTGTCGCCGGCGTCGGCCCTGGGCCGCTCCTTTTCCTGGGCGGCGTGCATAGGTGCGGGCACAGTGCGGGCCGGCGCGCTGTCGGACGCGGCCAGATCCCTTTCGGGCTTCTCCAGCTTCACATGGTTGCCTTCCGCCACCATGAGGTTTTGGGCAAGGTCCCAGCTTTCGCCATTATAGGGGGCCACGGCCGCCAAGGAAAGCTCCTTTTGGAGTCCGGCGGCAAAGCCGGCGGCCACGCCGTCTTCCCCATGCACCACAAAGACCCGCTGGATGGGCGTTTGAAAACTCTTGATCCATTTCATCAGCCCATTGTGATCCGCGTGGCCGCTGACACCCGCCAGCTTTTGGATCTCAGCCCGCACCTCAATGGACTCCCCGAAGATCTTCACGTTCTGGGCCCCGTCCAAAAGGCTGCGGCCCAGGGTTCCCACGCTTTGGTAACCCACAAACAGCACCGTGCTTTCCGGCCGCCAGAGATTATGCTTCAAATGGTGGCGAATGCGGCCCGCGTCGCACATGCCGCTGGCGGAAAGGATCACCTTGGGCGAGGGATCATCGTTGATGAGCTTGCTTTCCTCGGCGCTGACCGCCACCTTGAGCCCCTCAAAGGAGATGGGGTTGATGCCTTGGCGGATGAGGGCCAGGGTTTCCTCATCGGCGCAGTGGGCGGTGTTTTCGTTAAACACGTTGGTGGCCTCAATGGCCAGGGGGCTGTCCACATACACGGCAAATCCGTCATGGCCCTTCACCAGGCCGTCCTGCTTCACCTTGCGGATGAAGTACAGCATTTCCTGGGTACGGCCCACCGCAAAGCTGGGGATAACCACATTGCCGCCCCGGTCAAAGGTGCGCTGAAGCAGCTGGCTTAAGGCCGCGATATAGTCGGGCACCTCGCCGTGGTTGCGGTCGCCGTAGGTGGATTCCATCACCACGTAGTCCGCTTCCGCCATGTATTCGGGATCGCGGATCAGGGGCTGGTTCAAATTGCCGATGTCCCCCGAAAAGACCAGCTTTTGGGTGCGGCCCTCCTCCGTCACACTGATCTGGATGGAGGCGGAGCCCAGCAAATGCCCCACATCCACAAAGCGGACGGTCATGCCCTCACAAACGGGAACTTCCTCCCTGTACTGGCAGGATACGAACAGCTGCTGCACGCCCCTGGCATCCTCTTGGGTATAGACGGGCTCTTCCAGGGGCCTGCCACTGCGCTGGGCCTTGCGGTTTTTCCATTCCGCGTCCATCTCCTGGATGTGGGCGGAGTCCAAAAGCATGATGTTACACAGATCTTTGGTGGCCTCCGTAGCGTATACCTTGCCTTTGAAGCCCTGCTTATAAAGAAGGGGCAGGTATCCGCTATGGTCGATATGGGCGTGGGTCAAAAACACGCCTTCCAGCATGCCTGCCGCAATGGGCAAAGGAGCGTTTTCGTATACATCCGCGCCCTGTTCCATGCCATAATCGATCATCCAATACTTTCCGCAGGCCTCCAGCAAAAAACGGCTGCCCGTCACCTCCCGGGCTGCGCCTAAAAAAGTCAGTTTCATCTGATTCTCTCCCGTCTGAAGAATTTCCACATTTTGTTACAGTATAGCATGAAACCCGTGGGCTGGCAATGTTTCTCCAGGTAGGCAAAACCGTCGGCCGCCCTTGCATTTTTTTCGCCCCCATGCTACAACAGTAAGGCATACAGGCAACCTGCAAAGGAGCGTTTTTCATGCCCAAAAGCCTTACCCATGAAGAAAAATTTCAGAAGATGACCAACGAGAGCCTTCCCAGGCTGATTCTCAGCTTATCCGTACCCACGGTGATCAGCATGCTAATCTCCTCTTTCTATAACATGGCGGATACCTATTTTGTGGGCCTGTTGGGTTCCGCCAGCGCCACGGGGGCGGTGGGCATCATCGCGCCGCTGATGGCCCTTTTGCAGGCCGTGGGTTTTACCCTGGGCCACGGCTCCGGCAACCACATGTCCCGCTCCCTGGGCGCCCAGGACCCGGAAAGCGCCGAGCGCATGGCCTCCACGGGCTTTTATTCCTCTCTGGCCATTGGCGCGTTCATTATGCTTTTGGGGCTTTCCTTTCTGGACCCTCTGGTACGGCTTTTGGGCTCCACCCAGACCATCGCCCCCTACGCCAAGGACTATGCCTTCTACATTCTCCTGGGCGCGCCCTTTTTTGTGGCCAGCCTGGTGCTCAACAACCAGCTTCGCTTTCAGGGCAGCGCCTTTTACAGCATGATCGGCATCACCGCGGGGGCGGTGGTGAACGTGGCGCTGGATCCCCTGTTCATCTTCACCCTTCGCATGGGGGTGGCGGGGGCGGCCCTGGCCACGTCCATCAGCCAGTTTGTGAGCTTTGTGATGCTCTACCTGGGGACCCTGCGGGGCGGCAACATCCGCGTGCGGTTCAAGGCCTTCTCCCCCACCCTGCATACCTTTCAGGAAATCCTGCGGGGCGGCATCCCCTCTTTGTTTCGGCAGGGCCTGGCCAGCGTGGCCACTGTGCTTTTGAACACCGCCGCGGGGCTTTTTGGGGATAACGCCATCGCCGCCATGAGCATCGTCACCCGAGTGATGCAGTTCGCCGGTTCCACCATCATCGGCTTTGGGCAAGGGTTTCAACCCATCTGCGGCTTCAACTTCGGAGCCAAGCGCTACGATCGGGTACGCACGGCCTTTTGGTTTTGCGTGAAGCTCTGCTTTGGGGTGCTGGTGGTGGTGGCCGCGCTGGCGCTGCTCTTTGCGCCCCAGGTCATCGGGCTGTTTTTGAAGGACAATCCCCAGGTGACCCGCATCGGCGCCCAGGCGCTGATCTACCAATGCCTGTTCCTGCCCCTGTTTTCCTTTGTAACCATGAGCAACATGATGCTCCAAACCATGGGAATGGCGGGCAAGGCCTCGCTATTGGCCTCTGCCCGCCAAGGGTTGTTTTTGATTCCCTGCGTGTTAATTTTGCCCCGTTTCTTTGGCTTGACCGGCGTGTTGGTGAGCCAGGCCGTCTCGGATGTGCTGACCTTCTTTTTGTGCCTGCCCCTGTCCTTGGGGGTGCTCAATGCGCTGCGCGAGCCGGCCCCGCCTGACCCTCCCCGCCTCTAACGGATTACCCCTTCCTGGCGGTGGTCATGGCCTTGCACAGGCGGGGGCCTACCAACACGCCCACCAGGATGCACAAAAGCATCTCCGGCAACATGTAGGAGCCGTTATAAATCATGCTGTACAGGATGGGGTTTTGATCTCCCGCGTATTCCGCGAAAAACAATACGCCGCTTAATACCGAGCACACGAAGCGCAAAAACGCCGCCAACGTGATACCCGCCGTGAGCCGCACCCGCTCCTGGGCTTTGCCCTTGGAAAACAGCCCCGCCAAGCCAATGAGACCAAAGGCCAGGAGGTAGTCCAAAATCACCTGGCAAACGGCGAAAAAGGGCGTGATGGGCAAAAGGGACGGCGTTTGCAAGAATTGCAGCACCCCATAGGCCACGCCGGTGAGCAGCCCGGGGATCACCCCAAAGGCGTAGCTAAAGAGCATCAAGGGCAGCATGCTGACCAGCGTGATGCTGCCGCCCTGGGGCATGCGGTAGAGGCGAATGTTGCTCAAAAGAAAGCTCAACGCAATGGCCAGCGCCGCAAAGGCGATGGTGGAGGCGCTCCATTTCGCCTTTTTTCCTCCTACGATCAAAAGCAGCGCCGCCAGCGCCACCAGGGCAAAAAGAGCAATCCAGGTAGACAGTCCGATTTCCGCGAGTTTGTTGAACATGATTCCTTCTCCTTTCTTTTTTCGAGGCCCCGCCCCGACCTTCCTGCCGGCCGCCCCGCGCTTTGGCGCGTCGCGGCTTCGCCATTCGTTGCCCTTGGCAACTCGGTGGCTCGTCGAAGCTGCGCTTCGACCTCCGATTTGGGGTAAAGAAAAACCTGCAACCACCACGTTGCAGGAAGGCGATGCGGCAATGCCGCCGAAAGCAATGCTTTCGTCCGCTTCCCTACGGTAGGATGACCTACACAGGTTCCAAGGGTCGGGCAGAGCCCATCTCAGCAGCGTTCGGCCAACGGCCTTGGCTACCCCCCTAGCGGTGGATTGGATTTTCGTGTATGATAATACCAATACGGGCGCAGTCTGTCAAGGAGCGTGACGAAATGAATCATTTTTTTGCGTATATGAACCGCTTAAAGCTCATTCACCGCTGGGGGCTCATGCGCAACACCATTCCGGAAAACGATATGGAGCACAGCATGCAGGCCGCCCTCATCGCCCACGGCCTGGCGGTGCTTTCTAAGACCCGCTTTCACCAGGAGGTGAACCCGGAGCACGTGCTGGCATTGGCCCTGTATCACGACGCGGGGGAAGTGATCACCGGGGATCTGCCCACGCCAGTGAAGTACAAAAATCCTCATATTGAAGACGCTTACAAACAGCTGGAATCCCTGGCCTGCGAGCAGCTGGTGGGCATGCTGCCCCCCGACATGCAAGCCCCTTACCGCGACTATCTGTCGCCAAAGCAGGAGGGGCTGGAATGGCGGCTGGTGAAGGCCGCCGACCGGATCTGCGCCTACCTCAAATGCATTGAGGAGGAAAAGATGGGCAATCGGGAGTTTGACCAAGCCAAGATGTCCATTGAGGAGAGCATTCGCAAAAATCCCCTGCCGGAGGTGCAGGCCTTTATGGTGGAGTTTGTGCCCAGCTTCCGGCTTTCTTTGGACGAATTAAGCCGGCTATGAGTTGAAGTCTTTGGGAGAAGGCATAAAAAAAGACTTTAGGGGCGGCCGTCCCTAAAGTCCAAACATTCAATGGTCATGCGTTGTGCTATGGCTCACGCACTCGCTTCAAGTCCCACCTCTTTGTTCGTTTGCCGTTGTACGGCAGCGCACACTGCGCTCGCGCGCTCTGACGGCGCACCGTTCAGGGCTTTGCTCTGTACCCTTTGGTTACAGGAATGATGGTTTGCCATCCGTATGCTATCATTTACCGTCTTTGATCAGTCGGCGAATATCGTCCAAAAGGCTAGCCAAGCTGGGAGATTGCTTGATGGACTCCTCCACCTTCTCAATGGAGGACATGACGGTGGTGTAGTGCCTGCCGCCAAAGGCGTCGCCGATCTTTGTCAGGCTGAGCCCCATCATTTCCCGAGCCAGGTACATGGCGATCTGGCGGGGTACGGTCACCTCATGATTGCGGCGGGGGCTTTTGAGATCCTCCACCGTGATGCCGTAGTAGGTGGCCACCGCTTCCTGAATGCTGTCGCAGGTGATGCGCCGGGTTTCCGTATGGCTGAACAATTCCCGCAGGGCCTCCCGGGCCAACTGCATATCAATGGGCCGGCGGGTCAGGGAGCTATAGGCCGTCAGGCGGGTCAGGGAGCCTTCCAATTCCCGCACGTTGGTCTCGATCTTTTCCGCGATCAAATCCAGAATTTCCTCGGAAATGACCAGCTTTTCAAACTCCGCCTTTTTGCGCAGAATGGCCAGACGGGTTTCAAAATCCGGCCGCTGGATATCGGCCAAAAGCCCGCCTTCAAAGCGGCTGCACAGGCGCTCTTCCAGCTTAGCGATTTCCTTGGGGGGCTTATCGCTGGTCATGATGATCTGCTTGCCCGCCTCCCGCAAGTGGTTGAAGGTGTGAAAGAACTCCTCCTCCGTACCGTGCTTGCCGGCAATGAATTGGATATCGTCCACCAAAAGGATGTCCACATTGCGGAAGCGGTCGCGGAACTCTTGATTGGCGTTGTTTTGCATGGCCCGAATGAGCTGATTGGTAAAGTCCTCACTGGTGATGTACAGGATCTTCATGTCCGGATACAATTCATGCGCATAATGGCCGATGGCGTGCATCAAATGGGTTTTGCCCAGCCCCACCCCGCCATAAATGAATAAGGGGTTATAGGCTTTGGCCGGCACCTCCGCCACCGCCAAAGACACCGCGTGGGCAAACCGGTTGCCCGCGCCCACCACAAAGGTGTCAAAGATATATTTAGGGTTGAGCATGGCCAGGGTGTTGCCGGATTGCTTGGCTTCCAGCTCCTGAACCCGCGCCTGCAAATCCTCCGCGCCCAGCACTTCCACCGCCAGGGCCTTACCCGCGGCCGTGGCCACGGCATTTTCGATCTGCTGCAAATAGCGCCGCACGCCCGTTTCATACATCAGCGGGCTCACGGACTCCAGCATCAAATTGTTCCCGATGACGGCATAGGGCTTCAAAGCCGTGACAATCCACGTCTCGTAGCTTACGTTATTCAGCTCGTCTTTGAGGATCTTACAGGCGCTTTTCCAGAGCTCTTGCGCGTTCATCAATCGTAAATCAACCTTTCGGCAAAATGCATATTATACATTTGGGATCATTCGCGAACCGAACAAACGTCCCGAGGAAAGCAACCAGGGGATGTGGAAAACTTATATGTGGAAAACTTCTCGCTCCGAACAGGTTCGGAGATAAGCATAGCAGATACAAGGATTTTTGACAAGAGTTTTCCATGGTCAGCTTTTTGCATAGGGAAAAAAGATGTCGAAAACTTTAAGCTCAATCCCTGGTAGTATGCCGGGGAAGCCTCCACTAGAACTGGCGGTTGACAATCCCAAAATGAATATTCATTCAACAATTCATGGATATTATTCACTTTGTACCTTCAAATGTGACCGAAGATTTTGTTTTTTGTAAAACAAGGAAAATCGACAATTTTCGTAGAAACTGTTATCCAGGTAAGCGAGAATCGGTCGGGAGGGAGATCCAGTGGCCATACCCATTTCACAACAGGATGTGGAGCATGCGCTCCGTCCGTGGCTTGGCACGCTTTTTCTTTCCTCCAATACATTGGTCAAAGGTGTTACGCAAAAGTTACAAGAGCATGCGCCCTACCGTCAAACCTTAGAGAACCTGCGCGAGGATGTGGAGGGCTTCCTGGTCACCAATATCAACCGCTTAACCGGCGGGGACATGCGGGTGATGCTGGATAACTACCGCACCGTGCGCCTGAGCTTGCAGGACATCAGTTGGATGACCGATGACGTGATGGGCGTTCTGTTTGATCATCTGACGCCTTTTTCCATGAATTTTCTCAAGCTGAACGATTATGCCCTCCGGGTGGAAAGCCTCGCGGCCTTACGGGTTTTGTATCAAAAATACGCCTCTTTCCTGACGGAAGAGGAATACCGTTTCCTGATTGACATTGTCCGCAGAACCTATCCCCCTGCCCGGTATGAAACCTGGCTGGGAACCCGCTAGGCACGCCTCCCGGGGCCGGTCTCGCAGGGATCCTCTCCGCTCAGCAGCGCCATCAGCCGCTCTGCGGTTTGTTTTTGCACCTCGGGGCGGGCTAGCAAGCGCTGAAAGGCCCTGGCGGTTTCCAGGCTGGGAAGCAGCAACGCTAGGTCAAAGGTCGCCGCAGGGGCCGCAAAGCCAACCCTGACCGTGTGCTCGTGGGGGCTATGGCTCTCAATGTCGCCCTTGTCTACTCCTCCGGTAAAAACGTCTGCGCTTGGCGCGCTTTCCGCCTGGGAACACAGGCCGTACAGATACACCAACACTTTAGGCGCGCCAGCGTCAAAATGCCGGATGCTCTCGGCCGCCCATTCCCCCGAGTCCGTCTGCGCACGCAGGCTCAGGGTGGGTACCTCCCCCTCCTGGATGGAAAACAGCACCCGATAGTCCCCCGCGCTGGCGGATTCATAGGCCGCCCTCACCTGCCGTTGCTTTTGCATCCGCATACGGTAGGCCGGCGCGGCTTTCTGGATGGCTTCCTGGTCGCTGGCCATCACCCGATGACCGAACAAGCGAAGCTGCTCCTGCCCCTGTTTAGACAAGGAGAGTCGCCCGCTCAGCGCCTGGGAGCCCTCCTCCAAATCGCCGCTGTCCAACAGTTCATGCAAAAGAAGCTGCATGGGCACGTACTCCATCAGCTCCAAAGATGCCACAAAAGGCCATAACTGCGCCTCGGTTACCTGCTGCAAAGCCTGTACGCAGCACAAGAGCCGCAGCTTATTCTCTGCGTCTGATACGCGCCGCCTAGGCGTTTTGAAGGCCATAGAAACCTCCTTATCAAAAAAGGCAAAGCCGTTCGCTCTGCCTCAAAGCCCGATCCAGATTCCCGTTCACACCCGCGCAAGCGGGCCCAGGCATTATGCCAAAAACGGCTTTACATCGTTCAAAAGATCGTCGCAGGAATCCGAATAGATTTCCATGGTGATGGGCTTGCTCAGGTCCAGACTAAAGATTCCCAAAATGGACTTGGCATCCACCACATGGCGGCCCGCGCGAAGGTCCACATCATAGGAATACCGGTTGACAATGTTCACAAAAGCCTTCACGTTCTCCGCCAAGCTCAGCTTGATATTCACAGACTTCATGGCATAAGCCCCCTTTCATTGTACCAAAACATTATACACGAGCCCGTTTCGAAAAGCAAGGCAACGCAATAAAATCGCCAAAATTTTGCCAGTTTCGCACAACCCGCGCCCCTCCTTTTTAGGAGTAATACGGTGTGCTTTGCCGGTCCTCGTTCTTTTCATACAGCACCAGTTGATTCTCCGTATCCACCGTACCCAGGAAAATGTCCTTTTCCGTGGAAAACCCTTGGAGCTGTAGCTGTTTGCCCAGCCACGCTTCATCATTCCCCGTGGCCTGCAGGCCGCCATGCTGGATTTTTCCGTCCACGATCACATTGATCACAGGGCGCTGTTGCTTCACAGGCAATTGCATATCCCGCGGGGTGGCGGGGCGCTCGGCCTCCACCGGCAAAAAGCTAAACTTACCGTTGACCTCCAAAATGACCATATGGAGCTTGGCCAGATCAAAATACCCACCGTTTCGGCATTCCGTCAAAAATTCCGTCAAATCCAGCCTGGCCTTTTTCAGGTTGTTGAAATAGAGCGTTCCCTGTTCGTACAGCACCAACGGCTCCCCCAGCAACACGCGGCGCAGATGGACGGACTTGCTGTCCAGCCAATTTAACAACAAGGTAAAGCCCGCATACACCGCCATGGCCACCAGCCCTAGCCAGCCGTTGCCCTCCTGCCGAAGGGCCATTTCCGCCGCGATGGAGCCGATGGAAATGCCCGCGATATAATCAAACATAGTGAGCTGGCTCATTTGGCGATTTCCCAAAATCTTGGTCAGCGCAAACAGGGCCACGATGGAGGCCGTGCTCAGGCAAACCACTCTCCATAGTTCCGCAAAGCCCATGGGCATCCCCCTGACAGCGTTCTTCTGCCAAAAGTATGCACGGTTGGTACTGGCTATATACCAGCGCTTTTACGCGCGGCAGGCCGTCAGCAGCGTCACCTCCGCCGCGCCGCAGGCCACGAGCGCCTGGGCGCAGGCAATGGCGGTAGCGCCCGTGGTGCAAACATCGTCCACCAAAAGGATGTGCTTATGATACAGGGCGGAAATGTCTTCCACCACGAAGGCGCCGATCATGTTTTGTAGCCGTTTCTGCCTGCCCGTCCCCACCTGGGTGCGGGTATACCGGATGCGGGCCAGGGCGCGAGGCCAATGCGCAAGCCCCGTGTGCGCGGCAAAGCGCTGGGAAAGCAGCTCGGCCTGATTGTACCCCCGTTCCTTTTCCCGTTTGGGATGCAAGGGAATGGGAACCACCACCTCCGCCCGCCGCAGCTCCTCACAAGACTGGCAGGCGAACACCTGCGCCATCCCCTCCGCCAGGGGAGCGGCGGCCAAAGGGTCGTTTCCATATTTCAGGGCATGCACCAATTCCTGGGCACAGCTTTCGTAGGCATAGGCGGCCACGGAGCAGGGAAGCGAAGGATCCACAAACAAGGGCTGCTCGTCCGCCGCAACCACGGCTGCCTCCAAGGCACGGGAGCAGGCCTCACAAAGCCAAATTTCTTCTCCCCCAAGAACGGGCTGCCCGCAAAGATGGCAGATATTGCCATCGGGAAACAGCACGGACATTACCGCGTCCTTTGTTTTCGCCAGCCATTGGCCTTTCACGGCGTCATCGCCTCCAAACGGGTTCGCAAGGTGGTATAGCGGGTGGCCACGTGGTCATTTTGCACCATCTGTGCAATGGCGTCCTCCCGCCCCACCAGCACCACCAGCTGCTTGGCCCGGGTCAAAGCGGTATAGAGCAAATTGCGGGCCATAAGCATGGGCGGCCCGCCCACCACAGGCATGACCACCACGGGGAACTCGCTGCCCTGGCTTTTATGCACCGTCAGGCAATAGGCCAATTCCAGGGCGTCCAATTGCTGCTTTTGGTAGGTGACCATGCGCTCGTCGTCAAAACACACGCTCATCAAATGCTCCGCAGGGTCGATCTGCTCGATGTAGCCCACGTCGCCGTTAAACACCCCCGCCCCTTCCTCGGTTCCAACGGCGCCTTTGCGCACATAGGTCAACTGATAATCGTTTTTGGTTTGGATCACCTTGTCCCCCACACGAAACTCCGTATCCCCATGGGTCAGGGCCTCCCGGTGGGCGGATTCCGGATTCAGGGCGGCCTGCAAGAGGCGGTTAAGCATCACGGAGCCGCAATCCCCTTTTTTGGTGGGGCTGAGCACTTGAATGCAACGGATGGCCTCGCTTTGCCATTTTGCCTTGGGAAATCCCAAATATTTAGGCAGCCTGGCGCTTAACAGATCGCAAATGGTTTGGGCGGCCTCGGTTTGCAAGGGCTTGCGCTCAAAGAAGAAATCCGCGTCCCTGGCATTTAACACAGGCATTTCCCCATGGTTGATGCGGTGGGCGTTGGTCACGATCATGCTGTCGCCCTCCTGGCGGAAAATATCCGTTAGGCGCACGCTGGGCACGGCGTCGCTTTGCAAAATATCCCGCAGCACGTTCCCCGCGCCCACGCTGGGGAGCTGATCCGCGTCCCCCACCAAAATGAGGCGGGTGCCCGGCAGCACCGCCCGCAGTAGCCCCCGCATCAAGGCCACATCCACCATGCTCATTTCATCCACAATCAGGCAATCCGTTTCCAAAGGATAGTTTTCGTCCCTGGCAAACACGTTTTCATCCCCGCCGTATTCCAGCATGCGGTGAATGGTCTTGGCTTCCTCTCCCGTGGCCTCGCTCATGCGCTTGGCGGCGCGGCCCGTGGGCGCGCAAAGCAAAATATCATTGTCCTCTTTCAAAAGCCGGATGATGCAGCGGATGATGGTGGTTTTGCCCGTGCCCGGGCCGCCGGTGATCACCAACAGGCCTTCCTCCACCGCGCTTTTGATGGCTTTTTTTTGAATAGGGCTGAAGGTGATGCTCATCTCCCGCTCCATGTCCGCAATGCGCTTTTCCACCCCCGGTACCCGCTTGTAGGGGCGGGACTCCATCAGGTAATGCAGCCGGGTGGCGATCTCGCTTTCCGCGTGAAAATAGAAGGGCAGGCACAAGGCGTCCTCCGCCTCTGGAAGGGCGAGCCCCACCAGCATTTTGGTCAGGAGCGCTTCCTGGATTTGCCGTTCCACCAGCTCCTTTTCCACGCGCAGCATGCCTGAAGCCCGCTCCATCAGCGCCTCCCTAGGCAAATACGTATGCCCGCCGCCTGACGCCGCCTCGGTGAGCACATAATACAGGGCCGCTCGCACCCGAAAATCGCTTTGGGGATCCACCCCCATGCTAAGCGCGATGCGGTCCGCCGTCAAAAAGCCCACGCCTTCCACATCCGTCACCATGCGGTAGGGGTTTTGCTTGATCAATTCCACGGTATTCTCTCCGTAGTATTTGGCGATCTTCATGGCCAGGTTGGGGCCGAGCCCATAATTTTGCAAAAACACCAATACTCGGCGCATGCTCATCTGCTGGGTGTAGCTTTCCATGATCATGGCCGCCTTTTTGGGGCCGATGCCCGCCACCTCGGTCAAGCGCTGGGGCTGCTCGTCCAGCACACTCAGCGCGCCCTCCCCAAAGGCTTTCACGATCAGCTTGGCCGTGGCGGGGCCAATGCCGCGAATGAGCCCTGATCCTAAATATTTCTCAATGGCGCTAAGGGTGCTGGGCGGGGTGATCTGGCAGGTTTTGGCCTGGAACTGCTTTCCATACACCGCATGCTCCGTCCAGTCCCCTTCAAAGGTCACGCTTTCGCCGCTGGAAAGCTCGGGCATCTGCCCCACCACGGTTTGCTGGGAGCGCCCCACGGTGACCCGCAAAACGGTATATCCGTTATCATCGTTGCGAAACGTCGTCTCCAGCACGGTTGCGGCCAGCGTTTCCATCAGCGCCCTTCTTTCCTTACCATGAATACAGACAGTATATCATGTTTTGGACATCCTGTGCGCCATGGGGGAAAAACTTGCCCGTACCTGGGCTTTTACTGGTATTTTGTTTCTATTTATGGTACACTGTCGGAGATAAAAATGGGTTGTTTTCGGCTTATTTCGCCAGGCGAAAGCTCTGGGAAGCGGAGGTAGACACGTGACACAGGCCTATTGCCCCCATTGTGGAAAATCCTTGGAATCCCTGGAAAAAGCGGCTTTTTGCCCCTTCTGCGGCCAAGCCATTGCTAAGGAGGCTTCCGCCGCCGCAAAGGAGCCGGAAGCCTTAAGCGCTTTGCTGGCGCAAATCAGCTCTGTGACGGATCCCAAGAAAAAACATGCCCTGCTCCTGGAGGCGGAAAAAGAATACCCCGACAGCCTGGCCGTTGCGCAAGAGTTGCTTTTCCTGGGGCGGCTTTATGAGCGGGGCGGCCGCAACGTTGATTTTTCCATCATCAAATGCTATTTGTTTATGCTGTATTTGCATCCCTCCCAGCTTTCCCCCGCGCGGCAGGCCGAATTGCGCACGGAGTTTTTTGCCCACCCGCAGCTTGAAAAGTGCCTGGCCCTTACCGACGACCAGGACGCCTTTTTGCGCAAGTACCTCACCCGCCTAGCGGGCGAGTTTATTCAGCTTTTCCTGCGGGGAGACTCTTATTATATGCGGCGGTTTTTCGGCTTCAGCCTGGACAGCCGCGCGCCCAAGCTGCTGGCCGCCCCCGCCGCCCAAATGCTGATGGGCATGCGCAGAGATACGGAATTGACCCCCGAGCAGCGGGACTTGCTGATGCTTGCCTTCTACCAGGCCTTTTCCCAGGATATGTCCGGGGATACCCAATGGCTAAACCAGGAATTGCGCAAAGAAGGCATCGGCATCCCAGGCGTGATCCTGTAATTTTCCAAAGGGAGGAATCGCGTGTTGCAAACGGGTCGTAAAACCCATGCCCAGGGCAACGGCTCCCATGGCCGTTCCGCTCCGCAAGGCATGCCTCGGGAGGTGGCAGCGGGAAGCCGCGCCCCCAAGCAAATCGAGCAAAAGCGGGATATCCTGCCGGAGCAAAAGCCCGTCACCGATGAGGTGGAGGTGTCAAAGGCGCCCTCCAAAGCGCGGATCCTCCTCAAGCGGGTGGCCATTGTCCTTTCCGTGGGGTTGGCGTTGGCGCTCGCCTACCTATTTCTTCTGTTGGGCGAGCCCGATGCCACCATCGAACCCAAAACCACCGTGAAGGAAGAATCCATTCGCGTGCCCATGGCCGCCCTGGAGGTGCAAGGCGGCGCGGACCTGAACACCGTAGCCGCCACCTTTGGCAAGCCAGTGTTGATTCTTTATGGAGATTTTTTGCCTTTGCAGAAGGTCACTTTGTACGACACCGCCTTCCAAGGCGGCTATGCCCGGCGCGCCACCTTTTTGTATACCTTTCCCGATGGCCAGATTTTGAAGGCCGAGACCCTTCGCCCTATTGCAGCGGCGGCTCTCTTGGGAACCGCTGGCAGCCTCCGGATTGAGCGCATTTACGGCCTGGCGGGCCTAAACGCCACCCGTATGGACAACGCGGACAGCATCTGCATTTTGGCGCAAAGCGAAGAAGCCGTCTTTGCCTTGACCTGCCCCACCGCTCATGAAGGGGACCTGGCCGCGCTGCTCAAGCAAACCACCATCCTGGACCCTGCCGTCAGCGCGCCCTAACCCCCGCTCCTGCAGCGACCCCAAGGAGGAAAGGAGACGGACTCCCCCATGTCAAAACCCGCGCGAACCATGAAAACCTCCGTTCTGTTGCAACGCTTTCTTCCCTATTTTCGGAAGTATTGGCCCATTTTGGCCTTGGATCTTTTTTGCGCGGGGCTGACCACCCTTTGCGACCTTGCGCTGCCCATGATTGTTCGCAACATCACCCAGCTGGCCACCACCCAGCTGGCGCTGCTTACCGCAGGCTATGTGCTCCGCCTTGGGGCTGTGTACCTGGCTCTGCGGGGGATCGACGCCGTGGCCAACTTCTATATGGCCTCCAAGGGCCACATGATGGGGGCTAGGATCGAAAAGGATATGCGGCGGGATTTGTTCTCTCACCTCCAAGAACTGGGCTTCTCCTATTACAGCAACGCCAAGATCGGCCAGCTGATGGCGCGCATCACCAGCGATCTGTTTGAAGTGACCGAGTTTGCCCATCATTGCCCCGAGGAGTTCTTCATCGCGGGGATCAAAATCAGCGTGTCCTTTGTGATCCTTCTGGGCGTGAACCCGGTGCTCACCCTCATCGTCTTTGCCATGCTGCCCTTCATGCTGGTCACCACCCGCTACTTTAACAGCCGCATGCGCAAAGCCTTTCAGGAAAGCCGCCACCAGGTGGGCGAAATCAACTCCCAGGTGGAGGACAGCCTGCTGGGCATCCGCGTGGTGAAATCCTTTGCCAACGAGCCCATGGAAATCGACAAGTTTGAAAACGGCAATGAAGCCTTTGTGCGCATCAAGCGCAAAAGCTACCACTATATGGCCGGCTTCAGCACCACCACCCGGGTTTTTGACGGGCTGATGTACATTGTGGTGATGGTGGTGGGCGCGCTGTTTCTCAAAAACGGCTCCATCGCGGCTGGCGACTACGTGGCCTATCTTTTGTATATCACCACGCTGCTGGCGTCCATCCGCCGGATTGTGGAATTTACGGAGCAGTTCCAGCGGGGCATGACCGGTATTGAACGCTTTTGCGAAGTCATGGATGTGGAGCCCGACATTCTGGACGCGCCCGACGCCAAAGTGCTGACCCAGGTGCGCGGGGACGTGACTTTTGACCATGTGAGCTTCCACTACAGCGATGACCAAAAAACCGTGCTGGCGGATGTGAACCTGCAGGTAAAGGCTGGTGAGCGGGTGGCGCTGGTAGGCCCCAGCGGCGGCGGCAAAACCACCCTTTGCAATCTCATTCCCCGTTTTTACAATGTTTCCAGCGGCCGCATCCTCATCGATGGCCAGGATATCCAAACCCTGACCCAAAAAAGCCTGCGGGAAAACATCGGCATGGTGCAGCAGGATGTGTACCTTTTCAGCGGTACGATTTATGACAATATTCTCTACGGCCTTCCCGACGCCAGCGAGGAGCAGGTGGTGGAGGCGGCAAAGCTGGCGGGCGCTCACGAGTTCATCATGGCGTTTCCTGAGGGCTACCACACTTTTGTGGGTGAGCGGGGCGTGAAGCTGTCCGGCGGGCAAAAGCAGCGCATCTCCATTGCCCGGGTGTTTCTCAAAAACCCGCCCATCCTGATCTTGGACGAGGCCACCAGCGCTTTGGACAACGAAAGCGAGCGCCTGGTGCAAAAGTCCTTGGAAAGCCTCAGTGAGGGGCGTACCACCTTTACCATCGCCCATCGGCTCACCACCATCAAAAATGCCACCGTCATCTGGGTGTTGACGGACAAGGGCGTGGAGGAACAGGGCGCCCACCGGGAATTGATGGCTAAGCATGGCAAATATTACGAATTATATCGCATGTATACGGAGGAAGAACCAAGATGAGCCTGAGCTTTCATGTGGTCCAAAAAGACGCGCTGCCCGCCATCTGCGACCTGTTTAAAGCGGTAATCGCGGATATGCGCCGCCGCGGCCTCAAGCAGTGGGAATGGGGCGTGTACCCCACCAGCGGGCTTTTGGAGGAGGATATTGCAAACGGCGTCCTCTACCAGATGAACGAGGATGACCATATGATCGGCGCTTTTGTGATCAGCCCTAAGCAGGAAGCCGAATATGCGGCGGTACCCTGGCATTTTGGGGTGAAGCCCGCCACCCTCCATCGTTTGGCCCTGCATCCGGATTGCTTTGGGCTGGGCCTGGCCCAGCGGGTGTTGGTCTACGTGAAGGAGGAGGCCCAGCGCCTGGGCTATGACAGCCTGCGCCTGGACACCTCCTCCGAAAACCAGCGCGCGCTGAAACTATTCCGCAGCGCTATGACCCGGGAGGCGGGGACCATCCATTTTCGGGATCCCAGCGTGGCCTACCACTGCTTTGAGTCCCCCCTTACGGAGCAGACCCCCTTGCTGCCCATTCGCATGCGGCCCGCCTACCGCCATGGAGACATGACCCCCTGGGGCGGCGACCGGTTGCGCACGGTGTTTCACAAAAATATCCCCGATGAGCGTACTGGCGAGTCCTTGGAAATCAGTGCCATTCCGGGCCTGGAAAGCCGAGACGACGCCGGCGACCGGCTTTCCAAGCTCATCGCCCGCTATGGCAAAATGCTGGTGGGAAAAGATCGTGAATTTCCCTTGCTGTTGAAGCTCATTTCCGCCCGGGAGCCCCTCAGCGTCCAGGTGCATCCCGACGACGCATACGCGCGAGAACACGAGGGCAAACTGGGCAAGAGCGAGGCCTGGGTCATCCTGCAGGCCGATGAGGGCGCCAGCATCTTGTATGGTATCAAGCACGGCGTGGATGCCCGTTCGATTCAGGCAGCCCTGGACGCGGGGGAGGATATTGAGCCCATGATGGAGCGGGTACCCGTGAAGGCGGGGGACATCTTCTCCATTCCCAGCGGCATGGTGCATGCCATTGGCGGCGGCATTTTGCTCTACGAAATCCAACAATCCAGCGATGTCACCTACCGGCTGTGGGATTATATGCGCAAGAATGACAAGGGTGAGACACGGGAATTGCACATTCGCCAAGCCCTGGATGTGATCAACCCCAGGCTCTTAGGCCAGCGGGAGACCCTGCCCCCTCAGGCGGATAGCGGCATGCACCGCCTGCTCTCCGTGCCCGCCTTTACCCTGGATTGCGCCTGCATCAACGGCCAGCTGGAGCTTTCGCCGGACCAGGATAGCTTGCGGATGCTCACAGCCCTGGAAGATTTGCAGTTGGCTTGGGAGGGGGGCGCCCTAGCCCTTGCGGCCGGAAGTAGCGTGCTCCTGCCCGTCAACTGCCCGGCCCTTACCCTGGACGGTTCTGGCCGCGCTTTGCTCGCGGCTGTCCGATAAACGCATTTGACATTCAGAAAGGACGTATTTTGATGAACGAAGGACAAGAGCGGTTTTACCATTTCATTTTGGAGCGGGTCCTGGGAGAGAAATTGGAAGACGCGAAGGCGCTGCTGAACGAAGGCTTTGATAAGCAAGCCAATGGCGGCTTTGACGGCGCCTATGCGGCGGGCTATGCTCAGAAAATGCTTTCCATGCTCAAACCCGAGCACGTGGAAGAGGTCAAGGCCATTATGCAGCAATTCGGCGCCGGCAGGGGCAAGGCCTGATCCTCCGTTCCTTCTTAGCACCCAGCCCAAAACGCAGGACAAACCCTGACAAGGCAAAGGCTGTGGCTATCCGCCACAGTCAGGCTGCCGACAAACTGCGGTTTGTCGGCAGCGGCTGCAAGCCCAATGCAGGGAGACTGCATTGGGCTTTTGCCCTCCAAAGGGGATAGTGAGGCACCTCACGCACATGTCGCTCGGCTCCCGCACCCTCAGGGCGTGCAGCTTCTCGGCTTCATT
>JAVBVF010000045.1:0-37297 GCA_031554475.1 Eubacteriales bacterium | reverse complement strand
TTCCTGGCGATCCCCGCCGCGGCCATTGTGGAAGGCGCGGACCAGTGCACCAAATAAGCCGGCTGACGGCATGCATGCTCCCCCCTGCCATGGGCAGGGGGGTGCATGCATGCCGTCAGCCGGCTTATTTGGTGCACTTGTCCGCGCCTTCCACAATGGCCGCGGCGGGGATCGCCAGGAAGATGAGCCAGCCGGGGTGCCATAAATGAAAGAAGAAACCCAACACCAGATAGATCAGGGTGATCATCACAGGATTGCAGAGCTTTTGCAGCGGGGTTTTGGGATGCATGTAGAACAGCGGAATGGTAAGGAACAAGAGCCAGCCTGGATGCCAAAGGTCAAACACAAACCCAAGGATCAGGTAGAGGCCGGCGATCATCAGAGGATAGAGGCCGTTCATTTTCACTTGATGGATCTCTTGTTCCTTTCGCGCCTTGGCTTCAAAATAACTCCCTTCAGGCCCTAGGGGGTTTTCATGATTGTCAGACATTGGGGACACCCTCCTTGTTTCATCTGCTGTACACACAGGATAGCATATTTTAACAGACGCGGAAAGCAGAATATGCCCAAAAAGCGCTTAAGGATGTCTAAGAGGTTTATGAGAAATTCATGAGAGGGCGGACATATCGAAGGACCTTGCCAAGAGCGCCAAACTGCTGTTTTGGAAAAATCCGCCGAAAAGGTGGCACTTTACAAAGTTTTTTGATAAAATGGATTGCATATTATGGCAATAACGATTGGGGGCTGTACATTCATGGTTTGGTTAATGGTTTATCTCGTAGGACTGGGCGCAATTTTTTCTCTCATCTTCGCTTACTACAACTTCCGCAAGGGCACCAAAATGGAGCATGGCACGCCTGTCATGCAGGACATCGCCAAGTCGATTCGCGAAGGCGCGGACGCCTTTTTAAAAAGAGAATTCTCCATAGATATCCCGATCATCCTCGGGATCGCTATTTTGTTTGGCATCTTCTTCTCCCCATGGGCTGGCGCGGCGTTGCTGCTGGGCGCGGCCATGAGTTCCCTGGCGGGTCTGGTAGGCATGAAAGCCGCCGTTATCTACAACGAGCGGGTGGCCAATGAAGCCCGCCTGGGCGTGGAGCGCAAGGATCCGTCCACCCTGGGCAAGGCGCTCAATGTGGCGTTCCGCGGCGGCTCGGTCATGGGCCTGTCGGTGGGCGGGTTTGCGCTGTTTGGGTTGCTGCTGGTATACTTGATTGTGGGTATGGTGATGCAGTTCGCCAATCCGGAAAACCTGGTGGAGATGAGCAGCTGGATCGGGCTTAAGTTCGTGCTGTTTCCGCAGGTGTTGGCGTGCTATTCCTTGGGCTGCTCCGCCATCGCGGTGTTCAATCGTCTAGGCGGTGGCATCTACACCAAGGGCGCGGACATGGGCGCCGACCTGGTGGGCAAGACCGAGCTGGACATGCCCGAGGACGACCCCAGAAACCCTGCTGTCATTGCGGACTGCGTGGGCGACAACGTGGGCGATGTCAACGGCAATGGCTCGGACTTGCTAGAATCAACGATCGGCGCGGTGGTGGCGTCCAGCGTGCTGCCCACAACCATCTACACGGCGGCGCTCAACAACGCCACGCCCATCAGCACGGATTTGATCACCCGCATGATGCAGTTTCCCCTCACCGTTATGGGCGTGGGCTTGCTGGCTTGTTTGCTGGGCATCGCCTACGTGCTTATGCGCAAGCCTGGTAAGAATTTGAGCCGCGAGCTCAATATCTCACTTTGGTCCAGCGCCGCGATCATCGGTGTTGTGACATTGGTTTTGAGTTACTTCTTCTTCAACGGCTTTGATTATGCCAGCGTGGATTTCCGGCTGGGGTGGATCTCGCCCTGGTTGAGCGCGGTTACGGGCATCCTGGCAGGCATCGCCCTGGGCATGCTGGCAGAGCGCTATACCAGTGAGCAATACAAGGAGACCAAGAAGGTGGCGGCCCTGGCCAAGGAAGGCCCCGCCCTTGTCATCATCGGCGGCACCAGCACCGGCTGGCGCAGCTGCTTGCCCGCTTGCGTCACCCTGGGCGCTGCCATCATCCTGTCCAGCTTTTTCGCGGGCCTGTATGGCTCGGCCATCGCGGCGGTGGGCATGCTTTCCTTCGTCGTCGCCACGGTCACGGTAGATACCTATGGCCCCATTTCCGACAATGCGGGCGGCATCGCGGAGATGGCGCAGTTGGACGAGGAAGTCCGCAATATCACCGATAGCCTTGACTCTCAGGGCAACACTACGGCTGCCGTGGGCAAGGGCTTTGCCATCGGCTCCGGCGTGTTGGCGGCGTTGGCCATGATGATGTCCTTTGCCAATGGCGGCGCGAACGGCGGCGCCCTGAACATCCTTAACTATCTTTCCCTGGGCGGCGCGTTCATGGGCGTGGGCCTGATGCACTGGCTGTCGGGCCAGATGCTCAACGCTGTGTGCAACAACGCCAAGGAGATGGTGGATGAAGTGCGCAGGCAGGTTCGTGAGAACCCCGATATTTTGACAGGAAAAGTGAAGCCGGACTCCAACCGCTGCATTGACATCTGCACACGCAGCGCCATTGCCGAGATGCGGCTGCCGGTGCTGATCTCGCTCCTTTCGCCTATTGTGGGCGGTTTCCTCTTCGGGCCGTTGTTCGTGGGCGGTTTCTTGCTGGGCACGATTTTGGATAGCGTGGTGATGGCCACCGCCACCGCCAACAGCGGCGGCACTTGGGATAACGCGAAGAAGTACATCAAATCCCAGAAGGCTGAACTGGTGAAGCTGTATGGCGAGAGCGGTTACCGCGATATGCATAACGCCGCCATCATCGGCGATACCGTGGGCGACGGTTATAAAGACGTGGTGGGCCCCAATCAGGATATCATGATCAAGATGATGTCCACCGTGGCCGTGATCATGCTGCCGGTGATCAATGCCTTCAACCTCATTTCCTTCTTTGTGAAGTAATCACATTTGGCCGTTCCTTGGCCAAACTTGGCAGTTGGATGTTAGGAAAACCCTCGGCATAGCCGGGGGGTCAGACCGTTGACAAAGTACGTTTAGGGGCTGCCGCCCCTAAAACCCTGCTCAGGGCTTTGCCCTGAACCCTTTCTTTGACCGTGTTACACACGGTCAAAGGCAGCTGTGAAAAAAACTTCATAAAGCGGGCCTTTTTCAGCAAGCTAACCCTCGGCATAAAAGCTGGGGGTTTTTTTGGTTCAAAAAGGGGAGGAACCGCCAGCAGCGGTTCCTCCCCAGACCGTGTTGAAAAGGAATGGTTTTATACTTCCGGTTCCATCAGACCCAGGTCGCCATCTTTGCGCAGGTAGAGCACGTTGGTTCTGTCGGTATCGGAATTGACAAAGACGAAGAACCCGTGGCCCAGAAGCTCCATTTGCAAAACCGCGTCGTCCACCGACATGGGACGGACGGTGAAGGTCTTGGTGCGAACGATTTTGCGGGCCTCGGGAGAGGCTTCGTCCATTTCTTCCACATATTCATAGTCCTTGGCTTTGAAGGCATCGTCACGGAGGCGCTTTTCCAGCTTGCTGCGATGCTTGTGGATTTGCCGCTCCAGCTTGGCCAGCGCCTGATCGATGCTGACGTAAAGATTGTCGTCGTTGCTGGATTCCGCCCGCAGCATCACACCGTCAAAAGGCACGGTGATTTCGCAAGTGCGGCGGTTGTTCTTTTCCTTGCCCAAATGCACGAGAATTTCGGTGCTCTGATCCAGGTAACGCTCCATCTTGTTGGTCTTTTTCATGACCCGCTCGGTAACCGCGGGGGATACCGCCATGTTTTTGGAAACGATCGTCGTTTTCATAATCAGTAGCTCCTTTGCAGGTAATGGGGAGAGCAAGCGTCCAGCCATCCATACGCCAACGGAATCACGCCCCCATCCACTTTTCTTTCGGTACCTAAGCAATTCGACAGTGGCGGCGGTTTTCCTGCCGCCGGTCCATGAAAAGGTTGCGCAAGGCTTACAAGCATTCCCGCAGAATGGCCATCACCTCGGCGGAAGAAAAGACAATGGGATTGTTATCCATCCGCCCCTGGGTAAAGGTCAAGTCGGCGATGCTGCCCAGGTCCTCTGGCCTGATGCCAAAAGCGGAGAGCGTAAGCGGCTGTATGCCCTGTGAAACCTTGTTCAGCCAGCTTTGCAATCCGCCGTCCAAGGTAAAGAGGGCAAGGATTTGATCAATCTCGGGAAGGGCCGAAAGATTGCGGGTCAGCACGGCGGGCAGCGTCAGCGCGGCGGCATAGCCGTGGGGAATCCCATGGAGCATGGTGAGCGGATAGCTGATGCTGTGACAGGCCGTGGTGCGGGTCTGGGAAAAGGCCAGCCCCGCCAGCAGGGAAGCCATGCACATTTCTTTTCGAACCACAAGGCTACGGGGTTCCGCCAGGGCCTGGGGAAGGAAAAGACGCACCTTGCCAATGGCGCAAAGGGCCAAAGCCTGGGAGAGCGGCGTGCGCCCCTTTGCCCAAAAGGCTTCCATGGCATGGCTTAGGGCGTCCAGCCCTGTGGAGAGGGTAAGGGAAGGGGGCATGTCCACCGTCCAATCAGGGATCAGCACAGCCGCCTTGGGAAAAAGCTGCGGGCAGTCGATGGACAGTTTGCTGCGCTGTTCCCCGTCCCAGATGGTGGCCCAGTGGGTCACCTCGCTGCCGGTGCCCGATGTGGTGGGCATGGCCACCACATCCAGGAAGGTTGGATTTTGTTGATAGGCTTTAGAGCGGATGGTTTCCCGTACCGCCTGGGGTGAGGCGGTTTGGGAAAGGGGCAAATGCCAAAGGGCACTGATCCCTTTGGCCAAATCCATGCAGCTCCCCCCGCCAATGGCCAAAATACAGGTGGGAGTGAACTCCTGCTTGCGCAATGCATCCAACAGCCGTGCCAGATCCCCCACAGAGGGGTTGGCGGGAATCTCTGAAATGGGGTGCACACAATGCCCGGCCCCTTGCAAAGCGGTCAAAAAGGCCGCCAGGGAAAGCTCCGTACACAAAAAACGGGGGGCCAGCACCAGCAGCTTGTGCGCCTGGCCTGAAAGCATGCCCAAAACGGCGGCCTCGCCCTCGGGCTTGGAAAGAACGCGGATATCCACGGGGCTAAAGGGAGAAAAAGCGCTCATAGGGCCTCCTCAATCATCGGAAGGAATCAGGGTCAAAATCTGCTTGATGGACATGCAGTCCGCCTCCGCCTCCAGGGAACGGCCATGGGCTAGAATACTCTCCGCCACCTTCACCATGGAGGGGAAGGCGCTGCGCAAGAGATGATTGGCATGGATCACGATGTTGGCGCCTGCTTGCTGCAGATCGGCTTCCGTGGCGGAATTGTAGGTGGTGGGCACCACCACGATGGGGGTGGTGGCATCGGTCTCACGAAAGCGGCGCAGGAAGGTGATGATTTCCTCCGGCGTTTTTTGACAGCTGTGGATCATGATCCCGTCCGCGCCGGCATCCACATAGGCATGGCAGCGGGTCAAGGCGTCCTCCATACCCTGGTTTAAGATCAGGCTTTCACAGCGGGCAAAGATCATGAAATCCTTGGTCTTTTGCGCCCGCTTTCCAGCCCTGAGCTTATCGCAGAAAACAGGGATGCTTTCCTGGGTTTGCTCCGCCTCCGTGCCAAAAAGGGAGTTCTTCTTCAGCCCGGTTTTGTCCTCGATAATGATGGCGGAAATGCCAAGGCGTTCCAGGGTGCGGAGGTTGAACACGAAATGCTCCGTCAACCCGCCGGTATCCCCGTCCAAAATAATGGGCTTGGTGGTCACGTCCATAATCTCTTCCAGGGTGACAATGCGGCTGGTCAGGTCCACCAGCTCGATGTCGGGCTTGCCTTTGGCGGTGGAATCGCAAAGGGAGCTGACCCAAATGGCGTCAAAGCGCCTCACACCCTCTTCGCCATTGACCAAGGCGTTTTCCACAATGAGGCCGGTGAGGCCGTTGTGCGCTTCCATAACGCTTAAGCAGGGCTTGATCTGTAACAGCCTGCGAAGCCTGCCACGGCGCACCTCGGGCATATTGAGCCTGGAGTCCAAGGCGGACAGCGCTTCTTCCGTAGCGCTATGGGTATAGGGGAATTCCACCAGTTCTCCGCCGTAGGCGGACAGAAGGGAAAGCACTTCCTCCCGAATTTTGGCTTGCAGGCCCGTACGCCAATCGTCCCCGTGTACCACGATGTCGGGATGGTGCGCTTCGATCACCCCCCGATAGCTTAAGGTATCCTGCACCACCACCCGCTTGACGCCCACCAGGCTTTCAAACAGGAGGATGCGCTCGGAAAGGGGGATGAGCGGATAGCGCTTGAAGGTGGCGATGACTTCGTCCGTGAGCACGCCCACCGTCAATTCCCCCAATTCCGCCGCCCGGCGGATGATGGCGATATGGCCGCTGTGCAGGATATCGGTGCTGAAACACATGTATACTTGCTTCATAATGAACTCCTTTATGAGAGACTTTTCAAAAACCGCTGGGATACGGCGGCAAGATCTTCGGGGTTGTCGATTTCATGGCACAGGCGGCCGTGAAGGTCTAATGGAAAAAGCGGCAGCGCCCCGTTGAGCGCGTTGAGGGCGTTTTCGCCATATACGTTGGTTTGGCCGCCTTCCACAAAGGCGCGGATGCTTTGAAGCCATCCCGCGAAATCCGCGCCCAACCATTTGTAGGCGGGCTGGCAAGCCACGCAGTCTGAGCCGAAGAGAGAAACGCCTACCGCCAGGATGCGCCCATCCAGCAGCTGGGCCTTAAAATCCTTTTCCGGAAGAGGCAGGGACGGATCCACGGCCATCACGCTGCGGGGAGACGCCCACAGGTCCCGCAAAACGCTGTCCTCCAGCACCAGATCCCCGTGCAGAAAAATCACATCGTCCCGGGCAAGCTCAGGCGCGGCCAGATGCATGCTGAGGATATAGTTGGTGCTGGCATAATCGGGGTTGTGCACAAAGGTGACGGGGGGTTTTTCCGCAAGGCCGTTTACATACGCCCGCAAAAGCTCCGCAAAAGCGCCGGTGGTGATCACCGCCTCCTTCACGCCCAGGCGTTTGAGCTGTTCCAGTTGGCGGCTTAGGATGGTATACCCGCCCCCAATGTCCGTCATGCCCTTGGGTTTTTGCTGGGTCAGCGCGCCCATGCGGTGGCCCACCCCTGAATTGAGAATAAGCGCTTTCATCTGTATCGACTCCATTGATCCATAATGGGGTTAACGGCTTTGTAAGGTGCGCATCAGCTCGGAAAGGTTTTGCTTGGGCGTTTGGGTGGGCCTGCCCAAGTCCTCCCGGGAACCTTGCTTTAAGAGCACTTCCAAAAAGGTGAATTTGTGCTGGGAAAGATCCTGAATGCGGGGCAAGAGGGATTTCAGCTCTCCCACGCTCTCGGCGGTAAAGCATTGCTCATACCCCAGGCTCCTGGCCAGGGGCGAAAACCAAAAATCGCCGCAAGCCACCGGCATGCCGCCCACGCTTTCATGAGCGCCGTTGTTGAGGAGGACGTGGACCAGGTTGGTAGGCCGTTCCCTGGTTTCCACCACCAGGGAGCCCAAGTGCATCAGCGCCGCGCCGTCGCCGTCCAAGCACCAAACGGTGCGGTCGGACCTGGCCTTAGCAATGCCCAAGGCGATCATCCCCGCGTGTCCCATGCTGCCCACTGTGAGAAAATCATGGCTGTGATCCTGCCCCAATGCCTCCCGAAGCTCAAAGACCTCCCGGGAGGTCTTGCCCGTGGTGGAGACAAAAATGTCCTGTTTGCGGGAATGACGCAAAAATTCCCGTAGAGCGTCCTCCCGGGTCAGGCGGTAGCGGTCCTCCCAAGCAATTTTGGGGCCATGGCTCAAACCGTCCTTATGCACGACAAAGGCAACGCTTTTACCGGCCGCAAGCACAGGAGCGGCCTGGGCCAGCATGGCGCGAAAATCTTCCGGGGAAGTGGCCGCGTCCAATTCGAAGAGGGTCAAATCCAAAAGGGCCAAAAGTTCCTTGGTGATCATGCCCTGGTAAGCGTGCTGGGGTTCGTCCTTCACATGGGGCTCGCCCCGAAAGCCCACCACAAACACGCAAGGGATCCCGTAGACCCGCTCATCCAGCAAAGAAGCGATGGGATTAACCGCATTTCCAATCCCGCTGTTTTGTAAATAGCATAAGGCAGGCTTGCCTGTGCCAATGTAATGGCCGGCAGCCAGCCCCACCGCGCCGCCCTCGTTGGCGGCCACCACATGCTTTCCAGAACAGCCGTATTGGGTGTAAAGCGTATCGCACAAGGGTTTGAGCAAAGAATCCGGAACGCCGGTAAAGAAATCAATGCCCAATGTTTGCACGCCGCTTAAAAATTCGCTTGCTTTCATGGCTTGCGCCTCCTTTTGGAACCTGTCCATTTTTTATCATACAATGAAAGCGGAGCAAATGTAAAGACTAATCCTGATTCTGATGCCACTTGACGCCTGCGCCGCCGCAAGCGCGATAGCCTGAAGGGCTGGAACGCGGGGTAAACGGAAACTGCGGCGAAAAATTCGCCGCAGCCCAGTGAACGAGACGTTGAAATTTGTGTTGTGGCTGCAAAGGGAGGATGCGCATCCAGACTCTGCCGCCACCGATGATGGTTGGGATTAGCTCATGGGAGGCACGGGGATGGAATCGGGATTGGTCTCGGGCTCCGCGGGAAGCTCGATGATGACTTCCTTGGGAGTCTCGGGGTCACAAATCACCACGGGAGGAGCCGGCACGGCGGGCACGCTGGCCACGACTTTGATGTATTTCTTCATCATGTAGCCGATGGAGCCGTCCACGCTGACCTTGTAGAAGCTGCCGCTTTCCCCAAGCAGGGTCACAGCCACGCCGTTGCCATAGTAGCCAAGGACGCGGGCCTGCGTGCTGGGGGTTTCCCGAAGCAAGAGAACCTGGTTCGCGCCGGGGTTTTTCACCACGCCGGTCTTGGGGTAGCTGGTGGTGTTGGTGGAGCCGTTATTGCCGGAGGACTTGGTGACCAGGTAGCGGCTGCTCATAAAGCCGATCATGTCGCCAATGGACACCTTGAACCATTCGCGGCCTTTGACCAGCACGTTCACCGCAGAGCCGTTCGCAAAACTCTTCAGGATCGCGCTGTTGATCGCGGGCATGCTGCGCATGTTCAGGTTCGCCCCCGTGTTGGTGCGGATGTACATGGTGGAAGAAGAGGCCGCGTCGCTTAAGTATTTGCTCATCACAAAGCCTTCTTTGCCGGCCACTTTCACCTTGCTCCATTCCGCGTTTTGGTTCATAACGGTCATCCAGGTGCCTGTGGGATACTGGCCGAGCACCGAGCTTGTGGTGGAGGCTTCTTTGCGCAGGTTCAGATAGCCACCCTTCACGACCTGATAGCTCTCCGCCAAGGACAGCGCGGGAAGCGCGACCATCACGATGGCTACCATTAACCACAGGAGTCTTTTGTACATAGGGGTCTTTTGCATAGGGGATACCTCCTTATTGCTTTTGGCAAGGGAGAAGCCCTTTGCCATTCTCCCATCAGACGAAGCGTTGGGAGAAGATATTCCGTAAAATGGTCCCAAACCCTTGGAAATCAATGGGTTTGTTGGGATTTCTAAACAGAAAAATGGGAAATGGCGGATGGGAATTTTCCGCCCAAGGAGGAAGCATAGGCCTTTGGGGGAAAAACCCCAGGAACTCTTTACCAGCCATAAAATTCCGAAGGAAAGGGCCAACAGGGAAAGGATGGACAATGGGGCCGCCTCCTATGGCAAAGCTGGAAAATCCAACCATGGTATGGGTGACAGGTTTTGCTTGTGCGCTAGTCCCGCCTTTCGGGCAAAATAGCGCTGTGAACCTGCGCAAAAGGGAGGCGGCGCCCATTGACGAGCTTGCGGCGAATGATCGGCATGCCTGTGGTCTTGGAAGGCCAAACCTTGGGATATGTGGAGCGCGGAGTCTTGACGCCAAGCGCCAGAAAGCTGCAAGGATTGGTCATGCGGCGGGGTCTGGGCAGCGCTAGATGGATTCCGCGGAAGCTGATTTTGGTGATTGGCAACGCCTGCGTAGTGGTATGCGCAGAAGGCTTGAAAATGCCAAAGACAGCGGAGCCTCATCTTTCCAAGGTCTACTTGACCTCGGGGGAATGCGCGGGCCTGGTGACCGACGCGGTGGTAAACGGGGAGACCTTACAGGTGGCCGCGTTGGAGGTCAGCCAAGGCCCTTTGTACCATCTGATGGGGCAGCGCGCCTACGCCATGGACTACAGCGTGAGAAAGGAAGCGCCGGTTCAGGAAACAGACGTCCGGCCTTGCGAAATTGTTGCCTCGCGGCTTTGCACATGGACGCAGGTGATGGGTCAAGAAGGAAAGGGGGAGAAGCAATGAGTCTTGTGGGAATGGCAGTGACAGGAGTGGTAGGCTTTGCGATCGGAGCCGGAGCGATGATCATGCCCGGAAATCAAAAGCTCCGCAAACAGGTGGTTCGGCAAGTGGATCAGTTGAGAAAAATGAGCAAGATGTGGTAAGGGAAACCCCATCGGACGCTTGTAAAAAGGGGTAATCAGCATGGAACCACAGCGCGGCGCGTTCACATCCAAAAGGCTTTGGCAATACGGGCTATGCCTGGCGTTGATTCTATTGGCGGTGTGGGCGCGCGCGCTTCTTTGGCAAGCCATCCTTCAGATTTTTTTTGGCATCATGGTGGCGCTTTTGGCCATGCCGGTGATGCGGCGGTTGGAGAAACGCTTTTCCCCGGGCCTTTCTGCGTCCTTGTCCATGCTGGTGATCAGCATCGGGGTACTGGGCGCCTTGGTTTTGCTGGTCCCCTTTGTTATCGAGCAGGTTCGCCAGTTAATGACGCTCCTGCCCTCGCTGTATGGAAAAATCAATGAATGGATGCAAAAAGGCGAGCAATGGCTGGTGGAAAACGGCATGCTGGTGAACACGGACATCAAGGCGACGGTGCTTACCAAGGCCGAAGGGTTGCTGACAGGCCTATTGCCCGCCACCATGGAAAAGGCGGGGAACATTGTAGAGGGGCTGGGCAAGCTCTTTTTGGCCCCTGCCTTTGGGTTTTATTTTTTGCGGGACCGCAAATGGTTTGGGAGCATGCTCTTATTATGGCTTCCCGTGGGCTGGCGGGACACCACCGTGAAGGTGTTTCGGGAAATGCGACGGGAAACCGCCGCTTTTGTGCGGGGACAATTGATGGTTTCGGCCGTCGTGGCCACGCTGACGGCGGTGGGGCTGTTGGCCGTGGGGCTGCCCGCCTGGCTGCTCTTGGGCATGCTCATGGGAATTTTGGAATTGATCCCCTATGTAGGCCCTTTTTTAGGCGGCGCTTTGGTGCTGCTTTTTGCCCTGCAGGGCGGTCTTTCCCAAGCTCTGTGGTCCTTGGGGGTGGTGCTGGTGGTGCAGCAGCTGGAAGGCGGCGTATTAAGCCCCAAACTGATGAGCGACGCCACCCGACTGCATCCGGTGGCCGTTCTTTTATGCGTGATGTTGGGGGGCATGGCCGGCGGCATGCTGGGGATTGTGCTTTCCATTCCCTTGCTCTTGTGCCTGCGCGCGGCGCTTCGGGTGGTATCTTTACGGGTGATCCAGCTCAAAGGGATGGACGACGGTTCTTTTGCGGAAAAAATGGAAATTCCCCCTCGTCCCCGCTGAAACCCTTCCAAAAAGGAAAGTTTTGGTGTATAATGGTGAGTGCATCACCGTAAGGGAGTGAAATCAAGTGACAGACATGAATGGCACGACCAAGTTCTCGCCGGTTGTGGAGGGAAGTCAGCGCGCCAGCGACATTTTGGAACATGTCTATCGGGCGCTGCAGGCAAAGGGATACGATCCGGTCACCCAGCTGGTGGGGTATCTCATTTCCGGCGACCCGACCTATATCACCAGCTACGGCCAAGCCCGCAGCATGATTTGCCGCCTGGAACGGGACGAAATCGTGGAAGAGCTGGTTCGTGTTTATTTGCAAAGGATGGACGGTTGATGGCATCCCAAGGCCGGGTCATTGCTTTGGATGTGGGGGATGTGCGTATTGGCGTGGCGGTTTGTGACCCCTTGGGAATGATCGCCCAGCCTGTGGAGGTGTATCGCCGGGTAGGCTATGGACCTGATTGCAAGTATGTGCTTTCTTTGTGCCAGCGCTATGAAACCCGCCAGGTGCTTATCGGCTTGCCCCTGAACATGGACGGCTCCCAAGGCGCTCAGGCGGAAAAGGCCCAGGCCTTTGGCCAGGTGCTGGAAAACGCCGGACTGACGATTTTTTACCAGGACGAGCGCATGACCACCGTGACCGCGGAGCGCGCCTTGATTGACGGCCATATGCGGCGGGAAGAGCGTCGGCAAACGGTAGACAAGGTGGCGGCGGCCGTGATTTTGGAACAGTGGCTGACCAGGCAAAATGCCCAAACCAAGAGTAAGCCCTAGGGCGGAAAGAGGACAAAATGGACGAGCAGAACCATATCATTCAATTGCAGGACGAAGAAGGAAACGATGTGGATTTTGAGCATCTCATGACCATTGAGCATGAGGGCAGTTATTATATCGTGTTGGAAGCCACGCAGGATATGGAAGACTGCATGGAGGGCGAGGCCATCATTCTCAAGATTGTGAAAGACGAATCCGGCGAGGATGTCTACGCCACCATTGAGGATGAGGCGGAACTGCAGGCCGTGTTTGACAAATGCATCGCCGCCATGGAAGAAGAGGACGCCCTGGAAGCCGACGATGGGGAACAGGACGATCCCCAGGCGTAAACATGGCCCAAAAGTGGAACATAAGAGGGGTTTTTCGTATTGATTTGCGCATACTGTAAAAGCCGAGTATTTGAAGCAGACCGTAAGTGCCCCGCTTGTGGCAGTACGGTCTTTATTGCCGACGCGGAACCTACGGCGCGCGAAGGGACGACAGACGCGGGCAGGCCCCAGGAACCGCCCGAGGTACACTACCAGACCTTTCACCATACGGTGTACGTGAAGCCTTCGCGCTCTTCGCGAAACCGCTGGATCGCCTTGCTCCTGTGCCTCCTAGGCGGGATATTCGGAATCCACCGCTTCTACACGGGGAAAATCGCCACGGGGGTGTTGTACATCTTCACGGGCGGGCTGTTTGGGGTTGGCGTCGTCATTGATTTTTTGGTGATCCTGTTCGGCTATTTTCGGGATGACCAGGGGCTTTTGCTAGATTCGTAAAAAGGGGGACGGAATATGCCCAGACTGGTGGGAGAAACCGTCATGCTGCGGGAATACCGGCAGGAGGATCTGCCGGAAATCCGCAGGTGGGTCAATGATCAGGAAACCATCCGCTATTTGAGCAGCCGCTTTTGGGCGCCTCAAACCCTGCTGGACACCCAGCAATTTTTGGAAAATATGCTGCAAAGCAGCCACAGCGGCAGCAATTTTATCATCGCGGACAAGCGGGATGAGCGCTATATCGGCCAATTGGACCTGTTTCGCCTGGACTGGAAACTGCGTTGCGGAGAGCTGGGCATGGTGATCGCCTCCCCGGAAGACCGGGGGCGCGGCGTGGGCACCGAGGCCTTGGGGCTCTTGCTAGAGCACGCCTTTCAAACCCTGGGATTGGAACGGGTGCAGCTGGATGTGGATATGGGCAACGAGGCGGGAAAGCGCTGCTACCAAAAGGCAGGCTTTGTATTGGAAGGCGTGAAGCGGCATGCCTATTTTCGGGACGGGGCTTTTTGCGATATCGGGATGATGAGCGTGCTGGCGGGAGACTGGCGCGCCGCCCACCAACCGTGATGAACCGGATGCCTGCCAAACGCATAGGATGAACCATCCTCCTCACTTTAGGAGCGAGGATGGTTTTTATGTTCAGGGCTTGCGGCAGGGATTGACTTACACCTGGGTTGTACGATAAAATAAACATTTGTGAGGACTTTGAGCCTCCGTTGGTCTGGAGGGAACGATGGATGGGTAAAGTGGTTGCGAAATTCGGAGGCAGCTCGCTTTCGGATGCCGGCCAGTTTCAAAAAGTGCGCGATATTTTACGGCTTGATCCGCGGCGCACCTATGTGGTGCCCAGCGCCCCGGGACGCCGTTTTGACGCGGACGAAAAGGTAACCGATCTTTTATACCGTACTTATCAGCTTCAAAAAGCGGGCCAGGATTTTCATGCTACCTTTGCGGTGATCGAGGAACGGTTTAGGGAAATTGTGAGAGAATTGCAACTGGAGCTGAACATTCAGCGGGATTTGGACGAAATTGCCCGAAACATTGAAAATGGGGCCAGCGAGGACTATTGCGCCAGCCGGGGCGAATATTTGAACGGCTTGGTGCTGGCGGCCTATTTGGACTTTGCCTTTTTGGATCCCAAGGATTTCATCTTTTTTGAGGAGGATGGCGGCTTTGACAGCGAGAGGACCCAAGCGGTTCTTTCGGAGGTTCTCAAAGGCATGCCAAACGCTGTGATCCCTGGGTTCTACGGCAGCTTGCCCAATGGGGAGATTCGCACCTTCTCCAGGGGCGGCAGTGATATTTCCGGCGCCATTGTGGCGCGGGCCGCCTACGCCGATATTTATGAAAACTGGACGGATGTGAGTGGATTTTTGATGGCGGATCCACGCATCGTGGACAACGCCAGGCCCATTCGCAACATTACCTACCGGGAGCTTCGGGAGCTTTCCTATATGGGAGCCACCGTGCTGCACGAGGACAGCGTTTTCCCTGTGCACCGCGCGGGCATTCCCACCAACATCCGCAATACCAACCACCCAGAGCATCAGGGGACCATGATCACCCACAGCGGCGTGGATGAGGTGAATCCCTTCGTCATCACCGGCATTGCGGGAAAGATGGGCTTTTCCGTGGTCTCTGTGGAAAAGGCCATGATGAATAGCGAAAGGGGCTTTGGCCGGCGCGTGTTGCAGGCTATTGAAGAGGTGGGTCTGTCCTTTGAGCATTTGCCCACTGGCATTGACACCCTGTGCGTGGTGCTGGCCACCAAGGATTTGGAGCCGGTGAAGGAGCGCCTCATCGCCCGCATTATGGAACTGACTTCCCCAGACACCTTGACCATTTATGACAACATGGGGCTCATTGCCACGGTAGGCCGGGGCATGGTGCAAAATCCCGGCACAGCTTCGCGGTTGTTTTCGGCACTGAGCCGCCAGCGCGTGAACGTGCGCATGATTGATCAGGGGAGCAGCGAATTGAGCATATTGGTCGGCGTGGACGATTACGATTTTGAGGCCTCCATCCGGGCGATTTATCACGAGTTTGTACAGCCCTAAGCGGCCGTCAAAGGAGAGATACAAATGACAGGCTTTGCCAAGAAGTGCCGTGAATGGCTGGGGCGGGACGAAGCGTTGAGGAGCAAGTCTCACCGGATCGTGTTTATGGTGTGTGCGGTTTGCCTGTCTTTGTATCTGGCCTATGTTCTGTTTTTGGCGGGGAGCCCCGTGTTTGCGGGCGTCTGGGAAACTGTCTATTCCCTGGTTTGGTTCTTTGTGTACGCGGCGGGGATCTATGGGGTCCTTTTGGGGAGCGCAAGGGTGCTGAGTCGCTCACAGCATCGGAAAACCGCTCCCTACCGGGCCAAGCACAGCTTGGCCTTTTGGGCCATGAGCGTAGGCGTAAGCCTGCTGGTTTTGGGCGTCTCCTTTGCAGCCTGCTATCCTGGGGCCGTGACCTATGACATTTACAACCAATGGACCCAGGTGATCACAGGGCAGTATAATGGCTGGCACCCCGTTTTTCACACCCTAATGATTTGGCTGGCTTCCCGGGTCAGCGGGTCTTATCCGTGGATGGTGGCCTTGCAGCTTTTGTGCTTTGCCTTGGCTTTGGCCTACTTGCTGTCCGTTTTGCAGGGCTTTGGGCTAAAAAAAGGCTGGCTTTTGCTGGTCCAAGCCTTGATCTTGACCTCGCCCTTGGTCAATAGCGTGTTGATGGGCATTGGGAAGGATAATGCCATGACCCTGGGCGCGATGTTGCTCTGCGCGCAAAGCATTCGCCTGTATGCCACCCGGGGGGAGTGGATCCGCAGGCCGTTGAACATCGCGGCCCTTGGGGCGACCCTGGCATGGACCACCCTGGCGCGGCATAATGGGATGTTCTTCTCGGTGCCGCTCATGCTATGCCTGCTCCTTTGCTATGGAAGGCAGCGCAAGCCTTTGGCCATGGCCGCCGCCTTGATGGCTGTGCTGGTGGCTTTGGTGCTGGGGCCGCTGTACGGCGCGCTGGATGTGGTCAAGCCCAACAACACCCTGGAGGAAAGCGTGGGCATTCCCATGACGATCCTGTGCGATGCCCGCAAGCAAAATCCAGAAACCCTGGACCCGGAAACCGCCGCCTTTTTAGAGAAGCTCATGCCCCAAGAGGCTTTTGAGGAAAAGTACGTGCTTCACCAGTACAATTCCGTCAAATTTACCTGGCCCAGGGAGTACATCGCGCTGGAATCCCCAAAGAGGCTGCTTTCCATGACGATGAACACCATCCGGCGCAATCCCCAGAGGGCCTTTGCAACCTTCAATGCCGTAACCGGCCTGGTGTGGGATGTGACAGGGAAGAACGAAGGGGTGGACGCTGCCAGAAACTCGGGGGATTTGAAAGAGTACCCCTTCCCCAATTCCCGTTTGAATCAGTTGGGAAAGGCGCTGAAGGATTTGATCGAAATTCCATTCCGCCTGCCCCCCATCGCCTGGCTATGCCAAAATATCGGCGTTCAGGTGGCCTTGCTTCTGCTTTGCGGGCTATGGGCGCTATACCGGAGTGGACTTGGGGCGCTTCCCCTGTGCCTGCCGGTGCTGATCTACAACCTGGGCACAGCGCTGCTTCTGTGTGGAAACGACGCTCGGTTCTTCCAATTTTCCCTGGTGATCTGCCTGCCTTCGGTTTTAGCGCTTTGGCAACAGCCTGAGGAGGCATCCGTTCCCCCTATTTGATCACAGCAAAAGAAGGTCGTTTTGATGATACTCACGCCCACCATGTTTTGGATCGTATGCCCGCTGGCCCTGCTGGCGGGCTTTGTGGACTCTGTCGCCGGCGGCGGCGGGTTGATTTCGTTGCCCGCTTATTATTTGGCGGGCCTGCCGCCTACGCTGGCGGCGGGAACCAACAAGCTGGCTGCCGCCATGGGTACCACCCTGGCCACAGTGAACTATGGCCGCGCGGGCCGTATCGACTACCGGATTGGCTTGACGGCCGCGGTAGGCTCCTTTGTTTGCAGCGCCATGGGTGCGATGCTCATGCGGCAATTGCCTCCCCATGTGGTGCGCTGGCTGGTGCTGGGGTGCATTCCGGTGGCGGCGGCGTTTACCCTGCGGGGAAGCAAGCCCCGGGGCGTGGCAAAGGAATGGCCGAAAGAGAAAAAGCGTTTGCTGGCGCTGTTGATCGGCTGCGCCATAGGGTTTTACGATGGGCTCATCGGCCCGGGCACAGGGACATTTTTGATCCTGTTGTTCATGTACGCCTTTGGCATGGAGGCGGTCATGGCCAGCGGCACGGCCAAGGTGGTGAATTTGGCCAGCAATCTGGCCGCCTTGATTAGCCTCGCTTGCACGGGAGACGTGGTGGTGCTGTTGGGGTTTCCGGCCGGCCTGTGCGCCATGCTGGGCGCGTTTGTGGGCAGCAAGCTCACCATCCGCAAAGGCAGTACGGTGGTGCGGGTGATGATGTTGGTGGTGTTGGGGCTTCTGCTTGCCAAAATGCTGTGGGATATGCTACGATAAAGAATGGGGAATCTTGGTTTAATCGCCAAGCGCCCTGAACCGTGGGGAAAGACAGCGAGGAGGCGCGGCCGTGATGGCGGAATCAAAACATCAATCCTTGGAATTGAGGCTTCCGGCGGATAAGGAGTATGCGCTGGTGGCCCGCATGGCTTTGTCAGGGTTTGGGATGCTGGTGGATCTGGATGTGGATCTCATCGACGATCTGCGCACAGTGACGGATGAGTGCATCGACTGCCTTTTGCATCAACCCCTTCGGCTGAAGGAGCTGCGCGTGGTTGCTACCCTTGCCAAAGGGCGGCTGAAATGCGCCTTTTGTTCCGTGCGCGGGGAAGATCGTAACCACGAAACGGCCCAGGATCAGGATATCACCCGGAGCATATTGGAAACCCTGATGCCTGACGTGCGGTTGAATTGTGATGAAAACGGCGTATGCTGCATCGAATTTTCGATGCCTGTGTAAGCGGAGGCCATCATGAATGAGGAGTCGATGCTTCCGCTGTTGGAAGAATATGCAAAAACCCGAAGCATAGCCCTGCGAGATGAGCTGTTTGAAGGCTTTTTCCCGCTGGCAAAAGCGGTGGCGCGCCGCTTTATGGGGCGGGGCGTGGAGATGGAGGATCTCCAGCAGGTGGCGGGCATGGCGCTTTTGAAAGCCTTAGAGCGCTTTGAACCCGAGCGGGGCTTTCGGTTTGTCACCTATGCGGTTCCCACCATCACGGGAGATGTACGCAATTATTTGCGGGATAAGGGCAGCCATATCCGTATGCCGCGCGACGCAAGGCAGAAACTATACCGGATGCAGCAAGAGCGCGACCGGTTTTCCCGGGAGTGCTTTCGGGAGCCCAGCGCCAAGGAACTGGCGCAAGCCATGCAAATTTCCTCGGACGAGCTGTTGATGCTTTTGCATCTGCGGGAACAAAGCGAAGTGGCTTCCCTGGACGCGAAGCTGGGGGACGAGGAAAATGAGCTGGGCATGCTGATCGGCGCGCAAGATGAAGGCTTTGCCCAGCTGGAGGAAAGCGATTGGATGCAATGGGTTTTGAGCAAGGTGAATGCTGCGGAGCGTGAACTTCTGTGGCTGCGCTACCAGGAGCAGCTGGGGCAGCGGGAAACCGCCAAACGCTTGGGGGTTTCTCAAATGCAAGTCTCCCGCATGGAAAGGCGCATTTTGGCTAGGCTGCGCGCCATCGAGCAGAGCGGGGCGTAGAGCGTAAGAAGGGCAGACAAGGAAGGAGTGGGGATCATGCAACCGAATCAACCGGATCAAAGCAGGGGTATGCCGCCCTACCAGACCTTTCCGCCGTTGACGCCGGAAGAACAGATGCTCTGGCAGCAGTATTACGGGGCAGGGCAGCAGCCGTTGACGCCAGAAATGGCGCAGTATTTACAAATGCAGGGGATTTCTCCCCAACAAGTTACGCCGGAAATGCTGCAGCAATGGCAATATCAGATGCTGCAGATGCAAGAAATGCAGTTGATGCAGCAAATGCAACAACAGCCCCCCATGCAGCCTCCTGCGCCGCCGCCCAAGCAACGGCGCGTCAAACCGGCCAAGGAGGAACGCGCGGCCAGTGGCGGCTTTGGGCGGGTTTTGCGCCTTTTGCTGATCCTTGGGGTGGTAGGCGCGGGAACCTGGTTTATCTGGCAAAGCATGCAGGGCTCCGCGGCAACCACGGCGGTGATCGAAATGGGGACCCTGGGTACCAGCTACCGCGGTGACGCGCTGATTGTGCGCAACGAGACCGCCTATGAGGACGAAGGCGTACAAAGCATAGAGTATATCGCCCCAGAAGGCGGCATGGTGTACCAGGGGGATTTGGTGTGCTTTGTCTATTCTACGGGTTACAATAGCAAGGAAATCTCGGTGCTTCAGGATTACCGGGATCAGATCAAGAACTATCAGCGCACACTCCTGAAAAGCCAAACCCAATTTGATACCAAAATGGATCGGTTGGAAAGCGAGGTCGTTCAGCGCGGGCTGGAAGTGCGCAATTTGGTGCAGGGGGCCCGGGGGAATTTGATCAACCAGGAAAAATTCCTGGAGGACTCCATCAACAAGCGGCAAGCCTATTTTCGCACCCGCTACTCCACGGATATGCGCCTTCGCCGCCTGTATGACGATGAGGAGACCCAGCAGCAGCGCATCGATAGCTGGATCAAGCAGCACAGGGCCAATCGAACAAGCATTGTGAGCTTTTACACCGACGGGTTTGAGCATGCCCTGACCCCTGCCGAATTTGAAAAATATACCCCTGCGGAGGTCCGTGCCATGATCAACGGGCAGCGGCCGGAGGTGTCTACGGCCTCCCGCGGGCGCACGAATATCTATCGCCTCATATCGCAAAAAGACAGCTACGCGGTGCTGATGTTGGTGAAGGACAGCACCTGGAATCCCGTGGAGGGCTCCACACACAAGTTGAAACTGGAACAGTTTTCCAATACGGTGGTAGATGCCCAGGTTCGCTCCTTTACCCGCTCGGGAGGGGAATTGCTGTTAAGGCTGGCTGTGGTGGGCGATGTGACCCCTGTGATTTATATGCGTAACTGCCAGGCGGAATTGGGTGAGTATGCGGATTGCATGCTGGTTCCTTCCAAGGCGATTTTTGAACAGGGCGGCGCCAAAGGCGTGGTGCTGATTACCGAGAAACAGCAATTGTTTGTGCCGGTGAATGTGGTTCAGGAAACGGCGGGGAAAGCCTATATTTCCGCCATTCAAACAGGCGTTTTGAGCGTGGGCCAAACAGTACGGCTATTCCGTTAGGAGGGAAATCGTATGGAGTCACAAGATCCGATTTTGTCGATGCCCTCGCCCCAAACGCCGTTATTAGAAGAAATTGAGACGAAAATATTACAAAAAAATTTGTCGATCGTTTTGGATGTTTTGAACAAAAATCGCTATCAAAATTTTCCGCCAGCACGGCTCGTCGCGGTCACAAAGACCGTGGGGCCGCAGGTCATCAACCAGTTAAAACCCTTACAAATATTGGATATTGCCGAAAACCGCGCCCAGGTCGCCCTGCCCAAGTTGACAAAAATCGCACCCGATTTTCGGCTCCACTGGATTGGACGGTTGCAAACCAACAAAGTTAAAGATATAATAGAGCATGTTTGCATGCTGCACTCACTGGACCGGCTTTCCTTAGCCCAGGAAGTGGAACGCCGGGCAGGGGCATGCGGGCTGGTTTTACCGGCGCTCATTCAGGTCAATATGGCGCGAGAAGCGCAAAAGACGGGGCTGGATGTTACGGAAGTAAGACCATTTTTACAAAAGATGAAAGATTTTTCCAATCTTCGCGTGAAAGGCCTCATGGCCATGATGCCGCTGGACGCGGAGGAGGCGCGCTTGACCGGATGGTTTCGGGCCATGCGCAAACTGTTTGAAGAATTGCGGGAAGAAGCCGTCGCTGGGATTGCCATGGACGAGCTGTCCATGGGAATGTCAAACGATTATGCCATCGCCGCCCGGGAAGGCGCGACTATGGTGCGGGTGGGAACGGCGCTGTTTCGCCCTTAGAAAACCGTTCCAACCTGATGTAGGAGGGCACTGAGATTGGGAATGTTCCAAAAAGTCGGCGATTGGCTATCGGATAAAAGTGAACGCTTTATCCGGGGCGAAGCCGGTGAAGCGGGCAGCTATTATGCCTCCAATGAGGCCGAGCAGGCCTATGGGAAGTTGCGGCAGGAGCCCGTGGAGGAAATGGCGGATATGAAGGAAATGGATTTTGATCCTGGCCACAAGCAGGCTTTGGATCCCTTTGAGCGGGCGGGCAAGGATTATGGCGGCAGAGTGCCTTACCGCAGCCAGCGGGATTTGGCCGCTGAACAGCAAAGGCAGATGCGGGAAGAGCCGCCCCAAGGGTTTCAGGCCCAGCCAGCGCCGCCGCAGGGCTTTGGCAGTCCTGCCTATGCCGGTCCGCCACCACAGGGCCGCCCCCAGCAATCCATGGGCTATGCGTCGCCTGCTCAAGCCCCCCAACAAGCGCCCCAGCCACAAAGCAACGTGGTTCCCTTCCCTGGCATGCAGCGGGGGCCGGACGGCGGGGTATACGCCCATACGGAGTACATTGTGCTTTTGCGCAGCCGCAATGAGTGCAGGAATGTGATTGAATACATCAAAGCCAGCGCCTCGGTGTTTTTGAACATGGAGTTCATCGCCAGCGACAGCGAGCGCCAGCGCTGTGTGGACATGCTAAGCGGCGCGGCCTATACGCTGGGTTGTGCTTTGAACAAGATTTCTCCCCGTGGAATTTATCTGATTTCTTCCCCGTCGGTCTATGTGGTGGTGGATCCTGCATTGCAGAAGGTGGCCACTACGCCGGAAGCAGGCGGGTTTGCCAGGCAGAGCTATGAAAGCACGGGCTATGGCAGCGCCCAAAGGCAAAGCGCAGGCTATGCTGGTGGAGGGCAGACAAGCGCCTATGCCAAACCGGTTTCTGCGCCGGAACCCCAGGGTTCCCGCTTTGCGGCGCAAGCGCAGCCTGCGGGTTTTGTCGCCCAGGGGACCCAGCGCAGGCCGCCAGTTACTTTTGGCGGGGTGATGGCGGGAAATGGAACCGGAGCCTATTCCCCTGCCACGGCATTCCGCTCCGATGACGCGTCTACAGGCCGGTTCGTCGGTCAAGGGTATCGGCAATAAATACGAGAATCACATAAGAGACATTAGGTCATAGGAGGGACAAGCATGCTCGTTTGGTTATTAAATTTCATCTTTGACATCTTGCGCATTCTTTTCCAGATCGTGCCCTGGGTACTGGCGATGTATTGCATTCTGAGGCTGATCATGCCCCAGAATAAATATGTGCTGCTGGTGGGTAAGTATCTGGAAGTGGTGTTGGCCCCCATTCGCCGCTGGCTCCAGAAGGTTTTGCCTCAATTGTCCAACACGGGCTTTGATTTCTCCTTGGTGGCCCTATGGCTTTGTAGTGTGCTTGCCGGTTGGCTTGTGCAGCTTTTGCGCAACGTTCTTTTGTAAATGCCCCGCACAGACGACGCGCCATTTCCGATTCAGCGGCTCCATGAACTGGCCGCGCGGGCGGACAAAACGGGCCGCAGCGTTTTCAGCCCTTTTTTAACTCCGCCGGAGGCGCAGGAAGCCGCCATCGCGGCCCGCAAGCAGGGGGTGTCGCTTTCTCTGTTTGGCGGCTACGAGGACGCGGAGCGGCAAATGGCCGCTTTCTTTTGCGAAGATGCGCAGGAGGCGCCCTTTCCCATCAAAGCGCTGGAGGTCACTTGGCCGCATCAGTCTCAGCCCTCCCATCGGGACTTGCTGGGCAGCGTGATGGGCTTGGGCATCCAGCGGCAAGCCCTGGGAGACATCGTGCTTTTGGAAGGATGCGCCTACCTCTTTGCCCAAGATACCCTGGCCGCGCACATTGCGGCCCAGTGGTCGCAAGCAGGGCGGGTCAGCCTGCAAATCGCCCTGACGGACAGCCTTCCAGAGCTCGCGGCGGCGGCGGGAACCGAGCATAAGGATACGGTGGCCTCTCTTCGGCTGGACGCGGTGTTGGCCAGCGGGCTGCATGTATCCCGCACCAAAGCCGCTGAGTGGGTGGAAACCGGGCACGTGAAGCTGCGCTACCTGCCCACCCTGCGCAGTGACGCCCGGGTGGATGTCGGGGACGTGATTTCCGTACGGGGGATGGGGCGGCTGCAGTTGATCGCCGTGGGCAATCCTACCCGCAAAGATCGGCTTCCCATTACCTTGATGCGTTTTGGCATTCGTAAATCATGAGATTCCATCTTGGCAGCGTGAAAGGAGCAATAACGATGGGCATTACAGTTTCGGACATTGAACAAAAAGAGTTTGCTTTCAAAGGCGCAGGATACGATCCCTATGATGTGGATTCGTATTTGGATCAGATTTGCGATGAAATGATCGCCATGCAGGATCGCATTGACGCGCTGGAGGCGGAGCTGAAGCAGGCCAAGGCTGCGGCGGAGGCCGCGGCGGGTTCCGTAAAGCCGATGCCACAGGAAGTGGTGAAGGCCGCCCCCCAAGAGAGCGTTCACAAGACCAGCGAGGCCTTGGAAGGGATTTTGTTGAGCGCCCAGCGCATCAGCGATGAAGCGATTGAAAACGCGAAAAAGCGGGCCCTTGAAATCGTCACCGAGGCGGAGAACAAAGCCGGCGAAGTGCTGGGCAATGTGCAGGAAGAAAAGAGCACCATCGAAAAAGAGATCAAGAGCTTAAAGAGCGCGGCCAGTGATTACAAAAAGCGCTTCCTAAGCCTGATCAATGAGCATAAGGGCTTGCTGGAGGCTGGCGATTCCCTGTTCCAGAATGAGGAACAGGACGATGTGGAGTCGTCCGCGGACACGAAGAAAAAAGGGTGATCGGCAAGCGCCACTCAACCAGGGTGCCTTTGGTAGCGATTTGACAGCGTACCCCAGGGTACGCTCAGGCAGACGAAAAACTGCGGTTTGTCGTCTGCGGCTGCAAGCCCAATGCAGGGAGACTGCATTGGGCTTTTGCACTCCCAAGGGGATCGTGAGGCGCCTCACTTTTTGCGGGAGCCTTGGCTCGCGCCTGGCTGTCAAAAAAGGTTCGGGGAGACGGCCTCCGGCGGCTAAACGGCTGTTGCCCTTTAGACTCCCTTTGCGGAAACGCCCATTTCATGGGAGTTTCACAGATGGGTCCATGGCGAAGCCCTGGCGGGGATGCACGGGGCGCAGCCCCTGCACGGACCTTTTTTGACAGCAAGGAGCGTACCCCAGGGTACGCTGTGTTTGTGTTTGGGCACAACCGTTACCCCATACGGCAAAGCAACAATTCCACATCCAGGGTGATCTGTGAAAAAGCTATTTTGGGAAGGCTTTCTTTGGGGATCCCAAAGGTCATGGGAGTCATGCGGGCAAAAAAGGCGGCCTGTTCAGGCGTTACGGGACGCGTATAGCGCAGGGTTTGTTGGTCAAGGAGGGTGGCGTGCTTTTGCAAATGGGCCAAGACCCGGGTGTTGTCATAGGCTTCCGTGCGAAGCTCTTGGGCCAAGCAGGCGCGGAGCTCCGCAAGGTATAACTTGCCAGGGACGATTTTGAGCAGAAGGCCGTCCTGGGAAAGCACCCGGGAAAATTCCCCATAATCGGCGGGGGTCAATACATCCAGGAGGATATCCACGCTGTGGTCGCGCAAGGGTAAATTCCCCAGGTTGCCCACCAGCCAATGGACCTGCGGGCTTTGCTTGGCGGCGGCCCAAATGGCGTCGCGGCTTAAGTCAATCCCAAGGATTTGTCCGTTGGGGAAGCGGGTTTGTAGCTCTCGGGCGTAGGCGCCTTCGCCGCAGCCAACGTCCAAGAGCACAAAAGAGCCGTTGCTAGGGTAGCGCGCGCCGATCGCCTGGGCCACGGCCTCCATCACCGGCTGGTAAAAACCATCGGCAAAGATTTTGGCGCGGCAGGCAAAGAGATCCGCATCGTACTTTTCCGCCTGCTGATTATGGTGGGGGGCAAGGTTGCAATATCCTTTGCGCGAGAGATCGTAGCAATGGCCCCGTGTACAAACCAGGCTGGAGGAGTCCGTAAGGGAAAAGGGCTGGCCGCAAAGGGGGCAGGAGAGCAGAGGGAGAATGTGGCGGGTTTTTTCCGCCAGGGCTTGGGGCTTCATGGCATACGTCCTTTCCCGTGCTTTTGGAGGGCCGGCCTTGGGGGTCAGCCCTCCCCGTCATTGCTGGTCAAGCGGTAGGGAGCATGCTTGGTTCCCGAGCCCTCAGCAATGGAAAGGCTATCCACATTCAAAAGCACCGAAACCCGAACGCCAATATTTTCTCGCGTGACTCTGGCTTTGCCGATGGTCCCCGTAAAGTGTCCCATGCAGACATAAGGCCCGGAAAGGGTACCAATCCAGTAATTGGCCAGGCCGGAGGCCGGGTCCACATACACCCCTTGCGCCTGGGCGTAAGGGGTTGCGGCGGCCGTGCGCAAGGGGTCAACGCTGTCTTCGCCGGAGGCAAAGCCATAGGCGGAATGGGTAAGGGCGGAGACGGGCAACGCAAAGGCACGCCCCATGTGGTGGTAAGCCAAAAGCGCGAACTGCTCCTCCGTGGTGAAAGCGCGAAAGATAAAATCATGGTTCAAAAAACGGTAGAGCTCGCTTTTGGGATAGGTTAGGTCGGCGCTTTCCGCGGGCAGCTCTTCATAGGCATAGACACGGGCATCCAGCAGATACTCGCTCATGAGGAGCAGCTGCCCCTCGTGCACGGAAAGCACACGCCAAAGGATGGGCTCCACCTGGCCATATTGGCTATGGGGGTACACCCCAAAGGTCACATAGTCCTTTCCGCCGCCCCGCAAAACGGGGGCGTCTTTGGGCGCGCGGGTAGGCGCGGGAGGCTTTTCTCCGCCGGTCCCTCTGCTTCCCAGGCCCAGCGCGGCAGCTTCTTGCGTGCTCAGCACCCGTAGGCTTTGGGATACCATATAGCCGATTTTGCCGCTCTGGGCCTCCAAACGGTACCACAGCACGCCTTCCGCCTGCTCCTGCCCAACGATTTTCACAATCTCCGTCATGGAAAGGCTGCCCAAAAGCCCGCTGTTTGCGGAGGGCGCGGAGAAAAGCACCGCTTTTTCCGCGGTGACCATTCCGTAATCGCTGAAGGCAAAATCGTCGGCTTGAGCGGCGAAAACGCCGCAAAGCAGGCATAGGCATAGGGAAAGGCATAAAAGTGTTTTGGGCATCTCCATCTCTCCCTTAAAACTCACATGGGGCAGCATGTCAAAACACTTCGCGTTTTCGCCTTCCTTTTCCTGCCTGGGCCCCTTTACTTTTGGGCCGGCTTTCGGTATAATAACGGCGATAGGCCATGATGAGGACGGGCAGCAGGTATCCTTTCCAAGCGAGCTTGGGGCGGTGGAAGCCAAGCGAGAGGAAAGCCGCCACATCACCTCAGAGCTTTTTGCCTGAAGGCATCCCCAGGGCAAAACGGGCGCTCCCGTGACAGAGCAGCCGATGATCGGCGCAGAGTGGGCGGCGTAAGCTGTCAATGTGGGTGGTACCGCGGAATGTTTTCCGTCCCGAAGTGGGGCGGTTTTTTCTTGCTTTCAAGCGGGCTCGCTAGTAAATCATGTTGGAGGGACAGGCATGTATCAAAAGGTATCTACGGATATGGATTTTGTCACGCGGGAGAAGGAAGTGCTGGAGTTTTGGCGGAAGGAAGACATTCTTCATAAGAGCTTTCACCATCGGGACGGAAAGGAGCGCTTCACCTTTTTCGACGGCCCGCCCACAGCCAACGGCCGGCCTCATATCGGGCATATCGAGACCCGTGCCATCAAGGATTTGATTCCCCGCTTTCATTCCATGAAAGGCAAAGACGTGCTGCGCAAGGCGGGCTGGGATACCCATGGCCTGCCGGTGGAACTGGAAGTGGAAAAGCTCTTGGGGCTGGACGGCAAACCCCAGATCGAGGCGTACGGCATTGAGCCCTTTATTGCCGAGTGCAAAAAAAGCGTGTGGAAGTACCAAAGCGAATGGGAAGAAATGTCTGACCGAGTGGCTTTCTGGGCGGACATGAAGGATCCCTACGTGACCTATCACGACAATTATATCGAGTCCGTGTGGTGGAGCCTGAAGGAGATTTGGAAGAAAGACCTGCTGTATAAGGGGCACAAGGTGGTCCCCTATTGTCCCCGCTGCGGCACCGCTTTGTCCAGCCATGAGGTGGCCCAAGGCTACAAGGAAGTGACGGAGCCTTCCGCTTTTGTGCGCTTCTCCGTGAAGGGCCGCCCCAACACCTACTTGGTGGCCTGGACCACCACCCCTTGGACGCTGCCCAGCAACGTGGCGCTTTGCGTGAACCCCAAGGAGGACTATGTAGAGTTTGAGCAGGAGGGACAAGTGTACATCCTGGCCAAGGCGCTGCTGTCCGCAGTGCTGGGGGAAGAGGCCACGGCCGCTGGCAAGATCCTCAAAACCATGAAGGGCGAAGCCCTCTGCGGCACGGCCTACGAGCCCCTCTATCAGTTTGAAACCCCCAAGGAAAAGGCCTGGTACGTGGTGGCGGACGATTACGTGACCCTGACCGACGGCGCGGGCATCGTGCACATCGCCCCCGCCTTTGGCGAGGACGACGCCCGAGTGGGCCGCGACAACGGCCTGCCCTTTATCCAATTGGTGGATACCCGGGGCAAGTTTGTGGATTGTACCCCCTGGGCCGGCGAAGGGGTGAAGGGGGTCAACGAGAAAATTGTCAAGGACCTTAAAGCCCGTGGGCTTTTGCTCAAGGTGGTTCCCTACCTGCAGAACTATCCCTTCTGCTGGCGCTGCGATACCCCGCTTCTGTATTACGCCAGAGCCACCTGGTTCATCCGCATGACGGCTGTGCGGGACGAATTGGTTAAAAACAACCGCAGCGTCAACTGGATGCCCGACAACATCAAGGAAGGCCGCATGGGCAATTTCCTGGAAAATGTGCTGGATTGGGGACTGAGCCGGGAGCGGTACTGGGGAACGCCTCTGCCCATCTGGGTTTGCGAAGAGGGGCATATCCATGTGATCGGCAGCAAGCAGGAGCTGCGGGACATGGCCACCACCCAGGTGGGGGAAATCGAACTCCACCGGCCCTATATTGATGAGGTGGAGATCGCTTGCCCCCATTGCGGCAAGCCCATGCAGCGGGTGAAAGAAGTGATCGACTGCTGGTACGATAGCGGCAGCATGCCCTTTGCCCAATGGCACTATCCCTTTGAAAACAAGGATGTTTTTGAAAAGCGCTTCCCCGCCGATTTCATCAGCGAGGCGGTGGATCAGACCCGGGGCTGGTTTTATACGCTTTTGGCCATTTCCACGCTGATCTTTGGCCGTTCGCCCTTTGAAAACTGCATCGTCATGGGCCATGTGCAGGACAAGGACGGCCAAAAGATGAGCAAGCACAAGGGCAACGTGGTGGATCCCTGGACGGTTTTGGATAAGCAGGGGGCGGACGCGGTGCGCTGGTATTTCTATACGGCGGGCGCGCCCTGGCTGCCCAGCCGCTTTAGCGACGAGGCCGTGAATGAAGGCCAGCGCAAGTTCATGGCCACCCTGCAAAATACCTATGCCTTCTTTGTGCTCTATGCCAATATTGATGCCTTCGATCCAACACAGCACCCCCTGGCCTCGGCCAAGCTGACCCTCATGGACAAGTGGATTCTCTCCCGATTGAACCAATTGGTGGAGAAGGTGGACGACGACCTGACCCACTACCGCATTCCCGAGCCTGCCCGGGCCATTATGGAATTTGTGGATGAGCTGAGCAATTGGTATGTGCGCCGCTGCCGGGAACGGTTCTGGGGCAAGGGCATGGACGATACCAAGGAGGCCGCGTTCATTACGCTGTATACGGTGCTGACCACCCTTTGCAAAGTGATTGCGCCCTTTGTGCCCTTTATGGCGGAGAATATGTACCAAAACCTGGTGCGCTCCGTGGATCCTTCCGCGCCGGAAAGCGTGCATCTGTGCGACTTCCCCACAGTGGACAAGGCCATGATCGACGAGGATCTCAACCGACAGATGGGCGCGCTGCTGACGGTGGTGGGCCTTGGCCGGGCCTGCCGCGCCGCCGCCAACTTGAAGGTGCGCCAGCCCGCCAAAGCCCTCTATGTGAAAGGCACCTCCTTTGATAAGACCTTCGCGGAACTGGCCCAGGACGAGCTGAACGTGAAGGAAGTGGTCTTTACCGATGATGCCCGTGCCTTTACCACCTACAATTTGAAACCCCAAATGCGGACCCTGGGACCCAAGTACGGAAAGCTGCTGGGGGCCATTGGAAGCGCCTTGAAGGAGCAAGACGGAAACGACGTGGTGGACGCCTTTACGCGCGGTGAAACCGTCACTTTGACCGTGCAGGGTACCCAGGTGGTGTTGGAAAAGGACGATGTCCTTACCGAGGCCACCCAAAAGGAAGGCTTTGCGGCGCAAATGGAACGGGACTTGACCGTGGTGCTGGATTGCAACCTCACGCCGGCATTGATCGTGGAAGGCTACCAGCGGGAAGTGGTCAGCAAGCTGCAGACCATGCGCAAGGAAGCGGATTTTGAAGTGAGCGACCGCATTGCGGTAAGCTATCAAGCCGACGCGGAGCTGTCCAAAGCCATCGAGGCGGGCAGCGGTTTCATCGCCCAAAGCGTTCTGGCGGTGAGCCTCACCCAGGGCAACGCCCCCGCCCATGCCATGCAAAAGGAATGGGATATCAACGGCAAAACCGCGTTGCTCAGCATCCTCAAGGCCTAATCCGCCTGCCGATAGTAAGGAGAAGAACCATGTATTTATGTGACCAATGGCGGGACTATGAGGTACTGGACACGGGCGACGGCGAAAAGCTGGAACGCTGGGATCATGTGATCCTGCGCCGCCCTGATCCCCAGGTGATTTGGCCGAAGGCCAAACCGGAATTATGGGCGCGGGCGCAAGCCGTGTACGAGCGCTCCCAAGAGGGCGGAGGCCAGTGGAAATTTTTGCAAAAGCTGCCGGAACGCTGGACCATCGGGTTGGAAGGGCTCCGCTTCTATGTGAAGCCCACGGGCTTTAAGCACACGGGCCTCTTTCCCGAGCAGGCGGAGAACTGGCGGTTCATGCAGGAGCGGATTCGCAAGGCGGGGAACGGCCAGCCTAGGATCCTCAACCTCTTTGCCTATACGGGCGGGGCCACCCTGGCCTGCGCTGCCGCCGGAGCCCATGTGACCCATGTGGACGCGGCCAAGGGCATGGTGCTTTGGGCACGGGAAAACCGGGAGTTGACGGGGCTGCCCGAGGAAAGCACCCGCTTTATTGTGGAGGACGCCAAGGCCTTTGTCCGGCGGGAGCTTCGCCGCGGCAACCGCTACGATGGCATCCTGATGGATCCGCCCAGCTATGGAAGAGGCCCCAATGGCGAAGTGTGGAAGCTGGAGGACGAGCTCTATTCCCTGGTGGATCTGTGCGCGGAAGCGCTCTCCGATACGCCGCTGTTCTTTCTCATCAACGGCTATACCACCGGTTTTTCCGCCTGCGTGCTTCGCAATATCGCGGAAAAATGCCTGTGCTCCCGTTACGGCGGCAAGGTGGAAGCGGATGAACTGGCGCTGAAGGTTACATCCGGCGGGGTGTTGCCCTGTGGAACCACGGCGCGGTGGCTGCCGGATGTGTAAGGTCATCTATGAGGACAATCATCTCTTGATCGTGGAAAAGCCGCCCAATCTCTTAACCCAGGGGGATGCCACGGGGGATGACTGCCTGCTGGAACGAATGAAGCGCTATATTGGCGAGAAATATGAAAAGCCCGGGGCGGTTTATTTGGGGCTGGTGCATCGCATGGACCGTCCGGTGGGCGGTTTGGTGGCGCTGACCAGAACCAGCAAGGCCGCCGCGCGATTATCGGAGCAGCTGCGTTCCCACGCCATGGAGCGGGAGTATTTGGCGGTGGTGCGGGGCGCGAATCTGCCCGATCACGGCACGCTTCGCGATTTCCTTGGCAAAGAGGAAGCCACTGGGAATGTGCGGGTGGTAGGGAATGAAACCGTGGGAGCCCAAGAAGCAATTTTGCGATATGCGGTTCTCGATCGGAACGCGGAAGCGGACACAGCCCTTTTGCATGTGCGGCTGACCACCGGAAGAAAGCATCAGATTCGGGTGCAGCTGCAAAATTTTGGCTATCCCATTGTGCAAGATATGCGCTATGGGAAGGGGAAAGCGGGGGAGCCCATCGCCCTGTGGGGCGCGGTGCTCAGGCTTTCCCATCCCACCCAAAAAGAGGCCATGACGTTTATCAGCCCTCCGCAAGGGAAGGCCTTTTTGCCTTTCGCGGAAACCATCGGTTTGTTTTTATCCCAAGCAGCTAAAGGAGAAAAGGAATGAGCCAGTTTTCCTTCAAGGTTCTCAAAACCTGCAAGCAGAGCGGCGCCAGGCTGGGCGTTTTGCATACCCCCCATGGCGATATCCAAACCCCCGTCTACATGCCCGTGGGTACGGTAGCCACCGTCAAGGCCATGACGCCTCGGGAGATGGTGGAAATCGGCGCCCAGATCATGCTGAGCAACACCTATCATTTACACCTGCGCCCTGGGGAGGATTTGATCAAAGAAGCGGGCGGGCTGCACAAGTTCATGGCCTGGGATAAGCCAATCCTCACCGATAGCGGCGGGTTTCAGGTCTTTTCCCTGGCGGGGATCCGCAAGATCAAGGAAGAGGGTGTGACCTTCCAAAGCCATTTGGATGGCAGCAAACGCTTCATTTCGCCCGAGGTGAGCATGGATATCCAGCACGCCCTTGGCGCGGACATCATGATGGCCTTTGACGTGTGTTCAGCCTATCCCTGCGATCATGAAACCGCCAAAGCCGCCATGGAGCGAACCCACCGCTGGGCGGCGCGGTGCCAGGCCCACCACAAGGACGACAAGCAGGTGCTCTTTGGCATTGTGCAGGGGGCCTTCTACAAGGACTTGCGGATCGAAAGCGCCAAGGCGCTGGGAGACATGGACTTCTTTGGCTATGGCATTGGCGGGCTGAGCGTGGGGGAGCCCAAGCCCATTATGTACGACATGCTGGATTCCCTGATGCCCCATATGCCCCAATCGAAGCCCCGCTATTTGATGGGGGTGGGGTCGCCGGATTGCCTGATCGAAGGGGTCTTGCGCGGGGTGGATATGTTCGACTGTGTGCTGGCCACCCGCATTGCTCGCAACGGCACCTGCTTTACCAAAAACGGGCGGCTGGTGATCAAGAATGCGCAATATGCCCGGGACTTTGGTCCCATTGAGGAAGGCTGCGATTGCTACGCTTGCCAGAACTTCTCCCGGGCCTACATCCGCCATTTGTTTAAGGCTCAGGAGATCACAGGCGCCCGGCTGACCAGCATCCACAATTTGCGCTATTTGCTTAGGCTGATGGAAAACGTGCGCAAAGCCATTGAAGAGGACCGGCTTTTGGATTTCCAACAGGAGTTTTACCAGCACTATGATATGAGCCGAAATTTCTAGGAGGCGGGGCATGCAAAGCATCGAAGTGGCGGCGGGCATTGTGATGGACGGGCAGGGCAGGGTGCTGCTTTGCCAGCGCCAGGGAGAGCTGGAAGGCCTGTGGGAGTTCCCTGGGGGCAAGCGGGAGGCGGGGGAGAGCTTTGAACAGTGCCTTGTGCGGGAAGTATGGGAAGAGCTTCGATTGGTGATCAGGGCGCAAAAAGAGCTCTGCCGCATGCCCTATAAGGCCAGAGAGAAAGCGATTGTGTTTTCCTTTTGGCTGGCGGAGGCCCAGGAGGGGCAGGCCCTAACCCTGCTGGTTCATCAGGACGCCCGCTGGGTGGCCCCTCAAGACATTGTCAAGTACGCCCTGTGCCCTGCGGACGCGGAATTTGTGCGGCAAGGATTGGCAATCCCGCATTGACAAGCGGGGGTGTGGCAGGTATACTGGACGAAGAAATGTATTACTGAAATTCTTGAATTGGTAATGCTTTGACTAAACATGTATTATGGAGTGGAGGTACGTTTATGCAAATCCGTGTATTCGACAACGCGGCGCAGATCGGCCAGGCGGCAGCGATGATTATCGCGGCGGAAATGATGTACAAACCCAATCTGGTGCTGGGCTTGGCCACAGGCTCCTCACCCATTCCCACCTATCAGGAGCTGATTCGGCTCAACAAGAGCGGCCTGCTTGATTTTTCCACCGTCACCACCTTCAATTTGGACGAATACTGCCACCTGCCGGTGGAGCATGAATGCAGCTACCGCCGGTTTATGAACGAGCAGCTTTTCGATCATCTCAATATCCCCAAGGAAAACACCCATGTGCCCAATGGCAACGCCAAGGATTTTGCCTTGGAAGGCGCAAAGTACGACGAGGCCATTGAAAAGGCCGGCGGCATTGATGTGCAGGTGCTGGGTATTGGCCACAACGGCCATATTGGCTTTAACGAGCCTTTCCACGAGTTTGTGTACGGCTGCCACGTGGTGGATTTAACCCCCAGCACCATTGACGCCAACCGCCGTTTCTTCCAAAGCGAGGCGGAGGTGCCGCGCCAGGCGGTGAGCCTGGGCATTGGCGGCATTATGAACGCCAAACGGATTCTGTTGGTGGCTACCGGAGCGGAGAAGGCGGAGATCCTTCGCAAGAGCATTCGAGGGGACATGACGCCCCAGGTGCAGGCCAGCATTTTGCGCACCCATCCCAATGTGGTGTTCTTGTTGGACAAAGCCGCGGCTTCCAAGCTGTAAGGCCTATCAGCAGAGACGCCCCCTTCGTCAATGGCGGAGGGGGCGTCTCTGGAGTAATCCGCTCCAATGAAAAAAAGTGGCATATGCCACTTCTTTTCATTGCGATTAACGCTTGCTGAACTGAGGCGCCCGACGAGCGGCCTTGAGTCCGTACTTTTTCCGTTCCTTCATCCGCGGGTCGCGGGTGAGGAAACCGGCCTTTTTGAGGCTATCCCGCAGTTCGGGATTGGCCTTGATCAGCGCGCGGCTGATGCCGTGCCGGATAGCGCCGGCTTGGCCGGTGAGGCCGCCGCCCACCACATTGACCAGGATGTCCATATCGCCGGCGGCCTTGGTGAGTTCCAAGGGCTGACGAACGGTCATCTTGAGGGTTTCCAAACCGAAGTAATTATCGATATCGCGCTTGTTGATGAGGATTTTTCCGTCGCCTGCGACCAAACGGACGCGGGCAATGGCCTTTTTACGACGGCCAACGGCATTGTACTCTACTTTCGCCATGATGATTTCGCTCCTTCCGCGTCCTTATTTCAGTTCCAGCTTTTCGGGCTTCTGCGCCGCGTGCTCATGCTCCGCGCCCGCATAGACCTTCAGCTTTTTCGCCATTTGACGGCCCAAGGGTCCCTTGGGCAGCATGCCGACGACGGCGTGCTTGATGACGAACTCCGGTTTCTCGGCAAGCAGGCGACGGTACAACGTCTCCTTGAGGCCGCCCGGGAAGCCGCTATGGCTGTAATATACCTTTTGATCCAGCTTTTTGCCGGTCAAAACGATTTTATCCGCGTTCAGGACGATCACGTAATCGCCCGTATCCACATGAGGGGTATAGATGGGCTTGTTTTTGCCGCGCAAAATCGCAGCCACCTGGCTCGCCAAGCGACCCAGCACCATGCCTTCCGCATCCACGACGTACCATTTGCGTTGCACGTCTCCGGCTTTGGCCATATACGTATTCAAGTCGGTATCCTCCTTCAAAGGGGTGATGATCTTTAGGATTGCGGCATTTGATGGTCAGCAAACGCGCGCGAGTTCAATAGCATTCCGGGGCTAGCGGAGCCTATTGATGCCAAACGATATCATACCAAATCCCGCCAGGGCTTGTCAAGCAAAAGAAACGAAAAAGCACCTTTTTGTGCGGCGATTTTCAGGCAACGGCAAAACCTGAAATTTCGGACTTGCATTTAAAAGAAAGATATGATAACATATTTTTTGCGTTATGGGATTATAGCTCAGTTGGTTAGAGCGCCACGTTGACATCGTGGAGGTCATAGGTTCGAGCCCTACTAATCCCACCAAGCTGGAAGCCTTGAAATGATTACGTTTCGAGGCTTCCGCTTTTTTGTGTTTTGGCTGAAAATGTGCACCTACACGTTTTTTCGGCCTGTTTTACACACTTTTAGCACAAGGGGTGTCCGCAAGCCGTTGCGCGGAAAGGGATTGCGGGCGTTTTTCGAGCACAAATTGGGCACGGATGGTTTGGTTGGGGTAGGTTTCACGGGGGTGGGTTGTATAGGGTCTGAGGTTGCCAGTAGGCGCTGTTCATGGTGTTGAGGAGAGCGCTGTGCTTCATCACGCCTTCGTGCCTGCGCCGGGCGTAGACCGTTTCCACCATGCGGGTGTCCGCATGCCCCAGAAGGTCGGCCACCTCCTTGGAGGAGATGCCCATTTCACAAAGCTGGGTGGCATAAGTGGTGCGGAAGTCGTGATTGCTGAACCCCTTGATGTTCAGATTGGCGAAGGCTTTCTTCCGGATGCGCTCATAAGTCGCCCAGCACAGGGGTGAATCCCCGCCCAGCAGGAATCCCTCTTGATGGGGCACGCTTTGCAAAATGGCGATGAGCGGTTCCGGCAGGATCACCGTCCGACAGGAATGAACGTTTTTGCCACCTTTGCGCAAGCAGGGTTTGCTGTTACGGGGGTAGGTGACGGAATGCGTGATTTCGCAGTATTTCAGGTTCCAGTCGATGTTTTCCCACTGCAAACCCAAGATTTCCTCCTGACGCATGCCCGTGTAGGCCAGCAGTCCCATAAATACCCGCTCTCTGGGGTCAGGCAGCAAGGGAATCCCTTGCTTGATGCGATGGACTTCCTCATCCGGCAGAGCCTTGTGGTGACCCGCTTCCTCCGCGCGAATCCGCAGGAGCGTATTTTTGAAGGGCATCTCCGGGATGAGCCCCATTTCAAACGCCACCTTGAAGATGCGGGAGGTAAAGCCGCCAATGCGTTCAATGCTGCGCCGGTTGAGGTTCTTCTTCCGGCCCTGGGAGGCGGCGCTGGCCATCCAGTTATAGAACTGCTGAATGGTGCTGACGCTGACCTCGTCTAGCCGCATATCCCCCAGATAGGGCAGAACGTTCCTTTTTAGGTATTGGGCGTAGTTTTCCACCGTGGTGGGAGCCAGAGGGTCGATATAGGTTTTCTGATAAATCTGCTCCACAAACTCTCTCACGGTGGGAACCGCAGGCTTTTCTTTGGGAATGCGGCCGTCCAGCAAGCCATTCTCCATAAGCACCTGCGCAATGGCCAAGTGCAGTTCCTGCCGCGAATGGCCGGTGACCCACTTTTCCTCATCGCCCACCTTGACGCGTTCTTTATACGTTGCCATGTCTTGCTCCTTTGTACATGGCATTTCATCATGACGATACGTTGTTGCGTTTTCAAGTTGCGGATGCGGCCGGACGGCCGCATTTGCAGCACTGTTCCTAGTCACGGAACCATCGTAAGGCTTTTGCGGGGGGATGTCAATGTTGTCGAGGGCAGGAGGATTCTTTTTCTTCACGTGTTTCAAAGGTGATTCCCTCCCGGTGTATACTGGGTGATTTACACCCTTCTTTTGTAGTTTTTAAAAAAGCTACCCGAATGGGCATAGGCAAGCCCACATTGGAATTTCACCACTCCCCTTTTGAGCGAGCCATCCTCATTGGCTGCGACGGTTTTTTCGCGCTCGGCCTGTGACTGGACGGAAGTATCATTATGGGTGCGCGGGCGTCAGCCAGCAGCCTGCCTAGGCTGCCTGCGGCATGGGTAGGAATCGCTCGCGTCATCACTTTGGGTTTTTGATTATTGATTTTGTGATGAGGGTCATGGCGTACCTGTCGCTCTGCCCGCGCACGATCATGTTTCGGGTAGCTTTGTATGTGGTTTTCAAGGTTCGGCGAAGGAGATTTTGAAAGTACCTCTCATATACCGTGACAGGGTAACAGCGATTTTTTGCCTCCACATTTTTTGAGAGAGGCTATATTTTGCTGGTGGAAAAGAAGAAGGTGTTCCCTTTGATATGGTCGAAACCATAGGGATGCTTCCAATTGCCACATCTATTTTTTGATTTTTGAAAGGAGCCAGCGCCTATGAAATTCTCCCTGACGACGCTACACGTTCAAGATATGGAAAAAGCACTCCACTTTTACCACACACTTTTGGAAATGCCCATGGTTCGCAGGCAACCCATTGGACCAAACAAGGAGCTGATTTTCCTGGGCGTGGAGGGAGAACCGAATTTGGAGTTGGTTCCCTC
>JAVBVF010000010.1:0-6480 GCA_031554475.1 Eubacteriales bacterium | reverse complement strand
ACGCCCATAGCATGGGCGTTTCCGTGAAGGGATTCTTAAGGGCGACAGCCCTTAAGCCGCCGGAGGCCGTCTCCTAACCCCTTTGGGACACCCAAGCGACGCTTTTTTCCTGCAAAGTGCTATGCAGGGGTTCTACCCCTGCACCCCGTCAGGGCTTTGCCCTGAACCCGCCTGGGAAACGCCCATAACATGGGCGTTTCCGCGAAGGGATTCTTAAGGGCGACAGCCCTTAAGCCGCCGGAGGCCGTCTCCTAACCCCTTTGGGACACCCAAGCGGCGCTTTTGCGCCGCTTTTTTCCTGGACAATATAGGCCGCACAACTTCTCCCTGCCCTCTCCCCTTGTGGCGAACCTTCCCAGGATTTGACTCCGCCGGTTTTTCGAGTATACTTTTCATGAGGTGATGGCTCTCATGACAACCCTTCTGCGCCGCTGGCCGGTCTTTTTGCTGGCATCCTGCGGCCTTGCCTGGCTGTTGCAAAGCCTATTGTTTGCCGCTTCCGGCGTTGCGAAAGCCGTGGTCTGCCTGGGGCTGGCGGGCCTGTATGGGGCCGTCCTCCTGGGGCTAACGCTGGGCAAGGCGCGGCTTTCAGATCACGCCGTGCCCCTTGTGCTTTGCGCCAGCTTCCTTGTGCAGCTTTTTTTTGTCCTGCGCATGCCCTACACCTTCTCCTGGCACGATCTGGGCGGCTTGGGAAACCTGGCCGACGACCAGGTGAACGCGGGGCATCTGGGCTATATCGCCTACTTGGTGAAATTTGGGCATTTGCCGGATCTTAACCCCCTGGTGGAAGCCTATAAGGATTTCTATCATCCGCCCCTGCATCATTTGCTGGAGGCCGGCTTTTTGAAGCTCAATTTGCTATTGGGCCTTCCCCTGGAGGTGGCGGCGGAAAACCTGCAAATCCCCACCCTGTTTTATGCCTCTTTGTGCGTGTATGTGATTTACCGCATCCTTTTGCAGCTGGGCTTATCCCCGCGGGGGATTCGGGCGGGGCTTTTGTCGGCAGCCTTCCAGCCTGTGTTTTTCCTCTATGCGGCCACGGTGAACAACGATATCCTCTCCTTGCTTTTCATTTTGCTGGCTTGCTATTTCACCCTGCGGTGGAGCCAGCAGCCCACCCTTTTTACCATTCTGGGCATTGCCCTGACCCTGGGGTTGGGCATGGCCACCAAACTCTCAGCGGGCCTGTTGGCGCTGCCCATCGGGCTGGTATTTGCGCTACGCTTTTTTTCAGACCTGCCCCACTGGAAAAAATACCTGCTGCCATTTGGGCTGTTTTTGCTGGTCAGCGTACCCTTAGGCATTGCCTGGCCCGTTCATAACGCCTTGCGCTGGCAAATGCCCCTCCAGTTTGTGCCGCTTCCGGCGGAAACCCTGAACGTGAGCCACCTGCCCCTTTCTGACCGTTTTGGCCTGCCCAGCTCCGAGGCGCTGCACAGCCTGTTTTATAGCGGCATCCGCAAGGTGGATTACAACGTTTGGTTCCAGGCCCTCAAAACCGGCCTGTTTGATGAATTGACCCTGTTCCCCTTGGGCAGCCCCCTGTGGTATATGAGCTATTGCCTCACAGTGGGCTTTGCGGGGCTCATTGCCTGGAGCCTGGTGGGCGGGGTCCGGCTGCTGCTTTCCAAAAACGGCCTCTTTCGGTTGCCCCAAAAAACCTTTCTGGGGGTCTATGCCGCGGGGCTTCTTTTCAGTTACTTATTGTTTTGCTATCAATACCCCTATATCTGCACCTTCAACTTCCGTTACCTGATGCCTGCTGTCTTGCTCTGCGCCATTGCCCTGGCCTTTTGGTGCGAAAAAAAATCCATTTCCGCCAAGCTGACGGAAATGGGTTGTTGGTGTTTTGCGGGGCTGAGCTGCTTTGTGTACGCCGCCTATATATGGGCCGCCTGATCTCACTCGATTTTGGCCGTGAAGCTAAGGAGCGCCACATTGGGGGTGTTGAACAGCCGCCCAGGCATGGGATAAAAGCTGCTGGCTCCCAGCCCCCCCGTGATGTACTGGTTCACGCTATTGATGCGCTGCAGGCCCAGAATGCCCTCATCCCCGGGGAACCAGCCCATTTCCGGCACATAGACGGGCCCCATGCTGAGCAGCCGCCACTGGCCGCCCACAAAATGCCCCGCCAGCACCAAATTTACCCTTCGAATGGAAAAAATCTTCTCCACATCCGCCCATTCCACGGCGGTGCGCACATAGTCCACCCCCAGGGGCACATGGGACACCGCAATTTGCAGGTCCTTGTCGGTCATGGCTTTGAGCGCCTCGGCGGAGCGGGCCATGGCGTCCAGGCGGGCCACCAGGGCGCGGTAGCTAGCGCCGCCCTGAGCCTCGTAGGGAAGCCCTTGGGCCTCCATCTGTTCTTTTTGGTTGGTGAGTACCTGGGCCATGCCCTCCACGTCCACGCTGTATAAATATTCAGGGATGAACCACACAATGCGCTTGCCCACCTGCTGGCTGACCGGCGCATCCAAATAGATCGCTCCCGCCTTCTTGGCGGCCAAAACCCAGTCCGCGTATACCTCCGGCGTGCCCCGATAGGCGGACACCAAAGGGGGCGGATCCTCGTCTCCGGCCACAACGTAAATGGGGGCGTCGGCATTGATCTTTTGCAGGGCCTCCAAAAGCGAAACCAAGGGAGCGAACTCCCCGCTCTTGCCCACCATGTCTCCCGAAAGCACCACGGCGGAATACCGCTTCCCATATAAGAGGGTTCGCCAGGCTTCCAGATCTTGCCCCACAGCGGCGGCATGCAGATCGCTGATGTGCAAAACCGTAAAGTTTTCGAACGTCTTGTCCAGGGACATTACGGGGATCTTGGCCGTGACCAATTCCAGCTTGCGGTTCATGGCCTCGTTGCTGAGCATGGACAAAATCAGGGCCGCCAGCAGCACCGCCAAAAACAACACGGAACAACCAGGGCCCTTGCGGCGTTTGGACTCGGGGGCGAAGATATAGTTGTTTTGCCTGCGTGCCATCGGTTCAACCCCCTACATATTGTAGTTCCATGATAGGATACCATATCCGGTTCGTCAACCGACGAATTTCTATACAATTTGTTACATAATCGCTGTAAATTCTCATCTTTTCCACGAAAGCCCATTACAGCCCCGCAACAAACCCTTTCCCAGCGGTTTTTTCGCTGTCAGACCGTTGACAAAGGTATTTGGGCAATGGGATGGAGCTTGCGCAAAAAGGTTCGATTGCGAGGAAGCAAGGCGGCATAAGGGGCGGAGCGTACACAGGCGTACGTGATGCCTCTTTGCCGTCGTAGCTGACAAAGCAAGTGGGCCTTTTTCAGCAAGCTGCCAGCGGTTTTTCCCCTGTGTTCATGGTTTGGCTATGGAACTTCTTCGATTTTGTGCTATACTGTGGGTGTATTCATATGCTATCTTCTGTCGAAAAAGAAAGAACGATTTTCATGCACTCGACAGAAATCCCCCAAGGTTGTCATGGCGAAACGCCCCTCTTATACGTTATGATAGGGCCATCCCGTATATGACAACCCCATGCGGTTGCCCTATCGGGCAGGATGAGGAGAGTCCCCTTGGCCAAGGAAAAAACCTGCTTCCTATGCACCTCCTGCGGGTTTGAAACCGCCCGCTGGCTGGGCTGTTGTCCCAGCTGCGGCGAGTGGAACACCTTTGAGGAACGAAAAGAAACCAGTACCCCCCCTTCCAAAACTGCACAAAAGGCCGCCCGCTTTCACAACCAGGGCAGCGCCGAGGTTCTTCCCCTTTCCCAAGTGAAGGACGAAGAGGATCTTCGGGTCACCACCGGCAACGAAGAGCTTGACCGCGTTTTAGGCGGCGGGCTGGTGGCCGGTAGCGTGACGCTCCTGGGCGGCGATCCGGGCATTGGGAAAAGCACCCTTTTGTTGCAGGTGGCGGGCAGCCTGTCGGAGCGCAGCCGCGTACTGTACGTCAGCGGCGAAGAAAGCGCCCGGCAAATCAAGATGCGGGCCTCCCGCATCGGCGTGCCCCAGGACAAGCTCTATGTGTTAGCGGAAAACCACGTGGAAAGCATTTTGGAAAAGTGCGAAGCCATGCAGCCCGATACGCTGGTCATCGATTCCATTCAGACCATGGTGAGCGAGGAAAGCGCCTCGGCTCCCGGCAGCGTATCCCAGGTGCGGCAAAGCGCGGGCGCCATTCTCCGCTATGCCAAGGGCAGCGGCACCGCCGTGTTTTTGGTGGGGCATGTGACCAAGGAAGGGAGCCTTGCGGGTCCCCGGGTTCTGGAGCATATGGTGGACGCTGTTCTCTACTTTGAGGGCGACCGCCAGCACGAGTACCGCCTCCTTCGCGCGGTGAAGAACCGCTTTGGCTCGGTGAACGAGCTGGGTGTGTTCGAAATGAAGAAGGAAGGCATGCTCCCGGTCCCCAACCCCAGCGAGACCCTTCTGTCCCAACGGGCGAGAGGCGCCAGCGGCAGCGTGGTGTTTTGCGCCTTAAACGGTTCCAGACCCATTCTTTGCGACTTGCAGGCGCTGGCCGCCCATTCCTTCTACACCGTTCCCCGCCGCACCGTGGGCGGGATCGACTCGGGGCGCATCGCCCTTTTGTTGGCGGTGATGGAAAAACGAGCCGGCAAAAAGCTCTTTGACCAGGATGTCTATGTGAACGTGGCCGGCGGGCTGGAATTGGACGATCCGGCAGCCGATCTGGCGGTATGTGTGGCGGTGGCCTCCAGCCTTCAGAACTTTCCCCTCTCCCCGACCCTTTGCGTCATGGGCGAGGTGGGGCTCTGCGGCGAGGTTCGCCCCGTGGCGCAGGCGGAGCGCAGGGTTCAGGAATGCGCGCGCCTGGGTTTTACGGAGATCCTCCTGCCCAAGCAAAACCTAAAGGGCGTGCCCGCCTTAAAGGGCGTGCAACTCACCGGCGTGGACACGCTCATGCAGGCCCTTGCCGTAATCAGCGGGTAAGGCTCCGCGGCAAGCCGCCAACCCCTTCCTGAGGACTTAAACGAAATGAGGGACTCTTGTCATGTTAAAAAGCAAAACCATGGAAAGGCTGATGCGTTTTTTAATTACGCTGTTGGGCGTCGGCGCGGGCGCGGGTGTGGCCGCGCTGGCCAGCCCGATGCTTTTGAAGGCCTATCCGGCTTTTATGGGGGAAGCCTATTCCCAGATCCTCTTGTATGCCCCGCTTTGCGGCCTGGGCGCGCTTGTGTTTTTTCTTCTGTCCGGTAGCGCCATCCGCCGCACCATGCAGCTCATTCAAAGCGTGGAACGCCGCTGGGACGGCATGCCCGTGCCCCAGATTTTCATGGGGACTACTGGTTTGATCCTGGGGCTTTTGGTGGCGTTTTTGACCACCCAGCTGATTCTTTCCGCGGGCCCGTCGCTGTTGACCATCTCCTTCAGCGCCCTGGTGTATCTCATTTTAGGCATGATCGGCATGCAAATCGGTTCCCGCCGGTATCGGGAAGGCAGCAAGCTCACCCGCGCCATGCGCAGGCGCATGCGGGGCAATGAAAACGATCCCCTGCCCGAGGACGCCTTCTTCGAGGATGCGTCCATGAGCGCCTCCTCGCCCATTCCCCACAAGTTTTTGGATACCTCCGTGGTCATCGACGGGCGGGTGCTGGACATTGTGAAAACCGGTTTTTTGGAAGGCGACATCGTGATTCCCCAGTTTGTGCTGGCGGAATTGCGCCACATTGCCGACAGCGGAGACAGCCTGCGCCGCGCCAGGGGCCGCCGGGGCCTGGACGTGCTCTCCAAGCTGCAAAAAGAGCTGAAAAACCCCATCATTGTGGATGACACCGACTACGAGGACATCTCCGAGGTGGACGTGAAGCTGCTGCGCCTGTGCCGGGACCGGGGCGGCATTGTGGTGACCAACGATTACAACCTGAACAAGGTGGCGGGCGTTACCGGGATTCGGGTCTTAAACATCAATGATCTGGCCAATGCCGTCAAGCCCATGCTGATGGCGGGGGAAGAGCTGAACGTGCAGATCGTGCGTGAGGGCAAGGAGCCTGGCCAAGGCGTGGCCTACCTGGATGACGGCACCATGATCGTGGTGGACAACGGCCGCCGCTACGTAGGCGAAACCGCCACCGTGGTAGTGACCACGGTACTGCAAACCAGCGCCGGCCGCATGATTTTTACCAAGCTGAAAAACGCGGACGAAAAGGCGGGCTAACGCGGTCAAAACAGTGGCTTGCGCCACTTTTTGAGAAGCCAATCAGTAGCAACAGGTTTGACGCACATGTCGTCAAACCTGTTGCTTTATTGGTTGCGCTTCCCTGTGGTTGGGCGGGGTTGGCTTGTTTATTGTCTATTGCTTGTTGCTTGCTGCTTGCTGTTTATGCTTATCGCTGATTCTTTGTTGCTTATTCCTTTTGCCGGTACTTTTTCGCTTTGCCCCGCTCGGAAGTTGTTGGAGTCTCTTCTCCCCCTTCATCGAGAGAGGGGTGCAGGGGTGAAACCCCTGCCGCTCGGAAGTTGTTGGAGTCTCTTATCCC
>JAVBVF010000062.1:0-11805 GCA_031554475.1 Eubacteriales bacterium | reverse complement strand
TCCCGGATCTTTTTGAGCAAGCCCCATCCTGATGACAAAGTGGATTGGGACGGGAAATGTGCAAGAAGGAAGCCGAGAAGCTGCACGCCTTGAGGGTGCGGGAGCCAAGGCTCCCGCATAAAGTGAGGCGCCGAGCGACATGTGCGCGAGGCGCCTCACGATTCCCTTTGGAGGGCAAAAGCCCAATGCAGTCTCCCTGCATTGGGCTTGCCGCCGCTGCCGACAAACCGCGGTTTGTCGGCAGCCTGACCACCAGCTTCTCTGGTGGTTTTGGTGATCAACGCCCCGCTTGCGCTTCCAAACCCCAGCCTTACAAAGCCCGAATCTCAATATAAACGGACAACTCATACTGGTGGTACGCGTAATGAAAGCGGCAGTTGGGGTATTTCTCCAAGGCGTTGCGCACGGTGGAAATGCCCAGGCCTTGCTGGCCCAGCTTCACGCTGTCGCCGGAGGAGAGCAATAGTGCCATATTGATGGGAGCGGCGGTGCTGTTAGTCAAAATCAGCATGACGGAATCGCTGTTGCGCTTTTCCACGCCGAAAAAGACGCTCCTGGCCTCGCTTTCCGCTGCGGCCTCAATGGCGTTATCCAACAGAAAGGAAAGGGCGCGGCACAAATCCAGGGAATCGATGTACATGGGCTCCAAGGGTGCGCCAATGGCGAAGCGGATGTTCACATGCAGGTTTTCCGCGTATTCGGATTTGCTGATGAGCAGCGAAACCAGGGGCGGATTTTCCGCCAAGCGGCGGCTTAGGTCAATGGCATTGCCGCTGTTGATGGTCAGGCGGGAAAGGCTTTTGTGGTAGCGCCTGAGCCCCTCCAAATCCCCCATTTCCAAGTAGCCGCCATAGGTTTGCAAAATATTATAGAAATCATGTTTCACCTGGTTAAATTCGCTCAGGCTTCCGGAGAGCGCCTGGATGTGCATATCGCGGCTCGCCACCAGCGCGCTTAAGGACAGGCCCGCATCCACGCTCAGGTTGAGCGTGTAAAGCAGCGCCACGATGGCGGTGCTGAAAAAATCAGCAATGGCTCTTTCCGGCACCAAAAAAGCCACGATATATGGAACGGCGCAAACAATGACCACCTTTGCCCCAAACAAAAACCATTCCTTGTGGGCGTCCACAAAGCGTTTGTCCGCAAGCATGGGCGTAAAGGGACGATGGCGGATCAAATACGTGGAAATGCTATAGGCGGCTAGGTGGACCCCCCAGGCCACCAGAACCTGGCACAGATTCCGGAAGTAATTAAACTGCTCCGTGGTTTGGGTAAAGAGGACCTGCTCCAAAAAGAAATTGAATTGGGTCAGCAGGGCAAAATAGATGAAGCTGTGAGAAAGAGGCCGCAAGGAGCGAACGGGCGGCAGTTTGAATAGGATGATGCTGCAAAAGTACAAAAGGATGGCGTGAACGGGGCTGGGGAATACCGCGAGCCGGTATTCCATGGTAGAAAGCGTTTGCGCGCCGTTTATAAAATAGATGATATAGATAAAAGCGTTATAAAAAAGGGTTGCCCATAAAGAGAACAACACCTTTTGTTTGGTGGTGGATTTGACGCTGTATAGCATGAGAATCAGCTTGGAAAGCCAATAGACCTCGGTCCATCCGGCGGCCAAAGTAACGATGATCAGGATGATCTGCATCCCCCGGGAGAACGCAAACTCGAAATCCACGATTCCACCCTCAAGATTGCCTCAAGGAGGCAAATTTTTCTTATTCTACCATAAATGGTGCCAATTTGTAAGTGCCTCCTAAGAAGCAAAAAGTAAACCGAAAGAAGAAAGACTGGGAGCCTGTTCCGCCTTTCGTCAGACACAAGCAAACACAAGCCGTGATCCGGCCTCCAGCCGCCGGTTAAGTCGCACCGCGCCGGCATCGTCCCGCTCCGCGGGGCAGCCGTCTGTAAGCACACGACGGCCTACAAAGGAAGAGCAGGAGAGGGTGGAGAGGAAAAGCTGGCCGTAGGCAAGGGAAAGTTCCACCTGGTCTTTTTGAATCGAAACCGTGCCCCAGGCTTCGCCCAGGCTCCAAAAGAAGGAGCCGGACCCGTGAATGGGGAAAAAGCCCATGGTTCCCTGGCTCATGTCATACGCAAAGCCACTGTAGGCTAACAGCAGGCTGTAGGAGGCCATGCTGCGGGCATAATTGCTGCCGCATTCGATCTCACTCCAGGGGTTGCGCTTTTTGCCGTCGTAACGGGCGCGCACCGCGTTCACGATGGCCAACGCTTCCGTTTCCATGCCCGAGAGAAGCATGTGGCAAGCCGCCGCGTATTCAAAGCCGGTCATGCATTCGCTGGCGTAGGTCAAGGGGACGGCGGGCTTCTTGCCATTTTCCCAGGTGCACATTAAAAGGCCGCTTTCCTCTTGCAGCGAAAAGAGCCGCCAAGTATTTTCCACCTCCCGCATGGAGCGGAAATTGCGTTCGTAAAGGGTGCGTAGCGCGGTACGCGCCTTCTCAGGATCAAAGATATCGCCCAGGCCGCACAGATGGGCATGCCACTGGGCCACCATCTGGTCAATGCCACAGCCTTCGGCAACCTGGTATTTGATCTCTTGGGCCTCGGCGTTCCAATATTCCTTTTGCGCCCCCTCAAAGCCGCTAAGCAAGGCCTGGTCGTTAAGGTCTACACGCTGGATATAGCTCTTGCCATTGAAAAGCTCGGTGTTGAGGCGCTGGCGGCCCTTGGCGTAGAGCGCTGAGAGCTCCGCCTCGGCCTCCTGATCGCCCAAGGCCCGGGCGATTTCCGCTCCCGCTTTCAGCGCCAGCAGGTAAAAGCCGCTGAGCCACGCGTTGGCCCCGAACAGCTCCATGTCCAGGGTATGGTGCTGCCGGCCCAAAAGCAGGCCTTCCCGGGCGGGATCCCAGCGGTCGGGGTTTTCAGGCGACCAGGCATAGGCCAGCGCTTTTTTCAGGCTGGGCCATTTTCCGCGAATCCAGCCCAAATCCCCGCTGATTTTCCAATCCCGATAGCATTTCAGAATGCCGCCGAACTGGCCGTCGGCACAGGGGCGGAAGTTCAGCCGCTCCCGTCCCAGGGGCAGCATCACGCGGAAGCTCACGTCGCCCGCGTCTCCCATACAATACGCATATTCCACGTCCCGCATGCTGCGCTCCAATTGGGGAAACAGAAAGGGCAGTGCATAGGCGTAGTTCCAAACATGGGTGCAGGAGCCTTCGCAGGAGCCCTCGTGGGCCAGTGCGCCTTCAAAGGCGTAAAACTCCCCATTTTCCAACCGGAAGCACACAGGGGATTTCAAAACGGCCAGGTTGGCGCCTACGGCTTCCATGGCGGCCTCCGGCAGGCTGGAGGCGTATAGGGCGTCCGCAAAGGCCTGGGAATCGGCCAAAAGTCGCCCAAAGTGCTTCAGGGCATAGCGGGCCACGGCCACCGCGCCTTCAAAGAGGGTGGCGTAGTAGTGCTTCCAATACCGGTACACCGGCTCTCCTTGCTGGTTTTTTTCCGGATTCCAGTCGTTGGACATATAGGGATAATGCCAGGCCGCCACAAAGTGCAGGGTCCTGGCCTCGCCTCCCGGAATGGTCACATGGGCGGCCAGGGTGGCGGTGTCAAAGCAAGGCTCCTGGGCGGGCTCTTCATAGATGCGGTTTGGCAAGGCCCCCGGGGATTGCAAGTCCCGCAGGTACATCTCCCGCTCATCGCACCAGGAGCCCCGGTACCAGTATTGCTGATAGCTGACCTCCGCGGCGTCGGTGGCGATGCAAAAGCCGCCTCGGCTGCGCTCGGGCTGCTCCTCCGGCTGGGCTTGGGTCAGGTGCAATCCGCAAAAGCCCTCGCCTTCTTCCAGCAGGTGGGCGTTGTGGGCGGGGCCTACGGGATTGCGCATGCTTAGCGCCAAGGTATAGCGCAGTGGCTCCCTTTGGGGATTGCGAAGGGTCACGGAAAAAAAGGCTGCGGGAAGGCTGGAGTCTTGGTCGTTATGGGGAATCATGGGATTGAAGGCCGTCATTTCGATCTGCCCGGGGAAGTGGGGGTCTTCATAGCGGAGCTGGGCCAGGGGCAGCCGCCCCTGAAAGGTGCATTGGCTAAAATGGGGAAAGCCGGCCAGGCCCGCGGGCTCGGGGCCAAAGCCATAGCCGCTGTGGAGCGGGCCCCCGTGCACATAATCGCCGGTGTAGCCTCCTTGAAAGTCCCCTTGCAGCACCCGGGCGTCGATGACGCCCGCCGCATTTTCCGCCTTTACGGCAAAGTGGCTAAAGCCGTTACGAGTGCGCTTGTTGGGCTTGCCAAAAATCTCAAAATCAATCAACGCGCCGTTGCCCGCCAGCCCGATGCATCCGCTGCCGATTCCTCCCAGGGGAAAGGAAATTTCCCGCTGAGCATCGCCCACATAGGTCTTTTTCAATCTAGATCCCTTCCTTATGCAAAATGCGTACCGAAAACAGAAGGATTGCCCAGCGAACCATGCTAGGCAATTTTTGCGTGAGGCCAAAGTGCCTTCCATAGGGTACCCCCTTGCGGCGGTCACCGTCAAGCCCTTTCTCAAGAAAACTACGTGATTGTGCCGCACCGGTTTGGGCGGTCGTGTCGGCCAAAGGCCCACACGACCGCCCGTCGGTGGTTGTGGGTGTCGTCAATCGTCAATAGATGCGCGTCACGTTGAGGAAGCGCCGCGAGCAGCGGATTGCGCGAGGAAGCCTGCTGCTTAGGTTTCCGGATTGGCGAGCAACGTGGGCCTGCCCAGCGTGCCGATGGTGGCGGTGTTCCACACACTGGCCGTGTTCCAGCCCAGGGCGGTGATGACGCTCAGCAGGTCGGACAGGTTCATGCTCTGGCCGTCCAGCCCGTTTGGATCGCTGACAGGCGCAACCGGCAGGCCGCCGGAGAGCAGGCTCATTGCGCTGTTGGCGTAGTTTTGTGAAAGCGTCGCGCCGTTTACCAGCTGTCCGCAGACCCTGTGCACCACGCCGCCTGGGTTGGTGGCGACTGCCGAGGGGCCCAGGGCGAGGCTGCTTTGCATGCTGGCCGCGCCCGCCGCGTTGTTTTCCAGAGCGCCGGCAAGACCGGCTACGGCCGTGGCGCCAGTGGCCGAACCCGACCCGTAGCAGCGGCTGACCGTCGCGCCGAAGCCATGGCCCAGCAGCGCGCCATACTGGGCGCCGCCGCCGCCGCTGTTGCCGGTGGCGTAGCTGTCCCGGATGATGGTGGGATTGGCGCACAGCCCCACCAAGGAGCCGACCTCTGATTGCCCGGAGGCCGTCGCGTTGCCCGTGGCAAAGCACTGGTCGATGAGCCCATAGGCGCAGTTGCCGCTGAAGCCGCCGGTGCCGTTCCCGTTTCCCGTCCCGCCGGTGCTGGTCGCACTGCCGCGGGCTTGGCATTGGAAAAACTGTAGGGAAGGATTGAGCGGGTCGGCCGGCGCAGGCGTGTCGGTGTTGCCGTGGAAGCCGCCAACCCGAATGGCGGCCTGGGCGTTGCCGTCGGCCCGGCAGCGGAGATACCGGGCGCCCGAAGTGCGGCCCACAAAGCCGCCCACTTCTTGCGTAGTGGCAGTTACGTTGGCCGTGGCGGAGCAGTCGGTCAAAAACATAATCGGTGTTGTGGGGATGGGCGTGATGCTTTGAAGCCCGATGTGGCCGGCAAAGCCACCGCTCACCCCTGCGGATGAGGGGCCTATGGCCTCTATCGTGGAGGCGCTGGAGTGGCAGTTGGTGATGCTGGTGAGGCCCCCACCGGTCATGACCTGCATCGCGCCAATCACGCCACCCATGGACGCGGTCCGACCGGTGACGTTCACGCCGCAGTTGACATTGGCATAGCTGCTGCCAGCGGCGCGCACCTCGGTGGTGCCAAACGCGCCGCCCAGGCGGTTGTTTCCGTAGATCGCGCCGCTTTGCACCTCGCCGCCCAACAGGGTGAGCGGAGCGGTCAGCGTTGTAAAGCCGATGAGCCCGCCTTGATGCGCGGCGGTGGTCGGCGGATTGGGTTCATTGATTTGAAGTTGGGAAACCGTTAGATTTGTAAAGCTGGAGGGAGCGCTGCACGCAAACATGCCGATGATGCCGCCGCAGTTTGCCGCGAAGAAGCGGAAGTTGCCGGTGGTCACCAGGATATTGGCCATTTGGCTCAGCCCTGCGCTGACCAGGCCGATCACGCCGCCCTGGTTTTGGTTGCCGGTGACCTCCGACACTGTGACGGCCACGTCGTTGATTGCGGCCAAAGCCCCCGCTTGGTTGATAAGGCCGATCAACCCGCCCGCGTTGACGGTGAAGGGCGTGATCTCGGTGGTGACCAGTTGTGTGGCGTTAATGCGCTCCACGGTAATCGCGCCTTCCAGCACACCCGCCATGCCGCCGATATATCCGATGTTGCTGCCGACGCCGGAGCGCCCGCCGGATGCCCGCCCCGGGCTCAGCGTAATATCTCGGATAGCGCCGCCCTGCATATAGCCTACCAGCGTGCCGATTTTGCCGGTCTGCGCGGTATCGGCGGACCCGCTGAACAGAGCCTCCGAAAAGGCGTTGGGTAGGGTAAAGCGCTCCAGGGCCACGCCCCGCACCTGGCCGAAAAGCCCGCGCACCAGCACCGGATTTTGCGCTGTGGCGGCGGCGTTGATGGTCAGATTCTGGATGACGGCTCCCCCCGGAGGGGTCGTGGCCACGCCGGTGAACACATGCTCGCCGGACAAGGGCGGCACAATCAATCCGGCATCCGCGTTGCCGATGGGCCTCCAACCGTTGCCGCCCCAGGCGGATGAGTAGTTGGCCAGGTCAAACGCGCTGTCCAGGCTGTATACAAGCGACAGGCTGTCGGGCATGCCATGCACGCCGCCCGTCTCGTCGTAAAGCGCCTGCATGCCTTCGATATTATCCAGAATGCGCGCGTTTTCCGTCACGCCCGCCCGGTTGCCGGGATTCCCTTGGGTCAGATCAGGATAAAACGCCATCTCCGCCGGAGTGCACATGCGCACAAAGAAGGGATCGCCGGTGATGCCGTTTCCGGAGGCAAACGGCATGCCTATGGCCGATTCAAACAGCGTCAGCACGCCCGTGGATCGTCCCTCGCTGGAGACGCCCACCACATAGATGTCATAGTTGAAGCCATCCATAACGCCCGTCTCCAGCGGCAGCGGCGCAATGTTCTCTTTGCCGGTCAGCGTGAAGGGGAAGTTCGGTGTGGCAGCGGTGAGTGGGCGTGTGAACTGGCCGCGCACCGCGTGGCCGGTGGTTCATGTGGCAGCGGCGGTGTAGCTAATGATCTCCGGTACGGTGGGAATGGGCTGTCCGGGGGTCAACAATAAATAGTAGATCGAAAGCGTGGTGTCTGGCGAGGCCGAGCCGGTCATGACCATGTCCACCGTCCGGAATACCGAGCCGCGCACCAGCGAAATGAGATTCACGTTCAGGAAGCTGGTATCCACCGTAAAGACCGAGAACGTGCGCGAGGCGTCCGTGGGATTGCAAAGCGTGCCCAGCTGGGTAGCCACGACGGTATAGGTACCGTCTGGCAGGTCAACGGGAGACTGAACGCCCCACTCGCCATCCTCAAACAGCTCCGTGATTTCACAAAACACGGTGACGCCAAGGCTGTCCTGAACACACACCTGCACCTGGCTGCCTGGAACGCCGCGCCCCGCAATGGACGGCCTGGAGGACGCGATGACCTCGTTCAATGCCGGCAGATCGATGGGCGGCGGCGGGCAGATGGGGAAAACCACATCAAAGCAGGTTTCATCCTGCGGCGGATTGGGGTTTGCGCTGCCCGGGCACCGCAGCACCGCCCGCACGCAATGGCGGCCCTGGGTCCACGGAGGATTGGGTTCGTAGATCCAGTTGCCGCTTGGGTCGATAGGCACCCGTCCCACAGATACGCCGTCGATAAAAAGCTCCGCTTCGCAGCCGGGTTCCCCCGTTCCGGTCACAGGGTCCTCCGGGTCGGCGCTGCCGCCGTCCTCCGGCCCGGTGATTTGAATCCCCGGCACCTCAAAGCAAGTGTTGTCCTCGGGGGGAATCAGGCTTGCGCACGCGCATCGCAAGATAGCGCGCACACAGTGGGCGCCTGCTTCCCAGGGCGTGGGCGGCTGGTAGATCCAGTGTCCGCTTGGGTCGATAGGTACGCGTCCGGCAAAGATGCCGTCTGTGTAGAGCTCCGCTTCGCAGCAGGGTTCTCCGGTGCCGAGGATGGGATCTCCCGGGTCGGCTCTGCCGCCGTTTAGGGGAGCGGTGATTCGAATGCCGGGGCAAGGGACACAGTTGCATGGCGGGCAAGAAGCCTCACAGCAACTGCGATAGGCGCTGTACTGGGTAATCGGCTTACAGCAGGCGGGCGGAGGCAGACAGCCCTGGACCCTGCAGCAAGGGGGCTGGCAGTAGCCCTTCGTTGTGCATATATTCGATGGCGTATCATGGCGACGCATTAACATGAAAAAACCTCCTTTTCGCTCTCATCCTATGCTGTGAGCGCGGGTTTGTTTGTATGGAGGCGGATGAATATGCGGGCTGCGGCCAGCGCCTTTCCCTTGGCATGTGGCAGGAGCGGTGAAGTCCTATCGTTTGCATGAAAAGCGGATGCTATTTTATGAAAATTTTACATGAGAGTGCAAAAACAAAAACAACGGAAACGCCTGGACCATGGGAAGCAAAGTATGCTATAATCCATCCATCACGTTTCCTTGCCCTCTCCCACGAGCTCTGGGTATGGAGCATTTTGCATAGCAAGAGCATGGCGCATGGCAAATGGGCTTGTGCAGGTACGTGGAAAAAAGCGGCCATGAAGGCCGGCGAGTACAGGAATTCATCATTTTGCAGAAAAGAGAAGACGCATGAATACACAAGATCAAACCAACCCAAACCAACCACAACAACAAAACCCATCCTATCAAAAGCCCCACAAAACCATGAATGCGCTTGGGATGATTTACTTTGGGTTCATCTGGCTGGGCGTAACGGCAGTAACCAGCTATCAACTGCTTGCGGGCAACGAGCTTCGCAGCATACACATTCCCAGGGTTCTTTCCTTTGTGTATGACGGGCTTGGGATTGAATGGGGCACCGCGATTCAAGGCGTGCTTTCCTTGCTTGTGATCCTCTGGGGGTTCAAAATGTTGGCGGAAAATCGCAAGGCAAAAAGGGAAGCCATGGAAGCCCGGGAACAGGGCTTGGGGGAGAACGGGGTCAAATTGGCAAAAGGCGAATAGGCGCATGCCTGTCAAGGGGCATTCCTTTTCCCATGCATTACTTTTTTTCCAAGGAAAAATGATAGATGGCGTCATAGTCCATTTGGATGGCGATGCTCACCTTGAGCGTGTCCAAATGATAGACCGCTGACCACTGCGTGTAGCTGGTTTTGTCGTCGGACAATGGTTGGGAAGCGCTCTTGAGCACATCCATGGCCTCGACTTCGCTCATCACCCCGTTGGGTGCGGCGGCGCACGCGGCCTTGATGGTCTCATAGCGGTCTTGACCGTGGCCAAAGCCGTCGTGCAGGTAGAAGTTGGTGGCGATATTTTGCTCCAGCACCACCATCTGATTCTGGGGATACTCTACAACCACTGTTTTTCCGCTGCGATCCGCAATCATGAAGTGGTAGCTTCCATTGCTGCCCGAAGACTGCATGTCATATTTTTCGAGCAGCGCCACGGCTTCGCTCACGGTGGCGGCTTTGTCCAGAAGCATACGAATGGCCAGCATGGTGAGGATTTTCGGCTTGCCGGTATCTTGCCGCGTCGGGTCACCATCCAAGTACATCACGCTGACAGCCAGCCCTGTTTCATTCATCCCGTCCAAGGGCAGGTAGGGCGCGCATAGCGCCGCGTAGCGGGCTTCGGTTTCTTCGGGAATCCCCGTAAAGGCGGTCAAGCCAACGAACTCCAAATCGGCAATGGAAACCGAGGCATACCCACCGGCCGGAGCGGTCTTTACCAAAATGGGCAGCACCGGCATCGCCAGATCGAAGTTGCGAGCCAAGAGCGGCTCGCCGCGCGCGGTCCTTGCCGTGAATGTGGAGCAACCGATCTCGGTGGTAGTCGTTTCGGTGCTGTGGCCGTCCATGACGGTCCGCATTGCATAATCCAGGTATTCTGCATCGCTGCCCACACCAGTGGCCAAGAGCGGTTCCAGCTGATAATCAACCGTGCTGTTGATGGCATACAGCGCTCCGTTGCCATAGGACTGGATCGACTGAAGAGAATCCAGCGCCGCTTGCTTTGGCGGAGGCAAAAACCAGTTGGGACGACAATACCAGGGCAAGAAGGAGGGATCGTTTGTTCATGGCCGGAGACTCCTTTATGCCAAAATGATCGGTGTGTGCTGGACGGACTTGCGACAAGCAAAATCCCTTGCGAAAAAGCTCTTTCACAGGGGGCCGTTGCTGGTGAGAGCGAAAAAAGCAGTATTTACCCAAAATCATAGCATAAAAACTGAAAATTCGAAAGACATATGGAGGAAAAGTGTATGGCTTCAACGCTGTCAGGGTTGCCTTTTGTGGCAATACCCCTTTGTTTGACAAGGATTTTCCACTATGATACACTGTTTTCGGCAGAAAAGACGGACGATATGGAATATTTGTATGCAAAGAGGTTATACATTTGGACAAGCGCTACGCTAGCAGGGAAATCTTCAACATCCTCGAAGAGGAGATCATCTCCCTTAAAATTAAACCCGGCACCATCCTTAGCGAACACAAGCTCTGTGCGCGCTTTGATGTTTCCAGGTCCCCCATTCGCACGGTCTTGCAGGAATTACGGCTGTGCGGACTTGTGAATATTGCGCCTTATAAATCAACCTATGTGACGCTGATGGATTTCAATATTGTCAATCAGATGATTTACCAGCGCACGGCCGTGGAGACGTTTGTATTGGAGGACTTTATCCGCCTTTTCAACTTGGTGGAGCTTGAAAAAATCCGTTTTGTTCACAATCAGATGCGCCAACTGATGGAAAAGGATGGGTTTGAGCCTAGCCAGTTTTACAAACTCGATAGCCAGCTTCATGGCATTTGGTTTAACGCCACCCGAAAAGAATTTCTCTGGGAAGGGATTCAAAAATCGGATTGTCATTATACACGTTTCCGGATGCTTGATATTGTTGAAATTAAAAATTTCCGGCAGATCGTGGATGAGCACGAGGCCATTTTGGAGGCCATCGAAAAGCAAGACATCGGCGCCATTCGCCCCCTCATCCAAAATCACCTCAGCGGCGGCATCTCCCGTCTGGGGCATCGTATCTTTACAGACCTGAAAGACTATTTTACGGAACTATAGAACAACGGGCTTTCGCGTATGGTTGCGAAAGCCCGTTGTTTAGCGACCGCTGCCTTATGGCTGTTTGCCAATGTAGGCAAGAATGCCGCCATCTACATACAGAACATGACCGTTGACGAAATCGGAGGCGCTCGATGCTAAAAATACCACGGGGCCTTTCAAGTCGTCCACCGTACCCCAACGTCCTGCCGGCGTTTTGCTGAGAATAAACGAATCAAAGGGATGGCGGGAGCCGTCAGCTTGTCTTTCGCGCAATGCGGCCGTTTGCGGGGTTTCGATATACCCTGGTCCAATGCCGTTGCACTGAATATTGGCTCCGCCGAACTCGCTGCAGATGTTTCGCGTCAACATCTTTAAGCCGCCTTTGGCGGCGGCGTATCCGGCAACCGTTTCACGCCCCAGTTCGCTCATCATGCTGCAAATATTGATAATTTTACCAGCGCCCTTTTCGATCATCCCGGGCAATACCGCCTTTGCCACAATGAAGGGGGCGTTCAAATCCACATCGATGACTTGCCGGAAATCGGCAGCGCTCATCTCCAGCATTGGCATCCGCTTGATGATGCCCGCATTGTTCACCA
>JAVBVF010000055.1:0-33212 GCA_031554475.1 Eubacteriales bacterium | reverse complement strand
ACGCCCGAATTTGGTGCGCAGAAACGGGAACCTTTGGTAGTGACGTATGGGTATGATTATATCATGTCAATATGACTTTGAGAAGTAACCGCCATGTAAAATGTGTTGTTTTGGATAGGATAGAAAAGCCCAACGTGGCGGGCTTATGGGCATAGCAAAGAAAAAGGGAAGCTCTTCAGCCTCCCTTTTTCTTTGCTAGCGGCGCTTGCGAATGCACTTTGCGATTCACCCCGCCCTCAACTTAACTCAACTCAACCCAGTTCTTGTCTTTCTCTGCGCAAAAAGAATAACGCCAATTGGTATCCCAAAATGGGCGAGACACCAAATCCCATAAACGGTACGGGAAAATTTCCAAAGAAGGTAGACATCAAAACAATGAGATAGTATAGACCAACGGCCTTCGCGGGCGTAGCGTTTCTGGAGAACCCTAGCAACGGCACCGGCAAGAGGATCAAGGAGCCAATGCCCAACCAGAACCACGCTGTTCCCATCTCTTGTGCCATTCGCAAAATACCTTCCACATGCGCCACAGGCGCTAAGACATCCAGATGCATCCACGAATACACCATAGCGGCGGCGGATAGCAGTGTTACACCGCACTTCAAAAGTGGCTGCTTCACCTGCATCCAAACCAAAAAAACCACGGAAACCACAAAGGCTGATAGCTGTGATGCATCCGGCTGAAAGAGCAGCAGCAGCGCCATGAGCGCGGCAATGAGGAGCGTCAACCTTTTTCGGGATAGAAGTTGACCCAAACCGATGATCATGGACGGGATAACGAGGCTGGCGATATACAGGCGAAAATTCCCGATGGCCAGCCACCGATGGACATTTTCCAGCCCATGATCCAGAAAAGTCCCTGCCAGCGCCAGACATCCCACAGTAAGCAAAGCAAGGTAGAATCGATTGCCACGCTTGGCAGACGTCGGTTTTGCGGTCAGGAAAAGCACGAGAAGTCCTGACACAAGATAGCAAATGAGATTTTGCCCATAAACAAGAGGGCTGATTGCGTTTTGATGCATTACGCTTGCGCCGATCACCACCGCCGGAAGCGGCGCAAGCATCAGTAGATGATCTTTTTGCCACAGTTTCACCATTTGTACCTCCACATGCGTTGTCATTTGGGCGAATTTTCGGAGACGAGCAGGAGGGGTGCTCTCTGCTCTTAAAAGGCTCCCACCACAAAGTGCAGATAGACCAGGATGGCCGCAAGGGTCAGGATGCAGCCAATGGGTACCAGAATGCGGAATTTCAAGTGCCGGGTCTTATGGTGAAACACATACATTCCCGCAAAGCCGCCGATGCCACCAAGCAGCAGCGTGGAGAAAAGCAACGTCTTTTCAGAGATGCGGCGGCGTCCCTTTTTCGCCTTGGCCTTGTCTACGCCATAAAGAAGAAAAACGGCCAAGTTCCATGCGAGCATTGCGGAGAAAAAGGCAATCGTCATCTAAGCATCATTCCTTCTTTATAATATGGTGCTCTGGATCTATCATCGGGGGGCGGCATGCCAAGCGCTTTGGTGATCGGCTAGGTATGCCATGCGCTGCTCACAACTTAGCTTTTGGCCGCTGCACGCTGACTCCAGCCGAGCCCCTGGTGTTCCACATCCCGGGGCTCGAAGCGCAGCAATCGAAAAACCAGCTGCATCGTAAACCCGATGCCGATGACGGAAACCAGCGTGCCCATGCCCACCTGTCCGCCCAGTAAAAAGCCCACCAGCAATACAGCCAACTGGATCAAGATGTTGACCAGCCCAATGGGCAAAGCGCGTACCCGCTTGCCTATGCCCACCAGCATGGCGTCACGCGGACCGCAGCAAAGCGCGGCGGACATGTACAGGTACTGGGAAAAGCTCATGAGCAGTAGACCGATCAGCATGACACCGATGCCGGAGGGCAGGCTCTGTTGGAGCGGCACTACGCCCCAGCTTTGGAACAGATCTACACTTTTGCCTACGATGACTGCGTCCAGCAGCGTACCGATCCCGATTTTCTCCTTCATCAGCAGATCAACCAGGACGATGAGCAAGCTGATGACCACGCTTGCCGTGCCAAAGCTCATTGGCAAATGCTTGGACAGCCCCATGCTGAACACATCCCAAGGCGCAAGCCCGATGTTGGCTTGAATGGTCAAATATATCCCAAATCCAAACAGCAAAAGTCCTAGCGAGGCACGAACCATCCGTAGCAGCAAGTTCATTGGTAAACTCCTCATGGATAAAGTACCCGTGTAGCGGCGATACAGCGCGAAACCATCCAGCATTCACATCCACATGCCCTGCGGCATCCATGTTGTCATCCCTGAGGGCAGGGTCGTCGTGGGCTTCCACGGTGGCCTCGTCATTTGCGGAGAATCTTCTCCATGGGTTTGCCCTTGGCCAGCTCATCCACCAGCTTATCCAGCCAGCGGATTTTTTGCATGATCGCGTCCTCAATCTCTTCTACGCGGTATCCGCAGATCACGCCTGTGATGAGCTTGGCGTTAGGGTTCATGTGCGGGGCTTGATGGAAGAAGGTTTCCATGTCCACACCGCTGGAGATTTGCTTTTGCAGGGAGTCCTGATCATAGCCGGTCAGCCAGAAAATAACCTGATCCAATTCTTCTTTGAACCGGCCTTTGCCCTCGGCTTTCTTGACCAGGAGGCCATAAATGTCCGCAAAAGGATAGGTATACGCCCTTGGTTTCGCCATTTGACGGTTCGCCCCTTTCTTAGGATATAAACATAATCTTTGAAGTGTCCGGCTCATGGGGAGCGGTTTCCTTGGCACAATACCCCAGAAGGATGCCCATGCCAAACTCAAAGCCTTCCGGGAAGCCAAGGCGCTCCTTAAACTCCTTCGCCCTTCCCCCCGCAAACGCAAGACCAGATAGCCCGCAAATGACGCTGCCCAGCCCCAGGGAGGTGGCGGCCAAGGCAATGTTCTCGCACAGAATGCCTGAGTCCAGGGCGGAGCCCGTAAGGTTGGCGGGATCAATGGGCACCATCACAAGGCAGGGAGCGTTGTAAAACAGCTTGCCGCCACGGGATAAAATGCGGTTGTACAGGGTCTGGTCCTCCATGGCAGCCAGGGCTTGCATGCCTTCTGCTTCCATATCGCGGATCAATTCTGGGTTTGTGACCACGATGACCCGCCAAGGCTGACGGTTCATGGCGCTAGGCGCTTGGATGGCTGCGGTGGCGATAGATTGTAAGATTTCTTTGCTTGGCATTTCCTCTGTGAAGGCGCGGCAGGAATATCGGGTAGCAATGGTTTTGAGTACATCGTTCATAGCGGTTGCCTCCGTGAAGTGATGGTTGTTTTTTGCGCTTGGCTGTTGTAACGCCGCGGTGATCCCACTCATCCGCAAGCTCCTTGCGTGCCTGGATCGCCTGCAGGCGCGGGTTGATCCGTTCCCTAGTATACTCCTTATGTGCATAAGTTTCCAGCGCCCGTTCCATGGCGAGCTCCGGATCAATGGTTTCTTCCAGCCGTTCGTTGCCAACCATGGCCAGGCATCAATGGGAAGGGTTCGGCTCGCAGCATTTGACGCTTACGGTCCATGGGATCAACTCCTCAACCAATGAACTGATCATACCACAAAGAGTAGCGTAAATATAGTTTGAGTTGGCAACAGGCGGGCGTATCCATGTGACCATCTGTGGTCGCAATGGCATGGACGGGCTGCGAAAACGATTGAATTGCGGGGAAAAAACCAGTATACTGAACGCAGCAAACACAAAAGTCCGTTCAAGCAGGATAGGAGGCAATGAGATGCGCACTTGTATCATCACCGGGGCTAACTCCGGCATCGGCAAAAGCGCGGCCACGCAACTGGCGGCCAAGGGCATTCGTATGATTTTGGCTTGCCGCAACCTTGGGCAAGCGGAGGCTGCCGCTGAAACGATCCGCAAAACCACTGGCAATGAGCAGGTTTTTGCGCGGCGGGTAGATTTGGCGCTCACTGCAGATACTTGCCGCTTTGCCGATGAATTTATACAAGAATTTGGCGCATTGGACATCCTGATCCATAACGCGGCGGATTTTGATATTTCCCGCAAAAAACCGTTGATCACAGAAGAAGGCAATGAGGCGCAATTCAGCACCAATCTTCTCGCGCCCTTTATTTTGACGGAGAAATTGCTGCCCTTGCTCCGGCAAAGCGCGGACGGAAGAATCATCCACATCGCTTCCCAAGGGCTGGTGGTTTATCCAAACCTGACATTTGATTTTGACAATGTGGACGCGGAAAAATCCTACAACCCCGCCAAGACCTATTATCAAACGAAGCTGGGGCTATTGATGCTCTCCCTAGCGCTTAGGAAGCGGCTGGCGGAATCCGCCGTCTCGGTTTATGCCGTGCGGGTGACCAACGTGAAGATCGATCTGACCCGCTATCCCAACCTTTCTCCCATGCTGAAAACTATGTACCGGTTCAAGAGCAAGTTTTCCATCGCGCCGGAGGATATGGCAGCGGTGTATACCGCTTTGGCTACGGAAGAAAAGCGAAGCGGCTTTTACTACGACGAAAAGCTGCGGGCAGTCCGCTGCAACAAAAACGCCTACGATGAGGCGGCGCAGGAAAAGCTGTGGCTATTGTGTGAGCAACGCACAAGGGCGGAAAATTCAAATCCGCCCTAATACGATTATCCATTGTTTCAGCAGGAGACTCTCGCCGTGATGGTGATCGCTCCCCGCCGCCTGAATATGGTGAAAAATGGGCAGTCCATTCAGCTTTTGATGCGCACAAGGGAGAGTTGTCCAGGCAAAGCATCCTTTTATGCCTCGCGCGCCTCTCCCTTGTGCGTATCATGGATGAAGCATCCCGCCGGTGGCCCCCGCGTTTAGCAGGCCTTCACCGCAATCGCTTCCTTGGCTTTTTGCGCAATATCTGCGGCGGTGAGATGCAGCTCTTTTTGCAAATAAGGCAGTTCTCCAACTTCCCCAAAACGATCCTGAACGCCAATTTTTAGTACCGGGCAAGGTTGTTTGTTGGTAACACAATCAGCTACGGCGGAGCCTAGCCCGTTAATGACGCTCGCATTCTCCGCAGTGACACAGCACCTGGTCTTTGCCGTGCTTTCCAGGATCATCTTTTCATCCAGAGGCTTGATGGTATGGATGTTGATCACTTCCGCGTCAATGCCTTCTGCGCTCAGGCATTCGGCCGCGTCCAGCGCTTCTTTGACCATGATGCCCGATGCAACGATGGTCACGTCTTCCCCTTGCCGGAGCATATGGCCTTTGCCCAGTTCAAAAGAATCATGATCGCCAAAGACACTCCAAGCATTTTTTCTGAAAAGACGGATATAAAGCGGCCCATAGTGTTTGATGATCTGTGGGAAAACCTTCTTTAGTTGAACACTGTCAATCGGCTCAAAGATCACCATGCCAGGAATGTTTCGCATGATCGCTATATCCTCAAAGCTCATATGCGTTCCGCCGTTCAGTTCGGCGCTGATGCCAGGGTCGCTTCCCACCATTTTCACATTCAACCCAGCATAGGCAACGGATATCGTCACTTGATCGCAGCACCGGCGCGTAGCGAATGCGCTAAAGGTATGGGTAAAGGGGACCTTTCCCATGGCGGAAAGGCCTGCGGCAACGCTGATCATATCCGCTTCGGCAACGCCAACGTTGATCAATCGATCAGGATAGATGTTCTTGAATCTCTGCGTAGAAGCTGACGACATCAGATCTGCTTCAACCACACAAATGCGATCATCCGCCTTGCCGTATTCGATCAATAAATCGGAATAGGCAAGCCTCAGTTCAGCCGCTTCTCGTTTCCATTCCATTTACGCGTCCTCCCTGTCGAGTTTTGCAATGGCGTCTTTCCACATTTCTTCGGTGATGTTTTTCACAGAGTGACTGGACAGCATGTTTTCACAAAAGCTGCAACCTTTTCCCTTGACGGTGTTGAGCAGGATCATCGAGGGCTTGTTCTTTGCCTTCTTTGCGTTCTCAATGGCTAAAACGATTTGCTCTACGTCGTGGCCGTCCACGCTTTGCACATACCAGCCGAAAGATTCCCATTTTTGATCAAGGGGGTACAGGCCGTTGATTTCTTCAATGTAGCCATCAATCTGCATCTTATTGTAATCTGTGAAGGCAATCAAATTGCCCAACTGGTGGCTAGCCGCCAGCATGGCGGCCTCCCAAATTTGGCCCTCTTGGCTTTCTCCATCGCCAATGCAAGTGTAGATATAAGAGGGCAGGTGATCCATTTTTGCGGCAATGGCCATGCCGACCGCACAGCTAAAGCCTTGGCCAAGCGAGCCGGTGGTCATATCAATGCCGTTGGTGCGGTTCATATCGCAGTGGCTGGGCAGATTGGTCCCTGGCATGTTCAGCGTATCAAGCGCTTCCTCGGCAATATAGCCCTTCATCGCCAAAACGGAGTATAAAGCCGGGCCGCCATGGCCTTTGGACAGAATAAAGCGGTCTCTTTCCTTCATTTTAGGGTCGGCCGGGTTGATGTTCATCACATGATAGTATAGAACTGCCAGCAATTCAGCCAAGTCAACTGCGCCGCCTATATGCCCCACGCTCAACTGGCCGATCTCCTTGATGGTCAATTTCCGAATTTCCTTTGCCTTTTGCCGAAGAATATCATATTGCGCGTTCGCCATATAGCCATACTCCTAATCCTGTCGTACTTCCGCCCGCCAGATGGCGCTTATCGGTTGGCCCATCTCGGATTATCGACCAAAGTAGGGATTCCGCCTTTCTCAACCAGGAGCTTTCGCATGCCTTTGGTTTCGATGGTTGCATAGTCATGACCGGCATCTGCGCGGTACGTAAAAAAGGTTGTGAACGGTTCGCTTTGACTGACATTGATGCTTCTGTGGGCATATCCCCTGGGAACATATCCCACCCGCCCTGGCGCCATCTCCAGCATACGGCAGTCACCCTCTTTGTTTTCCAGCAGAAGGTACCCGTGCCCCCTTGCACAGAAATAGACTTCAGCGGTATCAAGGATGCTGTGGAAATGGCCTTTGGTGAAATGATACTCGTTGCCGACTTTCCCAGGATAGAGGATGGAAAAGCCGAAGGAAAGATCCCCAGCCGTTTGGGGAATCTCCAGCGCGTGATACGCATACACGACCCTGTCTTCCTGCCCAACCAGTTCGCCGTAGGCCTTATCATCGAAAAACATTCCGCGCATCTCGCTTAGCTTTCTTTGAGCAGTGGGTACCTGGGAGGACAAGCCGGTGGCAAAGTCAAAATCAATACAACACCCTCTAAGCCAGCCGAGCTCTGCCTGTTGATTCCTATCATTCATTTTTTCCATCTCCCATGTTGTCTGGCTTTGCGCCAATGAAGCGGCACTGGATCCACAGCATGAATCATTGCGGCGAAAAACCGCGATCAAAGTTTGCCGTACACGCCTCTCATCGCATAATAGGTTTCATCGAAGCGGTTGAGCATCATGTCGTAGATGGCGCGGTTGTTTTCATTGGGCCGGACAGAATCGACCACCCAAGAAAACTTGTCGACTTCATCAAAGCTCTTCAAATAACCGCCGCCAACGCCGGCCAAAACGGCTGCGCCAACGGAGGTCGCTTCATCGTAATAGTTCAACGTGTTGAGTTTCATGTTCATGATATCGGCAAAAATGCGGAGGTTTGTTTTTGATTTCACCAGCCCGCCCATGATCGAGATTTCAGGAATGACCGCATGGTTCCTCATGATGTCCAAAATGAGGCGCATGTTGTAACCCATGCCTTCCACCACACTTCGCAGCATGTCGCTATGGGTGTTTTCCATTTTGAGGCCATAGAAGCCGCCCTTTGCTTCCGCATCCCAGCGGGGACACCTTTCGCCGCAAAGGTAGGGCATATAAAACAGACCGTTGCAACCGGGTTTTGCCGATTCGACAGCCGCGTTGATATACGCATAAATGCTTTCGCCATTTTGCTTTGCCAGAAGGCTTTCGGCGGCGCATAAGTTCTCCTTCATCCAGGAATAGGATGTGCCGGCGCATTGCATGGTGCCATTGGTGGAAATCAATCCAGGAACCGCATGTGCCCAATTGACAAGTTTCATCTCATCATCAAGAATGACATGGTCGGAAACATGGGCAATCCAGGCGGAAGTGCCCATGCAGCAATAGGTCATATCGCTTTTCACACAGCCGGCCCCCAGCGCCCCGCAGCCGCCATCGCCAGCGCCCATCACCACAGGCGTTCCTTTTTTTAGCCCGCATTCATCCGCCGCCGCCCCGGTAATCTCTCCAACGATCTTGGTGCTGGCCACAGCGTCAGGAAAGACCTCGCAGGGAACCGACACAGCATCCAAAACCTTATCCGACCATTGGAATGTATTGATATCAAAAGCGTTGGTGCCTGTTGCATCCGAATAATCCGTACAGAATTGACCGGTCAGCTTATAAACCATATAGTCTTTTGCTTGCAAAATTTTATGGGTTTTTTGAAACACATCCGGCTCATGATCCTTCAGCCATAAATACTTTGCCAAAGAATAGGAGGCGCCAGGGCGGTGCCCTACAATTTGGAAGAACTCCTTGGCCCCTACTTTTTCAACAATGTCTTTTTCCGCCTCCTGAGCTCGCATATCAGCCCAGATAATGGACGCATATAAAGGGGTCCCCTGCTGATCCACGCATAGGCATCCCATCATCTGGCCGCTGAATGCAACAGCGCCAATGTCTGCCGGATCGATGTTTTGGGTCAGTTCTTTGGTGGAAGAGCAAACCGCCTTCCACCAATCTTCAGGGTTTTGCTCGGCCCAGTTGCCATTGTAATAGCGGGTTCCATATCCGCTTACGCAGGATTGAATCAATGTGCCATCCGTTGCGAAGAGGGTAGCTTTGTTCCCAGATGTTCCTAAATCGTGTGCGAGCAAATACTTAGGCATTCAAAAACGCTCCTATCCTCTACCATTTTGTGTTTGAATTCTATTGTCATGGGTCGAACGTCTTTTGTCAACAAAATCACCCTTGATAGCAAAAAGATTCAAACCTTTGCGATGAAGTTGAATTATTTTTCAAATCATCGTTCCTGGTTTGACTATCGAAACAGTCTTTGTTAGAATACAGCACATCAACATGTGCAAAGGGACGTGCAGGATCCCAGTGCGTTAAAGAAAAATAGGGTAGGGAGGTCATCCAATGAGCGCCATGAAACGAATGATGCTGAAAAGCTATAAGCATTTTGAGCCGCAGACGATTGAAATTCCGCAGCCACAAAAGGGCGAGGTGCTGGTAAGGGTCAGCCACCTGGGCGTGTGTGGAAGCGATATTTCCGCCTATTATGGCAAGCAGCCATACATCCCCTTCCCGATTGTTTTGGGCCATGAGCTCAGCGGTTACGTAGAAAAGGTGGGCCCTGATACGCAAGCGCTTCCCGTGGGCGCCCGGGTCACGGTTCTTCCCCATGTGCCCTGTAGACATTGCGGCGCTTGTGACGATCAGCGCTACAACCACTGCATGAAATTGCTGGTGATTGGTTGCCAAACCACCGGCGCTCAGGCGGAATATTTGATTGCCCCTGCCGATATGATTTTTGAACTGCCGCCAAGCATCACCATGGAGCAGGGCGCTATGGTTGAACCCATGGCCGTAACCTATCACGGCATGAAAAAGGGCATGCAAAAGGGCGATAACGTGCTGGTGATGGGCGCGGGCGGCATTGGTCTGTTTGCCATGGAGGCGGCGTTTATCCTAGGGGCGAAGAATGTGTATGTGGCCGACTTCGCACAGAATCGTCTGGATTTGGCCAAACGCCTGGGCGCTACGGATACCTTCAATTTGAAAACCGGGCAGCTGGCGAGCTATTTGGCCGGGCTTGATGAACCGATTTCTCTGTTCGCCGACTGTGTCGGCGACAGGGGCGATGCGCTGGACACCATTATGGAAGTGGCGGAGCGCGGCGTGCGCGTTGTCAACATTGGCGTTTTGGCTCCTGAGTGCATGGTGAAGCATCTGCCCGATCTTTCCGAAAAGGAATTCACCTTCTATGGCAGCAATATGTTTGTGCCGCAGGATTTTCGAGATGTGATCAGCCATTTGGCTACGGGAAAGTACAAGACGGAAGGGATCGTGACCCACAGAGTCACCCTGGATGAGGTGCCAAAACTGTTTGATGAGGTTGTGGATCAGCGCAAGGAGCCTTACATAAAGCTGATGATCTTGATCGGCGCTGAGGAATAAGCCTATGACGAAGCTCCAGATCGCAGTTGACCTGATGCCGCAAGAGCAGGCGCTTCTCCTGGCCGATGCCATTCATGATGTGATCGATATCTTTGAGGTCGGAACGCCGATGATCCTTCGGGAGGGCATGCATCCCGTCCGCCGCATCAAGGAAAGGCATTCGGAGCTGACAATCCTTGCCGATACGAAAATCATTGACGGCGGCAGTCTGGAATGCGAAGACGCCTGCAAGGCCGGCGCTGATATTGTGACGGTGCTGGCCATGGCGGATAACGCCACCGTACAGGGTGTGGTGGATACCGCCCATCGCTACCAGCGCAAGGTGATGGCCGACCTGATCCAGGTGGAGGAGATTGCGCAAAGAGCGCGGGAGCTGGTTGCGCTTGGCGTGGACTATGTGTGCGTGCACACGGCTGTGGATGTGCAAAGCCAGGGCAGAACGCCGCTTAAAGACCTGGGCGTCCTCGTCTCTGCCATTGCGCCTGAAAAGGCCGCTGTTGCCGGCGGCATCAGCAACATGACCTTGTGGCCCTATTTGTGGCAGCGACCTGCCATTGTGATTATGGGCAGCGCGCTTTGCTCCGCGCCCGATGTTCGCGCCGCCGTAATTGAGATTCAGCAACAAATCACGCAGTTTGACGGAAAGTGAAGTGTACGGGAATGACGGGCGCAGACTTTCAAAAAGGACTCTCTGCGGTGATTTGTGAAGTGGAGAATTTGCTCCGCACCGTTGATCCGGCGGCAGTCGACCATTGGATCGACGCGTTGATCAAGGCCAAACGAATTTTTTTTGCCGGGGCGGGCCGATCCAGGATGATGCTGAGCAGTATGGCCATGCGCTTTATGCATATCGGCATGACGGCGCATGTGGTAGGAGAAGTGACCGCGCCAGCGATCACCCGGGGCGATCTTTTGCTCATCGCATCTGGCAGCGGCGAAACGCCAACCATTGTTATGATTGCGGAGAAGGCCCAAAAAGCGGGAGCCAGCGTAGCGCTGATTACGCTGCAGGAAGCCTCCACGCTTGCAAAAATCAGTGATATTTGCCTGGCCTTGTCAGACGAATCCATCAAGGAATCTGTTCAAATCGGGGCCACTTCCTTTGAGCAGGCAACCTTACTCCTGGGGGATCTATTGGTATGTATGACCGCTCAAAAGCTGGGCATTGTAAATCCGAACCGGCTGATGGGCCAATTGCATTCAAATTTGGAATAGTTTGGAGGGAACCCAATTGGATGATCAACTCGCATCTATGATTGACCATACGCTTTTGAAGGCCGATGCCACCCCAAGTGAGATCCTTCAAACATGCCAAGAGGCCAAAGAATGCCGCACGGCAAGCGTTTGCGTCAATTCATACTGGGCTTCGGCCGTTTCCAAGGCTTTGCAGGGCAGCGGCGTGATGACTTGCTGTGTGGTCGGTTTCCCTTTGGGGGCCATGTTAACGCAAGCCAAGGCTTTTGAAACCAAAGCGGCGGTCGAAAGCGGCGCCGAGGAGATTGATATGGTGATCAACATTGGGCTTGCCCGCGCTGGCGAGTGGGAGGCGGTTCAGGAAGATATTGCGGCGGTGGTGAAGGCCGCCGGTCAGGCGGCGGTCAAGGTGATCATTGAAACATGCCTGCTGACCAATGAAGAGAAGGTGAAGGCCTGTATTGCGGCGAAGAATGCCGGAGCCGCGTTTGTCAAAACGTCCACCGGTTTCTCAGCGGCGGGTGCGACGGTGGAAGATGTGAAACTGATGCGCGAAACAGTGGGCCCTGAGATGGGCGTGAAGGCTGCCGGCGGTATCCGCAGCCGTGAAACGGCTTTGGCGATGATTCAGGCGGGCGCCAACAGGATTGGGGCAAGCGCTACCCGAAAGCTGATCCAAGAATAACAAAACGCCTTTCGTTTCTAAAAAGTAAGTGCTCTCTCCCTGCCGTTTTGATTTATCTTTTGCTCCAAGAGAAAAAAAGAGGTATGATCAAGTATCGGCTACTTACCTTTTAGGGTAATTGAAGAAGTGGGTGATTGCATGAAAAATGGAAGCGAAAATTGGGTTTTGATGATGAATGCGGCAAAGCAGTATTATCAGCTTGGCTTGCCCCAGGATGTGATCGCAAAAAATCTGTACATTTCCAAGTCCACCGTGTCACGATTGATCAAAAAATCGATTGAGATGGGGTACATTGAGTTTCGCATCCATGATTTTGGCGAAGCGGATGAAGTGCTGGCGGATGAATTCATGCAGACCTTTGGGATCAAATGCGTGATTTTGCCAACCTATGTCGATTCGGATATGGTTCGGCTGAATGATATATGCGCGTTTGCGGCCAAAGAAATCTTTTCGAATGTTCAGGACAACGAAATCATCGGCGTTCCATGGGGGAGAACCATTGAGTACTTGGCCGCAAACATCAATGAACCCATCGAACGATCCAATGTGAAAATCTGTATGCTGAATGGATTTGTGAATGGTTCCATCCGCTCGATGAAAGCCATCCATATTATCGAAAAGCTATCCACCATGCTCAATGCCACAGGATACGTGCTTCCCTGCCCCCTCTTGGTTCAGACTCCGGACATTAAAAACATCCTCCTGGAGGATTACAACATCAAACAAGTGAATGAGCTTTTGCAAGAAGCCCAAACGGTCATTTTTTCAGTCGGACCTTTTGATATGCAAAACACCTACCTGATAGACCTGGGGAATGATGTGATTGATCATTTGCGCAGCTTCAACGGAGCTGGTAACTTTGCGGGAAGAACCTATGATATCAACGGGGCGGAGTTTCACACGCATTTGTATGACCGGCTGATGAGTTTGCCCATCAAGGAGTTGGCCAAAAAGAAAAAGCGCATCTGCATAGCCGTTGGCGAATACAAGGCCAAAGCCATCTTAGGGCTATTGCGTGGCAATATCGTGAACCTTCTTTATACGGATATCGAAACCGCCAAAGCGGTTCTCAAGGAGCATAACAAGCTGCTGGCTCGCATGAAGGGCAAGGAGAGATAATCGGATTTGGCCTTGAAGCAGCAATAGTATTGCTAGCCAACAGAAGGATTGGTGAAATGCAAAAGCAAGGATTCCGGCCAGCCGGAATCCTTGCTTTTGCGATCGGTTTTTGGGAAACGTGGCTCGCCGAGACTGTTTGAAAATTGATTCAACAATCGGCAAAAAGCATAAAATTATTCCCAAAGTGGCTCGATTCCATTGATTTAATTTTCAGCACATCATAAAATGATCCCATACCAGCGGGACGATTCGTTCACAACAAAATAAAGTTTTCCATCACATAAGGGCGATCAAATGCACCTGGGTGCAAGGGTGCTTTGAAATAAAAAATATATCTAGGAGGCATACGATGAAAAAGGTTCTCGCATTGGCAATCCTTCTCGTTCTGGCGCTCAGTTGCTTCAATGCCATGGCTCTCGAACCCGTTGGCAATTACGTTCCTGCCGGCAATCCGGATGGCGTGTACAGGATCGCTTATGTTGCTTCTTGGCTTGGCGCCGAGTACTTCTCCAATGACTATGCGGTGCTCAAGCCCATTCTGAACAAAGCCGGCATGGAAATTGAACTGTTTGGCCCTGCCGATTTCGACACCCGCACCGAAGTGGAGCTCGCCACCATCGAAAACCTCATCACCTCTGGCGAGTGGGATGTGATCATGCTTTACGCTGATGAGCCTGACGCTTTCCTTGACCTTCGGCTGAAATCCGAGCAAGCGGGAATTCCGTGGATTGGTTACATTATGCCTTCCAGCACCAATTGCGGAACCGTGTTTATTGGCGACTCCCCGGAGCAGCGCGCTGTTGCCAACTATGAAAAGATCATCGAGTATGTAGACACCCACAAAGATCTGTACAAAGATCTGGACGTTATCGAAGTTGCGGTTGCCGGCCATCCCAGCAATGAAAACTGCGATTATCGCTGCGCGCATACCGGCGAACTCCTGGAAGCCAACACCGATTACAACTTCAAGGTTGTGTACAACCAGGGCGCCGTTGGCGCGGACGCGGGCGTTACCTTTGTGGAGAACTGCCTCCAGGCGCATCCCAACGTAAAGATTTGGCTGGCCAACGCTGACGATGCCGCCATCGGTATCTACCAGGCGCTAAACAATGCCGGCAAGGGCAGCGATCCTGATCAGATCATCACCGGTATCGACGCTGGAAACTCTTTCCGTGAGCTGTGCGCCGCTGGCACGGCCTTCCGCTTCTCCTCCTACTGCACCTCTTCTTCCTGCGCGGAGACGTTGCTGGAGGTTGTTCCCAAGCTGTGCAATGGCGAATATGCTTATCAGGAGAGCATCGCGATTCCCACCACCACCATCTCCTTGGAAAACATTGACATCAAGTAATCCGCAGCTCTGGAGCCAATAGGGTATATGCGAGAGATGCACCACCATCTCTCGCATATGCTTATTGCTAAAGCGAGGAAAGAATATGCCGGAAAACATTTTGGAAATGCGCAACATCACCAAAACCTACCCTGGAGTCAAAGCCTTGGATGATGTCTCTTTGTCGATCCGTAAAGGGGAAATACACGCGATTGTGGGTGAAAACGGAGCGGGCAAGTCGACTTTTATTAAAGTGATTACAGGGGCCATTACGCCTGACAGCGGAAGCATCCTTTTTAAAGGGCAGTCCTATCCTCACCTGAATCCCCAACAGGCAAAAAAATTAGGCATTGGCTGTATTTATCAGGAGTTTAATCATTTTCCAGGCCTGACGGTGGCGGAAAATATTTTGATTTTCACGGAAGGCTACAAATATAGCCGGTATCGGATCAATTACAGCAAAATGCAAAAGGACGCCAAAGCGATTTCGGATAGCATTGGCGTGAAATTGGATCCTAAAAAGCTGGTCAGCGAATTGTCCGTAGGGATGCAGCAAATTGTGGAAATTGCGCGCGCGGTAGCCGAAAATGTTGAGCTGCTGATTATGGACGAGCCTTCCGCGCCCCTGACCAATAACGAAATCGACTGTATGATGCAGATCATGGCTGAACTGAAAAAGCAGGGTACCGCCATCATTTATATATCCCATCGTCTGAATGAAGTGTTTCGGGTTTCGGACAGGGTATCTGTCATGATGGACGGAAAGCTGATCACCACCTTGAATACAAGGGAAACCAACCAGGATGAACTGGTCAGGCACATGATCGGCCGCGAGTTGAAGAAGAATTTCCCCCTGCGCATGACCCCTGTTGGCGAACCCGTTTTGGAAGTCAAGGGCCTTACGGGAGCTGGCGCCCAGGACATTTCTTTTGTGTTAAGGCAAGGCGAAATACTTGGATTTGCAGGGCTTTTGGGATGCGGAAGAACGGAAACGATGCAGCTGATTTATGGCGCGGCTAGCAAGGAAAAAGGGACCATCTGCCTTCGCGGAAAACCCATTGAAATGAAGTCCACCGCCATTGCCTTGGACAATGGAATCGGCCTGATCCCAGAAGATCGAAAACGCCATGGAGGCTTGCTGAACCAGAGCATTGCCTGGAACATTACGCTCAGCTCGCTCAAAAAGGTCTCCCGTGGTTTGGTGATTCACAAAAAGAAGGAAAGGGAACTTGCGCTTACTTATCAAAATAGGCTAGCGATTAAAACACCCTCTCTCCAACAGAATTTAAAAAATTTGAGCGGTGGGAATCAGCAAAAAGTGGTTGTTGCAAAGGTGCTGGCAACCGATGCGGATATCCTCATCTTTGATGAGCCCACACGCGGCATTGATGTCAAGGCCAAACAGGAAATCTATGATTTGATCAGGGAATTATCCGAAAACGGCAAGTCTATCATCATGATTTCCTCTGAAATGGAGGAGGTCATCGGCCTTTCGGACCGTGTGATCGTTTTGCATGAAGGACGCATCGCTGGTGAGCTCCCAAGAGACGCCTTGTCACAGGAAGCCATTTTGAAACTCGCATCCGGACAGCCCGCCTAAGAGCGTTACGGTCAATAAGGAGGAGACAACATTGGAAATGGCGTTGAAACTTTGGAAAAAAGTGGGCATGTGGTTTGTTCTGTTGGTTTTGCTCATCGCCTTTACTTCGATTTCGCCTGCATTCCGCTCCATTGGGAACTTCGGCAATATTCTCAAACAAATTTCCATTCTTGGCGTGGCTGCGGTCGGCATTTCATTTGTGCTGATCTCAGGAAGCGTCGATCTTTCCATCGGTTCCATTATCGCCTTGGAAATCGTCATCATGGCAAAGCTCCTGCAAGCCGGAGCGCCCTTGCCGCTGGTGATCATCGTTGGCATGCTGGTGGCGGCCATTTGCAGTACGATCAACGGCTTGCTGGCGAACACATTGAAGATCCCCGCTTTTACAATCACCCTAGCGACCATGAATATCTACCAAGGCGCGGCATGGCTGATCAGCGGAGGCAAGGTGCTGGGGGGATTTATCACTTCTAAAATTTCTGTGTTTGCCACAGAATATTTGTTTGGATTCATGCCTTTGATGGGATTGATTTTGATCATTGCTTCCGTCGCCGGTATTTATATTCTGTCAAAAACATATTTTGGCCGCCATGTTTACGCGATTGGCGGCAATAGAGAAGCGGCCAGACTGGCCGGCATTAATACGAGCAAAACCGTTGTCTATATCCACATCATCGCAGGCTTTTTCTACGGGATCGCAGGCGTGCTGTATCTCTCCCGTACCATGAGCGCTACCGGCTCTGCGTGCGCTAATTATGCGTTCCAGTGCATTACCGCAGCCTGCCTAGGCGGCGTAAGCACCAGCGGCGGAGAGGGGAAAGCCAGCGGCGCTATTCTTGGCGTCCTTGTCATCGGTATCTTTTCCAATGGCATGGGGGTTATGGGCGTTAATGATTTTGTACAGCAGGTTATTCAGGGAGCCATCCTGTTGTTTGCGCTCTTTGTAGAGTTTCTGCAGAAAAAGATCGTTACGAGTGATAAGCCCCGCGAGGCAACCGCACTGAAGGGGTCCGTATAGCCAAAGCTATCGGGGGAAAGAGCATCATGCGCGTGGGTTTGCCCAATCGCTGGCTATGCTTTTTGCCCTGCTGCCAAGCGAAAAGTGGCCATGCTCGGCAGCGCAGGATTTGCAAGGGCAGTATAAAAGGGTTTTGACCGCCCGTGAGGAATATAAAAGAGGGGTGCCCCAAGGGCATCCCTCTCATTGTTGATGCGAAAAGGAGACCGACCTGAATGCTGACACTCTTTCGACGGCTCACCAAGGATCAAAAGCGCACGCTGCTCACCTGCTTTTTTGCCTTCTTTGTCAATGGAACCCTGACGCTGATGATCGGTTCGGTGATGCCGGATTTAAAAGCCGCGTATCACCTCACAGACACCCAGAGCGGTATGATGATTTCCGCGCACTCCATGGGCAACCTGATTGCCGGCTTTACCAGCGGTTTGATTCCGCTGCTATTGGGCCGCCGCCGCAGCATCGTGGCGCTTTCCGCGTTTACGTTCTTAGGTTTTGTGCTCATGGCCCTTTGGGGCAACCCCTTGTTTTTGATTCTTTGCTTCATTTTCACGGGGATTGGCCGCGGGGGCGTGACCAATTTCAATAATGGCACCGTAAACCGTGTCTCCGGCGGCAGCCCTGTGGCCGCCAATCTTTTGCACGCCTTCTTTGCCACGGGCGCTTTTACGGCCCCGCTTATATTTCTGGCGCTAAACGGCTTGGCGGGCTGGCGCATGGGGCTCATGTATGTGGCGGCGCTATCCTGCCTGGCGGTATGGGGATTCTCCCGCCTTACCCTGGAGGACGACCGGCCGGACCGCAAGGACAAAACCCAGTCCACCATGGTCTTTTTGAAGAACCCTAGCTTCCTGATCCTGGGGATGATGATGTTCTTCTATTTGTGCGCCGAATACTCCATCAATGGCTGGCTGGTGACGTATTTGCAAAATAAGCCCGCTCTTTTGCTGGCGTTTCCTGAAAATACGGCGACGGCCATCAAGGCCTATAGCCAGTCCATGGCCACGCTTTTGTGGGTGGTGATCCTGCTGGGGCGGCTGACTTGCGCGCTCTTGTCCGCGAAGATCCCGCAAAAGAAGCTGATGCTGATCGCGTCGGTGTGCGTCGTTGGGTTTTTTGCGCTGCTCCTGTTTGGCAATTCCGTGGCGGTGGTGACGGTCAGCATTGTGGGACTTGGGTTTTGCATGGCGGGCATTTGCCCGATGATCTATTCGGATGCGGGCATTTTTACCAACACATATTCCATGGCCACCAGCACGTTGCTTGTGATGGGCTCCGCCGGGGCCATTTTGATGCCCACCTTGGTGGGCTCTATGGCCGACGCCTTTGGGTTTACGGGGGGAATGGCCATGATCCTTGCGGCCATTGTCCTCTTGTTGATTTTCGCGCTTTTGAACGTGACGGTCAAAACCCGCATGCCTGTGACGACGGAAAAAAAGCCGCAGACCTTGGCGGCGGAGGCAGAATAAGAAAAGAGAATCAGAGCGCAAAAGGCTCCGCGGGCGAAATGCCTCGCGGAGCCTTTTGCGTTACGCGTCTACCCGGACCCCGTTATCCTGCTTCAAGATGCGGGCGGGATATCCTAAGGCGGTGATGGCCTCTATGATTTCATCGGCGCGGCCCAGGGGGGCGTAGGCAAAGCAGCACCCGCCGCCGCCGGAGCCGTTGACTTTTCCGCCCCAGGCGCCATGGGAAAGGGCCGTATCCAGGATTTGATCAATCACGGGGGTGGAAATGCCCAAGCCGTCCCGCAGCTGCGCATGGTGCTGGGAAAGAAGCGCGCCCAGCACAGCGGGGGAGACGTCCCGTTTCAGCCCCTCCAAGGCCTCCAAAAACAGCCGATGGTTTTCAATGCCGGCCTTGAGCTTGCGGGCGTGGAAGGAATCCAATTGGCTGAGCAATTCCAAAAGCTCCGGTTTTCCCATAAAATCCCGTACAGAGGTCACCCCATAGGGAAGAAGCTGCTGAAGGGCTTCCAACTGTGGGATTTTGCTTTCCGCCAAAATGCGGGTGGTATCCTTTTGCGTGAGGGAATCAAAAAGAATAAAGCAACCTTCCAACTGCCGGCGGATGGGCGTAAAGGTCATGCCCTTGGCAAAGCATAGATGCACCAAGCCGCCCAGGGCGGAGATGCAATGATCCATCATCCCGCCTGGCTCTTGAAATTCCAGCACTTCCGCCGCATACCCCAAATACGCGATGCGGCTGGGGTCGTCCTTATCAGGATGGCCCAATTGCTCCAAAAGCGCTTTGATGAGCACCACGATCATGGTGCTGGAAGAACACATGCCCTTGCCAATGGGAATGGTGGAATCCATTTGAATATCCGCGCCCTCCAGCGGATAGCCGTTCTTCAGCATCACATTGACGGTGCTTCGCAAATAATCCCGCTGCTTTTCGTACACAATGGGCTGCGTCAAATCCATATCAAAACACTGATAGAGGGAATTGGGGTTGCCTTCGTTCAACGTGCTGATTTTTGAGTCCCGAATGCGAATGACGATCCGGTTGTCGTTTCGGGGGGTGAGCTGCGCGGAAAACCGCAGGTCAATGGCAAGGCCGATCACATCCAAACCCAAATAGTCCTGATGCTCTCCAAACAGGCACAGTCGGCTGGGCGTGGAAACCTTTAGCATCTGCATCCATCCTAACATTTGTGTTCATATCAAAAGATATCCGTATTTTACCCTATTTTTCAGGGAAGATCAAATGCTTTCTTTCACAAAGGGCCAAGAATCGCGTCCGTATACAGGACGCTTGCTGGTGGCAAACTGGAAAAGACGGCAAAGGGGTGATGTGGTGAATTTCTATCTGCTGTTTCTATGCCTCTACGCTGTGCTGATTTTGCCCATGACGCTGACGGTGGAGCTTCGGGTTGGGGAAAGATGGGCATACCGCGTACAGGTCAATGTGACGGGGCTCCGGCTGGGCGGGCGGCGGTTCCGCTGGGGAAAGGCAGGCCGTGGAAAGGAACGCAAGCCGGAGGCTGCGGAGGCATATGAGCCGGTGCCCTCTTTGCTGAAGCTCAAACCCGCATTATGGCGGCTTCTCCTGTCCAGGCCATTTTGGCGCTCTTTGCGCCGCTCGGTTCATGTCCGCCGCTTATGGGTCCGGCTGCATGTGGCGTTTCCCGATGCCGCGGCCACGGCCGTAGGCTATGTTGTGGCGGCCACAGCCATGGATGTTTTTCGCCATATCGGTTTTCCGCTTGCGGAGGTGGAATTGACAGCCCAGGCGGATTTCTCGGGCAAAGGCACCCAGGCGGTGATTGGGGGAATATTGTTCGCGCGTTTGGGCAGTCTAGCTCTAGTGACATCCAGGGCAATTGTGCGGTATCAGAGGATACGCGGCGAAGAGAGTATAGGCTTGCCCCTGAGTATGGAGGAGGATGAACATGCAACAGCACCCCATTGATAATATGATGCAAACCACCATGGACAGCATCCGCAGCATGGTGGATGTGAACACCGTGATAGGTTCCCCGGTGCTGGGAAGCAAGGGAACCACCATTATCCCCGTTTCCAAGGTGAGCTTTGGGTTTGTGGCGGGGGGCGGAGAGTATGCGGCGGACGAAAAGCAGCGCGCCCACAGCGTGCCCAGTGAGAAGTTCCCTTTTGCGGGCGGTACCGGCGCGGGGGTTTCTGTGCAGCCCGTGGGCTTTTTGGTGGTGGGGGATGGCACGGTGAAGATGCTTCCCGCCCAGGCCAGCGGAGCCATGGAGCGCATGGTGGATTTGATTCCGCAGCTGTTGGACGATGTGAAGCAGATGGACAAGGAAGAAAAAGGCATGAAGCCGCGCAAATCGCTCAAAAGCCGCATGTTTTCCAGCAAAGTGCCGCCGGAGACGTTTTCCACCTCTTTTATGGAGGGCGATCTCTCCGATGACCTTCAGGACGATCTGACCGATCCATTGGATCAGTAAGGAGCACAGCGGCATGGCCAAAATCAAATCCATTATGCTTTTGTTCTTTTGCGCCGCCATCGCGTTTTTTACCGGTAACGCGCGGGCGGAGGAGGGCGGGGAAGCCATTGACTCCAGCGCCAAGGCCGCGGTTCTGATCGAGCGCAAAACAGGCAAGATCCTGCTTCGGCATAATGAAAACGAGCCTATGCCCATGGCGTCCACCACCAAGGTGATGACGGCTTTGATGGCGTTGGAATATGGGCGGCTGGACGAGGTTGTTACGGTGTCCAAGAATGCCTACGGGATCCCGGGAACCAGTATTTATTTAAACCTGGGGGAAAAAATCACCCTGCGGCATCTTTTGTATGGGCTCATGCTGGCCAGCGGCAACGACGCGGCCATGGCCATTGCCGAGCATATTGGCGGCAGCGTGGACGAATTTTGCCAGCAAATGACCCAACGGGCCAGGGAATTGGGCTGTGAGAAAACCGTGTTTGCCAATCCCAATGGCTTGCCTGCCACAGGGCATCAAACCACGGCCCATGAGCTGGCCTTGATCGCTAGAGAGGCCATGAAGTATGAAGAATTCCGAACCTTGGTCAGCACCCAGCGGGCGTCCATCCCCTGGGAAGGGCGAACCTATGACCGAATCCTTAACAACAAAAACCGGCTGCTGAGCGAATACGAGGGCGCTACAGGCATCAAGACCGGCTACACCAAGGCCGCGGGGCGCTGCCTGGTTTTTGGGGCCCAGCGCCAGGGGCTGGAGGTGATCGGCGTGGTGCTCAATTGCGGCAACTGGTTTGAGGAGGCGGGCCGCATCATGGACGCGGGCTTTGACATTTACGAAGAGTTTACGGCCTTCCAGGCAGGCGAAAGCATTCGGGCGCTGCCCGTGGCGGAAGGGCGCGAGGAAATGGCCCATGTTGTGGCGGGGCAGGACCTATGCGCCCCAGTGCAGCGGGGATGGATTCCAGAAGTGGAGATCGAGCTGCCCGAACGGGTCAAGGCGGGGCTTAAGGCCGGAGAAACGGTGGGCGAGGCGCGGCTGGTACTGGAGGGTCAAGTGATCGCCGCCACGCCATTGGTGCTATTAGACGCTGTTTCCCAGCGGGATTACGGGTTTGAACTGGAGAGAATGATGAAAAACTGGCTGCCCTACCAAACCATCTCCGACTAGGGAGCGCAGGAACGCAAGGCCAACGTTCCCTTGTCTTTTTGACGGTTTTTTGGTATGCTGTGATCATGCGGGCGGTTGCCTACGGCAATTTTCACCCCCGCGGGGAGCGGTTATGTTCACCATCCTTCCCCCCAATGAGCAGACCTGGCAGCACTTGAACCAGTCCGACGCCCGATATTTGGCGGGGGAATGGGTTCAGGTGCGTGTGAATCGCAGAGGGTTTCAATTGGAATACACGCCGCTTTCCACCGCAGAATGGCGGAGCTGGCCAACTCCCGCTTGGCTTACGCGGGAAACCTTAGCATCCCATGCCGATTGGGTATGCTTTTTTGCCTTTCAGGCGGAAAAGCTCATGGGGCAATTGGTGGCCAAACCGGCGTCCTACCGGCTTTGCGAGCTGGTGGATCTTCGGGTGGACGCTTCCGCGCGCAGGCAGGGCGTGGGCAAAGAGCTGATCACCGCCTGCCTGGACTGGGCGGGGAAGCGAGCCTTAAAAGGCATTTGCGCGGAGGTGAGCGACCGCAACCCCGTGGCCTGCCAGTTTTTGGAAAGCAGCGGGTTTGAGCTGGGGGGCGTAGACAAGCTGAAGCGCCGCGCGGATCCGGAGCAGGAATCAACCCCCGCGCCCCTTCGGGACAGCGCCCTCTCGTTTTACCGATTTTTTGCCTAAGGGAGATCAATATGCGGCTACAAAAGTATTTGGCATCCTGCGGGGTGGCGTCCCGGCGGGCGGCGGAAGCGCTGATTACAAGCGGCAGAGTCAGCGTGGATGGGGAAACGGTGACCGCCATGGGCGTGCAGGTCCAGGAAGGGCAGACGGTGCAACTGGACGGGAAAACCGTCACGCCGGAGGCTGTAAAGCATTATATCCTCTATCACAAGCCTGCGGGCGAAGTGACCACGGCCAGCGACCCGGAGGGCCGCGCCACAGTGCTGGACAAGTTTCGGGAGTTTCCCGCGCGGCTGTATCCGGTAGGGCGGCTGGACTATGACAGCGAGGGCCTTTTATTGCTCACCAATGACGGCGATTTGACCAAGCGGATGCTCCACCCCTCCTCGGAGGTGGAAAAGGTCTATTTGGCGCGGGTGAGCCAGCAGGTGACCGAGGCTGAGGCCAAGCGCCTGGAAACGGGCGTCATGGTGGACGGACGCCGCACCGCCAAGGCCAAAGTCAAACTGCTTTCCATAACACCCCTGTACACGGATCTGCTCGTAACTATCCACGAAGGACGCAACCGGCAGGTGCGCAAAATGGTGGAACAGGTGGGGCATCAGGTGGTGCTTTTGCGACGGATTCGCTTTGGCCCCTTAAAGCTGGGGGATCTGCCACGGGGCATGTGGCGGGAGCTGACCGAGGCAGAGCGGCTTGAATTAGATAAGCTCTAAGGATCATTTCACCATACAAAGGAGGCACTCTCATGGCAAAGCAAAACATCCTCATGGACCTAATCGGCGGGTTGCTTGGGAAGAGCGACGTGGCGGATACCCTGACCGACGTGGTGGAAAGCATTACGGTCGGCGGCAAGGAAGGCAGTTCCACCGCGCACCAGACGGGCAAGCAAAAGGCCTCCTCTGTGAAGCAGAAGGCTACCGCCGCCAAAGCGCGGGCCAAGGCCAAGGGCGGTGTGGGCCGCTCCAGCGCCAGCCGGTCCGGCGGCGTTCACAAGAAAACCCGCTGATTGAGGGCATGCACAGATGGGAGCCTATGAATGCTGGTGCGCGCAAAAGGGTAAGCTGCGGGAAGAACTAAGGGATTGTACGGATGGAAGCAACCTGATGTACGCCGTGCGCCATACCCTGGCCCAGGTAGAGCAAACCACCATGGCGGAGCAAACCGACGATGTGCTTCGCCAGCAAACGGGGATTCTGTTCGGTTGCTGCAAAACGGCCGTCAATCTTTTGGAGGTGCCGGTGGCGGCCAAAGTGTGGACCCTTCAATCGCAAAAACCGAAAAAAAGGGCGCCCAAGGTGGCGCTTTTGGTGGCGGCGGGCCTTGTGCAACTTGCGGCAGGGCTTTACGGCTATGGGAAGGGCGATGGGGTTTTGTGGACGCTTGCCGCCGCCGCGGCCATTCTTGCGGGGATCGCGCTGCTCATGCGAGGCCCCAAGGCGCAATCCGGCGGGCGGGAGGATGGGGTGAAAGTCACCCTGCAGCCGCAGCTGGAAAAGCTGTTCTCGGCGCTGGATGCCCAAATGCAGGGGATCGACCGCTATGTGAACGATTTTACGTACCTGAATGAACAGGCGGCGGGGCAGAAAAACCAGCTGGACACAAAGACCATCTCGCTGGTATCGGACATGCTGGAAGCGCTTTACGATTCCCAGGAGGAATCCCGGCAGACGGCGGAAGAGGCGGCGGAGCGCATGCTGAGCGCGTTGGGGCTGATGGCGGTGCCCTACTCGCTGAATGACCGGCAGTTGTTCACCGTTTTGCCAAGCAAGGGAGAAACCCAAACGCTGGTTCCGGCCATTGTGTCGGCCCAGGACCGAAAACTCCTAAAGCAGGGGACTGCCGCCGTGCGGCTGGATAGCGAAGAGGCATAACCAAAGGAGACGGGTATGCGGTATATTGGCTTTGATATGGGGGACGGAGAAAGCGCCGTAGCGGTGTTTCAGCAGGGATCAGGGATTGAGCCCATTATTCAGCCGGTAGGCGGAAGCAAGAGCGTGATTTCCGCTGTGGGGTGGGTGCGGGGTGAAATCGTGGTGGGCGAACGCGCCTATACGGATGGATTGGCCGAGGGCCTTTGCGTGCGGTTTAAGAGCCGCTTCACCCATGATGCCAGCTCCTATGACACGGTGGTGTTGTTTGCCAAGGGGGTGCTTGATGAGCTTCGTGCGCACAACGCTCTTCAGGAGGGCGATGTTTTTGTGGTGGGCTGTCCGGCGGGCTGGAACGCTGCTTGCCGAAGCCGTTATCGCGACTTGCTGGTGCGCGCGGGGATTCCCAAGCCCCAGGTGATTTCCGAGTCCCGCGCCGCCTTTTTGTACGCCAAGTATGCCAAGACCGTGGCGTTGGATATCGATGTGTTGCAGGAAAGCGCCTTGGTGATCGATATGGGTAGCTCCACCCTGGACTTTGCCTACATCGTGGACGGCAGGGAAACGGGCGTGGGCACCTTTGGAGAAATTCGGTTGGGCGGCGGCCTATTAGATGAAGAGCTTTTGCGGCGTGCAGTGGAAAAGAGCAAGAACAAAGACGCGCTTGTGTCTGTGTTTGCGGAGGCGAAAAGCTGGTATAGCTATGCGGAAATTCAGGCGCGGCGGGCCAAAGAGCAATATTACACCGAGGCTTCGGGAGAGCCCAAAGCCTCGGTGAAAAAGCAGATACGAGTCTGTTATGACGGCATGCAGAAGCTGACGGTGGAATTAAACGCTGCGGAAGCCAACAGCCTGGTGACGGAACCGCTAGGGTCCCTTCACGGCCAAAGTTTTGCGGGTGCGCTGCAAAGCGCATTAGACAACGCCAAGCAAATCACAAAAGCCGCCCCGCCCCGGGTGGTGCTATTGACAGGCGGAGCTTCGCGGATGCGATTTGTTCAGGAGCAATGCAGGGAGACCTTTGGGGACGCGGTGGTGGTGTGTTGCCCCGAGCCGGAGTTTTCCATCGCCAAAGGCCTGGCCTACGCCGGTTGGATCGACGAAAACATGCGGGCGTTTCGCAAAAGCATTGCGGAGGAAATCACGGATGACAGGGTGGCGGATATCGCACGGGAATCTTTGCCAAGCCTCATTCCTGGCGTGGAAAGCGCACTGGTGGAGCTGGTTTTGGAGGAAGCGGCCATCCCTATTATGACCCAATGGCGCAGCGGAGAAATCGTTACGCTGGAGGAAATGAACCGGCAAATGCAAGACCGCATCCAGCGGGTCATGGGCTCGGACCTGGCGGAGGCCGCGCTGGCTCCGGCCATCGGAACCTGGCTTATGGGCTTGAATGCCAAGCTGCAGGCGTTGGTGGACCCCATCTGCGACCGCTATCAGGTACCCCGCAAGGAAATGCGTTTGGCCTTAACCCAGACGGGGGAGGCGGGGCAGGTGCATATCGGCGCCAAGGAACTGCTGGGGTTCAACTTTATTGGGACTGTGGTGGGCGTGGTGTTGAGTGTGCTGGGAGGGCTTTTGTGCGGCGGCGGCGGAATCGCCCTGATCGCGGTAGGCCCCTTGGGCTTTTTGGCGGGCGTGGCGGTGGGCGCGGTGGTGGCGGCCATCGGCTGGACCACGGTGTCCGGCCTGTTGATGAAGGCCAACCTGCCAAGACCCCTTCGCTGGATGAATGTGGAAAAACGGCTGAAAAGCGAGAGCGTCAAACGCAGCTTGAAAGAGGCTCTACATCAGGAAATCGGCGGGAAGGACAGCGAATTTGCCAAGCAGGTGGTAAAGGGCTTTACGGAGTCCTTTCAAAAATACCTGCGCCAAGTGGCGCAGGCAGCGGAGATTCCGATTCAATAAGCGGGCCGATACTAACTCTGGCACGATTTCAAGGCTTCCTAACGATGCATGCGGACAAAAAATGCCCACAGAGGCCTAGCCGTAAAGGTTGAAATTCGGCTTAGGGCCGAAGGATTCGGCGAAGCAGGCGGTAGGGTCCTTGGTAGAGGATTTGGAACCAGGGCCAGTCTAGGCGTAGCGCCAAACAAAAGCATTTTTGAACCGCCGGCATATCCGCGGGAACGGGCTGGGTACGGATCACTTCACATGCCTTTTTACAAGCGCTCTTTGCCCAGGGCTGCCGGCGGTCGGCGGCGGGGGAAGCCGCCAGATCCTCCGCTACCCACAGGGCGTTTTGCAGGGCAAAGCGGTTTGCGGCGGGCAGGCTTTGGGGAAAGGCCTGGCGCGTCAACGCTTGCATCTCTTCGCAGGCCAGTAAGGAAGAGGCCTTGCGTGGGTGAAAGGAACGGGAAAAAGCCCCGCTCTGGGAAACGTAGTAGTGATAGACCACCGTGGGGGCATATACGGCGCGCTCTAATCGCCGCAAGGCTTCCAACAAAAAAAGCATATCCTCGTAAATGGCGATGTCTTCCCGAAAGCGGAGGTCTTTGATAGGCTCCGCCTTTAACAGTTTTCCCACCAAATGCCCCGCAAAGGGCTTTCCCTGAAAGACGATTTCTGCGGCCTGTTCCCCCGTCATGGGGGGCAGTTGGGCAGGCGGTAGGGGCGGGGTCATGGCGGTGGGCCGCCCTTGGGCATCCTCAAAGGAAAGATGACCGATGGCCAGATCCGCCGTCCTTTCCTGAAGAAGCCCATACAGGGTTTTTAGCGCGTCGGGGGCCAAGCGGTCGTCAGCGTCCAGGAACGTCCAATACGCGCCGTTGGCTTTGGCGAGAGCCAGATTTTTGGCGCGGCTTACCCCGCCGTTGGGAATGGTGAATACCTGAAAGCGGGGATCGCCGGCCACGGCCGCGGCTATCAAAGCGGCGGTACCGTCGGTAGAGCCGTCGTTGACGATGAGGCACTCAAAGTCCGAAAAGCTCTGCTGAAAAACGCTTTCCAAGGCGGCCGCGATGGTTTGTTCACCGTTGTATACGGGTAGAATCAGGCTGATGATCGGCTGCATACACAACTCCCGCTTCTCACGATTTGCCATCAGTGTACAGGATTTTCCCCGCTTTGACAATCCGTTTTGCAGGGATGGGAAAAGCAGACGGCGAAAAGGGAACCCATAACAGACGCAGGGAGGATGCCTATGATTCGCTTGGAGAAGAATGGAGCCATCGCGGAAATTGAGGAAATGGGCGCGGAAATCCGCCGCTACTGCACAGCCGACGGCAAGGAGCGCTTATGGAGTGGGGATGCCAAGGTATGGGCGGGCGTGGCGCCGGTGCTGTTTCCCTCCATTGGGAACCTGAAAGACGGCAAAGTCAAAATCGAGGGCAAGGATTGCGCCATTCCCAAGCACGGCTTTGCCAAGATCAGCAAATTTCGGCTGGAGAGCCAAAGTCCGGGGGAATGCTCCCTGGTGTTGGAAGATAGCCCCGAAACCCGCGCGGTGTTTCCTTTTGCCTTCCGCCTAACCGTGACCCACCGCCTCCTTGAGAATGGATTCGAAACGGATTATCTGGTGGAAAATAAGGATCACCGCCCTATGCCTTTTTTGCTGGGCGGGCATGCGGGATACACTTGCCCCATGAACGAAGGCGAGGCGTTTTCCGACTATGTGGTGCGCTTTGAACAGGCCGAGGAAGGGCGCAACCTGATGTATAGCGCCAATGCGCTCATGGGTGGTACGGAAATGGTGGATTTGGGCAGGGACCATCGCACGCTGGCGCTGGAGTACGCCAGCTATGACCAAAAAGACACCCTGGTTTTTACGGACATCCACAGCCGCAGCGTGGACCTGATTCACCGCGAGACAGGCAAGGGGATTCGGTTGTCTTTTCCCCAAAGCCCCGTGTTGGCTATTTGGACAAAGCCCCACTGCCATGCGCCCTATGTGTGCCTGGAGCCCTGGATCGGCATTCCGGCCATGGAGGACGAAACCGGTCATTTTGAGGATAAGCCCTTCCATAAGGAATTGGCGGCAGGGGACCGCTTTTTGATGGAACAGCGCACGGAAATCTTGGCATAAATGGGAAAAAGGATGGATGCGACTACCGAATCGCGCGGGCCTTTGGCATGCAAGACGCTGCGCGGCTACTGCTCACCATTCCGGAGTAACTGCTCTGTGGGCAACCTCAGGAACAAGGCCAGCAGATCGGCATCAAGCTGCGTGCCGGCGGCGTTTTTCATGACCGCTATGGCTTGCTTATAGGGGATGGCAACGCGGTATTCGCGGTTGGTGGTCAGGGCGGAGAACGTATCGGCGATGGCGATCATGCGGGATTCCAGCGGGATCTGGTCGCCTGGCAACCGCTCGTAGCCATTGCCATCCATGCGTTCGTGATGGTACAAAACCCAGTCCGCGATTTGCGTAAAGCAAGTATCATCCAGCAGATGTTTCCCCTCGCGGGCATGGTTGCGCATGATGGCCCATTCCGCTGGGGTCAGCGCGTCTGTTTTTTTGAGAATGTCGTCGCTGATGCCGATTTTGCCGATGTCGTGCAATAGGGCGGCGTCCAGCAGCTTGGGAAGATTGACAGACTTGCGCACCGGCTCAGGCAGTTGCCCGTGCAATAGCCTGACGAGTTCGTACACATGCTCTGAATGGCCGCGCGTATAGGCGTCTTTTCGGTCGATGGCATTGACAAAGGTTCTGAGGATTTCCAGCTTGCGCTGTTGAAGCGTATGCTCCATGTCCAGCTGTTCACTGATCATGGCGTGGAAAAACACGGCGCACGCAAAAAACAGGATGCTTTCAAAAATGAATAGGACATCCAGCTGCGTGGTGAGGGCTTGCATAGCGCCTACCAGATAGCTGCCCGCAAACAAGAAGGACAGGCATTGCTGCAATGTCTGGCGTCGGATGTTTTTTTTGGTGATGCGGTAGCTTGCCTTTCGCAGAAGCCGGATAAGCTGGCGGTATTTGAAGGCGGAAGCACCAAGGATCGCCGCGCCGGCCAGCGCGACCAAGAAACCGAAGATGAGCTTTATCATAATGGGATTCTCCTCTTGCGGTGATCGCCTCTGGGCGGACGCTGCCACCCTATTGATGATATGCGCGTAAGAACGGAAGGGGACGGCCTGATCTGCAATCCGATGGAGAGTTTTGTTGCGCTCCCAAATGGCCAAAAATTTTGTCGCGGCGGAATGAATCCATCGGAAAACCGTCTAAATTTGTCTATGGCGTAACAACAATGAAAGGATGCCCATAGGATGCAGAGAACTCATAAAAAAAGGAGCGATGAGCATGTATTCACCATGTTGCTCTGTGAATAGATCGTGTTGCAGTTATCGTGGGCCAATGGGCCCCCAAGGGCCCCAGGGCTTTCCAGGCTCTCAGGGAGCCACAGGCGCGGTGGGCCCTCAGGGAGTGCAAGGGCCCCAGGGCTTTCCGGGGGAACAGGGCCCCATGGGCCCGGTGGGACCTCAGGGAGCGCAAGGACCCCAAGGTTTTCCAGGACCTCAGGGAGCCACGGGCCCGGTGGGACCTCAGGGAGCGCAAGGACCCCAAGGCTTTCCGGGGGAACAGGGCCCGGCTGGCCCCGCCGGTCCCCAAGGCCTCCAAGGGGAACAAGGAGAGGCGGCCACCATTGAAGTCGGCACGGTGAGCATCGGCACGGATGATTCGGTCTCTGTGGTGAACAGCGGTACGCCGGTAGAGGCCCAATTTGATTTTGTCTTTCCGAGGTTCGGGGGACTCCATGCATTTGGCGGCAGATATGGCAATGCTGCCCAACCCGTGGATATGACTGCCGATATTCCGGCCGTTGTTGCGCTGCCGTCGACCACAAGCGCCAAGCATGTGGCCTATACCCTTGTGGGTAGCATTACGGTGGAGGAAGCGGGAGTCTATTTTTTGCTCTATAGCATATTTGCAAGATTCAATGCGGCGGCAACCCTGACCTTTGCGGTGCGGGTAAACGGCAACCCCATTCTGGCGACGGCCAATACGGTTACAGTAACGTCCGCGGCTTATTCGGTCAATTATATGGGGAATACCATTGTGGATTTGCCGGTGGGGGCCGTGGTAGACGTTGCGATTGTGTCAAGCGTGGACCAAACCATGAGTTTTAGCGCACAATCGTCAAATTCCTTGAATCTTATGAAGATCAGCTAGAAAGGGGCATAACACACTATTCGCGAAGCCGGAGGCCGTTGCCAAATTGCCTTTGGCAACGGCCTCCGGCAAGGAGCCGCTTGTCAGAGCGGTTCCTTGCTTTTGGGGGCGAACGCCATGTCGATTGGCGGCGGTTTTTGCTTTTGCGTCGGATTCCCAAGCGACTATTGATTATTGTGGGCTGATCAGCGTATAATATGGACGGCGCATGAGAAAATGACGTAAAGCCGCTAAATGGCTTGAATCTGATCAAAGCAGGTGAAGGGATGTCCACACCGCATATTCGGAATTTTTTGGGACGGCACATTCATATGATCGGCATTGGGGGTTCCAGCATGAGCGGGCTGGCGCAGATGCTTTTGGAAAAAGGCTATCGCGTGACCGGCTCGGACAACCTGGAAACCTATACCACCAAACAGCTGCGCGACATAGGAATTCCGGTGGTCATCGGCCATCGGGCTGAAAATGTTCATGGCGCGGATTTGGTGGTCTACACCATCGCGATTTTGCCGGACAATCCCGAGCGGGTGGAAGTAGGGCGATTGGAGATCCCCAATATGGAGCGCGCGGTACTCCTGGGGCAGCTAATGGAAGGGTTTGACGTGGCCATTGGCGTTTGCGGCGCTCATGGCAAAACCTCCACCACAGCCATGCTTTCCCAGGTGCTTATGGAGACGGGGATGGATCCCTCCATCCATATCGGCGGATCCCTGGACTTTATTGGAGGCAGTACGCGCATTGGCAAGAGCCAGATGTTCTTGGCGGAAGCCTGCGAGTTTAACGCCAGTTTCTTGCACCTGCGCCCCACCGTGGCGCTGGTGTTGAACATTGACGCGGATCATTTGGATTTCTACCGGGACATCGAGCACATCCAGGAGACCTTTGGCGAGTTTTTGGCGTTGCTTCCCAAGGAGGGAACGGCCATTGGCAACGGGGACGACCCGCGGGTCCTGGAACTGCTGAAAAACCTGCCCTGCCATACCACGACCTTTGGGTTTGGGGAGGCAAACGATTGGCAGCCGAAAAATCTTTCCTATGATGAGTTGGGCAGAGGCCGCTTTGACGCCTGCTACCAAGGAAAAGTGATGGGGCATGTGGATTTGACCGTGGCGGGCTTTTTCCATGTGCTCAACGCCCTGGGCTGCTTGGCCACGGCCTATTCTCAGCAGGCGGATATGGCAAAGGCCTGCGCGGCGATCAGCCGCTTTGCGGGGGTCCACCGGCGGTTTGAGCATACCTCCACCATTGACGGCGTGAAACTGTACCATGATTACGGGCATAACCCTGCGGAAATGCGGAACATTTTGGGCGTAGCGAAAAGGCAGCCCCACAACCGCCTTTGGGCGGTGATGCAGCCCCATACCTATAGCCGTGTGAAGCGGCTGTTTGACGATTATTTGACCTGCACAAAGGACGCGGACATCACGCTGGTGACTGATATTTACGCGGCCCGGGAAAAGGATCCCGGGGATATCAAGGCGATGCAGATTGTGGAGGGCATGCGCGCCCATGGGATCAACGCCGTTCATACCCCCAGCTTTGACGATACCGAGCGGTACCTGCGTGAGCATTGGCAGGAGGGTGATCTGGTGCTCACGATGGGCTGTGGCAATATCAATCAATTGAATGATCAGATGTGGGAACACGAAGAACACAAGGAAAAGATCTGATTAGGGCTCCCTGGGCAATTGCCGCACGTCCCATTCGTCTCCTTTGGTGGTGGCAACCACCGTTCCATAGGTAGTGGTCAACCAAGGCAGATGGCGCTTGTCAAAAAGCGCGATCTGCCTTTTGACGGCGGGGGCAAAGCGGGAGTTGGTGATGATGGCCAACGTGGGCTTAACGGCCTGGTGGAACTCCTCCATCACAAGATTTTGACCGTGATGGGGGACCTTGAGGATGTCCGCGCGGAGCGCCGTGCCAAGGAGCAGGCCCAACTCTTTTTGGGCATGGTTTTCGATGTCCGCGCCAAGCAACAAAGAACGGTCGCCATATTGGACATGCAGGAGCATGGACTGGTTGTTGACGCTGGCATCGGGATTTTCCCACTGGTAGGCCGAACACAGGGCATAGCCCAGGGGGAAGCTGTCGCCGGAATGAAGGGGGACGATCGCAATCAGGTGCTCCGCCAGCAAGGCGCGAAGGGTCTCCATTTCAGGGGAATCGTCGTCCGCGAAATTGGCGGGAAGATAGCAGCGGTCAATGGGAATTTCCGGAATGATCCGCAAAAAGCCGCCCAGATGATCGGAGTGGGGATGGGTGAGAAAAATAGCGTCTAAAGCGTCGATGTTTTGAGCCCTCAAAGCGGATAGCACCCTGTCAGTCTCGCTGGGGTTCCCCGCGTCTACCAGCATGGAATGGCCATCGTTGAAAAGCAGTGTGC
>JAVBVF010000019.1:0-26239 GCA_031554475.1 Eubacteriales bacterium | reverse complement strand
ACGCCCGAATTTGGTGCGCAGAAACGGGAACCTTTGGTAGTGACGTATGGGTATGATTATATCATGTCAATATGACTTTGAGAAGTAACCGCCATGTAAAATGTGTTGTTTTGGATAGGATAGAAAAGCCCAACGTGGCGGTTTTATTGCCAACGTTGGGCAGGGCTTACCTTATCCGATCTTCCCTAAAGCTATCATCCCTTGGGGGCTATTCGCCATCCTCTTTGTCATCGCGCCTGTGCCGAAATTGGCGGATGCCCAGTTCCTCATTCTCCACATAGCCCATCGCCACGGTATGTACCCCATGCTTTCTTCGGATATTCTGCATGGCGGATTCCAGCTTTTCCAGCCGGTCCCGCCTTTCGGGATTCCCCTGGGTACCCATTTCAAACAAGCTCATTTGCTCATGGGCTTCTCCGCCCTGCACCAGGTTCATTCCTGTGACCGTCAACGCTCGGATGGGCGATTTCATGTTCCAGTGGGCTTTCACCAAGGACATGGCGGCTTCCACGATTTCCTTTTGCAAATGGGTGGGGCTCACAAGCGGCATCTGCCGAGAGATGTTTTGCAGCATGGGGTTTTTGATGATGACCTGGACTGTGCGGCACTTCACGCCCTCGGCCCGAAGCCGGGAAGCCACCTCATCGGACAGGGCGATGAGGCCCGCCTTGATCTCGTCCTCCCCCACCAAATCCCGCCGGAAGGTCATGCCGTTGCCCACGGATTTGATGGGTTCCTGCTGGTCAAAACGCCGGACGGGTTCCCCGTCCAGCCCATTGGCGTAAATCCATAGGGTATCGCCGTACTTGCCTAGGAACCGGGTCAAATCCTCCCGGCTGTGCCCTGCGATATCCCCAATGGTATGGATGTAGCGTTTCTCCAATTCCTCCTCCGCCACCCGGCCCACAAAAAGCAGTTCCCTCGCTTTCAGCGGCCACACCAACCGCTGATAATTCTCCCTGGTGATCTCGGTCACCGCATCTGGCTTTTTCATGTCGGAACCCAGCTTGGCAAACACCTTATTGAAACTCACGCCAATGGAAACCGTGATGCCGATGTCCTTTTTCACCTGCTCCCTGATTTTGTTTGCCAACGCCAAGGGCGTAGTATGGAAATAGCGCAAAGAGCCAGTGACGTCCAGCCATGCTTCGTCCAGACCGAAAGATTCTACCTGGTCTGTGTAATTCATAAACAGGGCTTTGACTTGCCCCGATACCTCATGATAACGGTCATGCCGGGGAGGAACCAGCACAAGCCCAGGGCATTTCTTTTGGGCACTCCAATTCGTTTCCGCGGTCTGTACCCCGTAGCGCTTTGCCAGCTCGTTTTTCGCCAAAATGATGCCGCTGCGGTTCTTGGGGTCTCCGGCCACCGCCATGGGCACGTCCTTGAGGGCAGGGTTATCTAGGGCTTCCACGGAAGCGTAGAAGCCGTTGCAATCGATGTGGTAAATGGTGCGGTCCAAAGCGCAACTCTCCCTCAAAGGGTACATTCGGCAGAAGATGGATCAAGATCATTATACCATGGGCATCTATGAGAATGCATTGCTTTTTATGGAGTCCTGCGGATTGCCATGAAAACATGAGCAGGCCCTTTCATTTCCCTAGAAGCGGCCTGCCGCATCACCGCAACCACGTTTATCCAGTGGCAAAAGGATACTGGATTTCAGCTTCGGTATCACCGCAAAGGTGATAGCATACCAATGCGACGCAAGCAAATATGCAAGCAGCGAACTTAGGGCTTACCTCCTCCTCTTGCCCTGAATCTGGAGTAAGGTGATCGCCAGAAACGCCAGCAACATTCCGCACCATTTCCATCCGTCCAATATACGTCCAAAACAGATCACATCCAGCAACGCAGTTTCAATCAACATGGTGTTATTGATGCTGCCGCTTTCCACAGCGCTCCAATACTGTTGACTCCACACCCACAGGGAAAACCCTAGCGCACCGCTCACCCGCACAAGGTACGCGACAATCAACAAAAGCGATCCGCTCCATGCAGGGAATGCCTCTGTGGCAAGACCCGCCGCCAGCATCATAACTCCGCCGCAGAGCATTGGCCTGATCGTCAATTGCTTTCGGTTCGTATTTCGCTTTTTGGGCATGCGCCGGTTCATGGTGATGGAAATACTGCCCCACACAGCGCCCGCAGCAGCTCCGGCAAACATGGCCAGCACAGGATGAAAGCCCTGGCTCACCAATCATGCCATCAACACCCCGCCCCCTGTCTTTTGATGGTTCTTGACAAAAGGAATTTTTCCAAACCGAGTCGAAATGTATCGGCGTGTTCATGACTCTATTTTGTCCTTCCTACCGCAGAGAGGAGCGAGACCCCATGACATTTTCTCTGGCGACCTTGCACGTCCAAAACATGGAAAAAGCACTCCACTTTTACCATACCCTATTGGAAATCCCCATTCTTCGCAGACAGCCCATCGGGCCTGGCAAAGAGCTGATCTTTCTGGGTGTGGAGGGCCAGCCCAACTTGGAGCTGGTACCTGCAGAAGAAGCGGTGGTTTATTCGGGTTTTAGCGTGGGTTTTGAGGTGGACGACCTGGCGGCCATCCAGGAGCGGCTCGCCGCCAACGGATATCCTGTGAAGCATGAAATGAAAGCAGGCCCATCGCTGACCCTGTGCTTTTTGCAGGGCCCGTGTGGCGAAGAGGTTGAGTTGATTGGGCGGGCTTAGGCCGCCGGCTGCGCAGGCGGCCGCTCTGGCCACGCGTTCATCTTATGAAGGGAGCCGTGAAAAATGGCGACGCTACATCTGATGGTCGGTCTGCCTTGCAGCGGAAAGAGCACCTATGCCCGTCAACTTGCGCAGGAGCTGCATGCTCTTTTGCTCTCCCTGGATGTTTGGCATCTTCGATTATTTGGAGACGATGTGGGCAACGAAGACCATGACAAACGGCATCAGGCCATTGAATGGATCATGTGGGATGTGGCGAAGCACGTGCTGGAAATGGGCGGCGACGTGGTCCTGGATTATGGCTGCTGGGCAAGGGCAGAGCGGGAGGATTATCGAAATCGGGCCAAAAAGCTAGGCGCAGATTTCAAGCTGCATTATATGGACGTTCCCCCCGCGGAACTATACCGCCGCTTAGAGCAGCGAAATCAACATCCGCCCGAAGGGGTATTTGTGATTCCCAAAACAGAAATGGACAAATACATCACCATGTTTCAGCCCCCTACAAAAGACGAGCTGCTCTAAAAGAACCACCGTCACACAGGTATGCCATTGACCGTTCCGCTTTCATGATTCGTTTCCCATGCCTCGGGCGATTGGGAAGGGGCCGGTTTTTCAGCAATGAAAAACCGGCCCCTTCCACTGTCTAGCCCCGTGCTTTTAGCGATTGCCCATGACTTTAGCGGTCCTCCCCATGGCGCCTGGTAATGAACTTACAGCAGCGCCTCAATATCCGCCGCCAAATCCTCCGGCTTGCGCGTTGGCGCAAAGCGCCCCACCACGTTTCCTTCGCGGTCCACCAGAAACTTGGTAAAATTCCACTTGATTTCGCTGCCCAGCACCTTTTGGCCCAGCTGAGCCAGCTTGTCCATTAGCCCCCTCATCTCCGCATCTTTGCCCTCTTGGGCCTGCTGCTTGAGAAACGTATACAACGGCGCCGCGTTGCCGCCGTTCACCTCAATCTTTTGAAACCTGGGGAACGTGGTGCCGTAGTTGAGTGTGCAAAAGGACCCGATCTCCTCATCCGTACCCGGGGCCTGGGACAGAAACTGATTGCAGGGAAAATCAAGAATTTCCAAACCCTTTTCAGCATACTCCTCATACAACTCTTGCAGCCCCTTATACTGCGGCGTGAACCCGCATCCCGTGGCTGTGTTCACAATCAAAAGCACCTTGTCCTTGTACGTTTCCAAAGAGATATCCTTGCCTTGGTTGTCTTTCACGGTAAAATCGTAAATACTCATCCTCATTTGCCTCCTATTTCCCTTTTAGTCGATATACGATACGCGCTGTGGATCAAAATAGCCTCGCGCCTTGGGCTGCTCGTCCGGCACGCCGATGGCTACCACGGCCACCGGAACGCTGTCCACGCCCAGCAGTTTTTGGACTTTTTCCACCAGCTCCGTGACCGGATACACGCCACACCACACGGCGCCATACCCAAGGGCCGTTGCTTGCAGCAATAGATTCTCAATCGCCGCCGCGCAGTCTTGCGGCCAAAAGCCGTTCAGCCGCGCCGGCAGCCTTTCTGGCCTGGCGCATACCGCCACGCCCAAGGAGGCCTGGGGCAACATTTTGGCATGAGGATGCACCGCCGCGATCTCTTCCCGCTTTTTCTTGCTGCGCACCACTACGAATTCCCACGGTCTGGAGTTCACCGCGCTGGGCGCCATCATGGCCGCCTCCAGCATGCGCTCAAGATCTTTCTGCGGAATCTCCACGCCGCTTTGATACTTTCGAATGCTCCGCCTGGCGCGGATCGCTTCGCCGGCATCCATTCAAACCACCTCCGCATCCTTCCTGAAGGGAGAAAGGATCTTATAGAGCAATGTGTACAGCGTTAGGGCTTCCTCCTGGTCCAAGTGCAGGCAATTCTGAATCCTTATGGGGATCCCCGCCGCCTTTTCCCGCAAAGCCTCCCCCTCGCGCGTCAGCACAATGCTCATGGTTCGCTCGTCCTCCGTGCCCCGAGAACGCTTTACAAGCCCCAGCTGTTCCAATTTCTTTACCACAGGGGTCGTTGTGCCCGAATCCAAATACAGCAGTTCACCCAAGCGTTTTGCCCCGATTTGTTTGTGTTCCCATAGCGCCAGCATGACAAGATACTGTGTGTAGGTCAATCCGATTTCCTCCAGGTACGGGGTATACTGCTTGATGATTTCCCTGGAGGCGGCATACAGCGGAAAGCACAGTTGGTTCCTTAGTTTCAGCGCATCTATGGTTTCGTGCATTTTCTTCCTCCCCGCCTGATCCTGACGGTAGTCTATCACAACTTTGGATTTATATCAAGAACAATTTAATTTTATTCAATCGATTCTGAGAGGAAAGCCTCCCGCCACATATTCCGGCAGACCCTCATACAATAACCCCAGCCATTTTTGCTCGCTTGCCCGGTAATCCGCCTCATCCAAGAAGGGGCCCCGCAGCTCATCCATCAAAATGGTTTCCCGCCCCGCCGGGTCATAGCCGGCCACCAAGATGCGGATACTCTGCCCGCTGCCCTGTTCATCGTGCAGCACCGATGCCCGCCTGAACAACATGGGTTGACCATTCTCCCCGATACGGTACAGTTGGCGAATGTTCGTGGCAGCGCTGTCGTGGATGAAATTGCTGATCAGCTTTTCTTCCGGATACAGCACATAAGCGGACAAATCATCCAGCGCCGGCTCGTAATGATACTGCCCATCGGCCGGCTCATAAAGGAAAAACGTGCTGAACTCGTTGGAAGCCCCCTGAATCCGCAGGGCCTTCAAATCGGGGTAGCCGTCAAAATTCAAATCCTCCATCTTCACCAAGGGCGCTAGGCCTTCCCCGCCCTCCATGGAGGGAAAAAGCAAATCCGCAAAGGGGTAACTGGCCCGGTCCTGATCCGTCAGATGGATTCTATACACCTGATCTTCTTCCCACTGCGGCACTTTCAATGTGGTGAGGTACACATCAGCCCGCAGGTTGGGCATGTTCACGCTGCCCCCCGTAACGGTGAAAAGGGGTTGGGTCGAGCCCATGCAATCAGGGCAAGACGGCATGCCCCCTTCCGGCTTCCCCTCCGGCAAAAGCTGGAGCGGCAAGTACTTCGGGCTCACATAGGCGCAATTAGGCTCGATGTGGCAGTACGTCCCTCCCTGCGGATTGTAGTATAGCCGTAGCGTATGCGGATCCGGCGCGCTTTGCGCCAGCGCGGAAAGCCCTGCGCACAGGAACATGCAAGCTAGCAAAACCGTTCTTCCCCTTTTCACCAAACATCCCTCTTTTTCCAGCTTTTTTCGCTCTTTTCTTTTTCCAGCTTCATTCATACCGCTCCACCTCGATCAACTGGGCCTGGGCGTTTTCCTCCAAATAGCGAAGGATGGCCTCCAGCATCTCCTGCGCATGGCGGCCCTCGCCGGAAACCACCGCCACGCCAAGGGTCAGCAACTGATGAACATCTTGGGTATCCACCTCGGCAATGGCCACCGGAAACCTATGCCTTGCGCCGTCTATCAGGCTGCGGCAAACCTGGCGCTTTTCCTTGAGAGAATGCGCTTGTGGAATGTGAAACCGAAGCTCCGCAGACAAAACGATCATTTCAGCTCCCCCCTGTGTCATTTGATTGGTGCTGAAAACCGGACGGTAAACACCGTTCCTTCCCCTTGTAGGCTTTTCACCTGAATCTGCCCCCCATGCCGCCTTACAATCCACTGGACGATGGAAAGCCCCAGCCCCGCATGGCCTTCCCCGCTGCCCCGGGCGCTATCCACCCGATAATATCGGTCCCAAATCCGGGGCAAATGCTCAGGCGCGATGCCCATGCCGTCATCCTCCACAGAAGAAAGGATATGCCCTTCCTCCTCCCATAAGCGAAGGAACATATGGCCGCCCTGCTTCCCATAGGCGATGGCGTTGGTCAACAGGTTCAAATATAGGCTCATCAGCAAAAGCTGATCCCCTTGGAGAGTGATGTTTGGCGTTAGCTCCGCCTTCAGCTCCATACCCTTGGCCCTGGCCACCTCCGCCATTTCCTGGACGATCCCTTCCAGGAGGTCCGTCAGGTTCAAGGTTTCCATCTGGAAGGGCTCCTTATCCATGTCCATTCGCGCCAGCTGCAGCAGTTGAGAGATTTGGCGGGCCATGCGCTCTCCCGTTTCATGGATGACGCGTACCGCCTCCTGCTGATCCTGCCGGGTTGTCTCTTGGGCCAGGGCGTATTCGCTTTGCGCCATCATCACCGCCAGCGGGGTCCTCAGCTCATGGGCGGCATCCGATACCAATTGCCGCTCTTTGTAAAAGGCCTGGTTCAACCTGGCCAGCATTTCATTAAAAGCCTCGGCAAGCCTGGCGATTTCGTCCTGGGCTGGCGGCACGGGAATGCGCCGCTCCAAATCTTCCCCGCCCGCAATGGTTCTGGCCGCTCCCACCATTTCCTCTACCGGCCGCAAGGCCCGCCGGGCCAGCCCATAGCCCCCCAGGGCCGCCAACAGCACCAACACCGGCAGCATAAACAAGGCCACCGCATGCAATTTGCCCACGCTTTCCTCCAGCGTTCCAAGGGATAGCGCGCCCCTCAGCCAAACGGCAGGATGCTTTTTAAAGGCGATCAACCGGTCATACACCAACTGCGGGCTGCCTAAGTCGCTTTGGACGGTTCGCGCCTCTCCCTCTATAAAAGGCGCATGAAGGCCGGGGAGAGCGCCATAAAGAGGCTTTCCCTCCAGGTCAAACATCGCGAAGGTGATTTCCTCATACGCCTCTAAAATGTCTTCCCCGTTGCCTTCCAATTCCACCGCCCCGTCCTCGTAATCCACTTCCTCCGCCGCAAGGGAAACGGCGCGAACCAGGCTTTGCTTCATGGAGCCAAGCTGCAAGCGGCTCATTCCCTTGGAAAGCGCAACCACCGCCAGCACGGCGATCACCGCTGTAATGGCGGTGTACCAGGCAGTCAACTTGATTTTCAGGCTCCACTGTCTCATGCTTCCTCCCTGAGTACATAACCCACATAGCGTACTGTATGAATTAGCTTTGGGGTGAAGCCCTCATCCACCTTTTTGCGAAGATACCGGATATACACATCCACCATATTGGAAGCCCCTGTGTATTCCAGATTCCATACATTTTCCTCAATTTTCTCCCGGGACAGCACCATGCCCTGGTTTCGGATCATGTATTCCAGGATGGAAAATTCGCGGCTGGACAAAAAAAGCTCCTGGCCGCCCCGGTATGCTTTGTGGGCGGCGCTGTCCAGCGTCAAATCAGCCAAGGTGTACACATGGGTATTCTGGCCCGGGGCCGCGCGGGTCAAAACCCGAATGCGGGCCAACAATTCGTCAAAGGCAAAGGGTTTCACCAGATAATCGTTGGCCCCCGCGTCCAAGCCCATGACCCGATCCCCCACTGTGTCTTTGGCCGTTAAAAAGAGAACCGGCGTGGTGACGCCCATCTCCCGCAGGCCACGGACAATGGCCAGCCCATCCATGCCCGGCATCATGATGTCCAGCACCAGCGCGTCATACGCGCCGGCCTGGGCGAAATCAAAGGCTTCCAAGCCGTTCTCGCAAGCATCCACGCTGTAGTGGGCAGCGCTTAGGCGCTTTAGGAGCAACTCCCGCAGGTGCCGCTCATCCTCGGCAATCAGCAAACGCATCACACGCCCCCCTCCCCGCTATTGTACCACAACCGCATGAAAACCGGATGAAAAACTGCTTTCATCTGGTTTTCATATTTCCGATGTATTCTTGTTTCAGGGGAAGCGCAAACGCCACCCATTTCCCATCTGCGAGAAGGAGGAATACCCATGTGGATTCACCGGAAAGTGCTTGGATGCTTACTGGCGGCAATGCTTTTGGCGGGAGGCGCCGCGGGAGCGGAGGGCCCCGCAGCGCCTGGGTTGGCGGCGGGGCCGCTAACGGTCACCTTTTTTGACGTGGGCGAGGCGGACATGTTTCTTTTGAAAACCGCCAACAGCACCGTGGTCATTGATACCGGCAAGAACAAGGCCGGAAAAGAGCTGGTGGCCTATCTAGCCCAGGCGGGCATCTCCAAAATCGATGTTTTGCTCATCACCCATTTTGACAAGGACCATGTGGGCGGCGCGGATACGGTGCTCTCCCAGGTGGAGGTAGGCCAGGTCATCGAGCCCTCCTATCCCAAAGCCAGCGAGCAGTATGCGGATTATCGCCAAGCGCTGACCCAAAGCAAAGCCCAGCTCACCACGCTCACAGCCAACCACAATTTCACCCTGGACGGGGTTTCCTATGCCATTGACGTGGCCAACCAAGCGAACTATGGCCACGATGAAGAAAACGACTTTTCCCTGGTCACCAGCGTTCGGCTTGGCGAAACCAGCATTCTCTTTGCCGGAGACGCGGAGAATCCCCGCCTGATCGAGCTGTTGGCCGAGGGTAACCTGGCACATGCGGTTTTGAAGGTTCCCCACCATGGGGATGAGGAGGACATGAGCCCTGCCTTCTTCCAGGCAGTGGGCGCGAAATATGCCGTCATCACCAGCGAGAACGACGATGACGATGATGACGATGATGGCCCCGAGGACGCGCTGACCGCCGAAATCCTCAAAGCCTTGGGCGCAGAGGTGTTCCTCACCCGAGAGGGAACTGTCACTTGCGTTTTGGATGGAAAAACGGTCACCTTCTCCCAGGCGAAAAAATAAGCCGGCATGGGCTGGACCAAAGCCTGCTTTTTGATGGCCCAATCCCACCAAACCGGATGTCCTGTGCCAGGGCATCCGGTTTGGTGTTTAAACACGGGGAGTTTTTCATGAATATGCGGTTGTGGAAGGCCGCGAGGGAAACGGCCTGTATCTTTGGCAGACGCCGGATTCTAGCACCTCGCTGGAGCCCGAATCCAGAAGCTGTCGCCTACTGTCTCACCCTTTCAAAAAGCACTTTTCCCCGTTCAGCGCTTTCACATAAAGCGTTCTTTGGGCCATCGGCTCTCCCCAAAGCACCCGCACGCGGACCTCGCGGGTTGTCCCTGGCAACAGGTCAAACCAGTTGTCAGAAAACCATAAGCCCTCCACATCGCCGTCAATCTTGACCATGCGGGCAAACACGTCCGCCCCCACGCTTAGCGTATCTTCCCCGGGTTGATAGCTAAGCGTCACAGTGGGCAGTAGCAGTTCCTTGGAGGGAACAAAGAAGCGGATGGCAGGCCTGCCGCTTCCCCGGACCGCCACCGCCAAATAATACAAGCGGGGCCGGTTGCCGATGATCACGTTGGGCGAAAAGCGCCCCCCCACAGCCAGATCCCTGACCTTTTGGCTCCGTACCGGGCCAAGTCGCAGAGTCTGGCTTTCCTGATGCCAACGGTTCCCCAAAAAATCCCCCACTTCCACATCCAAGGTGATTTCTTTTTCCTCCGCCGTTCCGTTGTGAAGCCAAATCTCGGTGTTGGCCGCGTCTACAGGCGCTAGGCTCACCGCCACAGGGGCAAAAAATCGCTTGGCCGCATAATAGGATGCCTTGGGAACGCCCTCCACATCGATCATGCTCCAGCTATGAGCGCCACAGCAATCGTTCAACTGCCAAATCAACGCGCCGCCGCAGGCGGGAAATCTCCTGCGAAAGTGCTCGCTCCCGCATTCCAGCGCTTCCGCCTGCACCAGCTGGCTCAAATCGATATACTCCTCCAGGCAAGAAGGCAGGCCCACATGCTCCTGCATGTAGTAATACATGCGGTCCAGGCTTTGATCCCGGTTCAAATATTGAAAAGCAAAGCTCTGCACCCCCAAAGACTTCTGTCCGGTATGCTTGATGAGTGTATGCATCACAGGGGCCGCGTGCAGCCCAAATTCGCTGCAAAACGTGGTTCTGTCCTCCCGATAGGCGGTATAGGGAAGGTTCGTGAACCATACCTCCCAGTTGTGCCTATCGCCCTGCCCCATGCTGTTGGGCGTTTCTCCAAACCAAGGGGAGGAGGGAATATAAGGCCTGTGGGGATCCAACTTTTCCAGCCACTGGGGCAATAGCTGCTCAAACAGGGCGGTACCGTACATCTCCCGTTCCAGGCCAATTTTATCGCAAATCATTTCCCCTTCCACGTTCCCAATCCATAGGGCAACGCAGGCATGGGAGCCAAGGCGAGCCACCACCTTTTCCGTTTCGTCCTTCACATTCGCTACGAATGCCGGGTCAAAATCCGGATACTCGCCACAGGCAAACATCATGTATTGCCACACCAAAATCCCCAGTTCATCGCATAAGCGGTAGAGCAGGTCATCCTCATAAATACCGCCGCCCCAAAGAGAAAGGGTATTCATTCCCGCCTCCTGGGCAAGAGACAGCAAATGCTGGTATGTCCTCGTATGATCAGCCCCTAGCCGATTGCTGACCGGTACCCAGTTGGCTCCCTTGGAAAAAAAAGGAATGCCGTTTAAGACCATCCGGTAGCGTGGAGATTCCTCTGTCCCCTGGTCAAGGGCAAGGGTTCGGATGCCCATGGAAGTGGTCTTCGCATCCTGCACAGTGCCGTTTTCCAGCAATTCCGCCCGTAGCGTGTATAAAAAGGGCTGGCCCAGGTCATGGGTCCACCACAGCTTCGGCTTAGGCAAGCGGGCTATCAGGGCCAGTCCTTCGCCGCTCCACTGGGCCACGGGCGTTTCCCCCTCCAGCAGGGTAATGCGCAAGCCAAGGTCCCTGCCTTCCTGGCCTAATGCTGTGGCGGAAAACGCAAGTTCCGCCTCATCCTCCCTCAGCGCCAGGGTATCTGCTTTCAGGCTTTCCAGGGTTGCGCCGCTTGCGGACACCAGCTCAATGGGCCGCCACACCCCCATGGTCACCACCCGGGGGGTCCAATCCCATCCAAAAGAATAGGCCGCCTTACGCACAAAGGCGCGCTCTGTGGAATAATTGATCCAAAAGCCCTCCGGCAGCTCCTCTTTCCGGCTTTTTTCACAGACGGGCCAAAACACCAACGTCAGGGTATTGACGCCTTCTACAGCAAAAGGCTTCGCCTCCCAGGTATGCTCCACAAGCATATTGCTGTAAGAGGCGACCCGCTTTTCGTTCCAGTACACATCGCAAAGGGTGTCCAGTCCGTGGAAGCGGAGCATAAGCCGATCAGCTTCCATCCACTCCCCTGCAAGCTCCACCTCCCGCTGATACACCCACACCTGCTTTTCCACCCACAAGGTTTCGACATCCCCCCTGCCGATGGCAGGATCGGCGATATGCCCATGGGCCATCAGGGCCGTATGCACATCCATGGGCAGCTCCACATCCATCCGATGGGTATATGTCAATTCTCCCGCAAACAGGCGGTTCGGATCAAAGGCGGCATAGTCATACCCTCTGATCTCCCAACCTTGCTTCAACGGTCGTATTTTTTTCATGGTCACGGCCATCCTTTCCTTGGCTTTGCCACAAAACGCAGCAAGAAGCGCCCGGCATATCCATAAAGGAAACCGGGAGTAAGCATTCTTTTTCATAACGGTAGCACGTCACGCGGTGGTCACGTTGAGAGCATACCAGCAAAAACCTCTCCTGCTCCGCCCAGGCCGCAAACCGTGGCCACCGGCCATCGCAAGCAAACACAGCAGCCCGATCCAGCTTTCCGCCCTGCTCCTGGAAAATCGAAAGGCAGTCCGCTCCCCGCACCGGCACGGCCAGGGTTCCGGTCTGCGATAAGCAAGCGCTGGCAGGATAACCCTTGGGTTCTTCCTTCGCGCTACAGGGCACGGGGGTCCCCAGGCGCAACCGTTCCCCCTCCAGCCAAAACGGCCATACCGTATTGGCCTGTTCTGTCATCAGGTAACCCTCCCCCTCGCCGCAAAAGATCATTTGGCGGGGGCCGGTTCCTTTGGGCAGCTCCGTTACCGTAGGCACAGACGAAAAGCCCTCCCCCTCTCGGGCGAAACGAAGAATGCTCTCTCCACCCAAATCCACTCCGTACAGCGCCTCTCTATGATAGGCGGCGCAGTGGGCATGGTGCGGTATTCCATCCTCTGGCGGGGTATATCGCCACACCTCCCGCCCCAAGTCCTCATCCAGGGCAAAAAAGTCGCCGGTTCCATAGCAGCTTCCCATCACCAGCCCAGGCACGAGGGTAAGGTGGCATAAGCCCCCGCCTTGTGCTTCAAAAGACCCCGCCTGCCGGAAACCATCCTCCGCCACTTGGTATGCTATCACCTTCGCCGATTTCGCCCCTTCACAGCCCGCGTAGAGCCTATCGCCCTTCAACGCCAAAAACGAGGGGCTTTCCCCTTGGCAGAGGCCCGCCACCTTGGTCAAAATGCCCTGGGGCGATAGGCGCAGCATCGCAATGTCATCCTCGCCTGGCTTGGAATAGCCACTGGCAATCCAGTACGCATCCCCTGGCATCAGTCGCGCACCGCAACAATCACTTCAATTTCCACGGGAATGTTGTTGTTGGGCAGGTTTCGCGTGCCCATCACGGTGCGGGCATGGTAGCCGCGCTCTTCCAAGACCTCGGCAAGGGTATCGGAAAAGCCGTCCATCACCTGGTTCACGTCGTGAAAGCCCTCGCCGCAGTTCACCAGCCCAAAGGCTTTGACAAAGTGCTTGATGCGGTCCAGGTTGCCCAACGCGTCCTTCAGTGCGCCCAAAATGATGATGGCGCATTCCCTGGCCGCCAGATACCCCTCCTCGGGGGTCAACTCCTCACCCACACGGCCGCGAAAGAGCGGCTCTCCAGTCAGCTGGTTTTCCGGTCCATGGCCGGAGAGAAAAATCAGATCATCCACTTGGCGCAACAGAATAATGCCGCGCTTTTTTTGATAGGTGGGCTCCACTTCCCGCCCATCCTCCAAAATCCGGTTGATGCTATCCATGCTCATCCCCCCTTGCTTCTTATCGCACCCGCAAAATGGCCTCAACCACCACCGGCACATTCTGAGGCAACGCAAAGGCGCCCATGGCGCTGCGGGCATGCTGCCCCCGCTTGCCAAACACCTCCACCATCAAATCGGAAAAGCCGTTCATCACTGCGGGCTGGCTGCTGAAATCCCCAGCGCTGTTCACCAAGCCTAGGGCTTTCACCACATAATCCACCCGATCCAATTCCCCGATGTGATCCTTGATGGTAGCCAGCATGTTCAGACCACAAAGGCGCGCGGCCTTGTAGGCCGTTTCCACGTCTACCTCCGCGCCCACCTTTCCGGTGTACACAGCCTTTCCTTCCAAATCCACCGGCAAGTGCGCGGACAGGAACAATAAATCGCCCTTTCGCACCGCATCCACCGCACCGGTTCCCTTGCGGTTATGCACCGGCAGGGTAATGCCCAATTTTTCAAGCCTTTTTCCCGTTTCACTCATTGTAAACACACTCCCATTTTTTCTCGTCGGCTATGGCTAGCCTTTCACAGCGCCGCTGGCAAGTCCTTCCACAAACTGTTTTTGCACGGACAGAAACACGATGATGATGGGGATGGTGATGATGAACGCCGCCGCCATGGTATCTCCCCAGTCCACCCGGAAGAACGAGGAAAACTCGTTCAGCGCCAGGGGTACGGTGCGGCTTTCCATGGAGCGGGTCAGCACATTGGCCATGGCGAACTCATTCCAGGAAGAGATAAACGCATAAATTCCCGTAGCGGCCAGCGCCGGACGCAGCAAGGGTAAAATGATATACGCGAGGCTTTGCAAGGTTTTGCAGCCGTCCACCAACGCCGCTTCCTCAATCTCCTTGGGGATCCCCTTAAAATACCCCTTGGCCATCCAGGTGACCAACGGCATAGAGATGACCAAGTGGGCCACGGCGAGCCCAAACTTTGTATCCACCAGGCCAACCTCGTTTTCCATATAATATAATGGAATCATCAGCACCGTCAAGGGCAGCATCTGGCTGATCAGCATAAACAAGGAAAGCGCGGTGCTGCCGCGGAATTTGAACCGGGCAAAGGCATACCCCGCGGCCCCGCCCAGCAAAAGCGCGATCAGCGCCGATAACCCGCCTACGATCACGCTGTTCAAAAAGGCTTGGGGAATGCTGCTTGCCGTCAGCACATCCCGATAGCTCTCCAGCGTCAGTTTCTTGGGAATCCAATAGGGAGGATTGGCGAAAATCTCATCGCTGGTTTTCAAAGACGTGCTTAGAATCCACCCCAGCGGAAGCAGCGTAATGAGCACAATCGCCATAAGCAGCGCATAGATCACCCCAAGCCGCAGGCCATGAAAGATGGTTTTCGTTTTCATGCTACTCCTCCTTCATGACGGTCTTTACATACAACACCGCAAAGACCATCGTTATCAGCAGTTGCATGACGGCGCTGGCGCTGGCGTTGTTTAGGTTGAGCACCTTGAACTGGTTGTACACCAAGAGCGAAAGCGTGGTGGTACCCTGTCCGCCGCTGGTCATAATCCAAATAAGGGAGAATTCGTTAATGGCCCATACCAGCAGCAATAAGACACAGATAAAGCTAATATCTTTCAACAGGGGCAGGGTAATATGCCAGATCTTTTGCAGAGCGTTGGCCCCATCCAATTCGGCGCTTTCGTAAAGCTCTCTGGGAAGCTGCTGCAGGCCGGCCGTCATCATCAGCATCACATAGGGCGCGCAGGCCCATACTTGAACGATCACCAGCGCTGTCAGGGCAAATCTTGGATTGGTGAGCCAGGGAATGGGCGCACTGATCACCCCAAGACTGCCTAACAAATGGTTTACCATTCCGCCGTCGGTGGTAAACAGCCATTTCCAAGCCGTGGCCTTGACCACGCCAGGAATGATCCAGGCGATGAAAATCATGCCGCGCCAGACGCCTTTTGCCTTTACCGCGTTTTGGTTGATAAAGAAAGCCATCAAAAACCCCAGCACATAGGACACGGCAACCGTATAGAACGTCCAATACAGGGTATGGTCAATGGCCTGGGCAAATTGCGGGTTTTTGAACAACCGAATATAGTTGGCAAAGCCGGCAAAGCCGCTCTGCCCAATGGCGTTCTGGCTAAAACTCATGCTGATCACATAAAATAGCGGATACACGATCAGCAACGCCGTTACCAATACGCCAGGAAGTACAAATGGAATCGCCCGCCTTTCATCGCGGGTCAAAAGGGTTCGTTTCATCGTCCTCATCCCCATTTCTGTGCCAACTGCGGCATGGATGGGTGGGAAAGAAGCGCCGAAGCGGCGCTTCAGACCGTTGACAAAGGCACTTTGGCAACGGTCTGGAGCTTGCTCAAAAAGATCCGGTTGCGCGGAAGCGAGGCGGCATAAGGGGTGGAGCGTACACGGACGTACGTGACATCCCTTAGCCGCCGAAGCTGACAAAGCAAACGGGCCTTTTTCAGCAAGCTGAAGCGCCGAAGCGGCGCTTCTTTCCCCATTGCGCCGATTAGTTCGCCAGCAAGGCGGTGACATCGGAAGCCATGGCATTGCAGGCTTCGTCTACCGTCATGGTGCCGGATACGGCATTTTGAATGTAGCTGAAAATGATGGGTTCCATTTCAGCCCAGCGGGTGAAGGAAGGCTCGGGGCGGGAGTTCTCCAGCTGGGTGGCAAAGGGGGCCAGGTATTCGGTGGAGAACTGCTCCAAGGCCAGGGCCTTATAGCTGGCGGGGAACGAATCCGTCAGGCGGGCCTGGTTTTCGGGGGTGGTCAGGTAGGCCAAGAGCTTGGCGGCGGCTTCCTTGTTGTTGCATTGGGAAGCCATGATGATGGTCCAGCCATTGGAGGTGGTGCAGCCCATGCCGTCCACGCCCGGGATGGGGGCTGTTTTGAAGTTCAATTCCGGATATTCCGTCTGCAGGGTGCCGATATCGAAGGGGCCGGTGAAGTTGAACGCGATGCGGCCGGTGCCGAAGAGGTCGCGCATGACCGTGTTGTCGATCTCGGGGCTGCTGGGGCTGGCATAGCCGTCCTTGATGGAGGACACGATGTTGGTAAGGGCTTGCTTGGCAGCATCGCTGTTGAGCAGGCACTCGGTTTCCTCCGCATTGAGCACATCGCCGCCGTAGGTGTAGAGCTGCTGCACCAGGCGGGTCACCGCGTTGGCCTGGTTGCCAAGGGGCCACGCAAAGGCATACACGCCGTCCTTGGTCAGTTTCTTGCTCATTTCCACCATGTCCGCCCACGTGGTGGGGAAGGCATCATAGCCGGCGGCCTTGAGCATATCCACATTGTAGTAGATGCCGGAGCCGTCATGACGGAAGGGAATGCCGTACACTTTGCCATCCACGGAGGCGATGTCCACGGCGGGCTTCAACAAATCCGCCATATCCACGCCCGCGCCCGGGGCCAATGTGTCCAGGGGCTCCAGCAATCCCAGCTTGGCAAAGGGCGCCACGTCTGTGGTCAACACGGTATAGAGTTCGGGCGCGTTCTTCCCGCTGATGGCCGTTGTGACCTTGCTTTTGTAGGTATCCCAGTCGGTAATCACTAGCTCCACTTTGATGCCGGGGTTGGCGGCTTCAAACTCCGCAGCCATCTCACGGCTTTCGGGTTCGTCCCAGTTGGGGGTCCACCATTGAATTGTGACGTCCTCAGCCGCCGCGACGCTTACCATAGCGCCCATCAGCAGCACGACCGCCATCACCAGGGAAAGTAGTTTCGCGGTGTTCCTTTTCATTTCTAAACCCTCCTAGAAAGAATTTATGTATACCGATTCAACTCGGTATAACGACAGGAGATGCGGCGCCCAGATAGCTGTCCATCAATTCGCACAAAAGCATGGCGCACCGTGGCACATGGTAAGCCCCCTTGAGTTCAAAGCCTTTTCGGTCAGAAAGGCAGCTTCCGTCCCTGTGCAAAAGGCTGTACCATTCCCCATAGACACTGTCCGAAAAAGCGGTTTTCACATACTCATGGAGCTTCCACAAATAGTGAAAGTGGCGTTCGTTTTCATTGAGCAGGGCACTGTGCGCCAACGCCACCAGCCCTTCCGCTTGCACCCACCAAATCTTGTCATTCCAGGCCACGGGAGTGTCTACATACCTATTTTGCAAATAGGGCTCCTCGGGCACGGTATGTTCCACATCTACATGCTGGTAAAACCCGCCGTATTCCTCATCCCAGGTACGGTCAATCACCCAATCCAACACCTGGGCCGCCCTGGCTTTCCACTGGGAAACCCCCAGTTCTTCCCCCGCCTTCATGGCAAACCACAAGGATTCCATGGTATGGCCCGGGTCCACCAGTCGCCCGGGGCCTTCCAGCAAAGGCTGCCCGTCCACCCCCACATATTCCAAAGGCGCCTTGAGATGGTCATTGGCAAAAACATAGAGGGAACGCTCGGCGCAGGCTTTCACAATGGGGCTGTAAACGTTTTCCAGAACCTGAAAACTTTCCAGTGCGGTAATCAGCGTCATAAAATTGACGGCATGCTTTTGAAATCGCGCATCCGGGCATTCTCCCCGCAGGATCTCGGGCTTTTCCACGTTCGCAAACAGCTTTGCGCTTAACTCCTGAGCAAAGGGAATGTCCTCCTTGGCATCAAACGCCGCGATGTATTCATATAGCCCCTTCACCGCGAAATGGTCCGTAAAAATGGAGGTAGCCCCTGTCAGCACCTGGCCCTTGGCGTCCAGCATTTGGGCAAAGCGGCCGTCCCCCAGATAGGCGTATGAAAAGAAGTTCCTCCCCGCCTGGGCAATTTCCATCCACTGCGGTTTTTGCCCAAAATGCTTGTACAGGTGGGAAAATGTATACAGGGTACGCCCCATAAACCAACCGGGCTTGAGGGTTTGATAGCAATGACCCTGGCGGTTAAAGCAAGTGAAATAGCCGCCTTCGTCCCCATGCCAATCCGCTGTGCGCTTCTCCCAAAAGGGCACAATATCCTCCAGCAAATGCTTCCGGTAATACGCGGATAGCGCCTTGATCTCCTCGGCGTGCTTTTCATAAAACAGCGATGGCATAGGCCTCTCCTCCCCTCCTAACAGTTCGCGCAGGTTTGCCTGAGGTTTTTCACCAGCCGGTCCGCCTCCCCCGCAGGCCGTTCTTTCCCAGCCTTGTGCAAGGCCAGCCACAGAGCGCCCACAATGGGCTTGCAGGCCAGCAGGCTCAACGCGGCCAATGGGCAATGGCTTTGCAGGCTCTTATGATATGCCTGAATCAGGAGCCCTGCCTGGTCGTTAGCATAGAGGCTGCCCGCCAGCACCACCTGCACCTTTTCGTCCTCAATTCCCGCTTTTTGCAGCAGTCCCCCTGTCATCCGGCCCTGCTCGCTGCCCAGTGTGGTCAATAATTGCCGTGCCACCCCATCCCCTTCTTGCGCCAGCGAAAACACCAGCTGGGGTACCGGCGCTTGGTGAGCCTCTGTCTCCCCTTTCAGGTACAGCCGCTGCATCAGCTCCTCCATGGACCTGCAGGCGAACAATGGGGGCAGCCCTACCACAAGGCGAGTCTCGTCTCCGGTACCTTCATAGGCACGAAACCCCGCATGCAACGCCATACGCGTCAGCATCCGGCCGCCGCCAAAATTTCCCATGGGATAGGTGAGGGCCGCGATACCATACCGTTTGCCCTCCTGGGTTCGCACGGCGGTGTTATGCCCTGTTCCGCAGATAGAAACCGCTGCGTTTCCTTCTGGAGCCTGGGCCGCCAGGGGCAACCAGACATCGTTCAAAATTTCAAAGGGAATGGGCCCAAGAAGCGGAGTCAGCCCCGCGGTCAGCCGCAAAATGTCCCCTTCAAAATCAGCTCCCGCCAGGCCCATGGCCACGCGGCATACCGCTGCGGTCTCAAGCCGGTTGCGGGAAAGCAGCGCCTGGATGCCTTTGCCAATGACCCTTTGGGCTTCTGGCAAGCCGCAAATTTGGTGATTGGAGCAACCCGCTTCCAGCACATCCACCACCTGGCCTTGCTCCGTGGCAAGGGCCAGCGTGGTTTTGGTACCGCCGCCATCCACGCCGATCACATACCTCATGGAACATCACTTCCGTATTGGGCAATGCAGTCCAAAAGCGCCTCCGCCACGGTCTGCGCTTCTTCTTCCTTCAGGTTTAAGGGACTCAGATAAACGGCATTTTTTTCCGGTTCCAGTCCAATGTAAATGCAGCGCTTGCGCATGGCCTCCGCCAGCTTTTCCGCCTTCATGTCCTGGCCCAAATATCCAAAGGCCCGTGGATAGGTCTGCCCCACCGGCCCGCGATGCACCACCTCGCCTCGCACCTTGCCGGTGTGCTCCATAGCCTCCACAAAGCGCCTGGCCATGGCCAAAAGCTGCTCCTGATGGCCGGCGTGGTCCATGGCCACATAATTTTCCACCGCCATATACAGGCCAATCATGCCCTCCCTGGACACCTTGCTGGAGCGGCAGATGCCATGGACTGGCGCGCCAAAGCGGATGCAGTCCTCAATCAAGTCCTTGCGTCCCACCATCAGCCCGCTGTCCTGGGGGCCTTTGAGGGTCTTGCCGCCGCTAAAAATGACCAGGTCCGCCCCCATGGCCGTAAAGGCCCACAGGTTTTCCACCGGCGGCAGCTGCGCGGCGGCATCCACCACCACAGGCGCCCCTTTTTCATGGGCAATGCGAATGGCTTCCGCCAGGGGCATGGCCGCATGGGCGTATAGAGAAGAGGCAAAGTAGAACACCGCCGCGGTCTTCTCCGAAAGAACCCCTTCCAATTCAAAGGGCAGGGTTTCGTCCGCGTCTCCAATTTCCACAATCGCCGCTCCGGAAGCCCGAATGGCCTGGTCATAGGCATTGCGCTGGCAGCGCATCACCACGATCTCATTGGCCAAGCCCCTGGTCTCAGGCAAACGGGAGAAGTGAAACAGGCTGCCCTTGGCCATGCACACGCAGGCCGCCAACAGGCAGGCCCCTGAAGCGCCGTTGGTGATGTAGGCCGCCTCATTGTGGGTCATGTGGGCCAGGCGAGCGCCCAGGTTTCGTTGCAACTGCTCTATATCCACAAAGTGACGGGAAATCTCCTCCATGGCGCGGAGGGTGGTTTCTTCCATGCGGCTGCCGCCATACACGGTATAGGTATCGTGGGCATTGAGATAACGATCGATGCCTAGCCGGTCAAAAATGTCCAATGCAAGCCCTCCCTTTACACATGGAGCGCGATATGCTGCGGGTACAGCCTCTCCATCTCCTCAATCACCGCGACGGCGTTTTTGTACCCATGAATCAACGGCTGGTTCAGCAAGGCCTGTACCGCTTTGGTGCGGCTTTTCTCCACCGCCGCCTCCACCGTCAGGGATTCATACTGCTTCACGCATTTCACCAATCCGGCCACCTTGTCCGGCAGCGGCCCTACCGCCACAGGCCTGATGCCTGCCTTGGAAATCATGCAGTTCACCTCAACCCCCGCATCCTCCGGCAAGCCCCTAATAGCTCCTTGGTTAAGCACGTTCACGCACATTTCCCGCGCCTCATCTCCAAGCAAAGCCTCCATGATGTTCACAGCGGCAAAGCTATACAGGGAGCCGCCCCGGTCGGAAAGCTCCGGCGGCTTTTCACACAAATGGGGATCGCGATAGGCCTCAAACAGCCGTTCATTGATGGCATGTACCGAAGCGCCGCGAGTGGTTCCGCTGTTTTTCCACTCCTCTTGTTGCTTCAAAAGCATCTGAGGCTCAAAGTAGTAATATTGCAAATAGGGCGAGGGAATCAGCGTAAGGGCCCGAATCAGCTCCCCTACCCCCTCCACCTTGGGGATGTTCTTCATCAGGGTTTCATTGTCCCCAATCTTTTCGATCAACTCCGGCATCACATCCCGGCCCGCCACCGATGCTTCCAACATAAAGCTCAGGTGGTTCAGTCCAGCATACACCGCATGCAAGGCGTCCGGAGCCACGGAAAGCGCCTTGGCCGCGTCCGCCGTCATGTTGATGGGAACGTTGCACAGGCCCACGCATCGAATGGTGCTGTGCTTGAGGATTGCCTCTGTGACCATGCCGGAGGGATTGGTGAAATTGATCAACGTGGCCTTGGGGCAGTCCCGCTCCATGTCCTTGGCAATCCCCAGGGCCACGGGGATGGTGCGCATGGCATTCATAAACCCGCCCGCGCCGGTGGTCTCCTGCCCCAAAATTCCCAGTTTCAATCCCGTTTGCTCGTCCAGCATTCGGGCACGATAGCCGCCTACCCGCAGTTGGCTCATCACAAAGTCCGCGCCCCTAAGGGCCTCATGGCGGTCCGTGGTCAGGCGTAATGCCAGGGGCAGCTTCGCCCTTTGAAACATGCGCCTGCCCATTTCCAGGATGACACTGGCTCTTTCCATGCCTTCCTGCGTATCCACCAGGCTGATTTCCTCAAAGGCCAGAGTGTTCCGGCGGCCAATCAGCTCGTCAAAAATCTCAGGGGTGTAGGCGCTCCCCGCCCCAATGATCACGAGTTTTTTACAGTCCATATCGCCACTCCTTTAGTGGGCCTTGATGCTCGCGCCACCGTCTACCATAATGATTTCTCCCGTGGTGTAGGCGGACATGGGCGAAGCTAAAAACAGGGCGGCGTTGGAAACATCCTCCATGCGCCCAGGGGTCAGAGGCTGCATTTTGACCAACATCTCCATAAATGCCTCCCGCTGTGGCCCTTCGGGATAGGTGTGGACCTCGTCCATCATGTTGTCACTCATAATCAAGCCTGGGCAAATGGTATTCACCCGAATGCCCGTACCGGCGTAATCCAGGGCCATGGCCCGGGCCGCCGCATTCATGGCCCCTTTTGTACCCGCGTACAGGGCAAACCCAGGCATGGTCATCAGCCCATGGATGGAAGAGATGTTGATAATGGAGCCTTCTTTGCGCGCAAGCATTCCAGGCACAAACTTTCGGGCACACCGCATACCGCTTTTGTAGTTGGTTTCCAAAATGGTTTCCATCCAGTCGTCCGTGTAGGTATGGGCCGGCATCTGCCGATTGATGCCCACGGTGTTCACCAAAATATCCACACCGCCCAAGTCCCGCAAAATCTGATCACAAACCGCCTCGGTCTGAGCGCCGTCGCTCAAATCTACGGAATACCCCTTACAGTTCGGGTGAAGGGCTTGCAGCGCTTTCACCGTATCCGTCATGGCAGCGCCGTTGCGGCCCCCCACGGCGACCACCGCGCCCTGGCGGGCAAAGAGCAGCGCGATATCTTTTCCAATGCCCCGCGCGCCTGTTGTAATAAACACCCGTTTTCCTTCCAGCATGCGATTGTAATCCACGCAAGCCCGTCCCCTCTCTTACCCCTTTAGGCTGCCAACGGTTTCCTTTTCCACAATGCTTGTTCCATACATCATCCGCACAGGCTCAAAAGGTTTGGAGCTTTTCAATTGCTCCGTCAGCACGCGGATGCTGTCAAACCCAATCTGGTACAGCGGTTGCTCCACCGATGTAATGTCCGGCCCCCGATAGCGGTCTGGCAAAATCCGCTGGTTGTCAAACCCCATCACAGATACATCCTCCGGCACCCTTAGCCCCATATCCAGGGCGGCCCGCACGGCGAAGCTGGCGATGGCGTCGTCCGAGCAGAACACGGCAGTGGGGCGTTCGCGAAGCGCCATCAGGCTCTTCATGCACTCATAGCCCAAATGATAATCCGTATTCGCATGCTGGATATAATTGCCCCAGACTTCCAGTCCGGCTCCTCGCATGGCGTCCAAATAGCCGTTAAACCGGTCTGTGGTCACGCGCTTGCTGGAATTACCGCCGATATGGGCAATGCGGTTGTGCCCTTTTCCGATCAGATATTCCACCGCGCTTTTGGCCCCGCACACATTGTCAATGAGCATTTTGTTGCAGTTCAGCGTGCGAATGTCATTTTCGATCATCACGTAGTTCATGCCGCTAGCGTTGTTGAGATATTGAATCACCGCTTCGTCGGCAAGATAGCTGCCATACAGCACCACCGCGTCCACCACGCCGTTGGATAAATAGCGGATATACTTTTCTTTGCTGTCCATATCCCCGCCCAAAACGCTGCAAAACACCACATTGTAGCTCGTTTGCCTGGCTCCTTCTTCAAAGCCTTTGATCAGATCGTAGAAAAAAGGGTCGTGCAAATTATGAACGATGATGCCGATGCTGTCCGTCTGCTTTTTCACCAGGGCCCTGGCCGCGTGGTTGGGGCTGTAATTCAAGGTTTCAATCGCGTGGTCCACCTTCAGCTTCAGTTCCGGCGTCACATTTCCGATTTGGTTGACCACCCTGGAAACGGTGGCTTGCGAAACATTCGCACGCTTTGCCACTTCCTTAATCGTAACGATCTGCGCCATGATACTTTCATCCTTCTTTGCTTGAAAACGCTTTCAGTATATGGCAGAAAAAACCCTAGCTCTTTGGCTGTTCTGAAAACGCTTACTTCTTGTGATATTTATTTTATCATAAAAATATGCCTTGTCAATCTTTTTTACGATTTACATTGACAAATGCTCTTAACAACCGTATAGTTGGCAATAAAGAACGAGAGCGGTCCACTTATTGCTAATCACAACCCCTCGTTTAGGAGAAATCGTTTCCAAAAAGTTGAAAGGACGATGAGAATGGAAAAAACTGCGCTTTACGATCTTTTGCTCACAGGCGGCCATGTGATGGATCCAGCCTCCGGCATTTCCCAAGTCATGGATGTCGCCACCCAAAACGGCAAAATCGCCGCCATGGAAAGGAACATCGCTAAAGATAGCGCAAAGCTAACCCTCGACGTCCAGGGAAGCTATGTGACGCCTGGGCTGATCGACATGCATTGCCATCTCTACCCCGTCCATCGCAACCTGCCAAACAGCCTTTCCTGCATTGATCCGGACGCGCATATGTTTCAAAACGGCGTAACCACCGCCGTGGATGCCGGCACTTGCGGCATTCGCGATTTTCTGCGTTTTAAAGAAGAAATCATCGATCCCAGCGCGGTTCGGGTGTTGGCCATGATCAACATCGCAAACGGCGGCATGCTCAATATGGAAAGCGAACAAAACCTAGCGGATTTCCTGCCCTCCGCCGTAGCGGGGCTGGCACAATCCTTCCCCCAGATTGTGGTGGGCGTCAAAACCGCCCATTACTGGGTTGGCAAGCCCTTCACTACAGAGCATCCCCCTTGGGGCTCCATCGACGCCACGCTGGAGGCTGCCGAGCTCTGTGGTTTGCCTGCCATGATCGACTTTCAGCCGACCCTGCCCGAGAGAAGCTACCAGGAGCTTGTCCTTAAAAAGTTGCGCCAGGGTGATATCCACACCCATATGTATGCCCAGCAATTCCCCGTGCTGGATGAAAACGGCCAAGTGAACCCCTTCCTCTTTGAGGCCCGCCAGCGCGGCGTCTTGTTTGACCTGGGCCATGGCGCTTGCAGCTTTTGGTTCCGCAACGCCATCCCCGCATGGCAGCAGGGTTTTATGCCCGACACCCTCTCCACAGATCTGTATCTAGACAACGTATGCGGCCCTGCCTTTGGGCTTAACAGCGTCATGTCCAAATATTTGAATATTGGCATGCCGCTGGAAGAAGTCATCTTCCGCACCACGCTGCGCCCCGCTCAGGTCATCGGGCGCCACGAGCTTGGCCGCCTGGAGGTCGGCGGCTCCGCAGATATTGCGGTTTTGGAAAAGCAGGAGGGTTCCTTTGGTTTTGCCGATGGTGGCCGAGGCCGCCTAACGGGTACCCAGCGCCTTGCCTGCTTACTCACCATCCGAGCCGGAGAAATCGTCTTTGACCGAGAAGCGGCCAGCCTTGTGGATTGGGAGAAGGCGGATGCTCCTTATTGGACAGCGCCCGGAATCCTGCCGAAGCGTTATTGATAGCCTGATCGCCTGATGTGGTTATTCCTTGGAAGGTTCTCCGCTCAATCACCTGCACCGCACAGGCCCGTAAGTGCAAAACACTTTGCTCCAAATGACCTGCCACCGCCAGCTCGCTACCCACCCGGCAAAACAGGCAGGCATACTCCACATCATACGTGTCCATGAGGCTGTGCCGCCCTATGCTTTACTCCTTCTCCTGCACCCCGCAAACCAAGAAGGGATGCTTGCTGCCCGCCTGGTGAAAGATCGCCTTCAGCGGATACCATCGCATGGACAGCCGTTCGCAGTTGGGATCAATGACCCAGCAGCGGTCTTTCCGGTCTATGCCGGAGATGAGAATGTAGTGCCCGCTGTTCGTGAAGGTACCTGGTCCCATGTAGGCAATGATGGGCTTCCCCGCTTTCAGGGCGACCCGCAGGGTCTTTGTCTTTTTCCCAAGCCATTTGCCCTCTAACCCATGGGCTTCCAGCATCAAACCCATGGTTTTGTGGCTTAGGCCGTTCCCCTTGTATAGCCCTTCCTCGTAGGCCCACAAAAGCAGGGTTTCCGGGGTCTGTTCAGCCTCGGGTAAGAGAAGAGACAGCGCCATGGACACACAGACCGCTCCGCAGCCAGACGTGCTGACAGACTTGTCCTGGCCCTTGTACTGAAACAGGGGCGTAGGATAATCAGCCTGGTAGATGGGCTTCACGTCCAAAAAGATTTCAGATTGGGCCATGGCAGCGGAAGGGAGCAGCACAAACAGGGAAAGCAACACCGCCATGATTAGCAACCACAGCCACGGTATGGCATGCTTCCCTCTCGCTCGGTCACAGAAGCAGTCAAATGCCTTTTGGGTTACGTTCACAGGCGATCCCGTCCTTCCTCAAGCATCAGCAGTGATCCCCCTGTCCAAAAGCTGGTACTGCTCTCCGTCCGCGTCCACGCTGAGCTCATAGGTATGC
>JAVBVF010000036.1:0-34340 GCA_031554475.1 Eubacteriales bacterium | reverse complement strand
TTGATCATGGCGGGTATGGCCATTCTCATGTGCTGGCTGGTGGTGTACATTGGCATTCGGGGCATTGAACTTTCCGTGACGGTCACCAACATCGCGGCCATTTGCAAGGTGGCGGTGATTTTGGTCTTTGGCATCCTGGGTGTGGCGTACGCCCTCAAGGTGGGGGTGAAAAACAGCTTTGCCCTGCCGGAGTTTATCCCCTCTTGGGACAACACCACCCAGTATATCACAGCGATCATTTATAACCTGCTTGGTTTTGAGTTGATCGGCTCCATTGGCAGCAAGATTCATAACCCGCAAAAGACCATTCCCAAAATGACCATTGTGGCGGGGATTATCATCACTGGCTTGTATGTGTTTGGTACTTTCGGCGTGTTGGCCGCATTGCCGGCCGAAGGCATCGACGAGGCCGACGGCTTCTTCTACGCGCTCAAAGAGCTGACCAGCGTGTGCGGGCCTTTGGCGGATCCTGTGTTCTATGTGGTCATCGTAATCGCGATGCTGACATTGGTAAGCAACATGGTCTCCTGGACCTTGGGCGCCAACGAGGTGATGGTGGCTTCCGGCCTGTCCAAGCGCGCCAAGATCCTTTCGGGCACCAGCAAAAAATATGGCACGCCTTCCGCCCTGTACATCATCATGGGCGTGCTGGCCACGGTGCTTTTGATTGTGAACTTTACGCCCACCGCCAATGCCAATGACGCGTTTTGGACCATCTACTCCTTCAGCGCGATCATCTTCTTGGTACCCTACCTGTTCATGATTCCGGCTGCGCTGGTTTTGCGGATCAAAGATCCCCAAACGCCCAGAATCTATAAGGTTCCTGGCGGCATTCCTGGGCTTGCGATTTGCGCGATCCTGGCGGAAGTGCTGATTGCCATGTGCATCTTTTTCCTGTTTAAGGACGCGGAGCCCGGCCTGCCTTTCTGGACGCTGATTATTGGCACGGCCATCACCGCGGTGCTGGGCGTACTCCTCTACTTTGTGGGCAGGAAGCAGGATCAGCTTTCCTAAAAAAGTGGGTGATTCCATTCAAAATTCCGTTGCGTTCGCAACGGAATTTTTCTGTTGCTTGCGGTACACTCTAAGCGTAAAGACAAGGCAATCCAATGAAGGAGGAATCACGATGGAAAATATGTTTTGCTATCAATGTGAACAAACCGCCAAGGGGACGGGGTGTACGGTTTCCGGCGTATGCGGAAAAACGCCGCCCACGGCCCATGCCCAGGATGAGCTGACCTGCGAGATGATCGCGCTGGCTCGCGCTGCCGAGCAAAAGGGCGGAAAGGATACCGCGGCGGTGGACGCCATTGTGGACGGCTTGTTTACCACCATCACCAATGTGAATTTTGATACGGAGAAAATCGACGAGCTGACCCAGGCCATTCAAAAGCAGCGGGAGGCTATGGGTGGCCAGGAAGTTCTCTCGGCGCAGGAGTTGTTTCACGGAAATGAGGATTTGACCTCCCTTCGTTCCACCCTGCTGTTCGGGCTTCGCGGCATGGCTGCCTATGCGCATCATGCCCGAGCCTTGGGCAAGCGTTCGGCGGAGGTGGACGCCTGGTTTGTGAAGGGCATGGCGGCGCTTGGGGCCGAGCATTCCGTGGAGGAATGGCTGGGGCTGTTGATGGAGTTTGGCGGGGCGAATTTGCAATGCATGGCCTTGCTGGACGAAGCCAACACCAGCGCCTACGGCAATCCGGTTCCCACGCAAGTACCGCTGGCGGTGGAAAAGGGCCCCTTCATTGTGGTGTCCGGCCATGATCTGCATGACTTGAAAATGCTTTTGGAGCAGACCGAGGGCAAGGGCGTGAATGTTTACACCCACAGCGAAATGCTGCCTGCCCACGGCTATCCTGAACTGAAAAAGTACAAGCAACTGAAAGGCAACTTCGGCACGGCCTGGCAGAACCAGCAAAAGGAGTTTGAGAACCTGCCCGCGCCTGTGCTCTTTACCACCAACTGCCTGATGGTCCCCAAGGCTAGCTATGAGGACAGGGTGTACACCACCTCTGTGGTGGCATACCCGGGCATGAAGCACATCGGGGCTGACAAGAACGGCCACAAGGATTTCACCGCCCTGATCGACCATGCCATCGCCCTGGGCGGTTACCAGGAAGAACAGGCCCGCGCGGGAATCAACGGCGGAACCACCGTAACCACCGGCTTTGGGCGACAGACGGTTTTGGACAATGCCCCGGCCATCATCGACGCTGTGAAGGCGGGCGCTATCAAGCATTTCTTCCTGGTGGGCGGCTGCGATGGCGCACGGCCCGGCCGCAACTATTACACCGATTTTGTGAAGCAGAGCCCCAAGGACACCGTGGTCTTGACCCTGGCTTGCGGCAAATACCGCATTAACGATTTGGATGTGGGTTCCATCGGTCCCTTCCCCCGCATCCTGGACATGGGCCAGTGCAATGATGCCTACGGCGCCATCCAAGTGGCTGTGGCTTTGGCGGGAGCCTTTAACTGCGGCGTGAACGACCTGCCGCTGACGCTGGTATTGTCCTGGTACGAGCAAAAGGCGGTCTGCATCCTTTTGACCCTGCTGTCCCTGGGCATCAAGAATATCTACATCGGGCCCAGCCTGCCCGCCTTCTTCTCCAGCACCGTTTTGAACACCTTGGTAAAGATGTTCGACCTGCACCCCATCACCACGCCGGAGCAGGACCTGGCCGCGATCTTGAAGAAAAACTAAAAAGCATCCCCGCAAACAAAGAACCGCCGAAAGGCGGTTCTTTGTTTGTGCCTGATCTTTGATGGAGACGTTGCCCCCTCGGGCGACAGCCGCAAGCCAAGATCGCGTCATTATTTCACAAGATTGAGGGATGCTTTTCGGGGAAAAGGCCGGTATAATGATACATGACGAATCACAAGAAAAGAGAACATCAGGCCGAGCGACCCCAAAGAGGGATCGTTTATGGAATATTCATTAGGATCGTTCACGCCTACAACAACACCTGAATACAAGGACGGAGGGATCGCCATGCAAACCGTGGAAACCATGAAACCCACCAAGAAAGCAAGGGTCGGCTTGTACAGCGCTGGGCTGAAGGCCTATTGGAATCAGTTTGCCGGACTGAAAGAGCGCCTGGAGGCCTATGGGAAATTCATCGAGGAAAAATTGGCGCCCTATGCGGAGGTATACAACTTTGGGCTGGTGGATGATGAAACCGCCGGCAGAGCCGCCGGAGAGTGGCTAAACGCCCGCAATGTGGACATCGTGTTTTGCCATGCGGCCACCTACTTCACCAGCGCCTGCGTGCTGCCGGTGCATCAGATTTGCAAAGCAAAAGTGGTGATCTTAAACCTGCAGCCCACGCCGCAAATGAACTATGCCAAAACCACCACAGGGGAATGGCTGGCCCATTGCGTGGGCTGCCCCGTGCCGGAGCTTTGCAATGCCTTCAATCGGGCGGGAATCCCTTACCACACGGTGACGGGACTGTTGGGGCTTACCCAAACGCCGGAGATTTCCGCCACTGACGAGGTGACCGCAAACCGGCCCGAGGCCCAGAGGGCCTGGGCGCAGATCATAGACTGGACCAAAGCCGCGGGGGTCAAGCGCACTTTGGCACACGCCCGCTTTGGGTTTTTGGGCAATAACTACAGCGGCATGCTGGACATGTACTCGGATTTTGCCATGGTCCAGGCGCAGACCGGCGTTCATGTGGAACTTTTGGAAATGTGCGACCTGGCCCGAAGCCTGGAAAAGGTGACGGAGGGGGAAGTGGCGCAAAAGCGGGCGCAAATGGAGGAATTCTTTCATATTGAGGGCGATTCTCCCGCCGATCCCATTGCCAAAAAGCCCACCGAGGAGCAGTTGGCCTGGTCGGCCAAGGTGGCGGCGGCCCAGGCGCGCATGGCCAAGGAATATGATCTGGATGGGCTCACCTATTATTATCACGGCAGCCATGGAAATGAGTATGAAAAGCTGCAATCCGGCTTTATTGTGGGCCATTCGCTGCTCACGGCAGGGGGCGTTCCCTGCGCTGGCGAAGGCGACCTGAAAACCGGCCTGGCCATGAAGATTTGCGACACCCTGGAGGTGGGTGGCAGCTACAGCGAAATCGTGGCCAATGACTATGAAGTAGGAAGCATCCTTTTGGGCCATGATGGCCCCTTCCATATCAAGATTTCTGACGGCAAGCCCGTGCTGCGGGGAATGGGCGTGTACCATGGAAAGCTGGGCAGCGGCGTATCGGTAGAGGCCCAGGTGCGGGCGGGAGCGGTGACCCTTTTGGGCATTACCCAGGTGAGGGAAGGGCATCTGCGCATGATCATCAGCGAGGGCGAGGCGGTCAAAAAGCCGATCCTGATGATCGGCAACACCCAAACCCATGTGAAGTTCGCCACGGACCCCGACACCTACATGGACCGCTGGTTTGCTTATGCCCCCACCCATCACCTGGCCATGAGCGTGGGGCATAACGCCGCCTTGTTTGAAAAAGTGGCGGCGCTATTGGGCATGGAGTGCGTGTGGGTATAACGGCGCTTGCTGCGCTTTCCCCCGTCAGGGGGTGTACCAGTTTTGCCGGTATACCCCCGGGGTGACGCTTTCATGCTTTTGGAATAGCTTGATAAAGTGGCTGGTGTTTTGCATACCCACCTCCTGAGCGATTTCCGTCACGCTGGCCTGGGTGGTCCGCAAAAGCTCCTTGGCATGGTTCAGGCGGGACAGAATCAAGAATTCATTGGGCGTGATGCCGATATGGCGCTTGAAGAGCTTTTGGAAATAGTACTTGTCCAGGGCGTACTTTTCGCCAAGCTGGTCCAGGGTAATATGGTTTTGGTAGTTTTCCAATAGATAACGCTGGGCGTCGCGAATGCAATGGGGGGCCTGATGGGTTCGTGCCACGGTGGCGCTTCGCGCAATGGCGCATTGGGCCATGATGTCGGTGAGAAGCGAGGAAACACGCAGATCCTGCGCCAAAGTGCTTTGGCCCCGGGCATACACGGAAAGAATTTCACGGATGTTTTGGGCTACGGTATTATCCGGCCCCAGCTCTCCCACAGTAGAGCCATTGTTGAGCGCCAGGAACTGCTCGTAGTATTTGGCGCTGTTGGCGCCAAAAAAGTGGACCCAAAGCACATGCCAATTGTCCGCGCTCTCTGCGGTGCGGTAGTATTGGTGTTCCACGCAATCCACCCAGAAGAATTGCCCCGGGAGCAGGGTGTGGCTTTGTCCTCGGTACTCCAAAGCCCCCTTGCCGCCAACGGTATACTTAATCAAATACGAGGACAAGCCTTGCCGCTGGGTATAGTAACGGGGGCCGGCAAAAAAGTCGCCAGCCTCTTGCACGTAGTGGAAAGCGTTGCGGGCGATGGGGCTTGGGGTAACGGTGATCCATGCGGGTTGCTGCTTCATATCCAATTCATATTGGAGGCTCACTTTGCCCATAAAAAGCTCCTTTCTAAACAGCATTTTGATAAGCCAAGATAGTGTTATTATTCCACAAGATTGATGGATGCTTTTCACAGAAGGTACATGTATAATACTACATGATGAACAAAAAGAAAAGCCATAGTTAAGACAAATTACCCAAGGAGGGGCTATTTATGCAACGTTTTGCGTGGAAAGCTCGCCTGCTTCCGGGAAAGCTAGATGAGTATGTGAAACGCCATGATGAGATCTGGCCGGAGATGACGGCCGTGCTCAACCAGGCGGGAATTCGCAACTATACCATTTGGAACGTGGGCGACGAGCTGTTCGGCTATTACGAGTGCCCAAGCATTGAATACGCTTCCAAGGTTCAGGCGGAAAGCCCTGTGGTGGCCCGCTGGAACGAGTACATGAAGGAAGTCATGCGTATGGAGATGGACCCGAAAACCGGCACGGCGGTGCTGTTGCGGCAAGTCTTTTGGCATGAGGGGGAACGATGATGGCGGATTGCTTGCTGGAACTCAACAATATCTCCAAAACATTCCCCGGCGTGAAGGCGTTGGATGGCGTTCATTTTAAGCTGCACGCGGGCGAGATTCACGCGCTCATGGGCGAAAACGGCGCGGGAAAATCCACCTTTATCAAAGTGATCACAGGCGTGCACCAGCCCGACGCGGGCGGGGAAATGCTCATCGACGGGCAGCCCGTTCACTTCCATACCCCCAAGGAAGCCACCCAGGCGGGCATCGCCGCCATTTATCAACATGTGACCTGCTATCCCGATTTGACGGTGGCGGAGAACATTTTCATCGGCCATGAGGATATTGCCAAAGGCACCAAAAGGATCTTGTGGAACAGCATGTACAAAAAGGCGGGGAAGTTTTTGAGCCGCCTGGGCACTACCATCGATCCCAGGGCCATCATGGGAACCCTCAGCGTGGCCCAGCAGCAAATCGTGGAAATCGCCAAGGCCATTTCCACCGACGCGCGGATCATCATCATGGATGAGCCTACCGCGGCCCTCACCCGCCGGGAATCGGAAGAGCTGTACAAAATTACGGAGCAACTGCGAGATGAGGGCAAAGGGATCATTTTTATTTCCCACCGCTTTGAAGACATGTACCGCCTAGCCAGCCATGTAACGGTGTTCCGTGACGCCAAGTACATCGGCGATTGGGACGTGACGGACATGAACAATGATAAGCTGATTTACGCCATGGTGGGCCGGGAACTCAAGCAAATGTATCCGGAGAAAACCGCCACGGTGGGCGAGGAACGCTTCCGGGTGGAAGGGCTTTCCAAGATCGGCTATTTTAAGGATGTGAGCTTTTCGGTCAACGCTGGAGAAATCGTGGCGGTTTCCGGACTGGTGGGCGCGGGCCGAAGCGAGGTTTGCCAGGCCATCTTCGCCTACTGGCCTTACGATGAGGGCGAAATGTTCCTGGATGGCAAGAAAGTTGCCCCCAAGGGCCCACGCCAGGCCATGGACATGGGCATCGGCTATTTGCCGGAGGACCGGCAAAAGCAGGGCCTGATCCTAGATTGGTCCATCGGCAAGAACATCACCCTGGCCACCCTGGAGCAGTACGAAAAGCGCGGCACCCTCCAGGTGAAGGACGAAGAGACGAAAGCCAACGAGCTTTCTAGAATGGTCAGCGTAAAGGCCCAAAGCATTCAAGATTTGGCCAGCTCCCTTTCCGGCGGCAACCAGCAAAAGGTGATCGTGGCCAAGCTCCTGGCCTCCAAGCTCAAGATCATCATTCTGGATGAACCCACCAAGGGTGTGGACGTGGGCGCCAAGTACGCCATTTATGAAATCATGCGCAGGCTTTCCGACGAGGGGATTGCCATCATCATGGTTTCCAGCGAAATTCCCGAGGTGCTGGGCATGAGCGATCGGGTGGTGGTGATGCGGGAAGGCCGCGTGGCCAAGACGCTTCTCACCGCGCAGGCCACGCAGGAAGCCATACTGGAAGCCGCCATGGTTTCCGATGGGAGGGCGAAACATGATCAAACGGCTTAAATTGTCAGGGTTTCGCCAACTGGGCTTACTCTTGTTCATTGGCGTTCTATGTGTGGTGTTCTGGCTGGCCAACCCCAAGTTTGCCGATCCCACCAACATCGCCAGTATCTTTACCAATACGGCCATTATCGCTATTTTGTCGATTGGCATGCTGATTGTGCTCTTAACCGGCGGCATTGATTTGTCCATCGGGGCCAACATCGCCCTTTCCGGCATGGTGGTGGCGCTGCATATGAAGGCGGATCCTACCATTCCCCCTATTGTGCTGCTATTGGAGGGCACTCTGGTGGGCACGGTGTGCGGCGCCATGGTGGGCGTGCTGGTGGCCCACTTGAACATGCTGCCCATCATTGCGTCCTTGGGCATGTGCTACATCTTTCGCGGCGGCGTGTTCCTGTTTTCCGGCGGCTCCTGGGTGAGCGCTCACCAGATGACGGAATCCTTCAAGGCCATTGCCACGGGCAAGGTTTTGGGGGTTAATAACCTGGTGGTGATCGCCATCCTCCTGTATATTCTGGCCCAGTATTTTTTAAGCAGCACCCGTACGGGCCGGCGATTTTACGCCGTGGGCTCCAACTGTGACGCCGCCCGAATCTCCGGCGTAAGCGCGGTGAAAACCAAGTTTCTGGCCTATACCATTATGGGCGCGCTGACGGGCTTGGCCGGGGTTTTGTGGGTATCCAAATTCGCTTCCGCCCAGCCGGACACCGCCACAGGGTATGAGATCAACATCATCGCGGCCTGCGTTATTGGCGGTGTGGCGGTTTCCGGTGGCTCGGGCAAGGTGATCGGCGTGCTTTTGGGATCCCTGCTCATCGGCATCATCAACAATGCCCTGCCTCTCATCAACTTTGTGTCCGAGTTCGCCAAGAACTTCATTCAAGGAGCGATCATTTTGGGGGCTGTGCTGCTCAACACCGTGGTGAAACGCCGCAGCGAGTATACCGCGCTCTTAAGGAGGCAGATTTAATGAATACCGCCAAACGCCTCTTGAAGAACTATAACTGGGAATTTGTGCTGCTGGGCATCTTTGTATGCATCAACTTGATGAACATGCTCATTTCGCCCTACTACAGCATCGCGGACATTCCCAACGCCGCCAACGTGTTCCTGGATAAGGGCATTCTGGCCATGAGCATGGTCTTTGTGATCATGACCGGCATGATCGATATCTCCATCGCCTCTACCCTGGCCCTGTCCTCGGTGGTGATGGCGGTGAGCTTCAACCATGGGACGCCCATGCCTTTGGCCATTGTCTTGTGCCTTTTGGTAGGCGCCGCTTGCGGCGCGTTCAACGGCTTTCTCCTGGTCAAGTTCAAGGAGCTGGCCCCCATGATCGTGACCCTCTCCACCCAGATCATTTACCGGGGCATCGCCCTGATCATTCTGGAAGATCAGGCCGCAGGAAATTTTCCGGAATGGTTTTCCTTCCTGGGTTGGGGGAACATTGGCGGCATTTCCACCATGATGATTTTCTTCGCGCTCATTTTCGCGGTCTTTGCCTTTGTGTTGCACAAGACCAAGTATGGCCGCACCCTGTACGCTATTGGCAAAAACCCAACGGTTTGCCGGTTTTCGGGCATTAATGTGGATCGGGTGATTTTTACCAACTATACCCTAAACGGTCTTATGGCCGCGGTAACGGCGCTGTTTTTGGCCAGCCGCATGGGCTCCACCCGCCCTAATGTGGCCATCGCTTTTGAGATGGATGTCATCGCCATGGTGGTGCTGGGGGGCGTGTCCACTGCCGGAGGCAAGGGCCGCATGGGCGGCGTGCTCATCTCCATCTTCACCGTGGGCCTGATCCGCTATGGGCTGGGATTGATCAACGTGAACGCCCAGATCTTGATGATCGTCATCGGTGCGCTGCTGATCCTCTCCGTGGCGTTGCCCACCATTCGGGAAAAGATCGCCATGCGCAGGCACGAACGGCGCGTAACCGCCCAGGCCATGGCCGAACCCCGAAGGTAGCCCCCCCATCCCTTGTACCCAATACGCTGGGCGTAAGAAAATATTCAAGGAGGTTCCCACAATGAAAAAGGCTCTATCTCTCATGCTGGCCCTGGTTCTGGTGCTGAGCGTAGGGACCGCGTTTGCCGCCAATCGTTATGCGATTGTGGTGAAGAGCGCTGGCAACCCCTACAACGAAAAGGAAGCGGAAGGCTTCAAGAACGGCTGTGACGCCATTGGCGCGGAAGCCATCATCAAGACCCCCGCCAACCCCAACGCCGAAGACCAAATCGCGATGATCGAAGAGCTGATCGCCCAAAAGGTGAACGGCATCGCCATCGCCGCCAATGACTTCGACGCGCTGCAAAACGTGCTCAAGAAGGCCATGGACGCTGGTATCTCCGTGATCTCCGTGGACTCTTCCGTGAACCCCGCCAGCCGCAAGACCCACGCCAACCAGGCTGACACCCAGAAGATCGGCGAAACGCTGGTCGAAGCTGCCTTTGATCTGTGCGGCGGCGAAGGCGAATTCGCCATCCTGTCCGCCACCGCTCAGGCTTCCAACCAGAACGCCTGGATCGCCGTGATGGAAGAAGTCCTCAAGCAAGACAAGTACAGCAAGCTCAAGCTGGTCAAGATCGCTTACGGCGACGACCTGCGCGACAAGTCCGTGTCTGAAACCGAAGGCCTCATTCAGAGCTATCCGGAACTGAAGTGCATCGTAGCCCCCACCACCGTGGGTATCGCCGCTGCTTCCAAGGTCGTCATCGACCAGGGCAAGACCGAACAGATCAAAGTCACCGGCCTGGGCCTGCCCAGCGAAATGGCTGAGTACATCGAAAACGGCGTGTGCCCCTACATGTACCTGTGGAACCCCATTGACTTGGGCTTCCTGAGCGCGTACATCGTGGATGCCATGGCCAACGGCGCCATCACCGGCGCGCAAGGCGATGCCTTTAAGGCCGACAGACTGGGCGACTACGTGGTCACCCCCGCGGCAGACGGCGGCACCGAAGTCCTCCTTGGACCTCCCTTCGCCTTCACGCCCGAGAACATCGCCGAGTGGAAGACCGTGTATTGATTTCACGCTAAACGGTCGGAAGTCGCGTAACCTTTGAGTATCAAGGGGCTGTCCGGCAACCGCCAGACAGCCCCGCTTATGATCGTATACCGGACTCCGGTGAGGAGGATAAGCGGATGAAGTTTGAACTTTTGCATCCTGCGGATCAGCTGGTGCTGATGATGGACCGCATCTATCAGGGTGGAATGACCACCACCTCCGGAGGCAATCTTTCTGTTTTGGACGAAAACGGGGATATTTGGATTACCCCATCGGGGATTGACAAGGGTACCCTTGCCCGGGCGGACATGTGCTGCGTGAAGCCCGACGGTACCATTTTAGGGCCTCACAAGCCCTCTGTGGAATTGCCCTTTCACGCGTCGGTGTATAAGCGCCGGCCGGACATCCACGCCGTATTGCATGCCCATCCGCCGGCCCTGGTGGCCTTTTCCGTGGCGCGGGCGCTTCCCAATGTGAACCTGGTCCCCAATGCCCGCAGGATTTGCGGTTCGATTACCATGGCCGCTTATGCTGTTCCAGGCTCCAAGCTCCTGGGCGAGAATATCGCGGCCGAATTTGAAAAGGGATTTGACGTGGTGGTGATGGAAAACCACGGCGTTTGTATAGGATCGGATACACTATTTAACGCGTTTATGAAATTTGAGACCCTGGAAAGCCTGGCCACCCTGGAGCTGAACGCCCGAAAGCTGGGAGAGCCCAAGCCTTTGGAAGAGGTGGAGCTCAACATGTCCATGACAAGGGACCATATCCTGATGGATGAGTTTGTGCTCAACACCCACAGCTCCGAGGAGTGCGCCGCCCGCCGGGATATGATCAACCTGATCCAGCGCTCCTATCGCCAGCATTTGTTTGGCAGCACCCAAGGCACCTATTCCGTGCGCCTGTCCGACGGCTCCTTTTTGATCACGCCCTATGGCGTGGACCGTATGTATATGGAAGAGGCGGATTTGGTGCTGGTCAAACGGGGGATGAAGGAACAGGGGAAGGTTCCCTCCCGCTCGGTGAAGCTCCACCAGCTGATTTACCAAAAGCATCCGGAGATCAACTCGGTACTGGCGGCCAACCTGCCACACGCCATGGCCTTTGCCGTGACCAGCGAGCCCTTCGATCCCCGAACCATTCCGGAAAGCTACATCCTGCTCAGGGAAATCAAGAAGGTGCCCTATTCTTCCCTGTATCTCAAGCCTGACATGGTGGCGGATCAGTTTTCCGCAAGAACGCCCATGCTGATTTGCGAGAACAATCAGATTTTGGTTACCGGCAATTCGCTGCTCAACGCCTTTGACCGGCTGGAAGTGGCCGAAGCCACAGCCCATTCCATTTTGCTGGCCAAGGAGCTTGGACAACTGAAACATATATCCGACCAGGAAGTCAAGGATATCAACAAAGCCTTTCATCTGGAATAAGGAGGAGAACCCATGCTCAAAGCATTTGCCAAGATGTCCCAGGCGGTTGGGGCAAGAATGGACTATGTTCAAGGGGGTGGCGGCAACACCTCCGTGAAGCTGCCTGGCGGGCTGATGGCCATCAAGGCCTCCGGCTTCCGCCTGAACCAAATCACCGAGGACGACGGGTTCGCCGTGGTGGAGGTGGAGACGCTTAAGGACGTGACTGCCCAGCAGGGGTATAAGCCCCTTAGGCCTTCCGTGGAAGCCTCCTTCCATGCCTTGCTCAAGCGCTTTGTGATTCATACCCATCCGGTGTACGCCAACCTGGCCCTTTGCTCAGAGCATGGGGTGGACCGCCTGCCAGAAGTGATGCAGGGCTACGGCTATATTGTGGTGCCCTACATCAACCCGGGCAAGGAGCTGGCCGAGGTCATTGCCCGGAAGCTAACGCCGGACACCCAGGTGGTATTGATGGTCAACCATGGCCTGATCGTGACGGCGGACGACGCGGAGGAATGCGCCCGGATTCATGAGGACGTGAACGACCGCATCGCCAAATCCTACGGCGTGACCAGGCAGGAATTTGACGACTTTGCCGTGGACATGGCCAAAACCCTGTACCCAGACCAGCAGGTCTACCTGCCCCTGACCGAGGTGCAGCAGGAGATTATGATCGCGGTGGCCTTTATCCAGTTGATCTTGCGCATTCGCGGCGAAAAGCCCCAGGCCATGGATGAAAAATCCATGGATTTCATCGCGAACTGGGAAAGCGAAGCCTATCGAAAGACGATTCTAAAGTAGGAGGGCAAAGAGCATGAAGGCGTATGAGATTGCCAAGGAGCGCTATGCGGCCATTGGTGTGGATACGGAGCAGGCCATGGCCAAGCTCAATGAAATTCCCATTTCCTTGCATTGTTGGCAGGGCGACGATGTCATCGGCTTTGAGGGGGGAGACTCCCTAACCGGCGGCATTCAAAGCACCGGCAACTATCCAGGCCGCGCGAAAAACGCGGGGGAACTGCGGGCCAATATCGAGGAAGCCCTTTCCAAGATTCCGGGCAAGGCCAGGCTTAATCTGCATGCCATGTATGGCGACCTGGCCGGCGTGGATCGCGACCAGATCGAGCCCAAGCACTTCACCGCCTGGGTGGACTGGGCCAAAGAGCGGAAAATGGGGCTGGACTTTAACCCCACCCTGTTCTCTCACGAAAAGGCCAGCGACGGACTGACCCTGTCCCATCCGGATAAGGCCATTCGCGACTTTTGGGTGGAGCATTGCAAGCGCTCTCGGAAAATCAGCGCCTATTTCGGGAAGGAATTGGGCACGCCTTCCGTGATGAATCTTTGGATTGCCGACGGCTTTAAGGATGTGCCTGCCGACCGGATGACCCCCCGCATTCGTCTGACGGAGTCTTTGGATGAGATCTTTGCCGAGAAGCTGGACCCCAAGCATCACATGGACGCGGTGGAAAGCAAGCTCTTTGGCATTGGCTTGGAAAGCTATACCGTGGGCAGCCATGAATACTACATGGGCTACGCGGTGAAGAACCAGCTAGCGCTGTGCCTGGACGCGGGGCATTTCCATCCCACGGAAGTGATTTCCGCCAAGATTTCCGCCGTGGCCCTGTTCGTAAAGGACCTGCTGTTACACGTGTCCCGCCCTGTGAGATGGGACAGCGACCATGTGGTGCTTTTGGACGAAGAGCTGGTGGCCATCGCCCAGGAGATCGTCCGCCATAATCTCTTGGATCGCGTTCATATCGGGCTGGATTACTTCGACGGCTCCATCAACCGCATTTCCGCCTGGGCCGTGGGTACGCGCAATATGCGCAAGGCGCTCCTCATTGCGCTTTTGGAGCCCTATGCCATGCTGCAGGAAGCCGAGTTCTCCTTTGACTTTACTAGGCGTATGGCCATGATGGAAGAACTGAAAGGCATGCCTTGGGCGGCTGTGTGGGAAGAGTATTGCGCCCGCCAAAACGTGCCCGTGAGCCTGGTGTTTTGACCATGAATACCTATTTGGCCATTGATATCGGCGCTTCCAGCGGGCGGCATATGCTGGGGCATCTGGAAAACGGCAAGCTGGTCTACGAGGAGATTCACCGCTTTAAGAACGGCATGGTGAAGAAAAGTGGTCAGCTCAGCTGGGATTTGGACGCGCTGATGGGGGAGATTCTCCATGGACTGAAGCGGTGCGGGGAACTGGGCAAAATCCCTGAAAGCGTGGGCATTGATACCTGGGGCGTGGATTTTGTGCTCCTGGACGAGCACAACCAGCTCTTGGGGGAAGCTGTGGCCTATCGGGACAATCGCACCGAGGGGATGGACAGGGAAGTCTATGCCTGTATGCCGGAGGCGGAGCTTTACCGCCGCACGGGCATCCAGAAGATGATCCTCAATACCATCTACCAGCTCATGGCGGTCAAGAAAAAGACCCCCGAGCGTTTGGCACAGGCCAAACGCTTGCTGATGCTTCCCGATTATTTGCATTACCTTTTGTGCGGAGTGGCCGCCAATGAATACACCGAAGCCACCACCACGGGCCTGGTCAACGCCGAAACCAAGACCTGGGACGAGGAGATTCTTCACGCCTGCGGCTATCCCCGGGAGATTTTTGGGGAGCTGGTCCCTCCAGGCACACGCCTGGGAGAGCTGACGAAAGAGGTGCAGGCCCAGGTAGGTTTCACCTGCCAGGTGGTGCTGCCTGCCAGCCATGACACGGGCTCCGCCGTCATGGCCGTGCCGTCTTTGGAGGAGGATACCCTCTACATCAGCTCCGGCACCTGGTCTTTGTTGGGGGTAGAGCTTTTGAAGCCGGATTGCACCCCCTTAAGCCAGGCCCACAATTTTACCAACGAGGGCGGCTACGCTTACCGCTACCGGTATTTGCGAAACATCATGGGGCTGTGGATGATCCAGTCTGTGCAAAAGGAACTGGGGGGCGCTCATTCCTTTGGGGAGCTTTGCGAGATGGCTGCCAAGGAGACCATCGCCTCCCGGGTGGACTGCAACCACAACCGCTTCCTGGCGCCGGAGAGCATGATCCAAGAGATCCGAAAGGCATGCGCCGAAAGCGGGCAGGCCGTTCCCAAGGAAGCGGGAGAGCTGGCGGCGGTGGTCTACCATAGCCTGGCGGCTTGCTACGCAAACACCATCCGGGGCTTGGAAGAGAGCACTGGGGTGATCTACCCCGCGATTCATATTGTGGGCGGGGGCGCTCATGCCGAGTACCTCAACCAGCTTACCGCGGCCGAAACAGGAAAAACCGTCGATGCCGGCCCTACGGAGGCCACCGCCATCGGCAATCTGATGGCCCAGATGATCACGGCTGGCGAGCTTCAAAGCCTGCAGGACGGCCGCGAGTGTGTAAAGCGGTCTTTTCCGGTGAAAACCTTTGTAAGCGGCCGCTAATTGGTACGCGGCCGCTAAAGCGGAAGAAAAGGGGCTTTTGTCCCCCAGCGTGCTTTCCAGCGTTCACTGGAAAGCACGCTGTTTCGTTGCAAACCCCGTCTCTTTTCTTGACAAGCGACCCTTGATGGCCAATAATGGAACCTGCAAGCAAATTTGATGAGGTGACCGGATTGATCCCTTTTGTGTTGTTTATCATCAGCCTTTCCGCCTCTACCCTGGGGGCCATTACGGGAATCGGCGGCGGCATTTTGGTCAAGCCCATTGTGGATGCCCTGGGAATCTTGAATGTGCAAACCCTGATTTTTCTATCGGGCTGCATGGTGCTGTCCATGGCGGCCATGTCTTTGCTGAGAAGCCGGAAGAACGGGCAGACCGTTCATCTTGGAAAAATGCTGCCGTTGGCTTTGGGCTCCGCTCTGGGCGGGGTGCTGGGGCGGCAAGCCTTCCGCTGGATTCAAACGGCCTATCCCAATCCGTCGGTTATTGGCCTGGTGCAAAACGGGGTGCTATTTGCCATCACCGCGTTCGCCTTTGGATACACCGTGAAAAAGCACAGCATTCAAACCCACCGCCTGGAGGGAACCATGCCCAAAGCGGCCTGCGGGCTGGTCTTGGGCGTGATTTCCTCTTTTTTGGGCATCGGAGGCGGGCCCATCAATTTACTGATTCTCTCCTACCTGTTTTCCATGGACGCGAAAACTGCCGCCCTTCATTCCATTTTTATTATTCTGTGCTCTCAATTGGCCAGCTTGCTGATGCTTTTGGTCTCCAACCAAGTGCCTGCCTTTGAGCCCTTGCAGTTGGCGGGCATGGTGGTGGGCGGCCTGAGCGGCGCGCTCTTGGGAGGCGGCATCAGCCGCCGGATTTCCCTGCGCGGGGTGGACACGGTGTTTTTGTATATGCTGGGCGCCATTCTCCTGCTCTGCCTGTGGAATATGATTTCCCTGGCCGCGTAAAGGATGGGGGATGGGAGGCTGGCATGGAAGCCTTGAGTGTGATGATCAAGCCGGTATCAGGGCGGTGCAACCTGGCGTGCGCCTATTGCTTCTACCGTGATTTGGTGAGCCTGCGGGCGGCAGGAGACTGCGGAGAGATGGCCCTGGATACGCTGGAAATGATCGTGCAAAAAGCCCTCCTGGAAGCGAAGGGCCATTGCTCCTTTTTGTTTCAGGGTGGGGAACCCATGTTGCGGGGTCTGGATTTTTTTCGGGCCTTTGTGTCCTTTCAACAAAAGTACAATCTTCATGGGATTTCCCTTTCCAATGCCCTGCAAACCAACGGCACCCTGATCGACGATGAGTGGGCGGCTTTTTTTCGGCAGAACGGCTTTCTGGTGGGGATCTCCCTGGACGGAACCGAAGAAAGCCATGACCTGTGGCGGAAGGATCCGGCAGGGAAAGGCACCCACAGCGGTGCTATAAGGGGCCTACGCATCCTTCAAAAGCATGGGGTGGAATGCCACGTCCTTTCCGTGGTGACGCAGCAGCTGGCGGAGCATCCTGTTCAAGCCTATTCCTTTTGTCGGGAGCTTGGGATTTCGAACTGGCAGTTCATCCCCTGCCTTGATGGATTTGCTCGAGGAAGAAGGGCTTATTCTCTGGAGCCTACGGCATATGGCCAGTTTCTGTGCCAGGTTTTTGACCTGTGGTATGCGGATTTGCGCAAAGGGCGGTATCTTTCCATCCGTTTGTTCGACAATTGGGTGCGCCTTTTGCTGGGCGAACCGCCGGAGAACTGCGCCATGCGCGGGTTTTGCGAGGCGTATCCCTTGGTAGAGGCGGATGGCAGCGTATATCCTTGCGATTTTTATGCCATGGATGAATACCGCCTTGGCAATATCCAGACTGATTCCCTGGAAAAGCTGCTGCGCTCAAAGGCCGCGCAAAGGTTTGCGGAGCTTGCCCTTCCTAGGCCCCAGGAATGTGAAGGCTGCGAATATGGTTGGATTTGCCGTGGCGGTTGCCGGCGGGAGCGGGGGGAAGGTGAGGGCCTTTCCCTGAATCGATTTTGTGAAAGCCAGCGGATGTTTTTCAGGCACGCGCTGCCCCGCCTTCGGGAGGTGGCGGCCTGGCTTAGCGCAAGCAGCCAGCCCAAGTTCTGATCAAAAAAGAGGCCGACAGGCCTCTTCAGACCGATGACAAAGTGGATTGCGACGCGAAAGGTGCAAGAAGAAAGCCGAGAAGCTGCGCGCCTTGAGGGCGCGGGAGCCAAGGCTCCCGCATAAAGTGAGGTGCCCAGCGACATGTGCGCGAGGCGCATTACGATCCCCTTTGGAGGCAAAAGTCCATCCCGTTGACAAAGGCAATTTGTCAACGGGATGGAGCTTGCTCAAAAAGGCCCGTGTGTATGAAATTTTTTTACAATTGCCTTTGACCGTGTGTAACACGGTCAAATAAAGGGTTCAGGGCAAAGCCCTGAGCAGGGTTTTAGGGGCGGCCGCCCCTAAACGTACTTTGTCAACGGCCTGAAGAGGCCGACAGGCCTCTTTTGGGTGGGGTGGGTCTGTGCCGATGCGGCAAATTCTCTGGAAGAGAAGACCGCTTCTCGCCATTTGACAGGGTGCGGCGCGGTGCAATGAAGGCAGCCCCTTAACAGACTTTTGCGTTCACTCCGTAAGAGAAATCACCGCGCCCGTGCGCCTGGATTTCTCGGCGGCAAAGGCCATGAGGTGGCTTTGCAAGGACGCATGGGCATTGCTTTTGGTGGCCAGGCCCTCCTGAATACTGCGGATAAAGTCGCGGACAATGCCGTGGTCTCCGCCGCCATGTCCCACGTCGGACACGTTCAGGTCCACCTGATGCAGGGTGCCGGTCAGAAAGTCCCGGTATTCCATGTGGTTTTTGGCGGAATTGCCCACAAGCTCGCCCTTGGTGCCCAGGACCCGCGTTACGCGGGTCTCGTCATAGGTGAAGGCGGTCATGGTAAAGCTCAGGGTGACCTCGTCCTCAAACTCGGCCTGCACCACCTGATGATCCACCACGTCGTTGTCGCAACGAAAAACGCAGCGGCCATAAGGGCTCTTGGCCAGGGCCTTCATGAGGCCCTCATGAGTCTCATCGGTGGTGACGGCTTTGCGGATGGCGCGGGTTTGCCATTTGCTCTCGTCGGTGTAAAGCCTGGGGGCGTAAAACGCGCAGGTGTAGCGGGCGGGGCAGCCGTCCAAGCAGTAAGAGGTTGCGCCCTTTGGCGCGTTTTTCTCGCAAAAATACGTGAGAGAGCCAAAGGAGGAGATCTTTTGGCAGCGCTTGCCGATGAGCCAGGTCAGGATGTCCATGTCATGGCAGGATTTGGCCATGATCATGGCATGGGCGCGCTGGGTGTTGCTCCAATTGCCCCGCACAAAGCTGTGGGCCTGATGCCAATAGGCCACGTTTTCGCTGTGCTCCACGGTCACGATGTCCCCAATGACGCCCGCGTCCAGCAGGTTCTTCATGGTTGTAAAAAAGGGCGTGTAGCGCAGCACATGGCACACGGACAGCACGCGGCCATGGCGGTCGGTCTGTGCGATGATGTCGCGGCATTCCTGCTCGGTCCAGGCCATGGGCTTTTCCAAAAGCACATGATAACCCAACTCCAGGGCCTTCATGGTGGGATGGAAATGATCCTGGTCCTGGGTGCAAACCAAGCAGGCGTCGGCCAGCTTGGGCTTTTTCAATAGATCTTCCCAGGAGGAGAAAACCTGATCGTCTTTCAAATGGTGAATCGATTGAAAAAGTTGGCGTCTTTCAGGGTCCGGCTCGGCCACGGCCACAATTTGGAGCTCTTCGGGATGCTCCACGGCATAGCTGCCATAGGCATCCCGCCCGCGCAATCCCGCGCCCAGAACCACGGCTGTGAGTTTTTCCATGGAGATCCTCCTTACTTGCTTTCCATGGAATGCCATTGCAGCTCCATGGGCTTGAGTTCTACAGGGCGAGAGGAACCGTCGCCCAGGTACACGGTGGTGGACTGGGGAACGGCGGTATTGTTGGCCAGGGCATAGACGCCCCGCTCCGGATAGGCTGCGCATTCCACGTGGGGATTGTCGGCATACCAGCGGGTGAGCTCCGCCTCTTTGGAGGCTGCCCAGTAGATGGCCTTGAGCAGCAAGCGGGCATTTTTGGGGCTGTAGGGCAGTCCGGCAAGATAGACGCCGCGGCCCGCGCCGTACTGGTTGGCGGTGATCAGGGAGCAGCCGTTGCGAACAGCCAGGTTGAGGGCATCGGGAGCGTCTTTGTAAACATTCTCGATCAATTCTCCCAAGTCCAGTTCGCCCAAATCACGGGTGATGAAGTGATCCTCTTGATCCAGCAGCTTGTGCTTGGTGCTGCCCAGGCCGAAGCAATTTTCCTTCTCCACACCCAACACATCCGAAAGCTGGAAGAAGCGGCCCTGGTACTGATAGGCCGTGGGTTCGCCCACGCCGATGAACCCGCCGCCTTGATCCACAAAGGCGCGGAGCTTCGTGACCACCTGGGGATCCGCCCAGTTTTCGCCGCCGCTGTAGGCGGTATAGGCCGGACCCGCGTTGATCACGACAGAAACATCCTCCGGCACGCCGTTTTGGCGGATATCGTCAAAGGAAAGGAAGGTCACATCCACCGGCAAGCCGGAAAGCGCTTCCAAAACGCCGATGTAGATGGCGGTCTGCTTATAGGGATTGTCATGGTGCACCATATAGCATTGCCAGGTGCGCAGCGCCCCCCAGCTGTTGAGCAGCGCCACCTTGCCCTTCATGGTATAGGGCTGGGTGTTGCCGGTCTGGTCCATCATGTGGCGGAATTCGTCGGCGATCTCCGCGACCCGCTGCACAAAATCGGGGAACTTCATGGCCAATTCCGGATAGCCGCCGTAGCCGATCCGGTCTACGCTGTGGCGCAGCATGGCGCGGCGGGCTTGCAGCCAGCAATCGTTCAGGTAACGGGTTGGTTCTCCGCCTTCATAGAAAGTATCGGGGAAAAAGTAGGGCAGGAAACGGCCTTCCGTGTAACGCACGTGGGGGATGTCCGCGATCATGCGCAGGGTGGCGCCGTTGCCTACAGAGCCCACCACGGCGTCCAAGCCAATGGTGCTCCAGTACTCGCCATAGGGCTCGGTACCGATGTAGTTGTCCCCCAGGAACATCATGGCTTCTTTGCCGTAGCGGTGGGTCAAATCCACGATCTCCTTGGCGGTTTTGCACACAAAGCGCTGCACATAGTCCATATACGCGCGGAATACGGGCGTGGGCAGGCGATAGGGGTTATTGTAATAGCCTTCGTCCACCAGTTCTTCGGGACGGGGGCGGACCCCCTGCTCGGCCATAAAGCCCTCCAAGAGGACGGGGCTGTTGCTTTGGTTGTAGCCAAACCAGTCCACATACTTTTGCTTGGCAAGCTGGCTGTAGTACAGGGTAAAGTGATAGAAAAAGGTGGTAAAGCGCACCACGCTGATGTCCTCATGCTCCTTGAGCCAGGCCTCGTAAAAGGACAGCATCCGGGCGTGGGTGGCGGGGATGGCGGGATCATAGGGCGCGGAGGGAGGGACGGAATCCCCCCAACTGTTGGTGATGTGGTTATACATATGGGTAGGATCCCACAGCTGATAGGCGTAAAAGGCCACGGTATACGCGTGGTAAGGAATGGCGCTGTGAAGGGTCACCAGGCCATTTTGGTAGGTCCAGTCCACTACCACCTCGCCTGTGGTGCGGTCCATGACTTCCCACCATATTTTGGGATCCCGCGCCTCATCAATGCGGAACTGGCGGTCATAGTATTCCGCCATGAGCTCGATGGTGTGGGTGGTGCCGCGGGCAATGGAGGGGCTGGTGAGGAGATAGTTATGCTGCAATTCTTCCGGGTGCGCCTTGGCATACTCCTGATCCTGACGGGCGGGAAAGTAATTGCCGTAAATTTTCTCCACATGCTTGCAAAGGTCAGGGGAAAGCTTGGTTCCGTCGCTGTCACGCATGGCGTCGGCGCCCCAAAGGCGGATCAGCTCCAGTAGTTTGTCATCCATATTCTCCTGGGTGGGCAAGGTAAAGCGGCCTGTAGACATGTTCGGATTCTCCTTCATTTGCGGGCGTTGAGGAATTGGGTTATGGGGCCTTGGGGGTGAGGGGATCGGAAAGACGAGCGGCCTTTTCCTTGTGCCGAACCAACTGGGGGGTGGGGAGGCCTGTCATATAATCCAGCTGGCGGGGTTCATAGCCGGGCTCGTCCCGCTGGCGGGTGTAGCCGGTATAGTCCCAGGAGGGCGGGTGCGCGGGGGTGGCATTCCAGGGCCGGTTCTCCCAGTAGTAGCCCCGCATGGGATCTCGGATCTCATTCATGTGGGCAAGCAGCCGGCCCAACAGCTCATCGCGAAGGGGGAACAGGGTGGGGTCGGCGATTCGGTTTGCCATTTCGTAAGGGTCCTTTTTAAGATCGTACAGTTCGTCATCACAAAGCAGGTTGATGACCAGCTTGTACCGACCGTCAAAGATGCAGCGCATGGGCTGGAAGCCGCCAAAGCCGTCGTGATCGGTTTCGTAGCGGCCAAATTCCATGAACACGTCCCGTTGGGCCGGCGGGTCCTCCGCCAACAGGGGAAGCAGGTCATCGCCTTGGAGCATGGCGGGCTTTTCAAAGCCAAAGAAAGCCCAAACAGTAGGCGCGATATCGATATGGGACACGGGCAGGTCGCATTCCCCCTGGCCAAACCCCTTGAGGATCATGGGCACATGGGTGATCTCCTCGTAGGCGGCGGGACCCTTGGCGTACAGGCAGTGGGATTCCAGCATGTCTCCATGGTCGGTGGTGTATAACAGTTTTGCCTCTGAAAGCAGCTTCTGGGCGGAAGCGATCACCCGCCCAATCTCCTGATCCACAAAGCTGTTGCAGCCAAACAGGTAGGGCGCCTGTAGCGCAAGGGCGTCCCGATCCGTAAACCGCCGCGTGCCTGACCACACCTGTTGATGGCGGGGCTTCCCTTCCAGGGTATCATAGACATTGGGGCGCTTGGGCAACACAAAGTCCTGGTACATGGAGGCATAAGGCTCTGGGCAAAGGGAGGGATCATGGGGTTCGTCATAGCTGACCACCAGGAAGAAATCCTCCTGGGCATGCTCTTGCAAAAAGGAGAGGGCGCGCTCCGTGCAGCGGTAGGCAAAGGTGAACGCGGCGGGGATGCCTTCCGCGTTGGTGGCGGGGCGGCGTGAGCGCAGGCGGTCCTCCTCATTGAGTTCCTCCAGATAGCAGCGCATGTCGTACCAATACTTTGGGTCCCAGCCTGTGGGGCATACGCCTAGCCCAAAGTAGTCGCCGCCGTCCAAATGCCATTTGCCGATATACCCCGTATGGATGCCCTGATCGGAAAGCCGCTGGCCAAGATGCTTCACGTTGAGCCCGGGGGCGGTACAGTTGCTGTAGGAACCGTTGACGCAGGGGAACTGGCCGGTAAACAGGGCGGAGCGGGCGGGGCCGCACACGGGCTGCACCGTATAGGCTTGGTTGAATTTGATGCCTTGCTCAGCCAAGCTGTCGATGTAAGGCGTTTGAATTCCTACGTTTTCATAACAACTGACCATGTCCAGCCGCTGGGTATCCGTCATGATCAGGATAAACTGTTTGGGCATAGGCACGCTCTTTTCTGTTCCGTCATTGGCGTAAAGTCCCCACTAAGGGGATGATTATAAGGAATGAAGGATTTTTTGTAAATGGAATCCAGCGGTTGTTTTATGGACAAAACGGTACGATTGTGGTAGGATCGGGAAGATGAGGTCATCCGAAAGGCGGGGCGGAGATGTTCGATAATTCCGGTAGGCTGTTTTTGGAAAGCGAAGTGGATACCATGCCCACAGACAGCCCCTTGAAGGTGATCAGCTGCGGGCATTACATGCTGGTGAACCGCCCGCGCAACGAGATTTGGCGGCCCAAAGGGCGGCAGGATTACCAGCTGTTATATGTGCATGCCGGACGCGCCCACTTCCAGACAGACGGAGAAGAGCGGCTTTTGAAGGAAGGCCAGATGCTTTTGTACCATCCCTTTGAGGAGCAGCACTATTGGTATGCCCTGGAGGACGGGTTGGACCTGTTTTGGGTGCATTTTACGGGCGCCAGCGCCGCGGTGTTTCTGAACACCTACGGGTTTGGGTCAGGCCGGGTTTTTGATGTGCAATGTGACGAGGCCTATGCCAAGGGGTTTGACAGCATCATCCAGGAGCTGCAGTTCAAGCGCCCGCTGTTTAGCGAATTGTGCGACGCCTACTGCCAGGAGCTTCTTTGCCGGATGTCCCGCGGATTGAAGCGGGAAGGCGCGGCAATGGTACCGCACACTGCTGAGGTGGAGGAGGCTGTGCGCCTGTTTCACACCAGGTTTCACCAGCCTTTCAGCGTGGAGGCATACGCGGCTAGCTGCAATATGAGCGCTTGCTGGTTTACCCGCCAGTTTCGCCGCCAAATGGGGGTAAGCCCGCAGCAGTATTTGATAGAGATCCGCATGGGCAAAGCCAAGGAGCTGTTGACCCATCGGGCCAATATCGGCGAAGTGGGGGCCTTGGTGGGGTATCAGGACCCTTTGTATTTTAGCCGGATGTTTAAAAAATACACGGGATATTCTCCCAAGGAGTACCGAAGGCAAGTGATTCAAAGGGGTTAGGGCTTTTCCGCCACCATGGAACAGCTGGCCTCTAGGCCCTGCTCCCGCAATCGCTCCATACCCCAGTCAAACATGGCGGTGAGGATAAGGCGCAGGCTTTTTCCTTTTTCTGTTAAACAATACTCCACCTTGGGCGGCACCACGGGATACACCGTACGGGTAAGCAGACCGTCGGCTTCCAATTCCCGCAGTTGTTGGGTGAGCATTTTAGGTGTGGCATCCGGCACCAAAGGGCGAAGCTGGGAAAACCGCAGGGTGCTGTCCATCAAGTGCCACAAAATGAGCGCTTTGTATTTGCCACCGATAAACCGGAGGGCGGCCGATACCGGACAATGATAGACGGAAGGGCTGGCGTTCATGCAAAATCCTCGCTTCCAGCGTAGTATCTTTTTGGATACTATCTTACAAAATAGTGCGTTCTTGCGAAAAGCGAACCAAGTGCTATCATGGTAGCAGCCCAGGGCCCCCTTGTCAATCCTGGGAGTGAAGGAGTGAACCGGATGAAATTTGATGTGACGGGCATGACCTGCTCTGCCTGCTCCGCCCGCATTGAAAAGGGCGTTGCCAAATTGGAAGGCGTGAAAAGCGTCAGCGTGAATTTGTTGACCCATAGCATGGTCGTGGAATTTGACGCCGCCAAGCTGGATGCTGGAAAAATTATCAAAGGCGTGGAAGATTTGGGTTATGGCGCGGCGGAAAAAGCGGCGGTGAAACCTGCGGCCAAGGCTGGTCAGGGGGCTGCGCCCCCCAAAAATGCCGCGAGCGAGGAGCTTCGGGGGATGAAAAACCGTCTCCTTGGGTCGATTTTGTTTACGGTACCGCTTTTTTACCTCTCCATGGGGGAAATGCTGCACTGGCCGCTGCCCGCCTTTTTTCACGGCATGGAGAATGCCATGGGTTTCGCGCTGACCTTGTTTTTGCTGGCCATTCCGGTGGTGTTTCTCAACCGGAAGTATTTTCAGGTGGGGTTCAAAAATCTGCTCCGTTTGTCTCCCAATATGGACTCTTTGATCGCCATTGGATCGGGAGCGGCGTTTGGCTACGGCATTTTTGCGCTGTATCAAATTGCTTGGGGCATGGGACACGAGAACATGGACCTGGCGCACAAGTTTTCCATGGACTTGTACTTTGAATCCGCCGCCATGATCCTGACCCTGATCACCTTGGGCAAATTTTTAGAGGCCAGAGCCAAAGGCCGCACCTCCGAGGCCATTCAAAAGCTCATGGACTTAAGCCCCAAAATGGCAACGGTGTTTAGAAACGGGCAGGAAACGGTTATCTCTGTGGAGGAAGTGCTCCCGGGAGATGTTTTGGTGGTGAAGGCCGGCGAAGCGGTGCCGGTGGACGGCGCGATTCTGGACGGCGCGGCGTCTTTAGATGAATCCGCCATCACAGGGGAAAGCCTCCCCGTGGAAAAAACAGTGGGCGACGCCGTGACCGGCGGCACCATGAATCGCTCCGGATATTTTCACATGGAAGCCAAAGCGGTGGGGGAAAACACCACCCTGGCCAAGATCATCCAGCTGGTGGAGGACGCCACCTCCTCCAAAGCCCCCATTGCCAAGCTGGCGGACAAGATCAGCGGCATTTTTGTTCCCGTGGTGATTGCCATCGCGGTCTGTGCCGCCATTCTTTGGGCTTTGTTGGGGCATGGGCTGCAATTCTCTCTCACGGTGGGGATCGCGGTGCTGGTCATCTCCTGCCCCTGCGCGCTGGGCTTGGCCACCCCCACCGCCATTATGGTGGGTACGGGCAAGGGCGCTTCCAACGGAATCCTGTTAAAGTCCGCCGAAGCCCTAGAAACGCTTCATGGCGTGCAGGTGGTGGTGCTGGACAAGACCGGAACCGTGACCGAAGGAAAGCCCGCTGTGACCGACCTACTGCCAAACGGGGTCACCCAAGAAGAATTGCTGGGCCTAGCGGCTTCCCTGGAAAAGATGTCCGGCCATCCCTTGGCGGCGCCCATTGTGGCGGAGGCGGAGAAAGCGGGGCTCGCCCTTCAAGAGACTAAGGATTATCAGATGATTCAAGGCCAGGGGATCGTGGGAACGCTGGAGGGAAAACCTTGCTATGGAGGCAACCGCAAGCTCATGGAAGCCTCGGGGGTTTCCGTGGAAGCCCTGGCAGAGCAAGAAAGCCGCCTAACTGCCCAGGGAAAGACACTTTTGTATTTTGCCCAGGAGAAAACCCTATGGGGGGCCGTGGCCCTGGCCGATACCGTGAAGCCCACCAGCCAAAAGGCCATTGCGGAGTTGACCCGTATGGGCATTGAGGTGATCCTGCTGACCGGGGATAACCAAGGCGCGGCCCAAGCGATTGCCAGGCAGGTGGGCTTGAAAAAAGTGGTGGCCGAGGTGTTGCCTGAGGACAAGGAACGGGAGGTTCGCGCCCTGCAGGCGGCAGGGAAGACGGTGGCCATGGTAGGCGACGGCATTAACGACGCGCCGGCCTTGGCCCGGGCGGATGTGGGCATTGCCATTGGCGCGGGAACGGATGTGGCCATGGAATCGGCGGACGTGGTGCTCATGAAGAGCGATCTATACGATGTGGTCGCCGCCATCCGGCTGAGCAAGGCCGTGATGCGCAACATTCGCCAGAACCTGTTTTGGGCGTTCATCTACAATGTGATCGGCATTCCCGTGGCCGCGGGGGCGCTGTATCCCGCCTTTGGGATTTTGCTCAATCCCATGATCGCCGCGGGGGCCATGAGCTTCAGTTCGGTCTCAGTGGTCACCAACGCCCTTCGCCTGCGGTGGTTCTCGCTGGGCAAGGGGCACGAAAACCCAAACCAACAGCGGAAAAAAGAGGAGGAACAACCCATGATCAAAACAATCCGAATTGAAGGCATGTCCTGCATGCATTGCGTGGGCGCGGTGAAAAAGGCCCTGGGCGCGGTGGCGGGGGTGGGAGAGGTCACGGTGGATTTGGAAAAGAAGCAGGCCACGGTGGAGCTCAAAGATCCGGCGGTGAGCGACGATGCCCTTCGCCATGCGATTGAAGAAGAGGGCTTTCAGGTGGTGGGCATTGCCTAAAGGGGGCTTGTCTCCACAGCGGGGCCCGTGGTAAAATGGAGCGGTTTCAAACGGGAAAAAGCAAAGAGGGAGCCTTTCAATGGAAGCGAACGCACCGAAGAAGCGGCGGTTTACTCTGGGTATGCGAACCATCAAAACCTTGGTGGCCACCGCTTTGGTGACCCTTGGCTACGCGCTTTGGGATCGCAACCCTTGCTTTGCCTGCATCGGCGCGGTGTTTGGCATGGGGAGCGCCATTAAAACCAGCTTACGCAGCGGTGGAAACCGCATTTTGGGCACGGTGATGGGCGGGCTTGTGGCCATTCCTTTTTATCCGTTATACCAGCAGCAAACCTTTGGGATCCCCGGGTTTGTGTATTTGACGCTGGGCCTGGCGGTGATTTTGATCCTAGGCCAACTCCTGGGCTCGGGCGGGGGGATTCAGCCCGGGGCCGTGGTGTTTTTTGTGGTGCTTTTGACGGTGAAGGAAGACAACTTCGTGATGTATACCCTCAACCGCATGATCGACACCGTTATCGGCGTCAGCGTATCCCTGGTGATCAACGCGGTTTTGCCGTCGCCCCATGAGGAGGATCCGGAATCCGTGAAAAAAGCCCTGCTTTTTTGGAAGAGGCGCAAAGACCCAAACAACGGAACAGGAGAATGACCATGCGTTATCATTACCGAACCAAGGATACCTGCTCCACCCAGATCAGCTTTGATCTGGAGGGGGATGTGATCCGCAATGTGGAGTTTCAAAATGGCTGCGACGGCAACCTAAAAGCGCTGGAAAGGCTGGTGGACGGCTTTACGGTGGAACAGGTGGAGGAAAAGCTGCAAGGCATTGCCTGCGGACGGCGCGCCACCTCCTGTGCCGATCAGTTGTGCCAGGCCGTTCGCAAGGCCTACGAAAAGGCGCGGGCTGAGGGCGCGCTGTGAAGCGGGAGGGTTCCATGGAAGCATTGCCCAAAATCATCGGGATCGTTGGTACCAACGCCTCGGGAAAAAGCGGGCTGGGGGTGGAACTGGCCAAGCGCTATGGCGGGGAGATCGTTTCGGCGGATTCCCGGCAGGTGTTTCAGGGGCTGGATTTGGGGAGCGGAAAGATCACGGAGGCTGAAATGCAAGGCGTGCCCCACCATTTGCTCAATATTTGCCAGCCGGGCGAATTTTTCTCCATGGCCGATTTTCAGCGCAAAGCCTATGAGGCTATCGACGGCATTTTGCAAAGGGGCAAGCTCCCCTTTTTGGTGGGAGGCACAGGCCTGTATGTGGAGGCGGTGGTGGAGGGCTATCTGTTGTCCAACAAAATGCCGGATCTTTCCTACCGGGAAGAATTGGAGAGGTTGGACACGGAAGAACTGTACCGCATGCTTCTCAAAGCGGTGCCCCATACCCAGGTGGAGCCCCGCAACCGCAACCGGGTCATGCGGGTTTTGGAGCGCTTGCACGACGGCGACGACCAGCCTGCCCAGCGCAAGAAGCGCTATAAGACTTTGCGCTTGGGGGTGACCTGGGAGAAAGAGGCGCTCTGGCAGCGGATTGAGGAACGGCTTTCCCGCAGGCTGGAGGAAGGCATGATCGGGGAGGTGCAGGGCCTGTTGGACGCTGGGGTCAGCGAGAGTTTTTTGCGAGGCCTGGGGCTGGAATACCGCTTTATTACCCAGTATTTGGCAGGGGAGATTGCGGACCGTAAGAAGATGGTTGACCTTTTGGGCATTGCCATCCGGCAGTTTGCCAAGCGCCAGATGACCTGGTTCCGGCGGGATCCGGAAATTCATTGGCTGAATATGGCGGAAAATCCTGTGAAGGAAGCCCAAGATGCCATCAACGTGTTTTTGGAAACGGGGAGCGGCCAGTGAGAAAAAAGTCGGAGAAACGCTTGACAGCCACCAGGGACAACAGTATACTATAATGGTTGTTTTGTGGTATTCTGCGCGTTCATTGGTGAGTCGCGCATAGGCCATATATTATCCAACTGCAAGGAGTGTTCTTACATGTTCCGTACCTACCAACCCAAGAAGCGTCAACGCAGCAAGGTGCATGGCTTCCGCGCACGCATGTCCACGAAGAATGGCCGTAGGGTGCTGGCGGCTCGCCGCCGTCGTGGCCGCAAGGTGCTCAGCGCCTAATCGGCCCGCCCATAGCTTTTCGGTTTGAGCCCGCCCCATTTCGAGTATCGGGTGAAGTGGGTACGGGCTTTTCCGGTATCTACCCCCATGCCTGATCCCCTTTGAGTTTGTATAAAGAAGAGGATGAACCGCCCTTTGCAACAAGAAAATCGCCTACATCTCAACCGGCAGTTCAGTTATGTGTACAGGCGGGGGATTCGTGCAAACAGCAGGGATTTATCCATTTTGTATGTGAAGAACTTGCAAAAGCGGGTGGGGTTTTCCGTCAGCAAGAAGGTAGGCGTGGCCGTGGTACGAAACCGCACCAAGAGGCGGCTTCGGGAATGCTTTCGCCACCGGTTGCCAAGCATGAAAAGCGGGCTGTATGTGGTGGTGGCCAGGCCTTGCGCGGCGGGGAAAAGCTATGGCGAACTTTGTGAAAGCGTGGATTTTTTGTTGCGAAAGATGCAGCTTTTGCAATCCAATGCCCAGGAGGAAGGAAAACGGCCATGAAGCGGTTTCTATTGTGGATGATCCGTTTTTACCAGCGGAGCATTAGCCCGAATACACCGCCATCTTGCCGGTTTCAGCCGACTTGTTCCCAGTACGCGGTGACTGCCATCGAGCGGTTTGGCGCGTGGAAGGGGGGCGGAATGGCGCTTTGGCGCATTGCGCGGTGCAACCCCTTTTGCAAAGGCGGGTACGACCCCGTGCCAGAGAATCCGAATATGACAATAAGGAGGGATTGACCCCTTATGAATGAGTTTCTTGCCGGTATCCTGAGCGGCATCAATTCCGTGGTCAACAACTACGGGTGGTCTATCGTGGTTTTCACCCTTTTGATTAAGGTGGTTTTGTTCCCCCTGGATTTTAAGAGTCGCAAAAGCATGCGCAAAATGTCGGTGGTGCAGCCGGAGATTGCTAAGCTGCAAAAGAAGTATGCCAATGACAAGGAAAAGCTGAACCAAAAAACCGCGGAACTGTACCGCAAGGAAAAGATCAATCCCCTGGCGGGCTGCGTTCCGCTGTTGATCTCCATGCCGGTGCTCTTCGCCATGTTTGCGGCCATGCGTATGATCGCAAATACCGAGCTAGCCAAGCAGGTTATTGATTTGATTACCACCGGAACCCAACAAAACGAGGGCTGGCTCTGGGTGAAAAATCTGTGGATGCCGGACAGCCCCTTTGCCACCATCCTGGCTGATCAGGCCAGCCTGAAGCAAATCACGCCGGATATTTGGACCAAGGTCTTTGCGGCGTTGGATCCCAGCAAGATCACAGTTTTGGCCGCCCTCCCCAACGGGCTGGCCATCACTGCCGAAAACATCAACAGCGACACCATCTTTGCGGCGTACTCCCAGCTACCGCTGTATGCCGAGAGCATGCAGCGCTGGGCCACCATGCCGGAAATTAACCTGATTTTTACCAAGCTGACGATCTATGCGCATGCCAATGGCTGGTTCCTTTTGCCCCTGTTGGCCGCCGCCACCCAGTTTATTATGACTTTGACGCAGCCACAAACCGCCGCTGCCGATTCCCAGGCGGCCAGCACAAACAAAATGATGAAGTACTTCTTCCCCTTGTTCTCGCTGTTCATCTGCTTTAGTTACAACGCGGGCTTCTCCCTGTATTGGGTGGCCTCCAACGTGATTGCGGGTGCGCAAGGCTATTTCCTCAACAAGTACTTTGAAGCACATGACAAAAAGACTGTGGACACGACCATCGGGGAGGGTTCCATCAAATGAAATCCATTCAATCCAGCGCAAAAACAATGGAAGAAGCCGTAACACAGGGCTTAGAGAAACTGGGCGTATCTTTGGGAGACGTGACCATCGACATTTTGGACGAAGGATCCAAGGGATTCTTGGGGATTTTGGGCGGCAAGCCTGTGGTGGTCAAGCTGACGGTACGCGATGGTGTAGACAATAGCGATATCCTGTCCTCCTTTTCCCTTCGGGAGGCTGTCGCCACGGAGGAAGACGCGCCTGCCAAGGGCGGCGTGAAGGCCAAGGCTGAGAAAGTCAAGCCAAAAGCGAAGGAGAGGGCCAAGGAGAAGGCCGAGCCCGCCGCCAAGACAGACGCGCCTAAAAAGGAAAAGTCGGTTGTAGCCAAGGAAGCTGCCGCGGGTCAAAATCCGGTGACGCCCGCTCCCGCATGCGATCCGCAATCCAAGGAAGGCAAAGCGCAGCGGTTTTTGCTGACATTGACGGAGCTGATGGGCGTACATGTGAGTGTGGCGGCCAGCCAGGACGGGGAAGGCAATGTGCGTGTGGACATGCATGGGGACACCCTGGGCATTTTGATTGGCCGCAGGGGCGAAACCCTGGACGCGCTGCAATACCTGACCAGCCTCCATGTGAACCGCGGTCAGGATGAATATGTTCGCGTCACGTTGGATACGGAGAACTACCGCGCCAAGCGTGAAGAGGCGTTGACCCGCCTGGCCAACCGCATGGCTAGCCGTGCGGTAAAGACTGGCCGCAAAGTGGTGCTGGAGCCTATGAATCCCTATGAACGGCGGATTTTGCACAGCGCCCTACAGCAGAACGAAGCGGTGACCACCCACAGCGAAGGAGACGAACCTAACCGTCATGTGGTCATTACGCTGAAGTAACCTTCGTTTGCTTTCGAAACAAAGCGTGAGCCGCTTGGATTTTTTTCCAGGCGGCTCCTTTTCTCTGGGAAAACTTGTGAAAAAAACGGCGAAGTGATATAATCAGTATAATTGGGTTTTTATTAGCGAAAGAGAGGCGAGCCTATGGCTGGATATGTATCAGACGCGGTCATCCGCAGGCTGCCGGGGTATTATCGGCATTTGAAAGAGTTGGAACAGGAAGGAATCACCCAGATTTCCTCTCAGGAGTTGGGGGAGCGGATGCATCTGACCGCTTCTCAAATTCGGCAGGATATCAATTGCTTTGGCGGCTTCGGCAGGCAGGGCTATGGATATGCGGTGGAGGAATTGCGCGAACATATCGGCCACGTTTTGGGCATTGACCAAGAGCATGCCATGATGATCGTGGGCGCGGGAAATATTGGACGCGCCGTGGCGCTTTCGGATTCCTTTTTGGCCAGCGGTTTCCGTACCGTTGCTATTTTTGACAAAGACCCTGAAAAGGTGGACAGCCGCATTGGTTCGTTCATTGTGCAAGATGCGGGGAATATCAGCCGTTATATTGCAGAGAATAAAGTGGACATCTGTGTGCTGGCGGTGCCTGCGGAACAGGCGCAAGCAACAGCGGATGCGATTTGCAAGATGGGCATGCGCGCCTTTTGGAATTTCGCCCCTGTGGATTTGAAACTCGCCGGGGATGCCGTGGTGGTGAATGTGCATTTGGAAGAAGGGCTTCAAATTCTTTCCTTCCGGATGCTGCAAAAGGAAATGTAATGGAAAACGCGTGATATGGAGGAGGCGTCTGCAAAGTTGTCATGGGACAGGCATGATATCAACAATCCGGAACTGTATACGCCCCGCCCAAACCCGCGTGTGAAAAAGGCCGCCATGCAGGTGCCCATGGCCGATGATGACGTGGGGCTTGCGTTTGAGGATAGCTATCTGGTGATGCCCCAGGAGGCCCCCACAGAAACAGACGATTTCGTATACGATGAAGACCCCCATTGGAGTCTTTCGGTTTTTGAGATGGAGGTCCAGCGGGCGGCGGCCGCGCAACGGACGCACAGAGCGCCCGTGCAAGCGGAGGCGCCTAAAGCCAAGCGCGTGAAGGCCCCTAAGCCAAGCAGGCCAGAGCGGTTTGAAAAAAGTCCGGCCAGGGATCAGAATTTTGTCCCCCCAAGCCAGGGCAAACTCTACCTGTTCGCGGGGGTGATCGCGGCCTGCGTATTGATCCTGTCTGTGATCGCGGTGATGATGATGCCCCAAATCGCGGGCTATTTTTGGAAAGACTTGGACAACTACGCCTTTATCAACGGGGAACTCTTGCGCTATGATCCCAAAATCGCCGCCACCTATCGCCAGTATCGGGAATACATGCGCAAGGATGTGATCTATCCTGGGGTGTTTGTGGATGGCACCCACGTGGGGGATATGACCCTGGAGGAAGCGCGGCAGGCCCTCTCCGGCGCCACAGCCGATGATGCCAATATGTATTCCGTGACAGTGGCCATAGGCAATCAAACATGGCCCATCAACGGGTCTAATGTTCCCGCGGTACGCTCCATGGGCAATGTGCTGGAACGGGCATACGCCATAGGCCGTACCAATACCACGGCCATTTTGGGTACCCAGCAAACCCCCTTCCGCGAGCGGGTTACTACGGTGATGAACCTCAGGGAGGCTGGGGTTAATCTGGCCAGCGAGGCGCAATTTGATGAAGCGGCGCTGCAAGCCATTGTGGATGAAATTGCGAAGGCCGTGACCAGGGAACCTAAGGATGCGCAAATCAAATCCTTTGATTTTGCCAGCCGAACCTTTGGCTTTGCCGATGAGCAGGTGGGCGTGACCATCGACAGCCCGGCCTTGTTTCAGCGGATCGGGGACAGCCTCAATAGGCGTGAGCAAGGCGTTACGATCACGGTGGATCCTGTGATCAAGCAGCCTAGGGTGACAAAGGCCCAACTGGCCAAAGACTTTCGCATGATCGCAGCCTACACCACCGATACCACCAATGATAAGAACCGCAACAATAATATCAGCCTTGCCTGCCAAGCCATCAACGGCACGGCGCTTTTGCCCGGGGCGGTCTTTAGCTTTAATAAGGCCACCGGGCAACGGACCACGGACAAAGGCTATCGAGAAGCGGGCGCCATCGCGGCAGGCCAAAGCATTGAGGAAGTGGGCGGAGGTATCTGCCAGGTTTCTTCCACGCTGTTTAACGCGGTGGCTCGGGCGAACCTAGAAATCGTCAGCCGAAGCCCCCATGCCTGGCCCAGCACCTACGTGAACCGCGGAGAAGACGCTACCGTCAACTGGCCCAACTTGGATTTTCAGTTCAAGAACAACCAGTCTACGCCCGTTTTTATCATTACTTACTATAAGGACCGCACCTGTTCCGCCGAAGTCTGGGGCATGTCCTTGGGCGACGGCGTGACCATTGATCTGAAATCTGAGGTGGTGCAGACCATTTCGCCTTCCTCGGAAGTCAGATATGTGAACAATCCCAACTTGGCCTTTGGCACCAGCAAAGAGACCATCAAAGCCCGAACGGGATATGTGGTGGAAACCTACAAGGTTTGGTACCAAAACGGGCAGGAAATCAAGCGGGAAAAGATGCACACGTCCACCTATAAAGCCTATCAGCGAACGGTGGAGTACAATTAATGGAGTCAAGCAGGGCCGCTGCGTAAGCATCGGCCCAGCGTATCCGGTCAAAAAAGATCCGTGGCCGGGCGACCCCCCAGGGCAACCCCCCCCGGCCCCCCCGGGC
>JAVBVF010000059.1:0-5910 GCA_031554475.1 Eubacteriales bacterium | reverse complement strand
CCCCGTCCCCCGCACCGTCCCTCCCCCCGCATCGGCCCTCCGCATCGGCCCTCCGCCCGCGTGCGTCCACGCCCCCTGGGCGTAAAAGTTGACAATTTTCGTCCTTTGGGATAGTATCAGTTTGATTCTTTCGGGATGATTTTTGCATGAGTTGATGGTGAAGTATGGCTTGGATTAACATACTTTTGGGCATTCCCCTGGGCTATATCATGTACGCGTGTTTTCGGCTGACGGGCAGCTACGGCTGGTCGATTTTGTTGTTCGCGTTTTTGGCCAAGGTGGTCATGTTTCCCATTTCGCTTTCGTCCCAGAAAAACTCCATCAAAATGGTGAAGCTGCAGCCTCTTTTGGAGGACATCAAGCAGCGCTATGAGGGCAATCCGGAATTGGTGGCCCAGGAGCAGCAAAAGCTGTACAAGCAGGAAAAGTACAGCCCCATGCTGGGCTGCTTGCCCATGCTTTTGCAGCTGCCTTTGATTTTGGGCCTGATCCAGGTGATTTACAACCCCCTGCAGCACCTGTTGCACCTGGACGCGGGGGCCATCGCCCTGTTGACGGGCAGGGCGGCGGAGCTTTTGGGCGCGGCGGACTTGGGCTATGGGGCGCAGCTTCAGACCATCCACGTGTTTCAGGCTGGTCAGCAGGCCTTTGAGGCCCTGGGGCCCGCCATCCAGGGGTATCCCCAGGTGGCGCAGAGCATTCTGGGGTTGAACCTGCAGTTCTGGGGGCTGGATCTTTCGGCCATCCCCTCCTTGGCCCAGTTGACCCCCGAGAGCTGGATCCCGCTTTTGTCGGGGCTGAGCGCCCTTTTCCTGTGCCTGGTGCAAAACAAGTACAATGTGCTCCAAAAGAACCAGGGTGCGCTGAACAAATGGGGCACCACCCTGTTTTTGGTGGCCTTTTCCCTGTACTTCTCCTTTGTGGTCCCTGCGGGCATCGGGGTGTATTGGATCGTGGGGAACCTGCTGTCGGTAGTGGTGCTGGCCATTGTAAACGCCCTCTACAACCCCCGCAAGCTGATCAACGACGAGAACAAGAGCGAAAAAGCCCCCGTAACGGCTCGGGAAAGAAGGGCCCTGCGGGAAGCCAAGGCGGAAAACCGCAAGCTGGGCAAGGAAAACGCCAAGCGCTTTTACGCCGCGAATAAAAAGCTGGTCTTTTTCTCGGAAAACCGGGGCTATTACAAATACTTTGAGAAAATCATCGACCAGCTGCTGTTGCATTCCGATGTGGTGATCCACTACGTGACCCTGGACCCGGCGGACCCGGTGCTGAAGCGGGAGAGCGAACGGTTTCAGGCGTATTTCATTGACGACCGCACCGTGATCCCTCTGATGATGAAGATGGACGCGGATGTGGTGGTGATGACCATGCCCGATCTGGAGCAGTACCACATCAAGCGTTCCCTGATCCGCAAGGATATCGAATATGTGTACCTTCACCATGCCATGACCAGCTTCCACCTGGTGCTGCGCAAGGGCGCGCTGGATCATTTTGACACGGTGTTTTGCAACGGCCCCAACCACGTGGAGGAGATCCGGCAGATGGAGCGGGTTTACGGCTTGCCGGAAAAGAAGCTGGTGGAGGTGGGCTATCCGCTGCTGGACCTGCTTTTGGAGCAGGTGCAGGGCATGAAGCTCCAAAAGAGCGAGATTCCCCAGATTTTGATCGGCCCCTCCTGGCAGAAGGACAACCTGCTGGAATACTGCCTGGAGCCGCTATTGGAGGCGCTTTTTGAGGGAGAGTATCGGATCATCCTGCGGCCTCATCCCGAGTTCATCAAGCGCTTCCCTGGGAAGATGAAGGCCATTTTCGACCGTTACGGCCACCGCCTGGGGGACCGGTTTCAGATCGAAACGGACTTCTCCGCCAATGAAACCGTATACGCGTCGGACCTGGTGATTACGGACTGGTCCTCCATCGCCCAGGAGTTTTCCTACGCCACCAAAAAGCCTTCCCTGTTCATCAACACCCCCATGAAGATCATGAATCCGGAATACAAGCAGATTCCTGTGGCGCCCCTGGACATCTCCATGCGCGAGGAAATCGGCCTGTCGGTGGATGTGGAAAACCTTGAAAGCCTGCGGGAAACCGTGGACAAGCTGCTAGGGGAACAGGCCGCTTATCAGGAAAAGATCACCCAAGTGTTGCAGCGCAACATTTATCACATCGGGCACAGCGCGGAGGTGGGAAGCCAGTACCTGCTTTCCTCCCTTCGGGAAAAGCAGGCGGCCCAGGAATCCCAAAGCACCCCGCTTATTCAAAACAAAGGAGAGATGTCCCATGAACCGTAAAACCGCCCTGCGCACCATGGCTTCGTTCACATACTTCACCGCCGCCTTCTTGTGGCTCTTTTCCGGCGCTGCCCTGGCCTACATCGACCCTGCCGCCACCTCCTACATGATCCAGATCGTGGCGGGCATCGTGATCACCTGCGGCGTGATGTTCGGCGTGTTCTGGAAAAAGATCGCCCTGTTTTTCCGCTCCCTGCAAATGAAGTTCCTTAAGCGCAAGATCAGCAAGGAACACCAAAAGGCGCAGGAAAAGGGACAGTAACCATGCAAAACAATTCGTTCAAGGCGCTGTGGGCCGAGGAGCGGCCCTGGCGCGTCCGACTTTTGTTTGCAGCGCTGTCTTCCTTTGCCTTCGTGCTGACCTTTGTGTTTTTCGCGCCCCTGGACGTGTTTTTGCACAATCCAGACCAGTTCCCCTTCCTGCTCGGCGATGTGCTGGGCTGGCAGGTGTTTCTAAGCCTGGGCCTGTTTGCGGCTATGGCGCTGGTTCTTTCCCTGCTCAGGGGCAAGATTTTTACCCTGGCCGTGTCCCTGGTCTTTGGCCTGGCGCTGGCCGGATACCTGCAAATGAATTTCTTCAACCCCAAGCTGGGGGAACTGACGGGAGACGCCATCCTGTGGCAGGATTACATGCCCACCACCCTGGTGAATGTGCTTTTGTGGGTGGCGGTGGTCTGTATGCCTCTGGTGGTCAGCTATTTCAGCCAAAAGGGCTGGAAACGGCTGGTGGCCTTTGTGTGCGCGCTGATCATCGGCGGGCAGCTGTCCTCGGTGGCGGTGTCCCTTTTTGGGGGGCAGGCGGAGGAGCAGGAGCGAAAACTCAGCCGCTACCTTTCAGGGGAAGGGCTTTTTGACGTCTCCGCCAAAGACAATGTGCTCCTGTTTGTGGTGGACCGGCTGGACACCCGCTATGTGGATGACATGCTGGCGCTGGAACCGGATTTTTTGAGCGCGCTGGACGGCTTCACCTACTATCCCAATTACACCTCCATGTATAGCCATACCTATCCTTCCATACCGCAAATGCTGACGGGGCAGCTGTTTGGATACGACCAGAAGGACAGCGCGTATTTCAAAAGCGCGTACAAAAATGGCACGTTCCTCAGGGACCTCCGCAAGGCGGGGTATGGGGTGCGCCTGTTTGGCGAGCGGAACTATATCTGCGGAAGCGCCACCAATGTGAAGGGTTTGGCGGACAACGTGGCCGAAGGCAGCGTGACGGTGAACCAGCGCAGAGCGCTTTTGAGCCTTCTTCGGCTGGGGATGTTTCGCACCATGCCCATGGCGCTCAAGCCCAGCTTTTGGACGGACAGCGCCACCATCAGAGCCAGCGCGGAGAAAAACCGCGATCCCTGGGAGTTCACAACGGACGATTTTCAGCTTCATCAGCTGCTGACCGAACAGAAGCTGACGGTGAAGAGCGAGCAAAGCCAGTTCAAGTATTATCACCTGTACGGCTGTCATGCGCCCATCACCATGAATGAGAAGATCCAGAGCGTTCGCCTGCCCGATAGCAAGGAGAACATCGCCCGGCAAGCCATGGGCTGCTTCAACATCATCTATGAATACATCCGGCAGTTAAAGGCCCAGGGGCTGTATGAAAACGCCACCATCATCATCTGCGGCGACCACGGCAAAGTGATCGACAACAGCGAGGTGCGCGAACCCTCGGCTACGGCCTTCTTCCTCAAGCCCAAGGGCAGCGCTGGCGCCCCTATGCAGGTTCTCGGCACGCCTGGTAGCCATGAGCAGTTCCAGGCCACAGTGCTCAAGGCGGCGGGGTTGAGTACAAAGGGCTATGGGGAAAGCCTTTTGGAGACGCCCGAGGATGCGCAGCGCACCCGTACTTTTTTCCACGAGCTATGGTACAGAACCGGCGACAAGGCCGTTTTGGAGTACCGGATCGAGGGGGACGCCAGGGAGATGGAAAGCTGGAAACTCGTGAGGGAGTTTCCCGTGGCGGAGGAATAGGAAACCGGCAAATGCAGGGCTGGCCTCCAGGCAAGGCTTGGGGGCGGCCTTTTGAAAAGCGGCGGGCGGCTTGCGGCATAAGGAGGAGAACGGATGCTCATAGGCACGGATCCGGTGTTGGCGTTTCGGAAGCTGAGGCGGGAAGCCAAGCGGGTCAATGGGCCGCTTCTCCTGGCGGCTTTTTTGGTGTTCGGGTTTTCCCTGTTCATGTACCATTGGGAATTTCAGTTTACGGCCACGGATCTGTCCGTGCATGCCCGCATCGCCAGTGAGTTTGACTTTACGGATTTGCACAGCATCACCAGCCGCATTGCCTACCCCCTGTGGCATCTCTTGGTGGCGGGGCTGCTTCGCCTAGGTATGCCGCTTTGGTGGGCCTCGGCGGTGGTGTGTGCCTGCGCCAAAACGGCGGGCCTGTGGCTTGTCTATCAGCTCATGAACGGAGTGGCCGCGGGGCGGGTGAACCGCTGGGTCCTGACCCTGGGGGCGCTCCTTGTAATGTTCGTCACCGGCGTGCGGGTCCCGGGAGTGAACGACAGGGTCTACGCGGGCATCGGCTCCCCCACGGTGTGGCACAATCCCACCCAGCTCATGGTGAATGTTTCTCTGTTTTTGTGCGTGCCGTATGTGGTCCACTGCTTTTGCGAGTTTGAACGCCGGTTGCCCGAGCACAAGGAAAAGACCATGGTCCCCTGGTACCAAGTGGGGATCCTGGCGGTGCTGCTCATGGCAAGCCTGGCCTGCAAGCCCACGGTGATGCAGGCGCTCATCCCCGCCGCGGGGGTGTTCTTTCTTTGGCAATGGGTTCGGCATCCGAATAACAGCCGTTTTTTCGGCCAGATGATCCTGGCGTTTTTGCCCGCCGTGGCCTACTTTGTGTTGCAATACCTGTATTACACAGGGGTGGTGGTGAGCTTCTCCAGCGGGGTGGAAACGGGGCTGACGGCCCAGTCCGCCTGGCTTGCGGTGCGCAACATGCTCTTGATGGCCGCCTTCCCCCTGTTTTGTCTCCTGGCATTTTTCCGCAAGGGCCTCTTTCGAGACCGGATGCTTTCGCTCACGCTGCTCATGGTGCTTTTCAGCGTGGCGGAGGCCATGTTCTTCCGCGAAACGGGTATGCGGGAGGGGCATGGCAACTTCAACTGGGCCAGCATGAGCAGCGCCCTGATGCTATGGGTGCTGACCCTGGGCTACTTCCTCCGCTTCCTGGGCGAGTTTTGGCGGACCAAGCAAAAGCCCTGGCACCTTGTTTTGCGGTTTGGCCTGGGCGCTGGGCTTTTGGGCTGGCATGCGGCCTCGGGCGTATACTATGTGGTGTTTTTACTGCAGAGCCATAACGCGTTCTAGGGGCTTCGCCTTTGGCGAAAAACCCTCACGGATTTTTCGCCGTTGCCAGACCGGAAGCAAAGGTTTCGCCGTACACGCCGCCGAAACCCTTTGCCTTCATTGCAATGGGGCCTTCCCTCCGGATTTGATTGCCCGAAAAGGGGTTTGACCCCCTTGCATAAGATGGGGCGGGCCCAAGGAACCCCCGAAGGGAACTTCGCCTTTGGCGAAAAACCCTCACGGATTTTTCGCCGTTGCCAGACCGGAAGCAAAGGTTTCGCCGTACACGCCGCCGAAACCCTTTGCCTTCATTGCAATG
>JAVBVF010000021.1:0-48307 GCA_031554475.1 Eubacteriales bacterium | reverse complement strand
CTTTCTCATGGGCTGGTACCCCAAATTCCGCAGTCTCATGGAACCGTGGATCCAGTTTTTGCGCACCATCCCCCCCATCGCGCTGATCCCGCTGGTGATCTTGGGGCTTGGTCTAAGCGAACGTTCCAAGCATACCATCATCTTCCTGGCGGCGTTTCTCACCATGGTGGTGACCATCTTCCAAGGCATCCGTGAAGTGGACAAAACCCTGGTCAAGGCAGCCTACACCTTTGGCGCAGCCGACCACAACCTCTTTTTTGATATCATGATCCCAGCGGCTTTCCCCTTCATCTTGGTGGGCGCCCGCTTAGGCATCGCCACCAGCTTGACCACCCTCATCGCCGCCGAGCTTACGGGCACCGTATACGGCATTGGCGCGCGCATCCAGGGAGCGCAGCAGTTCATGAACACCTCCATCGTGCTGATGGGCATCATTACCATTGGCGTGATCGGCTATGTCCTGGACAAATTGCTGCTGGCGGCCGAAAAAAGAATGACCCGCTGGAAGTAAGGGCGAGGAGGAGAAGGTTATGGCTGAGCATTTAATTGAAATCAACGACGTATGCAAAACCTATCATGTCCCTGGAGGCAAGGAGGTTCACGCCCTGAACCACGTGAGCCTGGCCATTGATAAGAATGAGTTTATCTGCGTAGTAGGCCCCTCTGGCTGTGGCAAAACCACCTTACTGAACATCATTGCCGGACTGGAGGTTTTTGACAGCGGCTCCGTTCAGATGGAAGGCCGCCCCATCGTGGGCCCGGGCCCCGACCGAGGCGTGATCTTCCAGCAATACGCGCTGTTCCCTTGGATGACCGTGCGCAAAAATATTGAATATGGCATGAAATATAAGAAAATCCCTGTTACCAAAGACGGCAAAACCACTTACCGCCGCTACACCAAGCAAGAAAAGCGGGAACTGGCGGACAAGTATATCCGCATGGTCAACCTGAAAGGCTTTGAAGACGCCTATCCCAAGGAACTTTCCGGCGGCATGAAGCAGCGTGTGGCCATTGCCCGCGCTTATGCCATCTCGCCCGAGGTTTTGCTGCTGGACGAGCCCTTTGGCGCACTGGACGCCCAGACCAGGGCGCAGTTGCAGGAAGATCTGCTCAAAACCTGGGAGTCGGAAAAACGCACCTGCTTTTTCATCACCCATGACGTGGACGAAGCGGTGCTGCTGGCCTCCCGCGTGGTGATCATGAGCGCGCGCCCCGGGAAAATCCATGAAATGGTTGACATTGATCTTCCTTATCCCCGTACCCAGGCCACCAAATTGGAGGACAAATTTGGCGAGTATAAAAACCGGATCTGGGACACCGTGTACAAAATGTACCTGGAGACCAACTGACCCGCGGGTTCGCGGCATCCATCCAAATTGACAGCGGAAGCCATCCGTTGTTGATATAATTGATTTTGAGGAGGAACCACCATGAAAAAGACACTGGCAACGCTATTGGCTGCTATCCTGTGCCTGTCCATTCCCATGTTGGCCTGCGCAAGCACCACCCCCATCGACGTCCGTATCGCCATCCATGGCAATGTGGGCGGCGCGCCCCTGGCGGGCATCGCCGTGGCCCAGGGCTTCTTTGCGGAAGAAGGCATCAACCCCATCGTAACGATTGTGGAAAGCGGCCCCTCGGAAATGGCCGCCATGCGCGCTGACGGCCGTACCCTGGACTGTGGCTACATCGGTTCCGGCGTTGCCTGGAACGCCATGGACCCCAACGGCAACCAGCTTAAGTTCATCTTCCTGGACTGCCTCTCCAATTCCGAGGGCATGGTGGCTCGCAAAGGCGTCTTTACGGACACCAACGGCAATGCTTTCTATGATTACGACGAGCTCTACAACGGCCTCAAGGGCAAGACCGTCTATATCGACACCGCCACCACCCCCGGTGGCTGGTTCAAAGACCTGCTCAACAAAATCCATACCGAGCTGAACACCCCCGCCGAGCAACAGCTTTGGATCGCCACCGAAACCGCCGACTATGTGAAAGATTACACTGCGCCCAATGCCAATGAAGATTGCAAGATCACCGTGGTGCAGCTGGCCAACGAGAACATGCCCGCCGCCATGAACACCACCGACGCAAGCCGTGTGGACATCGCCGTGGGGTATGCGCCCGTTCCTGGCATCATCTGCGGAAACAGCCAAGATGTGGAGTTTATTGCCGCCACGGACACCCACCTGTCCGACAAATACTTCCCCTCTACCTGGGTAGCCAGCCAGAAGTGGCTTGACGAAAACCCCGAAGCCGCGCAAAAGGTGGTCAACGCTCTGTTGAAGGCGCTCTACTTCCGTGGCGATCCCGCTAACCAGGCCGCCTGCCTGGCCGCCGGTGAAAACCTGGCGCAAAAACCCGCCGGCAGCTTTGACGCCGCCGCCGCCGTGTGGCCCACCGCCGAAGAGGACAAGACCTGGTTCACCAATCCCGATTCCCAGGGCTATCAATACATGCAGGTGCTCTACAACGCCAAAAAGAGCGGCGTTCCCGACGGAGCCGAAGCCAAGGCCTTGGAAGACTGCTTGGATTTCACCTATGTGCTGAAAGCGCTCGGACAATAATTGATTGTTTCGGTGATGAAACCGGAGCCCACCGGCTCCGGTTTCATCCCATTAGGAGGATCAAAATGGGGGCAAAGCAATCGTCGCAACCTTGGATATTGGCCCGCAACCGGGTAGAACGCTTCTTTGTGGGTGGGCAGACCCTGGATGAATGGCAAGGGCTTACCGCCAACAAAGCCTATGGCGACAGCACCTTTAGCGAGGAATTGCTGGTCAATACCGCGCCCTATATGGGCCCGGGGCGCCCCGCCTTGGAGGGCTTCAGCTTGACGGAGGAGGGCGGCCAAACCCTCAAAAGCCTTATTGACGCGGATCCTGTGGGTTTTTTGGGCGCTTCACTGGCCCTTGCCTATGGCAGCGAATGTCCCGTCTTGTGCAAGGCGGGCGATTCCACGGGCCGATTGATTTTGCAATATCATCCTACCCAAGCCTTTGCGCGCCAGCATTTGGCCTGCACCTTTGGAAAAACCGAGGCCTGGTACTTTTTGCAAACCCGCACCCCACAGGCCCGCTATTGTTATGTGGGCTTCAAGCCCGGCGTGACCCGGAAAGCCTTTGAGCGCCTAGTGGCAAAAGATGATGTGGCAGGCATGCTGGATTGCATTCATCGCATTCCCTTTGCCCCTGGCGATGTGGTTCTGGTACCCGCTGGCACGATTCACGCCATGGGGCCGGATACCACCTTCATTGAAGTACACGAACCCTGCGACTACACCATGCGCTTTGAACGGGACAATTACGGCCGCCGGATGGCGGATGACGATATGCACTATGGTCTAGGCTTTCCCGCCCTGTTTGACGGGCTGGACTTTACCCCCTACACCGCGGAAGAAATCCAGCGCAAAGTGCGCTTTTCACCCATTGATGTGGAAGCAGGGGATGACTGGAAACGCCAACGTTTGCTTTCCTTCCAAAACTGCCCCGAATTTTCCATGGAGCGCCTTGTGCTGCACGGGGACTATGCCCTCCCCGTTTCCGACCGGTACCGAATCGCCATTGCCTTGCGGGGGAAAGTCCGCCTTTCCGGCCTTTCCCTGCCCCAGGGGCGGGCGGCCTTTTTACCAGCGGCCATGGACCCGCTTATTCTGACCAGTCCGGCGGCCGAGGTTTTGTTCGTCACTCCCGGACTGACTGAAAAGAAAGAGGAATCCGCCCTATGATCTATACCGCTAGCTTGGCCTGCGCCAACCCTCTTTGCTTAGAAAGTGATGTTTGCGAGCTTATGGAGGGCGGCGTTCATACCCTGCACCTGGATGTCATGGATGGCCACCATGTGCCTGCCCTGGGCTTGTCTATGGAAACCATCGCCCAACTGCACCGCCGCTTTCCCCAAGCGGATCTGGACGTGCACCTGATGGTCTTAAATCCCCAGGCTTATCTCGCGCCTCTGGCGCAGGCAGGTGCCAAGTGGGTCACCATCGTACCCCAGACCGCTTCTAACCCAGTGCAAATGCTTGAGGCGATTCGCGGCGCGGGGATGAAGGCGGGCTTTGCGTTTCCGCTGGATCGCCCCCTGCAGGAGATCGAGCCGCTTTTGCCTGTCGCCGATCTGGTGGTGGTGATGTCCATTCCCGCAGGCCGGTATGGGGTGCCGTTTCAGGAGGCGGCCTATGGCAGAATTCAGGCATTGAGCACCCTGCGTAAGGAGCGGGGCTATTCCTATCTGATTTCCGTGGATGGTGGAATCACCCGGGAAAACAGCCTGCTCTGCCGCGACGCCGGCGCGGATATGCTGGTGCAGGGCGTGTTTACGCTATTTCGTCAGCCCCAGGGGATCCGGCAGGCCTGCCTAGAGTATAGGGAATACATGGAGGGATAATACATGGAACAGCAATTCAAGCTATGCATCGGCAGTGATTTGGCGGGATACGATCTGAAAATGGAGACCCTTCGCCGCTTACGGGCCAAGGGCTATACGGTGGAGGATATGGGCTGCGATTCCTCCCAAGCCGGAGATTATCATGTATATGCCCAAAAGGTTGCCACGGCTGTAGCTTCCGGCGAATTTGACCGAGGCATTCTCATTTGCGGCACCGGCCAGGGCATGGCCATAGCCGCCAACAAAGTGCGCGGGATTCGGGCCGCTTTGTGCTTTCAAAATTTCCCTGCCCTCATGAGCCGAGAGCACAACAACGCCAATATTCTAGCCACAGGCGCATGGATGATCACTGCGGATGAGCTGGAACGGATGATTGAGGTATGGCTCTTTGGCAAATACGCGGGCAGCAAGCATGACATTCGCCTGCGGGGCATTGCGGAACTGGAACGCCAACAGGCAAGTCCTGCCCTGTACCAGGATGAAGCGGTTTTACACATGACCCCAGAGCGGCTCCAAAACGGACGCATCCCCGTCCATCTTTTTTCGGACAAGGAGGCTGTTTTTCAATACCTGGCGCGGATTATGGCGGATACCATCCAGCAAAACAACGCCGCAGGAAGCCCCACGTTCATGATTGTGCCCCTGGGGCCTGTAGGCCAGTATGGTCCCCTGGCCGAACTCATTCACCAAGAAAAGATCTCCTTGCGCCATACCACGTTTTTAAACATGGACGAGTATATGTGGGATCCCCACACCATGATTTCTCCGGAGCATCCCCTGTCCTTTCAAGGCGCTATGGAACGGGAGTTCTATGCCAAGGTAGATCCCGCACTGCTCATGCCGCCGGAACAGCGTATTTTCCCAACGCCGGAAAACGGAGAATGGATCTGGTCCCTTATCCAGTCCCATGGCGGGGTGGATTTGTGCGTGGGCGGAATTGGCATTAACGGACATGTGGCCTTCAACGAGCCGGAACCTGGGATGTCCGTAGACGCGTTTTGTGCCCAACCCGCGCGGGTGATCCCCATCGCGCCGGAAACCCTGGTGGTGAACAGCCTGAACGAATATGAGGGCGCTTACGAGTTTATGCCCCGCTGGGCGGTCACCTTGGGCTTCCGTGAGATCGCCTCGGCCAAACGAATCGTTTTGGGCTGCTTCCGCCCCTGGCACCGCATGGTGGTGCGCAAGGCGGCCCTCTATCCCCCTTCGGCTGAATTCCCTGTGTCCCTGCTCCATTCCCACGACCTTGAAATTTGCATTCCCAAAGAACTGGCATAAATCCCCGCGTTCCTGTACAATGAAAGCCATGCAGGGGAAGGAAGGGGCGAACGGCTTGACATTAAAAGAAGTGGCCAAAGCGGCCGGCGTTTCTCCCTCCACCGTTTCCCGGGTGATCCATTCCGCCGGAAATAACTTTGCCAGCCTGGAAGTGCGCCAGCGGGTGTGGGACGCGGTTCGCGAGCTGGGCTATGTGCCCAATGTACAGGCGCAAAGCCTCAAAAAGGGAAAGGCGGCCTCACAGAGCATTCCGGTCATCCACATCCTGTTTGCCCGGGTCAGAATCTCACATGGGGACAGCTATTTTGACGAACTGGCCACCTATGTGCAGGAAGAGATTTTAAGCCACAGCTGCCAGGTCGGTTCTCTGTTCACCTGCCAGGAGGCGGAAACTGCCCTTCCCGGCAGCCTTACCATTGGAAAAAAAGACGGCCTAGTGGTGCTGGGGCGTACCCATAAATTGTTAGACCCATTCATCGCCCAGTTTTCCCGCCGTGTGGTCTATGTAACGCTGAACCAAATGAACCTGCAAGCGGATCATATCATGTGCGATGGTTTTCAAGCTACGCAAACCGCCATGCAGTACCTGTACGACAACGGCCACCGCTACATCGCCTATGTGGGGGAATACCCCAACGAGGTCCGCTACCAAGCCTTTTGGAAGTTTGTGACGGAAAACACCCTCACCTACAGTCGCGAAACCATGATCAACACACCCATGACGGCGGAAGGCGGTTTTATGGCCGCGCAGAAGCTAGCGGACTGCAAAATACGCCCTACCGCTGTTTTTTGCGCCAATGATGTGACCGCCATCGGCTTGCTCAAAGGGCTCAAGCAGCGGGGCATTGTGGTTCCCCGGGATATGTCTGTGATTTCCATTGATAATATTGCTGAAGCGGGGACCTTCTCTCCGGGCTTGACCACCGTCAAGATCCCCTTGAAGGAATTGGGCACCTTTGCCGTGAAAACGTTGGTAGACCGGATCCAAAAAGGCCACAGCATTTATTTGCATGTCTTTATGCCCTCGGAATTATTGGTGCGGGAATCAGTAACGGCTTTGAAAAATATCCGGCGAGGGTAGTATTTCACCGATATCGGCATTCATTGATTGCCATAGGGAGGTTCTAGGATGGTTTTGGAAAATGGCCGCATCTTTGCCCGTGGGGGTAATTTTATCGAAGGCAGCATCCGCTTTGACCAGACAATTGTGGAGATTGGCCCCGGAGTTTTCCCCGCGGAGGATGAGCCCTGCCTGGATGTAGGTGGCGGGTATGTGATTCCTGGCTTGGTGGATATCCATACTCATGGCGCTGTGGGGCACGACGTGTGCGACGCGACACCGGAAGCGCTGAAAGCCATGTCTCATTTTTTCGCGGCCAATGGGGTCACCTCCTTTTGCCCCACCACCCTCACCCTTTGTGAAACCCAACTGACTCATATCATGCGCAATATTGATGAAACGCCCTTGCAGGGGGCGCAATGCGTGGGCATCAACATGGAAGGGCCGTTCATCAGCCCCGCGCGAAAAGGCTCCCAGCCCGAGGAGCACATTCAAGCGCCGAATATTGACATGTTCCTTCGCTTGAACGAGGCCAGCGGCGGACGGATCCGCCTGGTGGACATCGCGCCCGAGCGGGACGAGGCCTTCCGCTTTACCCGTACCATTTCCCGCCAATGCCACGTATCCTTTGCGCACACGGACACGGATTATCAAACCGCCATGGCTGGCTTTGCCAGCGGGGCCGACCACGTGACCCATTTGTTCAACGCCATGTCGCCCTTTCACCAGTTCGACCCTGGCCTGGTGGGCGCCGCTGTGGACAGCGGCGCCTATGTGGAGGTGATTTGCGATGGTCACCATGTGCACCCTTCCATTGTAAAATCGCTCTTCCGGCTTTTTGCACCGGACCGCATCTGCTTGATCAGCGATTCCCTGCGTTGCGCAGGCATGCCGGAAGGCCAATATTCCCTGGGCGGGCAGGAGATATTTGTCAAAGAGGGACGCGCCACACTGGAAAGCGGCGTTCTGGCAGGTTCTACTATCCATTTATTGGAGGCGGTTCGCCGTGCCGTCGCCTTTGGGGTGCCCTTGGAGCAAGCGGTAGCTGCCGCCACCCGAAACCCCGCCGCGTCCATCGGTATGCAGGACCGCCTTGGCGCGCTGGCCCCAGGCGCCCATGCCGATTTGGTGGTATTGGACAAGGATTTGAATGTGCGGCAAGTATTTATTCATGGGGATGCCTTTCTCCCCTGAAGCGCAAGGGATAGTCTTCTGGGGTTGTCGCTATTTTTTCTGTCTTTTGCTGACAAGGAGGCGTTGGTTTGCGTTTTGCCATCATTGGTTCCAATTTTATCGCGGAATGGTTTGTGGCGGCGGCCAAGCAATGTACGGATGTGGTTTTGCAAACCGTTTATTCCCGCACCGAGGCTCAGGCCAAGATCAACGCGGAGAAATGGGATGTCCCCACGGCCTGCTGGAGCCTGGAAGCGCTTGCCGAGGATAAAAACGTAGATGCCGTTTACATTTCCAGCCCCAATGCCTGCCACTGTACACAGGTGGAACCAATGCTCCTGGCAGGTAAACATGTACTTTGCGAAAAGCCCATTGTTCCTTGTGAAAAACAGCTTTACCCCCTGCTGGATCTTGCTGAAAAACAAGGAGTGCTGCTGTTGGAGGCCATGCGCCCCGCCTATTTGCCCGTGCTAGAAACTCTTAGGGAGGTTTTGCCCAAGCTAGGTGCGCTTCGCTACGCGCTTTTTTCCTATGCGCAGTATTCCTCCCGCTACGACCGTTATAAAGAAGGGATTATCGAAAACGCTTTTGACCCCACCTTGTGCAATGGCACCCTGATTGACATTGGCGTGTATTGCGTCCATTGGATGGCGATGCTGTTTGGAGAGCCCCAAAGTATCCGCTCCCTGGCGTCCTTTCTTGATGATTCCATCGACGTGAGCGGTTCCGCGCTGTGCGACTACGGTACCCTGCAGGTTCACCTGCACTATTCCAAGGTGCACCAAACCGAGCAACCTGCTGTCATCGAAGGCGAAAACGGCTACGTGACCCTTGCTCCTTTCCCCATCCCCGCTCAACTGCAGCTCCATCTTCGGGGAGAAAAGCCCGTGACCGTTCCGCTCACAAGGCATGAACGGGATATCCAGCACGAGATTGAACGCTTTGTGGATATGGCCAGGCAACCTTCCCTGGCCAGGCCCTATCAAGAATGGTCATTGAGTGCGCTGCGCATCATGGATACCATTCGCGCTCAATGCGGGATTGATTTTGTGAAGCGGAAGCACTGAAGGGCAGCTATGATATTTCCCTTCACCACTGACTGGGTCCACCAACCTATCACTGTTTATTCTCAAACAGAGAGTAAACAGTTTTTTAATTTCTGGATTACCCCTTCGCCTTCCTTGCAAAAGATAAACTTCTTGACATATGGCACTTTGCAAATGGAACCCATCCAAACTGAATCGCCTCATAATTTCATGAAAATCAGAGAAAAAAGAAGATTTTTATTCAAAACACCATGGCATTCCTTTTGCATGAAAAAAAAGCCATTTGTCAACGTGCTTGATCCGTTGTATAGTTGATGAAACAAAAGATTGCGGCCCTGATGAAAAAGTGCCATTTCATGGGTTGAATCCATTCGCAAGGAGGCTGGTTGCTTGAAGGAGCGCACCGCTACCTACAAAACCATCCGAGAGGATATTGTCAATAGCATCGTACGGGGCACCTATGAGCCTGGGGCGTTGATCCCCCAGCAAGAAGTGTATGCCGAGAAATTTGGCGTTAGCCGCGGAACCGTGCGCAAGGCTATTGATGAGCTGGTGGCTCGGGGCGTACTGATCACGGTGCGCGGCAAAGGAACCACCGTAGCCGATTACAAGCAAAGCCGGCACTTTGCCGAGCGCGCGCTTTCCTTCCATAATGCCAAACGCGTTCAGCAGCAAACCCTGGTGTCCAAGGTCATCGATATTCGCGTGCTGAATGCGGAGCCTTGGCTTGCCAAACAGCTCTGTATCAGCGTAGGGGCAGAAGTGGTGTATATCCGCAGGGTGCGCATTGTGAAGGGGAATCCGGAGAATTATCAATGTTCGTATATCACCCGCAGCAAGGTGGCCATGATCGATTTTGCTAAGGAAGACCTTCAAACCGGTTCGCTCTTTGGCCTTTTGCGCGAACGCGCAGGGCTCGCGCCCAAATTCCAGGATGAGGAAATCCGCGCCATCCGCTGCCCGGAGGAAATTGCCCATGAACTCCGGCTGCAAAAAGACGATCCGGTACTGCTCATCGTGCGGACCGTCTTTGGACAGGATGATTTGCCCATGGAATACTGCGAAGACTATGAATGTACCGATATCAAAGGGCTCAAAATTACCACCTATGCTCATTCGATGTAACCCAAGGGCCTTTTCCATACCTTTTTTGCAAAGGAGAAACCTATGCCGTTAGCTCAACTCCCCAAACTGATCATCAGCGATGTGGACGGTACCCTGATCGACTGGACGGAGCAACCCACAGAGGAACTGCGCCAATTGGCCCAATGGGTCAAGGAATACCATATCCCCCTGACCCTGGCCTCGGGCCGTTGCCCCATGCATTTGCAGCACTTTATGCAAGAGCTGGGCGGGGAGTTTCCCATCATCGTCAATAACGGCGGAGGCGCCTTTTTCCATGGCAAACTCCTGTGGGGGCATTACATGCAACCGTTGCATGTAAAAGCCGCCATTCAACAGGCAGATGCGCTGGACATGGCCATCATTCTGTGCGACGGCATACGGGAAACTGCTTACCGCCATAACGCCTACCTGCAAAATCAGCTGGATCGGTTTGACCGCAAATACACCTTTTTTTGCCCCACCGAGACCCAGTGGCCCACGCTGACCCTCCAAAAAATCCTGATCACAGACCCCCAGCGTCCTGGAAGGATTGGAGAGGTGCTTGAGCTCCTTAAGCCCTTTGAAGATCAGCTATCCATTGTTCGCTACGATGACCGCTCTGCGGATATCATGCCCGCCGGTTGCACCAAATGCTCCGCGGTTTTACGGCTTATCGGCGAATTGGGCATTGCGCCGCAAGAGGTCATGGCCATAGGCGATGCCAAGAATGATATTGAAATGCTCTCCATGGTTGGCACAGGCGTGGCCGTTGCCAACGCTTGTGAGGAACTCAAAGCCTGTGCGGACTATGTGTGCGAAAAGAGCTATGTCTCCGGCGTTTTGGAAGCGATAGAGCGCTTTTACATTCATCAACTTCCCAACGCTTAACACAGGGAGGAAAAACCATGCGGCCTGTATTCCCTTGGGCAAAACCTAAGTTCCAACGTACGGCGCTGGAACCTTATCTTTGGATTGCTCCCGCCATGCTGTTTTTTGTGGTATTTACGTTTTATCCATTCCTACAAACGATTTACAAGAGTTTCTTCATTGTGGATGCCTTAGGGCAAGAGCAGCGGTTCGTCGGCTTGGAAAACTATTTCTACATTTTGAAAGACGACCGGTTTTTGCGGGCCATTGTCAATACGCTTTTGTTTGTGTTACTCACCGTGCCCGTTTCCAAGCTGTTTGGCTTTGTGCTGGCCATGCTGGCGAACACCCGCCGTAAATGCTCCACCTTTTATGAAACCAGCTTTGCTTTGCCCATGGCCGTTGCCTCCTCCGTAGCCGCCATGATCTTTCAGCTTTTGTACGTTCCCTCTTTGGGCGTTATCAACGGACTGCTCCATGTCCGGATCCAGTGGCTCAACGATCCTAAATTGGCCATGCTGTCCATTGCCGTCATTCAAATTTGGCTGTCCACAGGGTATGCGTTTATCTTCCTGTTGTCCGCCGTACGGAGCGTTCCTCAAGACGTGCTGGAAAACGCGCGGCTGGAAGGCGCGTCCTCCTTCCGCCAACTCCTTCACATCTATTTGCCCTTGACATCCCCCACCATGTTCTACCTGATGTTGACCGATTTGGCTTTCAGTATGATGATGATGGGCCTGGTCAGCATTTTGACCGACGGCGGACCCAACAATGCCACCACCACCATTATGCACTACGTCTATAAGCAGTTTGCCGCCGCTGGGAACTATACAAACGCCAATCCAGCTGCCATTATCGCCTTTGTGATGACCTTTATTCTCACCATGCTTGGATTTGCCTGGGAAAGACGGGGGGTACACTACCAATGACCAAAGCCTTTTCGGGTAAAAACCTCCGCAGCGGGCTTTATCAAGCCTTTTGCATCCTTTTAGCGCTGCTCATGCTCTTTCCCGTGCTCTATGCCCTGTCCGTATCCTTCATGCCCGCCAAGGAGATCCTCTCCAAAAACGCCAACCTCCTCCCCCGTACGCTCACGCTGATCAACTATGAACAGGCCTTTGCCAAAACACTCCTGCCCCGGTATATGCTCAATTCCGCCATTGTGGCTTTGGTGAGCAGCTTAAGCCGCATTTTGATCGGCTCCATGGCGGCTTATGCCTTTGCCTTTTATGAGTTCAAAGGGAAGCGCCTTTTGTTCAGCCTTACCCTGGCCACCATGATGATCCCCGTAGATGTGCTGATCGTATCCAACTTTATCACCGTTTCCAAACTGGGATGGATCAACACCTACATGGCTGTTTGCGTGGTGTTTTTGGTATCCGCCAACAATATTTTCCTGCTGCGCCAACAATTTCTGACCTTTTCCCACAGCCTGAAAGAAGCCGCTCACATCGATGGCTGCGGAAGCCTACGCTTCTTTTTGAAAATCCTGCTGCCCGTGAATAAATCGGTCCTGACCACCGTCTTTATTTCGTCCTTTGTAGGCGTGTGGAATCAATACGTCTGGCCGCTATTGGTGACCAACCGCAATGAAATGCGAACGGTTCAAGTGGGTATCACCATGCTTAAAGACCGTGAATCCTCCGCCTTTGGTCCCGTTATGGCGGGCGTGGTCCTGGCCCTGGTTCCTACAGTGTTGGTCTTTATTCTCTTTCAACGTAAAATCGTTGCGGGGATGATGACCGGCGCTGTGAAAGAATAAACAACTATACAAGGAGGAACAAACATGAAGACCCGGAAACTCTTATGCGCTCTCTTGACCCTCTGCCTTGCGCTAGGCCTGGTTGCCCCTGCCGCGCTGGCTGCGGCCGCTCCCGTGGAAATCACCTTCTGGCATTCCATGGACGGCGCCTTTGCGGATCTGCTTAATAAGCAGGTAGACCTTTTCAACACTACACTCGGCGCTGAAAAAGGCATCAAAGTGACCCCCGTGTTCCAGGATTGGCCTGGCACCACCGCCCTCACTGCCGCCATGACCGCGAAGGACGTGGCCAACATGCCCGATGTGATCCAGCTTTATGGCGAAAGCGTCAGCATCATTCGCGACTATGAGCGCACCGTTTGGGCGGAGGACAAGATCAACGCGGCTGACTCCACCGTGAAAAAGGAAGACCTGATCCCCAATGCCGTGAACACCTACTCCATCGGCGGCAAAATGATCGGCGTTCCTTACAACATTTCCGCTCTCATGCTGTATTACAACAAGACCTATTTCGAGCAGGCCGGCATTGCCGCCCCGCCCAAGACCATTGCGGAAATGGCCGAAATGCTTCCCGTTCTGGTGGAAAAGACCGACGCGGAATTTGGCCTGAACGTTCGTGTGAACGAGTATGAGCTGGAAAACTTTATCGCCACCCAGGGCGCCGAAGGCACCTACTTTGGCGATAACGAAAGCGGCCACTCCGCTCCTATGACCAAGCTCGCCTGCGCCGAGGACGGATCCTTGAAGAACTTCCTGACCGAGTGGCAAAAGGTGATTGCGTCCGGCGGCTACAAAGCGGTTCGCGACAGCATCAACGAAGAATTTGCCTCCGGCATGCACGCGATGGTCATTATGACCAGTTCCCGCATCCCCACCATTGCGGGTCTGGTGGGCGATGCCTTCCAGTGGGACGTGGCTCCCATCCCCACCGTGAGCGCGGACGATAAGGGTGGCGCGTTCCCCAGCGGCGCGGGCTTGTTCATGCTCAACCGGGATGACGACGCCAAAGTGGCGGCAGCTTGGGAATTTGAGCAATTCATGATCTCTCCCGAAGCGCAGGCCCTGTGGCTGGAAAGCACGGGTTATATCCCAGTCAACGTACATGCCGCCGATACCGATACCTATAAGACCGCCGTGGCTGCCGAGCCCCGCCTGGAAGCCCCCTACAATGTGCTGATGCAGTCCGCTCCCACTATGGTGGCTGCCTTCTGCCCCAATTCCGGCGATGTGGACGGCGTGATCAAGAGCACCATGATGAGCTTTGCCGATGGTTCCCTGGATTTGGACGGAGCCTACCAGGCCATCACCGAAGGCGCGCAGAAAGCCTTTGACGACTACTACCGCGCCAATCCCATCAAATAGCGCTTTTGTGTAAAGCTCGCCGCTGTCACGACGGCGCGATGGCAAGCCCATCCGCCCTCGTGGCAGCGCGTTGTCAAAGCAGGAGGTTTCATGGCAAGCCAGAAATATATTATCGATTGCGATCCTGGCGGAGACGATGCTCTGGCGCTGATGCTGGCCGCCGTTTCGCCTGAAATTGAGCTGTTGGCCGTTACCACGGCAAGCGGCAACGCCCCTGCCCAAGTCTGCGCCGAAAACGCGCTACGCGTGCTTCGCCTGTGCGGGCGGGATGATGTGCCTGTCTATGTGGGCGCCCACCAGCCCCTTTCCCGCCCCTTGGCCTTTGACGGCTTCTATTCCGGCGAAAACGGCTTATGTAATATCAAACTGCCGCCTGCCCAAAGGGCCATGGAGCCCGTGCCCGCCGTCTCCTTCCTGGTCGATTGCCTCAATAACCAGCGCAATCTCTCCATTTTGTCCATGGCTCCGCTCACGAATATCGCCCTGGCGCTACGGGCGAATGGCGGACGTGCGCCCGGCATTGAAAAAATCCTTTGTGCCTGTGGCGTGTTTGGCGTCGCCCCCCTTCCCATACCGCCCCGCCCAGAATGGAATGTTTCCGTGGATCCTCAAGCCGCCCAGGAGGTTTTCGATTCTGGCATCCTTGTGGAAGCCATTGGCCTGGATGCTTCGGCATGGCTGAATAATGAGATGCTGCCCCCCCTCCTGGAAGGTTTGCCCGACTCCCCCGCCCTTGATTTCCTGCAGGAGGGAATCAAGTTCAATGTAGCGAGGGGGCTAGAGCCTTACAGCCTCCTTGCCGATAGCCTGGCCGTTGCCGCCGCTGTGAATCCAGCCCTGGTGAACTATGTGCAGGGCAAGGCGCAAGTCCAAACCACGGAAGGCCCCGAGCTGGGCGCCACTCGCTTTATTCCTGGCCCTGGTTCTGTGCAGGCCGCCCATTCCTATGATTTTCCCAGCTTTATTCAACTTCTGAGAAACAGGGTGTTTGTATGCAACTAGCCACTTCCGCAAACATCGTCTTTGACCGGCCTGATGGCAGCCGCTTTCCCATGGAACGCACCATGCGCATGGCCAAGGATGCCGGATTCACACGGCTTGACATCAGCTTTTATGACTGGGCGCTGCCGCCGTCCCCTTTTCTGGGCGACCAGTGGGAGCGCTGGATTCATGGGGTGGCGGAAGAAGCACAAAAGCTGGGCATGGTTTTTGCCCAGTGCCATGCCTATACCTTTGATTTTTTGAACCCTGCCTATGACGCCGAAACCTGGGCGCACCACCAGCTCTTGGTGGAGCGCTCCCTAGCCTGCAGCCACATTGTGGGGGCAACCGTCTGCGCCACCCATCCAGATACGGACCGTACCCGCGTGGATACCCTGGCCGCCTCCAAGGAAAAAAACAGAGAATACTTTCAACCCTTGATTGCCTATGCCCAGCGGCTCAAGATCCGCCTGGCATTTGAAAATATGTGTGATTACGCCATCGCTCCTCTGCGCAAATACGGAGCGACCGCGGAGGAGCTGGTGGATTTGGTAGACTCCTTGGGGCGGAAGGAAACCGGTGTGTGTTGGGATTTCGAGCATGCGGACATCATGCGCCAGGACCAGCGCGGGGCGCTCCTGCTGCTGGGAAGCCGGTTGATTGCCACCCATGTGTCCGATACACACAGCCTGACCGATGACACGCTCATGCACGTGCTTCCCCTGTTCGGCACCGTAGACTGGGTCCAGGCGGTGCGCACGCTGCGGGAAATCCACTATGGCGGAGAGTTCTGCTTCGAAGCCCACAATTATGCCAACCGGTTGCCTGATCAGGTCTTGCCCACTGCCTTGAAACTGGCCTATGAAATCGGGCGCTATTTATGTGATCTCCAATAAGCGAATGGTTCCTTTCCCCATTGGAACCATTCGCACCACAGAAATGAGGGGTTTGATGAGTGAACTTTTGGAAGTGCTCATGCTGGTTTCTTTCGGTTTATCCTGGCCGCCCGCTATTTACACCGCATTGACCAAGAGAACCGCCAAGGGCAAAAATGTCCTGTTCGATGTTTTCATTTGGTTTGGCTATTTCTTTGGCATCGGAGCCAAAATTGTTGCTCACTCCATCAATTATACCATGATATTTTATGGATTCAACTTTCTGGCGGCCACCCTCTCCATCCTTCTTTATTTTCGCAACCGACGGCTGGATGCCCAAGCAGAATAAACAAGGGAGCGAACCAAGGCTATGTTTACTTTACGAGAGATCACCTATGTTTCCATCCTGGTGAGGGTGCTTCTGGCCTTTGTCCTGGGCGGGTTGGTAGGCTTGGAGCGCGGCATGAAAAACAGGCCGGCGGGGCTGCGAACCTACATGCTGGTTTGCTTGGGTTCCTGCATGGTCATGATGACCAACCAGTATGTGATGCAGGTGCTGGGTCAGGGCGATCCCGTTCGCATGGGCGCCCAGGTGGTCAGCGGCATTGGTTTTCTGGGCGCGGGAACCATTATTGTCACTTCCCGCAATCAGATCAAAGGCCTGACCACCGCCGCAGGCCTATGGGCCGCGGCTTGCATGGGGCTTGCCATTGGCATTGGATTTTACGAATTGGCTGTGCTGGGCGGCGCTTTGATCTTTCTTTCCCTGTCCGTTTTGCACCGGATGGACAACCGCATGCGCCGCAACACCAGGATGGTGGAGGCCTACATTGAGCTTGGCGCGGAGGCCTCCCTAGGCAGCTTTATGCGCTTTACCCGGGAAAAGGAAATCGAGATCAGCAATTTGCAAATGGAAAACGACACAGGGGCGAGTGAGAAGTCCACTGCTTTTATTGTGACGCTTCGGGGCAAAAAGCCGCGTACCCACGCGGAGATCATTCGGACCATGCGAGAGATGGCCGGATTGGGTTATATCGAAGAATTGTAAGGCCTCCGTAGAAACCCAATCCGAAACCGACAATCGCCAACAGAAAAGGGGCCTCCGCAGGATTGCGGACGGCCCCTAACGCTTTTTGGCCCCATTTCATTTTGCGGCGCCTTGCGCACCAAAGCTCTTACGGTTCAAGCTACCCCAACTGCGCTTATTCTTACGATACCCCAGCAGCCCGTCGAGGCGAAAAAGGGTATTGAGCTGCCGGTAGCCAAAGTTGTCCAATAGCGCAAACAACATGAGCTTAAGCAACTGCCGCATGGTGGGGTACTTTTTGAAGGTATGCTCTTCCAGCAGCAGCGCGCCCACGGAAAGCACCATACCAAACAGCATGGATGCCACATAAAAGGCGATGAAAAAGTTGATGTTGACAATGCCTAACAGGAAGGCAAGCGGCACCAGCAAAAAGCCAAGGGCTTCCAGCACCGGCCCTACGACTTCAAAGAGCCAGTAATAGACCATGGCCACCATTCCGATGCGGCCATACTTGGGATTGAGCAGCATATCGCGGTGCTTGAGCAGCGTAGAAATCGTACCGATTTGCCAACGGCGACGCTGTTTGCGCAAATCGGAAAAGCTGGTGGGCGGCTGTGTCCAGCAGACCGGATCCGCAATAAACTGAATGATATATTCCTTTTTCTGATCGCGCATGAACTTATGCAGCCGCACCACCAATTCCATGTCTTCTCCAATGGTATCGACATTATACCCTCCGGCGTCGATGACCACTTTTTTGTTAAACGCGCCAAAGGCTCCGGACACGATCAGCAGAATGCCCAAGGCGTCGAACCCAAGGCGACCGGCCAAAAAGGCCCGCAGATATTCCACGGTTTGCAGGGTTACGATGGGATTTTTGGAAAGCCCCACTCTTTTCAGATCCCCGCTGTCCACGTCGCAACCATCCAAAATCCGTACGATGCCTCCCACGCTGACCACCCGATGATCCTTCATAAACGGCATCACGACTTTCATCAGCGAATCCTTTTCCAACAGCGAATCCGCGTCAATCGAAATGAATACCGGATAACGGGAGGCATTGATGCCGGCATTGAGGGCGTCCGCCTTGCCGCCATTGAGCTTGTCCAACACAACCAAGTTGGGATATTGGGGGCACCGATAAACGCCCAGCACCTCCTGGGTGGCAATGGAACACTTGATGGGCTGCGAAATCTTCACCATGGCGAAATGCTCCACCAGCAACTGCAGCGTGCCGTCTTTTGAGCCGTCATTCACCACAATGACTTCATACTCCGGATAGTCGAGCTGAAGCAAGTTGGACACGTTTTCAATGATCGTGGTGGCTTCGTTGTAGGCGGGCACCAAAAGCGAGATGGGCACCGCGTTTTGGGAATGGTAATACCGCTCATGATCCGAACAATGCCGAATTTTGATATACTTGGTCAAACTTAAGGTAGAGACCACCAATTGAATCACATAGACCACGTCCACCAGAAGCACATAAACCATGGCCACAACATTGATACCCAAAACCAACTGGATCAGGAATTGTTTCATATCTCTTTCCTCCTACACATTTTGCATCGTCGTTGCGTATTGTAGGATTTCCATGGCATAGCGGTCTCCAGAGCTTTCCACATCGGCCATCACCTGTGGCATGTTCGTGGTCTCACACAAGGCCATGGCCGCGTTATAGCGCACCTGCCACTCACGGTCATGCAGCATATTGGCAATGTTTGGGGCAAATTGTTCGCTATCAATGGCGGCCAGCGTCGTTACAGCCACTGCCCGCACCTCCCATTTCTCGTGGGTAAGCAACTGGCAAAGCCTTTTAGCCGCAGGCTTCCAGCGTATTTTTCCCAAAGAGCGCGCCGCGTCGATGACCAAATTGTAATCCGAACTCTCCAAGAAAGAAACCATGGGTTCAACCAGCTGCGTAAGATGTTCCTGCCCGATGCGCTTGACACAGATGCGCACGATGAAACGGTCTGGAGACTCCAGCAACTGCGTGTACAGCGCCAGCTTGTCTCCGGTATAAGCGCCAATGATCTCCTGGAGGCTGCGGAAGCTGAGCTGTTGGCGGAAATGGGCGTCGGTGCAAATATGGGCCAGGTTTTTGTCATCCCCAGTGAGCGCCAAGGTCAGCATGCCTTGATATTGCCAGTCAATATGGCTTGGCTTTGCATACAGCTGCGTTAAAATCTGACCATTGAGCTCCGCACTGCGCATTGCCCCCAATAGCCGCGCCGCCAGGATGGATTTTTCCTCATCCCGGGACATCAGGTATTTGGCCGCGACTTTTTGGAACCCAGCGGCATTGATGAGCGCGATCAGCCGTTCTTGCTCCTCCGGAGGCAGCGTCGTCATCAGATCGTTAAGGATCACCAGGTTGGCGGGCGTAAAGGGGCGGCGCATACCGGGAAGCCTGCGCCCAGCAGTGGCTTTGGAGCCTTCCCCCCTATGGGGCAAGGGGGCGCATACAGCCGCGCAGAGCAGGTTTCTGGTGCGTTCGTCTCTCCGATTGCGTAGGGCCGTCGTGCCATGAATATAAAGAAGGACGAAGAAGAAATAGGCTAGCAAAAGGGCTGAAATCACAAGGAAGTAATTCAAAAACGGCTGTACGCGAAACCAATTGGCCTCGTCGGAAAAAGAGATTTCATTCCAGGCGGCCCACATGCGTTCAAAGGGGGTTTTCGCCCTTAGCCGCAGATCCATTTTCCCCAAAAAGCTCTGCAACGTGAAATAGGACGCTTTAAGCCGCTCATGGCTGGTTGGCATGTCCCAACGGGCCCAGTCATATGTACCCACTTGCCAGGAGTCGTCCCCCGCAAAGCGAGGCAATGCGATCTGAAGGGGGGTGGCAGGCTGGGAAACGATCCCCTCATTTTCGTAAAAATCACCCATGATCCTCCCTGTGGAAGGATCGCGGACATTCAAAAGAAGCCAGGGCAAACGGATTTCCACGCGGTTGGTTCCGTCATAACAAAAATCCGCTAAGGAATCATACGCCTCGGCGCTGGGGTTGGCCACCCCATATTGGAGCTTGCCGGTATCACAGGTCTGAATGGGAACCGCCTCCCCGATGGCCGGATCAATCCAGGGGCGGCTGAGCATGAGTTCAATGGGAACAAACTGCCCCGTGCTCTTCCTTTCATAAAGCGGATCCCGTTTCAGCGCTGACCCAAGCACCGCAAATTGATAATACGTGGCGTTGTAATAGGGATCCACCAAAATTTTGCTTTCTTCTTTCCCTTGGAGCCTTAGCAAAAAATCAGCGCCAAAGCTCAGTTGCCTTCCAAAATAGAACGTATTTCCCTGTTCCGGGATCACATCGATGGGCAACTCCAGCGTTTGACTTTCCACATCGGGGGTTTCCAACATCAGGTACAAGAACTTCTCGTCGCTCATCATGGAGAGGGCGGCCTTCTCGCCCTGAACAATCACGTGCTCTTGCCTCCATTCCCTGGTATCTCCATCCACATAGCAAACGCTCTGCTGGCTGCCTGGCTCAAAGGCCAAAAGGCCAAAGCTCTGCTCGTTGGTCTGGGCATCCATCCAATAGGGACGGCGCTGCGGTTCGTCAAAGGTTTTCGTATTCCATGAGGCTTTGAACCACTCATCTTGCCAGGAGAACACCACCGCGCCCATGCATTCCTGCTCGTAAATATCCCCGATGAGGGCGGACAAGAGCTCACCCTGTTCTTTTTCGGTCAAATGCCCTTGGTTGTACCCCAACTCCATGTCCTGATGCGCAATCCCACGAGAGGCGGGTACCCCCACCTCGCTGACCAGCACGGGCATGGTGTGATGGGCGTTGATTTCGCGCAAATAGGATTGATAGGGATTGCCGTTCCCCGCGTCCATGTACTTTTTACCATCATCCAACACATCCGAATCATAAGGGTAGATGTGATAGGACGCAAAGAATCCTGCCTCAAAGCCTGGCTTGGCAATCAGGTTTTCCATGTCCAGGCTAACGGCATCCTGGCGCTGGGGGGTGGGCTCACCAAGAGGCAAAAGCGGGTCTGTGGTGACCCAGTTGACCATGGCCACCGGCCGTTGTTCCTGATAATGCTCCGTCTCATAGGCGATGGCGGTATCGGCGGCTTCCGCCAGCATCACCTCAAAGGCGGAGACTCCTTGGGGGGTGGTTACATATTTCCCGACGTAGGAGGTATAGCGCGGATTGTTTTGGTTCGTGGTTTTCACAAAGATGGGATCCCATTCCATCCCCAGGATCCACCCTGTCACATAGGAAGAAACATCGGCGGCATACATGCCTCCGGCATGGCCGGATTCCTTTTTGAGCGTAGCATTGCCGTGGATGATATCCACCGTATCGCGAATGGTTTGGAGAAAATCTTTTTTGATTTTCCCACCCATGGCGTACGCGTCACGGCTTTTTTCAATATCCGCTTCGTTTAGAGAGACGCCCTGCATCAAATAAATCGGGTACTTGGCTTCTTTGTTGAATTCTTCCAGCGCCCGATAAAAGGCGGGCATTTGCGCGGTGTATACACGAATGGTATTCACATTCATGCCGCTGATGTAGCCAAACCAGCGCAAATAATCTTCTTGAGTCAGTGGGAATTCTCCTGGAAAATACCCCGGTGCCGCCGAGCCCAAATTGACTCCAGCCACAAACCGTTTACTCCATGTCCCCAGGCTGTCATAAACAAAAAAATCTTTCCCCTGGACTTTTGCCATATAGGAAATCCCACTGGCACTATGATACTTATAACCATCTAAGCCGTTGAGCAAAGAGAGTCGATTCTTCAAAAATAGCATAAATACGATCATGAGAAGAAGCAAAAATCCAAGCGCAAATTTTTTCATGAATGCACCTTCCTGGCGAAATTTTCCTAAATTATACCATATTTGCCCAAGAATACAAACCCTTCTGATGGGAATTCCTATCAATCGCATTGCTTGGGCATGGGTGTAATGGCAAAACAGGCGATGAAAAAGAGCAAAACAGGCGGAACGGGTCCCCTATTTTGCTCTTTTCTACTTGTGTGGGCTAGACGCCCAGACGGGCCACACCCTTTCACACAAACACAAAATTCTCTGGAAACGCCTCGGCTTTGACACTATCATCGCGATTGCAAATCACGGAATCAAAAACATCGGTGGGGGTAAAGCGCAAAAAAGCGCAGCGCTCAAATTTGGTCACATCGATCAGCAAATGCCGGTGTTGGGCATTATTCATGGCGATTTTCTTCATGGCCAAGCTATCGGCATCTGTTGTATAGGCAATAAAATTGTTCACATCCACGCTGGTGCAGCCCATAAAGGCATGATCAAAATGATAGGCCTTCAGCGCTTCCTGAGCCACCAAGCCGGCGAACATCGAAAACCCTGGCACAAACTTGCCGCCCACCATATAGATATCCGCCACAATGGGCTTGTTCAGCTTTTTAACCACCAGCTCATTGTAAGTCACAATATTGATGCGCTTCTGGGCCAAATAGTCCACCATGTGCGCAACGCTGGTACCGGCGTCAATAAAAACGCAATCTCCGTCTTTCACCACGCCGGCCGCATATTCGGCCACTTTGCTCTTGGCGGAATTGTTGATACTGCCTTTCCGCTTCATGGTCAATTCCGCAATATCGGACATATTCTCCAGCATAGCGCCGCCCTGCACGCGTTTGAGAAGGCCGTTCTCTTCCATTTTTTCAAAGTCCCGCCGCACGGTGATCTCCGCAATCCCCAGTTCCCTGGCAATCTCTTTAAGATTCACTATGCCTTTTTCCGCAAGTTTTCGCCTTATATATAGTCTGCGTTCGGAAGCGATCATGAAAATACTCCTTCATTCATTTCAAGATGACAGTCATACACTTGGCGATCATAGCATATCAGGGCATGAGACAGCAACTGAAAAATGGCTTGCCCGCAAAGCGGCGCCCAAGTTTTCAAACCGTCGGGCATTATGGCGCCGCTTTTGGAGCGGCAGCCTCGTCAAACACAAAAACCACCTGCGGATGATCCAAAAACGCGCATACAGGCAGATCCGCCCGTCCATCCAAAATGGCTTTGACAGCCTCCTGCTTATTCGCCCCTGTAGCGATGATCACCACTTGCGAGGCCTTTTTTAGGGCCTGGAGCGTAATGGTAGCGCCCTGGGTGGGCGTATCTTTGCCTGCAAAATATTTTTTTCCGACGGTCTTGGTGGTTTCGCTTAAGGGCACCAAGGAAAAATCTCCGGTGGTGGCGGTGTCCGGCTCGTTGAAGCCCACATGCCCGTTGACGCCTATGCCCAAAACGGCCAATTCCAGCGGTTGCTCCCTAAGGGCGTTTCTCATGCGCGCGACTTCCGCGTCCAGATCGGCCGCCTTGCCCCGAAAGGCGGTGATCCGTTCTTCCGGAATCCCCGCCGGACCATAATAGCCCTGGCCCATGCAAGCGATGCAGCTTCCGTCGGTTTCCGGCCCCAGGCCCACCCATTCATCCAGGCCGATGTAGCGAGCCTTGCTCAGGGTCACGCCGCCACTTTCCTGCCTCCTAATCAGCTCTTGGTAACAAGCAAAGGGAGTATCCCCTGCCGCGAAGGTCACGGTCAGCTCAGGCTTGTTTTGAAATGCCTTTTCCACCAGGTCCGCAGCATAAAGGCTGGCTGCCGCATGATCCTTGCAAATGACAATGTTGTGTTTCATGATTTTTCATCCTTTCGTTGCATTGGTCAGGAAACGGTATGGGGGCTTTCCTGCGGCATCCGGCTATCCAGCCGCGTAAGCCAAAGCCCCGAAAAAGCGACGCCAATGGCCATCACCCCGGGAATCATCATGCCAGCGACCACGGAAAACCTGGCGCTTACCCAGGCCATGAGCAACGGCAGTACCGTGCGGGTCAGCCCCATCACCACAATCATCACAGAGGTCGCAAACGTGGTTCTCCCAGCATGGCCCCGGTTGGCTTCGCTAAACAACACCTGCATAAAGTGCCCTGTACAAAGCCCCAGCAGGGCCATGGTGATGCACATGCCTATAGCGCTGCCGGAAAACACGCCGATTCCCAAGCAAAGCGCCGCAAGAAAGGCCCCCGCCACCAACAGCCGGACGGGCTCAACCTTCAAATGTGAAATGGAGAAACGGTTTACCGTGGCGCAAATCCAAAACAAGGAGATGGACAAAGCGCCCAGATCCTCGGCCTGAAAACGAAGCTCCATATACCGCATTGCCCACACCAAGATTCCCATTTGGGTGGCAGTGCCGAACACCCCTGCCATCAATACGGCTCTGTTGCGCGGGTTCCTTCCATATTCCCACAGGTCCTGCCACCGTAGCTTGTTTTCCCGCGTGGCAAGCTCCATCTCCGCCGGCTTCACCCTGCCCTTGGAAAGCCATAGGGCCGCTACACCCAAGAGCAGCATCCCGCCGATGCCATAAAACGCTCCCCGCCAACCGAGCCATTGCATGACCTGAAAAAACAACACCGGCGCCACCAGGCTGCCTACGCCAAACAGGCCATGCAAATAGCCAAAATACCGGGCGCTGTGCTCCTTGTGCACATCCGCCAACATGGAGTTGGCATATGCATCCACCAAGCCGCCGCCCGCGCCCAAAAAAACGCAGGAAGCGCAGAAAAGCGTAAATCCGGACGCCCAGCCGCACACTACCAAGGCCGCAGCCTGCAATAGGGTGGATGTCAGAAGCACCACCACTTTGGCGATCCGCCCCTGGATCAAGGGAGCGCACAAAAGCGCCAGCATGGTACCCACGCTGAACATGCTGCTCATCAGCCCTTGGCTGGCACCGAAGAGGGAAAATTCGCCCACCACCTGGTTGATGCTGACATTCATCATGGAATTGGCAAAGGCATACAGAAAAATGGAACCAATAGCCATGCGGGTGACGATTTTCACGGAAAGCGGCTGTGCTGTTGTCTTTTCCAAAACTCTTTTTCCCTTTCCCGTTGTTTTGTTAGGCTTGCCTTCCATCGCGGTTGTCCGGTGGTTCTGCCTTGGGGCAATGAGGGAATGCTGGTTGGAACACACGCCCAACAACATTCCCTCATTGCGGGCGCTACCGGCCGCGCCGCGAGCAAGAACGGGCCACCAGCTTACTGCCGAACTGATTTGCCACGGTTATACAAAATCAACAAAAGCACCATCACAAGCCCTAGCAGCACATTGCGCGTAGGTTGCGGCAGATTGAAGGCAGTCAGGGTATTGTTGAGCACTACCATCAAAAAGGAACCCGCAATGCTGCCGGTATAGCTGCCCACACCACCCGTTAGGGCCGTGCCGCCTACGATCACCGCAATCAGCGACTGATAGGCATAGTTATCAAACATCTGGCACTTTGCGCTTTGCATATAGGCCGCGCCCAGCATGCCTGTGAAACCGGAAAACAGCGCCGAAATCACATAGGTCAGCACAACGACTTTGTTCACGCCAATGCCGCTGAGCTTCGCCGCCACGGGGTTGTTTCCCACCAGGTAGACCTGCCGCCCAAGCCTTGCGCGATTGAGAATATAGAACATGATTGGAAAAAGGATCAGGGCATATAGCGCCAGGGAGGGGAAAATTCCAAACCATTTGGCTGTAACGCTTTTGATAAAGGTCGGAGAAGCATAGCCCAAGGGGCTACCCTCCGTAAGCACATAGGACAAACGGGTCACCACATTGCTGATGGCCATGGTAACGATGAGAGGCGGCAAACCCATTTTCACGGAGCATACGCCATTCAACAGGCCAATCATCAAGCTCATGGCCATCACCGCGCCAAAGGCCGGCAGAAAATGCCCATCCTCGCCGTTCATCACCGCGGTGGTCAGAATGGCCGCAGCCGACATCACCGCACCCACCGTGAAGTCCATTCCGCCGCCAATCAACACCAAGGTTTGTCCGGCCGAGGCAAAACTCAAAAGCAGCGTCATCATAAGGATGGACGTTATGGCGCTCATGTTCAGCGCGGTGGGTACCGCGATGACCGTAAACCCATAAAGCAGCAGGGAAATGAGGAGCGCCATGCGGGCAGGCGAACGCTTCACAAATACCTGCAGTTTTTGGCCAACCGTCAAACGGGTTGGATTCTGTGCAGAAACATTATTTTCCATTGGCTGCCCCCCTCTTCACCATCACCGTGTTTTGCAAATTGACGCGTAACGCCTCCCGCTGCCCTTTCGCGGTGACGATGGTCATCAGCAAACCAAGGAAAATAATGATGTCGGAAATGAAGTTGTGCCAGTACGAGGTTACGGAGAAGCCTGGGATGAGCTTAAAGAGCATGTTAAAGAAGAAATAGACGGAGTTTTGAATGAGGATTAAAAATCCGCCCCCAAAAACACCGCAGGCCATGGAACCCCATCCCCCGAAGCTGAGCCCGCCGATAATGCAAGCCGACAAGGAGCGAATGCCGTATGCCTCCGCTTGGATGGGATTGCCGGACGCAGTCAACAATGTCAGACAAATTCCCGCGAAGCCCACAAAGAGCCCCTTTAGCAGGAACGCCTGCAACTGCACCTTGACCGGATCGATACCCGCGGCAAAGGCATTGCGCGGATTGGCCCCCACAGCATAAATGTTGGTGCCAAAGCGGGTTCTGCGCGCATAGGCCCAAATCAGAAGCACCACCACCAGCGCCACAATGGAGGCGGGGATGAAGCCGCCGATAAGCGAATCATAGGCTTTGTAATACAGCTTTTCCACTTTGCCCTGGGGCGTAGCCATGATGATGACGTTCACGCCCTTGATCGCATAGGATAGCGCATAGCTGGCCAACAGCGCCGGAAGGCGGAACACCGAAACAAACAACCAGCACAAAAGGGAAGCCAAAATGGCGGCCACAATACCCAACCCGCAGGCCAACACGAAAGGGATCCCCCAGGTTTGCATGGTCATAATGGTGACTACATTCACCAAGGCCAACTGGATGCCCACAGAAATATCCATGGTGCCGGAAATGAGGAGCAGGCTCTGGGCCATCACCACCAGCAAAAATGGCATGTTGCTGCTAAAAAGCGCTTGCATGCTCTTGGCTCCAAAAAACTCCGCCGGTCCTTGCACGAGGGCGTTGAGCACAACGGTGGCCATAAACAGAACAAAGCCCGTGAAAGCCGGCTTTTTGCGAAAACGGGAGAAGCTCGCCGCAACGCTTTGGATCATTCCGCTTCCTCCTTTCGATGGGGCGCGTTCATACCCATCATGGCCGCTACCAAGCGATCCGCGGTTTTGCCATCGCCGCCTAATACATCGCTGATATTGCCCTCATAAAATACATAAATTCGATCAGAAATGTCCAAAAGCTCCTCATTGTCGCTGGAGGAAATGATCACCGTCATGCCTTCCTCGGCACAGGTACGCAAAATTTTGTGGATTTCCCGGCGGGAGTGGATGTCCACGCCCTTGGTAGGGTCATCCAAAAGCAACAATACCGGATTCATGGCAATCCAACGGGCAATGACCAGCTTTTGCTGGTTCCCGCCCGACAGGGAACTGGCGGCGTCCCGCAGGGCGCCAATCTTAATGTTGTATTTTTCCACCGCTTGCCTGGAAAAATCGCGCAAGGACTTTGGCGTCATATATTGCGCCAGATTGCCCTTGGCCACCTTGCCCGCGGTGATATTTTCCTCCACCGTTCTCAGCGGGAACATAGACTCCCTGCCGCGTTCGCCAGAAACAAAGCCAATGCCCCGATTGACCGCTTCGGCGGGAGACTTGCACTGGATGCTTTGCCCGCAAAAGCCAATGGTCCCATCCATCACCTTTTCGGCTCCCAGCAAAGCGCGGATAAACTCCGGTTGCCCTTGCCCCTGCAAGCCGCCAATTCCCACAATCTCGCCCTTATAGGCCTTGAGCGAAATGTCCCACACCTTAGGGTACACCTTCAAATGCTGGACATCCACCACCAATTCGCCCTCCGGCGAGGCTTCGCCCTCCGAGGCGGAAGCGGCGGTATCCGGCCGCTGTCCGGTCATATAATATACGATATCATTCAGCGTCAAATCGGCAATAGGCGCTTCCTTGACCGTTTCGCCCGAACGCATGATGGTGGCGCTGTCGCAAATCTCAAACACCTCTTGCATGCGGTGGGTCACGTATACGATCGCTATTCCCTGCGCTTTCAATTCTCGCAAAATTTCAAACAGAACCTGTATTTCATCATAATGCAGCGCTGCCGTTACCTCGTCCAAGAGCAGGACACGCGGATTGAGCGATACCGCCTTGGCTACCTCCAGCATGGTTTGGGTGGAGGGGGTCAATGTTTGGACATAAGCATCTGGATCGCATTCAATATGGAAGCGATCCAATAGATCTCGAATGGTTTTTTGTGCTTTGGATTGGTCCACAATACCGCCCCGCCCCAGCGGTTCGTTTCCCAGCAGAATATTTTCCGTAACGCTCATGGTGGGAATCAGGCTTAAATCCTGAAACGCCGTAGCGATTCCCAGTTTTCTGGAATCAACCCCCGAATGAATGGTCACTGGCTTGTCATCAAAGAGGATCTCTCCGCTGTTGGGAGCGACCAAGCCAGCCAAAACTTTGATCATGGTGGATTTTCCGGATCCATTGGAACCCAACAGAGCCCGTATTTCTCCGGGCGCGCTTTTGAAGTGCGCGCCATTTAGGGCGACAACCGCGTCAAAACGCTTTTTGATGGCCCGCATCTCGACCATAGACGGATCCCTCCTGCCATTTCCATCCGCATCCGGTGAAAAGGCGGGTAACCCCACCTTCCAGCTACAAGGAAAAGTCGTCCAGCCAGCGAGCCTGCCGCCGGCTGGACGACTTTTAAACCAGATGCGAACGAAAACGAATGTCTTACTTGAAGTACTGGGTGGCCACTTCGTCCACTGTCAGCCAGTAGGTGATGGCATCGCCAGGAGCCATGGCCGTGGCCATTTCTTTGTAATCATTCATATTTTCGTAGTTGAACGTCACCTTGGAGCCCAGCAAAATGGAATGGATGGCCGGATCCGCATAGATGTCATCCTTCAGTTCCTTGCCCAGGAGGATGTTCAAGCCGAAGTTCAAAGCGCTGGCGCCCACGCCCGGAGGATTGGACAGAACCATGAAGTCCATCTTGCGCTCGTCCTTGTTCAGCTCGATCATCTTCTGCATCCACTCACCGGTGTCGTTGAAGCCCATGAACTTGGGATAGGGCTTGCCGGTGGCGTCAAAGGCAGCCAGGGCCGCTTCCGCGCACTGGGAGATCAAAACGCCGTCGAACTCCACGCCGGAGTTGAGGATCTCGGTCATGATCTGGGTGGCCTTGGCGGCATCCCAATCGTGGTTGCCGGTGGCGACCACTTCCAGGCCGGTCTCTTCAATGCCCTTTTGGAAGCCATTCTGGCGATCGGTGTTCGCGGTAACGCCTTCCATGGCAGCCATCATGACAACCTTCGCGCCCTTGCCCAGCACAGAGCCCGCGTACTTGGCGGTCTCATAGCCCAGGTAGTATTGGTCAGTGGCGACGTTGAGGATGTTCACATCAGGAGAGGTGTAGATGCAGTCGGCGTTGATATAGAGAATGCCGGCTTCCTGCGCCTTCTCGATCAGGGGGTCCATGCCGGTGGCGGAAACGGGGTTCACCAGGATGATGTCGTAGCCTTCGTTAATGCTGTTTTGGATCTGCTGCGCTTCGGTAGCGGCATCCCAGTTGGAAACAAAGGACGCATAGCTTACGTTGAAGCCGTAATCAGCGGCAGCCTTGGCAGCCTCCTGAATGTCAGCCTCATAGCGTACGCGATAGGGGTTGCCTTCGATCACCGCGTTGTGAGAAGCCAGCCGAATGTCCTTGGGGGCTTCGGCGAGGCCTGTGACAACCAGCGCCATGGACATAACCAGGACCAACAGGAAAGCCAGTGTGCGTTTCATAGACAATTCTCCTTTTCTCCTTCATTGGGTCATATTTTGACAAGGCATGAGAGCACCTTGCTCCTCCCGGCCATTCTCATTTCAGACACTATAAACCCAACTCTGTTTATTTGATTACATTTTAGCACATTTTCGTCCATATGGGAATAGGGAAATGAATCTTTTTGCACTTTTTCTTATCAACCAGCGTCAGTTTGGCAGATTATGCTTCTGCAATGAGCCTTTCAAAGTAAATCTTTGCCAAGCGGATTTGGTTTTCAATGTAGTCATTGTACCCCAGAACCTTTCCGCCGTGGAAGGGCATGTGACAAAATTCAAAGTTAATATACCCCTGATAGCCCCGCTTTTTCAGCGCCCGAATGAAGGCTGGATAGTTGGTCAGCACAGGCTGGATGTGGGGATCAAAGGAAATCATTGTGATGGAACCATCTTTTTCCTCCACAAATTCCGCGTTGGCATGGGTGAGCATTTGCAGATCCCCCACTTCCTCCACGGCCTTTTCCAGATAGGCGTCGGACTGACGTTCCGGCGTCCAGCCGCAGCAGGGCGCGTCCAGACAGCACTTTAGCCAGGGGGAATCCACCCAGCGCACAAAATCCAGCATGTCGTGATGGTCGTCGATAATGGGATGGTGATTTTGCAGCGCCAGCACCACGCCCGCTTCCTCCGCCCACTTGACGCATTCCTTCAGGCAGGTCACAATGCTCTGGCGCAGCTCATAATCCAGCGCTCCATAATAGGTGTGGTGCTTGGCCGTGATTTCATAGGTGGCCACGCCTTCGCGCATGACAATGCCACGCCATGCCGCAAACAGCCTCAGCACTGGCGCGCCCAGTTCCTTGGCCACCCGAATTTGTTCCCTCACCATGAGCAATTCGTTTTCCAAATGCTCCGGCACAATGGAGGCAAAGTTGTTGTTTGCCGCCACCGCGCACAATTCCAGCCCACTTTTGGCAATATAGTCTCGAATTTCGCGGCACCGCTTCGCATCCAGGTCAATGGGCGACCCGTGGGGGCGTTTTAAATCCAGCTCCACCCCTTGGTATCCATACTTCTTCGCGGTATCCACAAATTCTTCCACAGTGAGAGCCGGCCGATCGTTGAACCAGGTGCCCGAGCATGAGATGGAATACAAGCCGATTTTCATTTTTTCTCCTCCTTAGCAAATGATTCTATATCCTTTGTTTACCAATTCTCTTCCACAGGCTGCCCAGCCAGCAAGTGCTGGCAGCCCTCCAGCACCCGGGAGATAAACTGATCCTTCATGGCGAACTCTCCCGCCCCATTGACAAACACATTGGCCCTGCGCACCTGGCCCGGGTAAAGCGCCAGCACGTCCGGCGGCTTCCCTTGATCGCGGTATTCGTAGGTGATCGTAAGCAGGGCTTCCCCTTCCGGCTGGGTCTGGTTTCCCAGATAAGCGCCGTCATGGGCGGCGCTGGTGATCAAGCGGTAGAAGGAACGGAATCCCTCGGGGTCCAGTCGTTTCCCTTCACAGGTGATCACGGGGTTTTTGCTGTCCGTGTTATCAATGTCATAGCGGTAACGCTGGCCTTCTCCCTCCACACTCACCGCAGCCACATCCATGAGCATGGGCGTTAAAAACCAGCGGAGCAAGAGCTTATCCAGCCGGATGTCCATAAAAGCCTGCCGTCCAATCCGGTACACGGCTCCGGTTCCCTCCAGGCTGGCGTAAAAGGCGCCGTCCTCCAGGCGCACCAGCCACAGCACACAATGCTGCGCCTCCATTCCCGCGCCGTTGATCATGTCGTATTCCACCGTCATCCACGGGCGGTCAAATCCCATGGCTTTGAACTGATCCGGTGTAGCATTGTAGGCCGCCACATCCAGGGCCTGAATGCCAAACAGGGAGGTAAAGATCTCCACGCCATAGCTCTGATCCAGTTGATACAACCCTGCGCTGCGCACCAAATGGGTGGCCGTTCCAAAAGAAAGGGCATTTTGTCGCACCGTTTGACTTCCGCCCGCGGTGGCTTGAATCGTTACTGGCTGTTCCAACAGCCCGCCGACAAAGGTGATATCCCGAATGGCGGAAAGTGGACTGGATACTTGCAATGGCGGGGTCACAAGCATGGCAACCACTTGGGTTTTGGGCCGAAAAAACGGAGCTACCTGCGCTTCTTCCATCAGATAGACGCCAGGGAAGCCATCCGCCGTGACGTAGTAACAGCCGGAAATCTTCTCCTGGTTGCCTATCCGCAACGTGATGGGGCTTCCGTTAAAAAAATCGAGCCTCACAGTGGCGGCAGGCGTTTGCAAGCCGTAGGTTTCCAGAGACGCGTCGGCCACCCGGCGAATGGCCGACAGCTGCCCGCACGCCGTCATAAAATCGATAAAACCATCGATATCGGCAATGGTGGCGGGAATATCGTCCAGCACATAGCCGTCGCCTTCATAAAAGTAACGATATGCCCCTGTTTGGTTCTCCACTTCTACCGAGGAAATGTCTACCGGTTCCGCCGCAACAAACGCCACGCCTTCCGTGCTGGTCTCCATGGGCTGCAAAACCAAAGCCATCAGCCCCGCCGCCAGCAAAAGCACCACGACTGCCATGAGGAGCAGAGTTTTCAGCAACGTTTTCATCACTTATACCTCCGCACCAGCCATACCCCCATGCCAGCAGCCAGGATGAGCAAAGGCAACACGCCGGCCAACACAATGCCCAGCGTTGTGGCCTCGGCGCTTGTAACCCCCAGGGTTTTGCCGCTCAGGGTCTTGGGTTGGATGCTCACGCCGGCGGTTTGGCCCATCAGGTCGCCCAGCAGCGACAGCATATATTCGCTATTGGTCAGCGAGGTGTTTTGCAGGGCAACGGTGTCGAAAATGCCGGTAGAAGCAGACGCGACAATGCAGGAGCGAAGGGGCGCGCCCTCGATGCCCTTGGCGTTGAAGCTGGAAATGACCATGGCTGGCATGGGGCCGGAAACCGCCGCTTGATCGGCGGTGAAATTCTCCCCCGCGTCCGCCGGACGCACGCCGGAGGTTTCTGTAAAGGACAGAAGCGTTTCCACAAAATAGCCGTCCTTGGCAGTGAACAAAACCTGCATGGGGCGGGCCAGGGGCATCAGAAAAGGGGTGTTGGGATCCCGAAGCATGTCCTTATATCGGCCTTCCTCGTAGTGGACCAGCGGATAGAAGGGCTGATACTGATAGGTGCGCTCGGCTTTGGTTTCAAATACCGCGCCATTGGCAAAGCCAATCCCCCACTCCGCCAAAAATGCGTCCAGGTTGGGCATGGCGCTTTGGGCGGCGCTAGCTGTGTAGAGCAAGGTTTTTCCATAGGTTCCCTCGTTGTACAAAAAGCTCTCCAGTTTGCGCAGTACATCCTCGGACAAATCCGCGGTGGGACTGAATAGAAGCGCTCCGTCAAAGCCATTGAGGGATTCTGTGGTCAGGTTCACGGAGGCCAGCTCATAGTTATTGTCCGCCAGCAAGGCGGTAAACAGCTTGGACTCGGTCACCCCGTTTCCGGTGAGCACCGCAATTTTGAGGAGCTTCTCCCCCGTCACGTTCAAAATAGCCGATGTGAGCGCCTCTTCGGCTCTGGAGGCTTCAATGGCCAGGCTTCCACTGGAAGTGTATGTATAGTGAAACAGGTTATTCACCGGAATGTGTTTCACCTTTTTGCCGCTACGCACGATTACGTCCCCATTGGACAATTTCAAATCCGGAAAACCCGCGGCAAAGGAAGGGTCGGAAGCGTAATCCACAAAGGTGAGGCTCAGCTTTTGCGAATAGCGGGGATACTGCTGCATGACCCGCTTGGCCTGGCTTAAATAGTTGGAGCCCCCAAAGGCGTCCTCCGCCGAGAGGATAAACACCTCCACAGGCTGCCCTAGGCCCGCAAGCAGGGCTTGCGTATCCTCTCCAATCTCATAAGCCGCGTTTTCCGTCAAATCAAAGGACAGGGAGTACCGGCTGGTCAGCGTCAGGGAGATTCCATTGAAAAGAAGCACGCCCACAATCAGCAGCACCGTGATCAACGCAAAGATCACATTGACCTTCAGGGATTGTTTGAAAGGTTTGATCTTCATGCTTCGGCCCTCCTCATACCCACCGCCGCCGCTCAAGGGTGAGGACGGTGAGCGCCAGGAATAGCCCGGCAATCGAAATGAAAAAGCACACGGAGTAGGCATCAATAAGCCCCAGGGTAAAGCCCTGGTAGCGGTCGTTAAAGGAAAGCTGAGAAAACAGGGCGCGCAGGAGGGGGTTTTGCACCACATAATACAGCGCGTCCACCATCATGAGGAACAGGCAAACGCCAAAGCCGCCCACCGCTGCCATCACCTGGCTTTCGGTAAAGGCGGAAATAAACAGACAGATGGCGATCAAGGTGCCCCCCAGCAAAAACAGGCCGATAAAGTTCCCGATGACCACCGGCCAATCCGGTTGGGAATAGTGCTGGATCACCAGCGCCATCAAAAGGGTGCCGGAGATGGCCAGCAGGTAAACGATCACCGCCGCCCAGTATTTGCTCAGCACAATGCCTACCCGGGACACGGGGGAGGTGAGCAGGGTTTGTTCGGTTTTGGAGCGCTTTTCCTCGCTGATCAAACGCATGGTAAGCGGCGGAACCAAAAACATGGCCACGGAAAACAGCATGGAAAACAACGTGGTCGTATCGGTGGTGTTTCCATACAGGTTATAGGTGAAAAAGTAGTAAGCGGTAAAAAAGTACATCACCGCAATCACCACATAGCCCAGGGGGGTGAAAAAGTAGGCCTTCAATTCTCGGGTGAAAATGGCTCTCACTTTTTTTCCTCCTCTCCGGCGGCGTTGGAGGCCAGGCTTAAAAACGCCTCTTCCAGCGAATCCTCGCCGCTGTGCATGAATAGCAAAGGAAGGTTCGCCGTGGCCAACGCATGAAACACCTGTGCCCGAAGGTCTTGGCCGTTGGCGCTTTCCAAAGCGAAATCCCAGGCACCGGATTCGTTTTGCCCCAGCCGGCTCAGGGCTTTCATGTCTGGAATCAGGGAAAGGGCCGCCAGGATCTCTTCCTCATTCCCCTGCACGCGAATCCGCACGCGGCCATTGGCGGCGGCTCTGCCAGCGATCTCCTCGGTTTTGCAATCCGCAATGACACGGCCTTTTTGCAGCATGATGATGCGGCCGCACACCGCTTGAATTTCGGAAAGAATATGGGAGGAAACGATCACCGTGCTCTGTTTTCCCGAATCCTTGATCAGCTGGCGAATTTCAATAATCTGCGAGGGATCCAGCCCCACGGTGGGCTCGTCTAAAATGATCACCTTGGGGTGGCCCACCAAGGCCTGGGCAAACCCCAGCCGCTGCCGGTATCCCTTGGAAAGGTTTCGCACCATGCGCCCTTGCATATGCTCCAGGCCCACCATGCGGCAGATCTCGGCAATATGCTCCTTGGGGTGATCGGTAATGCCCTTGAGCCCGCAAATAAAATGCAGATGGTCTCGCACCTTCATCTCCGGATAAAAGGCGGGCTGCTCCGGCAAATAGCCGGTGATTCTTTTGGCCTGGCGGGGGTTTGAGGCGATATCATAGCCACCGATCTTCACCGTGCCGCTGCTGGCGCTGATATATCCGGTCAGGATATTCATGGTGGTGGATTTGCCCGCGCCGTTCAAGCCCAAAAGCCCCACCACTTCCCCTTCCTCCACAGCAAAGCTGACGTTATTAAGCGCCAGCTTATCGCCATACTGCTTGGTCAGTCCTTCCACACAAATCAAAAAAACACTCCTCCCGTGGATGATCAACTCACGACAACAAAGCCGGATGGCTTGAATCCTGTGCGCCGCGCCAGCGCAAAACATCCGCCGCGACACGCGGAAACGAAACCAAAATTTCCCTCTGCCCTGTTGCAAATTCTGTTTTCACATTGTATCATAAAAGTACATATTGAATCAACAGGAAAGGAAGAAATGTATGAAAAAGCTAAAGGTTGCCATCTTTGGTACCGGTTTTATCACCAAAATTCATTTGGAAAGCTATGCCCGTTTTGTGCCGACGGTCGAGATTGTGGCGGTGTATGGCCGCACTTTGGAAAACGCGAAAAAAATCGCCGAGGAATTTCACATTCCCGCTTGGTATGACGATATGGAGAAGCTGCTTCAAGAGCAAGACGTGGACATGGTGGATATCTGCCTGCCCAACTACCTCCACCATACCGCCTGCATGACAGCCGCCGCCCATGATAAGCATGTGGTGATGGAAAAACCCCTGGCCCTCACCTTGGAAGAGGCGGACGAGATGATCGCCGAATGCAAAAAACGGCATCTGAAACTCATGTATGCCGAAGAGCTTTGCTTTGCGCCCAAGTACGAGCGGGTGCGCTCCTTGGTGGAAAAGGGCGCCGTGGGGCAGGTGTACATGCTCAAGCAGGCGGAAAAGCACAGCGGGCCTCACAGCGCCTGGTTCTACCAAAAAGAAACCGCCGGCGGCGGCGTGATGATGGACATGGGCTGCCATGCCCTGGCCTGGTTCCGCTGGATGAACAAGAACAATCCTGTCAAATCGGTGTTTGCGCATATGAAAACTGTTTTGCATGACACGGATTGCGATGACAATACCGTCACCCTGGTGGAGTTTGAAAACGGCGTAACGGGCGTTGCCGAGGACAGCTGGGCGCGGCATGGCGGGATGGACGACCGCATTGAGGTGTACGGCACCCAGGGCGTTTCCTATGCCGACCTGTTCCAGGGCAATTCCGCGCTCACCTACAGCAACAAAGGCTATGATTATGCCGCCGAAAAAGCGGGCACCACCCTGGGCTGGACCTTTACGATGTATGAAGAGGCCTTTAACCAGGGATATCCCCAGGAACTGGCGCATTTTGCCGATTGCGTGCTGAACGATAAACAGCCTGTGGTCACTGCCGAGGATGGACGCGCGGTGCTGGAGATCATTTACGCTGCGTATGAAAGCGCGCGTACTGGCCAGAAGGTGGCCCTCCCCTTCACCGCCAAGGTGAAATACCCCATTGAGCTGTGGCTGAAAAAGTAAGGAAGCGAGCCTAGCTGCGTTCGAACCCTTTGGGCTCCGCCCAAACCCGCTCAAGGACTATCGCCCTTAAGAATCCCAGCTTACGGGCCGCAGGGTGGCCTACACGCAATGGTACTATCAAAAGCGAATTCCAGTGAAGCGCAAAAAAGCTGAGAACAGGCCATAGCGCCCATTCCCAGCTTTTTTCATTTGCTTTTTCCAAGCCGCGTAAACCTATGCCTCAAACGCCCACTTGCTTCAAAACACCGTCCACAAAGCCTTTGGCTCTGGGGATATCCGCTTCGTCCAAATGTTCGATGATCAGGGGCATATTGGGGTGATACTTGGCCAGCAGCTCCATATACAACGGATAGTTCAATACGCCCAGCCCGGCGGCAGGCAGTTCCACGCCGCCCGCGCCTCGGAAGGTGTGGGATTCGTCCGCGTCGATATCCGCGTGCTTTTCTGAGAAATCGGTGGTGCGCTTGCAGTCCTTGGCGTGGGCGATCCGCATCATGGGCGCCAGCTCCGCAAAGATCTCGCGGAGGGTGTCGTCCACTTTGTCGATATTGCTCTCGTCAAAATAATTGGTGGGATCGCAAAGCAGGCCCAGATGCGGAGAGGCCACATCCTCAAACAACCGTTTTACCTGTTTGACCGAACCAATGACATTGTTGACATAGTTCTCGATCAAAAAGGTGACCCCGTGCTCCTGAGCGCAGGCCACGATGTCCTTCACCACGGCCAGGGTTTCCTGATACACCTTTTCCGTGCCGTTGCGATCATCCCAAACCCAGTCGCTTTCCTCATTGTAGGTGCCGGTCTCGCTAGCCACATAGGTGCAACCCAAATCCCTGGCAAAGCGGATCATGGTTTTTAAGAAATCGATATTCTTTTGGCGCTTCACCGGATCGGGATGGATGAAGTTGGTGTAGCCGGACACACAGATGATGGGCAAGTTGGCGTCGCGGAACTTGTTGCGGATCTCCACGGCCTTTTCCCGCGTCAATTCCCCTTTGGTCGCGTCGCAGTCCTTGAAGGACACATCCAATTGGACGCAGTTGAAATCGCTAGCCTTGATCCGGCGAATCACCTCGTCCGCGTTGTAGGGGTAATACCCCGTAAAAATTCCCACGCTTAGCATAGGGTTCTCCTTTCCATGGCGCTTTGCGCAATTTAGGGCCTTACACAAACTGCCGCATATAGCGGTAGCTCTGCTCGATCCCCCGCTTCACATCCTCCATACTGCCCTCAAAGGCCTTGTCCTCCACCTCGATGCAGGCGAAGCCATCATAGCGAATGTCGTTGAGCGCGGAGCAGAAAGCGGCGAAGTCCACGCCGCCCAGCCCGGGCAGCTTGGGTGAATGCCACAAAGACGGGTAGGAGAACGCCCCATACTCATTCAGCTTGTCAGGGAAAATCTTGATGTCCTTAAAATGCACATGGAAAATCTTGTCCTTAAAATCATACAAGGGCTGCACGTAGTCGGACATCAGCAAATAGGGATGGGAGGGATCGTAATTCAAGCCCAAGTAGTCCGAGGGGATTCGCCGGAACATCTCCTTCCACACATAGGGGGTGGAGGCCAGGTTGTTGCCGCCGGGGAACTCGTTTTGGGTGTAATACATCGGACAATTTTCAATGCCGATGCGCACTTTTTTCTCTTCCGCGCGGCGTACGATAGGCTTCCAAATCTGCTCAAACAGATCCAGGTTTTCTTCCACGGTTTTGTTCTTGTCCTTGCCGATGAAGGTGGTGATCATGTGAACGCCCATCTCAGCCGACACATCGATCAGCTTGAGCAAATGCTCACTAGCGACCTTGCGGGTCTCTGGATCGGGATCCATGGGGTTGGGATAATAGCCCAGAGAGCTGATGGCAACACCCTTGTCCTTGGCGTATTGCAAATAATGCTTCATCTGCTGGTCCGTGATGTCGCTCACATCAATATGGGTGATGCCGGCATAGCGACGCACGGCCTTGCCCTTGGGCCAGCAGCACACTTCCACGCAGGAAAAGCCCACGCTTGCCGCGTAGTCGATCACCTGTTCAAAGGTATAATCAGGCAAAATGGCAGAAACCAATCCCAGTTTCATCATGGGTTCTCGCTCCTCTCTATCAGCGCGTTATTCTTGTAGGCTTGTTCTTTTTTCTTGTGCTTTCCTCAATGGCTCCCAAAGATGATGGATCCATCTTGCGGATGCGCTGCCTACTGGTTCTTAGGCAAGGACGCCAGCGCTTCCCGCAAAAACGTTACCGCCAGGCGAATGTCGTGAGCCGCATCCTGGCTGACCTCCCGCTCGATGGTCAGATAGCCGTCGTACCCCACCTGCGCAAGGGCCGCCAGGTATTCCGGCCAGCGCACAGCCCCTTGCCCCAGCGGCGTTTCGGCAAAGTAGCCGGGCAATTGGGCCAGGGCCTCAATGCCGCCCTCCGCAAAGATACCATAGATTTCTTCCGTTCCCAGGTACTTTCGCAGCACGCCGTCTTTGGCGTGGGTATGCACGATCCGCTTTCCGGCGGTATAAACCCCTTGCACCTCATCGTCCGCCGTGACCATCACTAGGTTGGCAGGATCGTAGTTCACGGCCAGTCCCCCGCCGCATTGATCCACAAAGCGGCACAGGCGAGATACAGGTTCAGGGCCTGTTTCCACGGCCACCCAGGCCCCCAGGCTAGCGGCGTATTCCCCCACTTCCTGGCAGCTTTGAAACAGCGCTTCGTACCTCGGGCTGTTCTCCTCTTGCGGAATGCGGCCGATGTGGGTGGTGACCACAGGGCAGGAAAGCTCCATGGCCAAGTCCAGCACCCGCTTTAAGTACTCCACCTTGGGCCCGTTTTCCGCCGCCACTTCCAAGGCATGGCCGCCCCTGGAAATTTCGCTAAGCTCGCCGCACAGGGCGGTAATCACCTGGCCGTTGTCCTGGGCGGTTGTTCGCACTTCCTTGATGTTGCCTGCGGAAAGGGTAAAGGGATTCAACTCGTTCCAGGCATAGAGCTGCACGCCTTGCGCACCGCAACGGCGTGATTCCCGAATGCCTTCCAAGAGCCCCTTTCCGAACCAGTCCGCCAGTGTGGCAATCTTCATCCTATGACCCCTTTCCGCTTTCACTATCAGGCGACGCTTATTCTACCGTTACCCAGCGGCGTTCCTTCGCGCTTTGAATGATCTTGTCGCAGAGATTGACTTCTTTCAACCCGTCTTCAAAGGTGGCAAAGTCTAGGCCGGATGCGTCTCCCAATTCAATGGCCTTGTAAATCTGTTTGAAATTCTGCTTAAAGCTATCGGGAAAACCTTCCACATGGCCGCCTGGATAGCTGACCACGCCACGGGTCTTGGGGGAAAGGATGGACGGATCCTTCACCATCTGACCGTTATCGCGGTCGCGGCGGCCAATCCATACCTCGTTGGACAGTTCGCTATCCCAGTGCAATGAGCATTTGCTGCCCGCGATGGAAACCAGCATCTGGTTCTTGCGGCCCGCAAACACCTGGGTGATATTGCAGCAGGCATGCGCCCCATTGTCAAAATGGAACAAAACAGCGGCATAATCCTCGGTGTGAATAGGCACCTCCGCGTAATCCTCGGGCTTGAGCAGCATGCCGGAGTAGGTCTCAATGGGTTTCATGGGCTTTTTGCGGATTTTATGAAAGGTCTCAAAATCCGCCAGCACTTCCGTTACCTTAAGCCCCGTGATGAACTGCACCAAGTCAATCCAATGGGAGCCAATATCCGCAAACGCGCGGGACCGGCCCGACAATTCCGGCTCTAAGCGCCAGTTGTAGTCCGTATCATAAAACAGCCAATCCTGGTTGTAGCTGCCATGGATGGTGAACACATCGCCCAATTCGCCATTGCGGATCATTTCTCGCATTTGATATGCAAGGGGATAAAAGCGGCAATTGAAGTTCATGGCATGAATCAGTTTTTTCTCTCTGGCGTAGGCCAGGAGCTTCTCCGCCTCTTCCGTGCTTACGGCCATGGGCTTTTCGCACAGTACGTTGACCCCTTTGTCCATGGCGTAGCACGCGATTTCATAGTGGGTGCTGTTGGGCGTGCAAATATGGATGCAATCCAGGTTTTCCTTATCGATCATTTCCCGATAGTCCTCGTATCCCTTAGGCACGCAAAGGGCGTCCGCCTTTTTTTGCGCGTCCACGGTATCCGTCAGGGCCACCACATCTACATTTCCCAGCCTGCGCAACTGCTCGATATGAACCGCCCCGATAAATCCAATCCCAATGATGCCCGTGCGCAATTTCCTAGCCATAAGACCCATTCCTTTCTGTTTTGAATAAAGCGACACAACCCCAAAGGTTTACCGCTTCAAAATTTCCTCCAGGGTGACGGTGCGCTCCTCCCGAATGGAGGCGTAGCAGGCCTCCACGCAGGCAATGGTTTTGATGTTGTCTTGGGCGCTGATTTCGGGGGCATCGCCGCTTTCCACCGCGCGAAGGAGGCTTGCCATGGTGCCTCGGAACGCATCTGGAAACCAGGCGGTTTCCCACTGCGGGGCCAACCACTGGTGAGGATAGTCCCGGGTGGTAAGCCGCATGGTGCTGGGCTCATGCTTGGGGTATAGCGGCCAGCCGATGGTACCGGTGGCCATGCCTTTAAGCCCTTCCACCCGCCATTTGATGTAGATGTCCTTTTCCGCCGGTTCTTGCGGCCATGCCCACACATCATCCAGACTGGTGGCCATCAAATCGTTATCATACTTATAGGTGAATTGGACGATGCCGTCTGTGTGAGGAAACTGGGTGCGGGGGTCTGGCCGGCATACCGCGGTGATTTTCGACGGATCGCCAAACAAATAGCGGAAAATATCCACATGATGAATGCCCATGCTGTAGATTTCCAGCACGGGATATTGCTTTAAAAACGCCTGCCAATGGGGAATTGCCCGCATCTCAATGGTGGCCAAAACCGGCTCGCCCAAAAGATCCAAGTCCAGCGCGCGCTTGAGCGCCCGCATGCTTTGGTCATAGCGCATGTTGCTGTTGATGGCGATGGGGATGCCGCTTTCCTCCCCAAGCCGCGCGATTTCCCTGGCGCCTTCCAAGGACATGGCCACGGGCTTCTGGCACAGAATGCCCTTGATGTGCTTTTGCTTCACCGCATGGCGTACAATATCCAGCTGCACATCCGGCGGAACGGCGATATCCACGATTTCCACCTCAGGGTCCTCCACCAACTCTTTCCAGCTGGGGTAAACTTTCTTCAGCCCATACCGGTCCGCAACATTTTGGCTTTCTTCCAAGGTCAGAGCCGCGATGCCGATGGGGTTGAACCCGATATCCCTGTATGCTTTGAGCTGGCAATCCGCCACAATGAACCCCGCGCCCACACAGGCAATGGCATAATCCATCTTCGTGGGCATTTGGGGGATCGTCGCTTCCTCAAGGCGTTTGATCACTTCCTGATGGTTTAACATGGAATTGCTCCTTTCTTCCTATACCCTCACAAACGCCAGTTACACACTGACGCAAAGTCCCATTTCATTCCCAAACTCCCGCCAGGGCAGCAGGTCTTTTTCCCCCAGCATGCCTTGGGCGGGCCATGGATACTCCATGCCCAACTGTTGATATTTGTCCACGCCCAGGGTATGGTAAGGCAGCAAGTGAACCCTTTGAAAGCCAAAACCCCTTGCCTTTTCGAACAAAGTTCCCATGACCTGGCGATCATGGTTGAAGCCTGGGATCACGGGTACCCGCAGGACGACCTTGTGGGGAGCGGTTTCCCCCAACCATTCCATATTGGCGAAGATGGTCTCCGGCTTGGCCTTGACCACTTGGCGCAATTGATGGGCATCCGGATGCTTGAAGTCCAACAAAAAAACGTCAATCAAGGGCTCGGCTTTCTGGAAATCCTCCTTGGTCGCCTGGGCAGTGGTTTCCACCGCGATGTGCAGCCCCGCTGCCTTCGCCTGGCGCAGCAATTCATAAAATCCTTGAAACTGGAAAAAGGGCTCCCCGCCGCTTACCGTAAGGCCTCCGCCCGAGTTTTGATAATACCGGCGGTCCCGCAACACCACGCCCAAAATATCTTCTACAGACAGGCTTTGCCCAGAGATTTTTAGCGCATTTTCAGGGCATACGCTTACACAGCGGACGTTTCCTTGGCATAGGTTCCGGTCGAAAACAGGCTTGCCACCGGAGGCAAAACGAACCGCCCCCTGAGGACATGCCGCCGCGCAAGCCCCGCAACCGATACACTTACTTTCTGCGTACATCAGCTTGCGTTCCAATGTCCAGCTTTCTGGATTGGCGCACCAGGGGCAGCGCAGGGGGCAACCCGCCAAAAACACAACCGTGCGGATGCCAGGCCCATCGTGGATGGCAAACCGCTCGATTTCTAAAATTTGCAAAAAAGACGTCTTAGCTATCATACAACATTCGTGCCATCACTTCCTGCTGAATGGGAGGGGGAAGGTTCACAAAAACGGCTGAGAAACCCGACACCCGTACCAGCAATGTGGGATATTTTTCAGGATGCTTCACCGCGTCTTCCAGCACGCCCCGATCCACCACCGTTACCATCAAATGACAGCCGCCCGCTTCAAAATAGGTCTTGAACAGCGCGTCTACCTTGTCCCGTTCCCGATTGAAAAGGCGGGGCGTGATCTTGATATTTTGCACCGAGCCCGCGTGATAGCGCGGATCCAGTTTCACCAAGGAATTGAGCATGGCGGTGGGGCCGCTCTTATCGGCGCCGCTTTGAGGATTGTTGGCCGGATTCATGTGCAGCTGGCTCAAACGTCCGTCCGGGCTGGCGGCGGTGCGCAACCCCCAGTCGGTATTCATTTGGTTGTTGCTGATCACCACCAAGAAATACTGCATGCCCGCGTCAATGCCGCGCTGCCGCACCCCTTTGGCAATATACTCATACAATTCCACAGCCATGGCGTCCGCCGTATCCAGATCGTTGCCGTATTTATCGGCATTCAGCAAATCCTTACGCAGCTTGGAGTATCCTTGGAAATTGGCCAGGGCGGCATCCCTGATTTCCGCAAGGGAATAGGCCTGGGTATCAAACACCAGGCGCTTGATGGCCCACAGGGAGTCGGAAGCATTGATCAGCCCATAAATTTCATTGGTGCCGCCCAAATACCGCACCCCGCCCTCCAAAAGCGCCTTGCCCCTTTCCAGGCAATCGTCCATCAGGATGCTGGTGAACAGATAGGAAACGTGCTGGTTCATCACTTGGTAGGAATAGGTTTGCGCCTGAACGGATCGATCCATGTATTGGTCGAGCAGCGCTTGATAGGTAGCATAGAAATCCTGAAAGCACTTATATTCCTGGACAGGCGGAATGGCCACCGTCCCCGCGATATTCCGGCCGTTAATGGGATCCACGCCCTGATTGACAAGCGCCGTCAGGATTTTTAAGACATTCAGGCACACATTGGGCGTACCCACGCTTTGCCCCTGAATCACAAACTCCGTGCAGCCAAAGGGCACGTACTGCTCTGCGGTTTTCTCGTCCACCCGCATGCCGTATGCCACCGCAGGGACGTTTACATCATCGTTATACAAGGTGGGATAGGTGGCTCCGGCGCCCAGAGCGTCCATGGCCGCATTCCACATTTCTGGGGAAAGGGTATGGTCAAAGCGCAAGGTAAACTGGGGCTCCACATAGCGGCACTCCTTGGCCACCCTCATGCAAAGCATGGCGAACTGATCCGCGGACTCGGGATCCTGCCTGCCCCGCCCCCCCACGATGATTCGGCCGTTGACCGTTGTGCGCCGGTTTTCAATGAGCCACCACAGGCTTTTGAGATACGCATAGGCTTCTTCCTCGGTCAACCGCCCAGCCTTTAAATCGTTGGCCAGGTAGCTCCCCAGCACATCGTCCATCCGGCCATAGTTGATCACGCCTGCCAGCAAGGCATACAGCCAAAACAGCTGCAGGGCCTGGTGAAAGGTTTCGGGAGGGTTGTTGCGAATTTTCTCCAAGGAATCGCAAATCTGTTCCAGCTCCCGCTTTCGTTGCGGGCTTGCTCCTTCCATGGCCTTTGCCGCCATGGCGCGAAGCGCGTCGGCGCAGGTCACAAACAAATCCAGGCATTGCAAGGCAGCTTCCAGAAAGCAGTTCTCCGGTTCCTCCGCCAAGCGCTTCTCAATCAGCGCCCGAAGCCCGCCGATCCCCAGCCGCAACAGCTTATGATAATCCAGCATCATGCCGGAAAGCCTGGCGGTAGCGATCATGGGATATTCACAGTCAATAAAGCGACCGACCGTGGTTTCCGTCAGCACATCCTTGCAATAAAGGGTTTTCAGATCATGCTGGAGCCAATACTCGTACAGCGCATCGATACGAGGGCCGTCCGCCTCGGGCAATTGCTTTTGCAATTTCTTAAGGCCCGAGAACACGCAGTAATGCCCCACTCCGCCTACAGAGGTTACGCAGCCAAACCCAATAGGCAAAAAATCCATCCGGCCGATGATCTTATCCGTGTCCTCGATTTGGCGAAACAGAGCGGGATATAAAACCGCGAGGCAGGCAGCCTCCCGAAGCTCCTTAGACCGGCCTTCAAAGGACCGGTGGACCTCCGTATACCGCTCCATCAGCTTAAGCTGCGCTTCCGGCGGCATTTGCGGCGGGAATTTCACGCTTACCTCAGCGTTTTGGGCGCCTTCCACATTAAACTTGACCATGGTATTCCTTCTTTCCCCATCTCAACCCCTATGCTTTCTCATGGGGGAATCCTTCACCGCCGGATCAGTGCGGCTTGCGCTCGGCGTCGCGCCAATTGTCCTGATAGCCGCTTAAAAGATCCGCAAAGCGCTTGGTGGTCAGGTGCGGGCGAGTAATGGCGCTGCCCACCACCACCGCGTACGCCCCCAGATACAGGCACTTCATGGCGTCCTCCGGGGTGTAGATGTGCCCTTCCATGATTACATGAGCTTTGCCGTTCAACCGGCGGCACATTTCCGCAAAGGCGCGCCAGTCCGGCTCTTCAATATGCTGTGTCTCCTTGGTATAGCCGTACAAGGTGGGGCCCACGATGTCGGCGCCCAGCTCCACCGCGTGTTCGGCTTCCTCTAGATTTGCCACGTCGGCAAAAAAGAGGGCGTCTGGGATTTCTTTTTTCAAAATGGGCAAAAGCTCCCAAGCAGGCCGGCCTTCCTGGTTAAGCTGGTTGGTGCAATCCAAAGCGATGATCTCCGCGCCCGCATTCCACACCTGCTTGGCCGCCTCCAGCGTGGGGGTGATGAACACATCCGTGTTGCTCTGCCAAATCTTATACAGGCCGATCAATGGCAGGTCAACCGCCGCCCTGATGGCCGCAATCTGCGCCGGCGAATTGCAGCGAATGCCTGCGGCTCCACCCCATTGAGCCGCCTGGGCCATTTTCACGGCCATGTCGTCGGTGTAAATGGGATCGTCGTGTTGCACCTGGCAGGAAACAATCAGCCCTTTTTCCAGCTTGTGAAGAATCGCTTGTTTCTTTTCCGATCCGCTCATGGAAAACCCTCCCCAAGTATGATATCAGCATTTCATTGCCATTTGAAACCCATTGATTGCGGTTCTTTGGGGCTACGCGTTCAGAAGCGCCGCGCCAATCACGCCGGCATCGTTGCCCAGCTTGGCCAAGTGGATGGCCGGAGACTTCAAAATATCCCCCGCGTAGATTTTTTCGGCCACCCGCTTCCTTAGGGGAAACAGCAGGGCTTCTTCCCCCGCGTTGCTGGCCCCGCCGCCCACGATAATGGCACAGGGGCGCAGAAGGGTGGTCATGCTGGCCAGCCCGCCAGCCAGATAATCAATGAATTGATCCACCACCATTTGCCCTACCCTATCGCCTTTCTTGGCGGCGTCAAAGGCGGTGCGGCCCTCCACCTTGTTCAAATCATGGCCGCATTCCTCCCACATAGCGCTGTGGGGATACACCATCATCATGTCGATGCTCTGCCGGACCAGCGCAGTGACCGAGGCATAGGCTTCCAAGCAGCCTTTTTGCCCGCAGGTACATAAAAACCCATCATGAACCAGCACCGTATGCCCAGGCTCGATCCCAACCCCATCCCCGCCCAGGAACAATTTCCGGTTGAGCACCAACCCACCGCCAAGCCCCGTGCCCAGCGTGACCATCAAAAGACTGTCGTACGCCTGGCCCGCTCCGGCAAAACATTCTCCCAAAGCGGCACAGTCGGCGTCGTTGCTGATATGCACCGGAATCTGCCAAGATTTTTGAAATTCGCCCACCACGTCGGCATTTTTCCAACCCAAATTATTGGCAAACACCACACGATGGGTCTTGGGGTCCACAGAGCTAGGCACGCCAATGCCCACGTAGGAAACATCATTTTGGGAAAGGCCTGCCGCGGCCAGCGCCTCCAGCGCCACAGCGGCCATGTCCGCCACGATTTCCGCAAAGCTCCGCTTGAGCAGGGTCGGTTTATGGCTCTTTTGAATGATGTTGTATTGCTCATCCAACACGCCCGCCACAATGTTGGTGCCACCCAAATCAATTCCAAGATAGTATTTCATACCCGGCTCCTTTATGCTTTTCTTCCTGCCTATCATACTACCGTTTTAGGGGTACAAAGTCAATCATTTTTTCACAAATTATATCAACCGAAAATGGTATTTTTCAAGCGAGCCGCCAAAGAGCGGCTCTTTTCCCCCTCTTGCATTTCCGTTCCTTTTTTTGTATGATGAAAACAATACAAAAAACATCAAATGGGAGGGATTTCCGCCGTGAAACCTATCAAAAGAGCATCAGAAATGAACATAAAAGAATTGGCCGCCTACATTGACCAGTCCGTCTTGAAGCCTGAATTCACCCAGGAAGAAATCCGGAAATACATTCAAGAAGGAATTGACTACGGCTGCAAAACCGTCTGTATCAATCCCTCCGCCCTACCCATTGCGCGATCCTTGTGCAAAGGGACCGCCACCGGTCTTTGTGTGGTCTGTGATTTTCCCTTCGGCCTTTCCCAAACGGCCTCCAAAGCCTTGCAGGCGGAAGAAATCTGCCGGGAAGGCGATATTGAGGATCTGGATATCGTGGCCAATTACGGCTGGATCCGTAGCGGAATGTGGGATGCGGTCGGCAATGATATCAAGACCGTTGCGGAGGTTGCCCACAAGCATGGCGCCCTTTTGAAGGTGATCTTTGAAACCGACGCCCTCACCCTGGAAGAGGTCCGCAAGGCGACGGACATCGCCTGCCTGGCCGGAGCGGATTTTGTGAAAACCTCCACCGGCTTTTTTACCGGCGGCAAAAGCGATGGCGCCACCACCCAGGTGATTCGTACCATGATGGACGCTGCCCAGGGCCGTTGCAAAATCAAAGGCTCCGGCGGCATTCGCACACGGGAGCACTTTTTGGAATTGATCGATTTGGGGATCGACCGTATGGGCATCGGCTACCGCAGCACGCCCGTGGTCCTGGGCGTGAACCCCACAGATGAAAAGGGCGGCGCGACGGGGGCTTATTGACGAATCGTTTGCTTAAAGCGGGCTTTGACATTGTCAAAGCCTCAGACCGTTGACAAAGGCAATTTGGCAACGGGATGGAGCTTGCTCAAAACGGTCCGGTTGCGCGGAAGCAAGGTGGCATAAGGGGTGGAGCGTACAGGTCCGTACGTGACATCCCTTA
>JAVBVF010000028.1:0-64214 GCA_031554475.1 Eubacteriales bacterium | reverse complement strand
GTGCGGCGTCTAGGGTAAGCAATGGCTCGGGTGGGCCGTGTGGGCAGTTTGCCAAGGCCAAAGGCCACCCGACGGTGGTAGTTGCGCCATGTGGCTGTGCGATCGCGAAAGCCACGCCGAGCGAAAGTCCGAAAATCACGTACGTCCATGTACGCTCCCTCCTTAGTCGCCCACCCCTCGGCTACGCCGAGTCGTGGGTACGCGCTTGGTTTGCTACGCAACCTTCGGGCGCTAGTCGGAGCTTCGCTCCTCCCTCCGGAAGGCCACCTCGCTTCCGCGCCACCGGATCTTTTTGCGCAAGCTCCACCCCGTTGCCAAAGTGGATCGCGACGCGAAATGTGTAAGAAGGAAGCCGAGAAGTTGCACGCCTTGAGGGCGCGGGAGCCAAGGCTCCCGCATAAAGTGAGGCGCCCAGCGACATGTGCGCGAGGCGCCTCACGATCCCCCTTTGGAGGCAAAAGCCCAATGCAGTCTCCCTGCATTGGGCTTTTGCAAATCTCTTACCCTTTTACAGCCCCAACCGTGAGGCCTTTGACAAAATATTTTTGGAAGAAGGGGAAAACCATCAGCATGGGGCCCGCGGCCAGCACAGCCATGGCCATACGGGCAGATTCCTTGGGCAGCTGAGAGGTATCCACACCGGCAGGCAAGACGTTGGAGGATTGGGTCAAATACTGGATGTTTTGCATCATGCGGGAAAGCATGTATTGCAGGGGTACCAAAGCCGCTTTTTCAATGAAAAGCAGCGCCAGCCACCAGTCGTTCCAGTAGCGCAGCAGAATGAAAAGCGCGACCGTGGCAAGGCCCGGCTTGGAAAGCGGGATAATCATCTTGAAAAAGATATGAAATTCATTGGCGCCGTCAATGATGCAGCTTTCAATAATCTCCATGGGAATAGTCTGCATAAAGGTCCGCAAGACAATCACAAACCATGGGGTAATCAGCATGGGGATAATGAGCACCCAGATGGTATCCTTCATTTGCAGATACTTTGAAATCAGCATATACCAAGGGATCAAACCGCCGGAAAAAAGCATGGTAAAGAACAGAAAGAAGCTCAAGGAACTGCGAAACCTAAAATCAGTGCGGGAAAGGGCATAGGCAATTCCTGCCGTAAAAAGAAGGGCGATGGTGGTACCCACGATTGTGACAAAGAGAGACACGGAATAGGCATTGAGAATCATCTTGGGGTCTGTCAACACATACTGATAGCTTTTGAAGTCGATTTTCGGCGGCAAGAGCGAGTATCCATGTTTAGCAATTTCCACTTCATCCGTTACGGAGACGGAAAGGATGGAAATGAGCGGAATGATACAAAGCAGGGAAAACACAATAAACAAAAGGTGAATGAGCACCCTGCTCCATTTAGACTCTTTCATCATAGCAAAACACCCCTTTCACAGAAGTTAAAACGCGCTGCTGTTGGGATCTACTTTTTTGGCAATGTGGTTGAAGATGACCACGACCACAAAGCTCAAAACAGATTGGTAAAGCCCGATGGCCGCAGCCATGCCCATATCCGAGGATTTCTTGAGCATGCGAAACACCAGCGTATCGATCACGGTGGTGGCCTTGTAGAGCTGGCCGATTTCCCGCGGCACAAAATAGAACAAGCCAAAGTCCGCCCGGAAGATACCGCCTATGGCAATGAGCGTCATCACCGTGATGGTGGGCATGAGCAACGGTATGGTGATGTATTTGATCTGCTGCCAACGGCCTGCGCCATCCAGGGACGCGGCTTCGTAATAGTCATTGGAAATGCCCATAATGCTGGCATAATACAAAACGGAATGGTACCCAAGGTTTTTCCAGGTATTTAAAAAGAGCAAAAATCCAGGCCACCATTGAGCGGTGATATAGAATTTTTTCAGGTCGATTCCGAAAAGCTCCTTTAAGGTGGGGCCAAGGCCCGTGGTGATAATGCCGTTTGGCGCCATAAAAGCGTACACCATGTAGGTGACAATGACCCAGGAAAAAAAGTAGGGGAAGAAAAAGATGGTTTGGTATAATTTGGTGGCGCTCCTGCTTTTCAATTCGTTGAGCAGGATGGCAAACAGCAGTGCAAAAAACAACCCCACCACAATAAAGACAAAGTTATACAAAAGCGTATTGACGGTCACGGTAAACGCGTCATTTTTGAAGAAAAATTCGAAATTGCGAAAGCCATTCCAGGGGCTATTGAAAATGCCGTCACGGAAGTTGATATCCTTAAACGCCACAAAGATACCCGCCATGGGGATATAGGCAAAAACAAAGGTTAACAGGATGGCGGGAAGCGCCAAAATCAATAATTGCGTGGTTGTTTTTCGTTGCATCTTCGAGGGCTTTGTCTGTTTCATGCTCCGACCTCCTGCGCCAAAGAATTTTCTGAAAAAGTTTTCCCCCAGACAATCTGAGGGAAAACTTTTCAGAAAATCAGGTGACTTTACATTATTTGGTAGAAACCCAATTGTCCAGCTGCTTTTGCATTTCAGCCATAACGGTGTCCGCGCCAGCGCCGTCCAGCTTCGTAAGGAATTCTTCGTAGCCGGCTTCGTCCAGCATGCCCAGCTGAATCTGCACGCGGTATTCCTCAATCACGTTGTTGCAGTTGGCAACTTCGGTTTTGACGGGTTCGGCGTCAAAGGCAAAACCGCAAGCGGGGGAAACTTCAGCGCCGGCGTTGAACGCACGGGTATCAGCCGCAAAGGACAGATCCTTGCCAATTTCGGGGGTGGCCTGGAAAGCGGAGGCCCACATCCAAGTCAGGTTCGCGGGATACTTGTCTTTGCCCTGCTGGGTTCTTTCCACATGGCCGTCGGCAGTGTAGTTCCAGTGGGTGCCTTCGATGCCGTAGTTCAGAGTGTCATAAATCTTGTTGTGAGCTTCGCCGGCGGGAGTGGAGTTCATGAGCTCCAGCACCATCAAAGCGCGCTCGGGGTTTTTGCTGTTGGCGTTGATCGCCTGCATGGTGGCAGTGATGCCGCCGGTGGTCAAGATTTCCTTGCCAGCGGGGAACACAACGCTTACAAAGGGACGGCCCGAGTTGGTTTCCACTTCCACGCCGGGCTTGTAGGTGCCGCCGGAAGAAAAGTTCACCAGCTTGGCATCTTCGTCGGCTCTCTCGGCAATGCCGTTGGTGGCGATCAAGCGCTCGGAGCCAAGGTAGCCCTTGTCATTGAAGTCGCGCAGCGTGGCGGCCAGCTTCTTCATGGCGTCGGTTTTGAACTGGTTGATCACCGTCATGCTGTCAGAATCAATCGCGACGGCACCGGGAACGGTGAAGCCACCCAGCATGTCAAGGCGGAGGTATTCGGCAGCGTTGGTCAGCGCGAAGCCGCCGAAATTGTCCGGATAGTGTTCCTTCATGTACGCCAGATAGGACTCCAGGCTGGAGATATCATTGGGCACAAACTGCTTGGCGAAATCGTAGCCAGACTCTTCGTAGTAATCCTTGGGCATGGTAATATCCGAAATACGAGCGGAAACCTGCTCATTGACGATGCCATAGATCTTGCCGCCTACCTTGGCCGCTTCCCAGAAAGCAGGGTTGACCAGCGCATAGGTATTGGGGGCGTACTGGGGCAGAAGCTCGGTCAAATCCAGGAAAGCGCCTTTGCTGGCGTTGGCGGTGTAGTTGTTGGTCCAGTTGGAGGTGAAGCAGATGTCATAATCGTCGCTGGAGCCAATGATGGTGCTCATTTTGTCATTGTACTCACCGTAGGTCAGGGGGACGAAATTGACCTTGCAGTTGATCTTTTCCAGAAGCATTTTGTTGACTTCCGCAAAAACCAAATCCTGCTCGGGTTGAGGCCAGTTGCCCGGGAAGTACCAGGTCAGTTCGCAATACTCCAGTTCGGGCGCGGCGGCTTCCGCAGCCGCTACCGGCGTGCCGCACACCGCCAACGAAAGAACCATTGCCAGTGCGAGTACGAGTGTAAGAATCCTTTTCACAGATATTCCTCCATTCATCCTATTCAATTTAGGTATATCTTACTATATCATTCATTCCAAACGCACCAAATGGAGAATATTGACCTAAAGGTGGAATAAATTATTGTTCGATTTTTCCATGGTATTCTGTGATGGAGGGAAGACAGAGGGAAGGAAGCGAGTGCAAAGACGCGGCTCGTAAAATGAAAAAGCGGCTTCCCTCATCATTGAGGGAAGCCGTAGAATTTGGCGGAGCGGGTGGGATTCGAACCCACGGTGAGTTGCCCCACAACTGATTTCGAGTCAGTCCCGTTATGACCACTTCGATACCGCTCCATAAGGGCTCAAGGCCTTGTGCATTATAGCATGAAGCCCGCCGCTTGGCAAGGGAAGGCAGGGAAATTCTTGCCAGGGACGCCAATAGAAAAAAATTCCATTTGTTACACTTTGTTCACAAATTATGCAACATTTTTTCGCGCTCATACGTCATACTACTTGAGAGGTGATTGCATGGCAAATATTCTCATCTATGGCACGGACCCGCTAACGACGCAACGACTCGTGAATCCATTGCGCAAAGAGGGGCATAGCGTGAAGATTTGCGAGACCATCGACCTGCAGGGAAACCCTCCCCAGGAGGCCAGTTTGGTGGTGCTGGACGCAAGGCTGAAATGGTCGGCCTGCCGCCCCCTGTTTGAGACCTGCAGAAAGCTGGGTTGTTCCGTTTTGTTTGTGACGGCGAATCGGCGCATGGTATCCCATCTCAAGGCGCTGTATGTGGGCGCCTCGGACGTTTTGTCGTTGCCCTTTTCCCTGAAACAACTGCTGGGAAAAGTTTCCGCACTTTTGGGCAATGAAGAGCCCTTGCGGGACCTGACGGTGGACGAAAAGGAACAGGTGGCCTTGCTGGACGGCGAGCGTGTGGAGTTGACCGCGCAGGAATACGCGTTGTTGCTGGCGTTGATGGAAAACGCGGACATGCCCGTAAGCCGGGAGCAGCTATTGCGCAAGGCATGGGGCTACCAAAGCATGGGGGACACCCGCACGGTGGATGTGCATGTGCAACGGCTCCGTAAGAAGCTGGGGGACGAGCGCATCGAGACGGTGTATAAATGTGGGTACCGGCTCAAAATGGCGTAAAGGAGCCAGGCATCATTCTAAAGTATCCAAAAGCTGCCCCGGGATATCCCAGGGCAGCTTTTCTCATGGTATCTTCCATTTTCGGGAATACTGAAGAGGGAATGCTATGCCAGCCAATGAGGCGCAGAACCGTTGATTTGGCCTGCTTCTCCGTGAGGGGTATTCATTGGTTCCGTGGGGGTAGCGTCCGCCCAATCAGACTCCATGATCTCGCTGTCGGGCAAGTGCTCGATGGGCCGCTCCTGACACCCAGCAAGCGCCAAAGCAAGCAACAGGCAAAGCAATAGAAGAAGATTCTTTTTCATGGTCTCACTCTTTCTGTGTCTTTGGTAAGGCAAACGCCTTGAGGGTATTATACCATAGTTCCGGAACAGGGGAGAGAAAACCTTCTTCACATATGTCAATTTTGCAAAAAGAGGCACATCTTGCATAACTTGGTGTTTTAGGGTACAATATGGTGTATTTTGATGAAATTTGAAACCAGCGGCGGGAAAGGAGGGAGGGTCTGCATGCACGTGTTTCATCCGGCACAGCCCCATCACGGAATCCCTCCGGAAAACGTGTTCCTGATCGCGGATAGCGCCAACGGAACGGTGGCCGAGGGCTTCTTGATTCATACCTATCATCCCTACCTGTTTCCCGAAAGACCCGTGAACATGTTTTTGAGCCTGCACTCCAAAGGACCAGGGAAGGATATGCTGCTGGGAGCGCTTTTGGCCCGGGCCCATCAGCTGCGAAGCCAAACCCCGTACTTAAAAGCCCGTGTGTTTGCCCAGGTCAGCGCCCAGGATGCGCCCATGATGTCTTTTTATATGGACAGCGGCTTTCAGGCGGACGATGCGCTGGACGTGGTGGAACTGCATATGCCCAATGCCAAGCCCAATGCGCCCATGGGCTACGACCTGGGTGCGGTGCCGCTCCAACATCCCCTGGAGCAGCAGGCGTTTTTGATGCGCATGAATACGTACCGCCTGGATGTTTTGCAGCAAAATCTACTGCAGCGCTATATGGCCATGCCGCATTTTGTGGCGCTGTATATGGCGCGGGGGCGGGAGATTGTGGGAGAGATCGTGTTTACAGGGGAAGGCGGGGCGGCCAAACTGGCGGGGCTGTATGTCATGCCCAATTTCCGCAGGCTGGGTCTGGCCAAATCCTTGGTGGCCGCGGGGATGAAGTACCTGAGCGAGCAAGGGGTAAGCCATTTTGAAGGGGACATCATTCGCCGCAACGTGCCGCAGTCCCGGCTGGGGCAAAGCTGCAACGCCACCTTTATCCGTACGGCGTGCTTTTACCCGGGGATTAACTACGATTGAGCGTTACGCTGCCATTGCCTAGGCAAAGCCGCCGCTGGTTGGAACGCGGTGGTTTTCTTTTTGCGTTTTTTCCCTCATCCGGTGGTTTTTATGGTAAGATAAGGGCTAAGGAGGCGAACGTTCTCTATGCCCATGCCCTATACCCTGGTCCGTTCCAATCGGCGAACCTTGGCCCTGGTGGTGGATCCCGCGGGAACGCTGATTGCCCGGGCGCCTAAGCGTATGTCCCTTCGGGATATCGAAGCGTTTGTGGCGCTAAAGGAGCGCTGGATTTTAAAGAAGCAGGCGGCCGCCAAGGAAAGGGAGCAGAGCGGACAAACGCCCAAGCTGACCGAGGGCGTAGCCATCCCTTTTTTAGGCCAAACGCTCATTTTGCGCATAGCGGAGGTCCCTTTTGCGTTTTCCTATGCGGGAACGCTTCTTCTCCCTCGTAAGGATTCTCTGAGCAAAAGCCTTTTGCAATGGTTTCGAGCCGTGGGGGAGCGGGAATGGCTCCCGCGGGTCCGCCACTGGGAAAGGGAAACGGGATTGCGCTGCCAAAGCGTGCATTTTTCCACAGCGCGCACCCGTTGGGGCAGCATGACGGCCCAGGGCGCGCTGCGGCTGAACCTGGCGCTGATGCTGTGTCCGCCTCCGGTGATCGATTACGTGATGGTGCATGAGCTTGCGCATAGCAAGCATCACAATCATTCCCCGGATTTTTGGGCGCTGGTGGAAAAGCTGATGCCGGAATTCCGGGAGCACCGAAATTGGCTGAAACGCAACAATCATTTGATTCGGCTTCTCTACCCGCAAGACCAAACCGCCCTCCAGGAAGGAGGTCCCCAGTGACGGAGATTTCACCGCTCCATAAAGCGCGAACCCCCAAACGGTTTTATTTTATTACTGCCCTGATTTATGTACCTGTATTGATTGCGTTGGCTTTGATTCATGCCCTTTGGTACGGCTGGCTCGCGGTGGGGGTTTCCTTCGCGCTCCTGTTCTGGATGCGCTCAACGCCCATGTGGCACGGCTTTCGGGTGGTGCTTTGCTTTGCGTTGGCGTTTTGGATGGCCCTGAGCGGGCTGTATGTGAGCCGCCCCCAGCGCAATATCTCTCTCATGGGCCAGATCGGGCGGGAAGCTGTGCGGTTTTTCACCCACCTGCCTTTGGACGCCAGTGTTCGCCGAGGTGATGCTTTGAGCGCGACCAGCAACTGGAATGTGCCGGAAGGGTATGCGTTTGAGGTGGTTTTGTTGGAAAACAGCCGGCTGGAGCTGCTTCGCCAAAACGGCAGCCAAAGCAAGCGCGCTGTATTGCAAATCCACGGCGGCGCGTTCATGGCGGGGCTCAGCGATCTGTACCGGCTCTTTGCCGAGCGCTATAGCGCCATGGTGGAGGGCGGTGTGGTGGCGACGCTGGACTATCGGCTGTGGCCGGAGTATGGGTATCCCTGCCAGCAGCAAGACGCCATGGACGCCTGGGAGTATCTGACCGGCCCCCTGGGCATTTTGCCACAGGATATTCTGGTGGCGGGGGACAGCGCGGGCGGAAACCTGGCGCTTTCGCTTTGCCTGCGCTTGCGGGATGAAGGCAAGCCCTTGCCCGGGGCCCTGGTGTGCATGTCTCCCTGGGCGGATTTAAGCAATTCCGGTTCTTCCCATTACCAAAACGCCACGCTGGACCCCACCTTTGGCGTGGATTCGGATAGCTACGACGGCCGGGCGGTGGGGGTGGTGACCGGCTATGAAACAGGGTTGAATGCCAAGGATCCCTATGTGTCGCCCTCCTTTGGCGATTACCGGGACTTCCCGCCCATGCTCTTGCAGGCGGCCAAAAACGAAGTGCTATTAAGCGACAGCGAAATGATCGTGGAAAACGCGCAAAACAACGGCGTGGATTGCCATCTCACCGTCTATGAAAGCCTGTTTCATGTTTTTCAAGGCTCCTTGGGCCTTTTGCCTGAAAGCCAGGAAGCCTGGGCGGAAATCGCCGCGTTTGTGAAAGGCGCGTTATTCCGTTAGTTTGTTGAAGCCTTCGCCCAGCACTTCATAGGCGTCGGTGATGAATACAAAGGCTTTTTCATCGGCCTGCCGCACGATGGTTTTGAGCTGGCCCACCTCCTGAGCGCTGAGCACGCACAAAAGAACGGGGCGCTCTTCGCCGCTAAACCCTCCCTCGGCGCGCAAGATGGTGATGCCGCGGTCCAGCTTGTCCATCAATTCCTGCTTGACGTCCATGGGTTGGGCGGAGATCACATAGCAGGCCTTTTGCTTGGAAAAGCCTTCCATCATCACGTCGATGAGGCGGGAGGCCACATAAATGGAGATCAGGGCATAGAGGGCGTATTCCACCTTGATGAAAAAGCCTGCCGCAATCACGACAACAAAATCAATGCCCAGGAGAATCGCGCCCACAGACACATGCTGGAAGTGGGCGTGAATCATGCGCGCCACCATATCCGTACCGCCCGTGGTGGCGCCGCCCCGCAGAATGAGGCCAAGGCCGATGCCCAAAAGCACTCCGCCAAAAAGGCAGCCCAAAAGCGGATCATGGGTTACGCTTCCCAAAGGCAGAAGATCAATCAATACGGAGAAAAGCACCGTGGCAAACAAGGAGCGGAAGGCAAAAACCCGCCCCATGGAGCGGTAGCCCAGGATGAACAGGGGCACGTTAAAAAGCAGGCTCATAAGGCCCACCGGCGTATTGAAGATGTAGTGGAGAATGGTGGCGATGCCCGTAACGCCGCCGGAGGCGATATCGTTGGGGAGCATGAACATGGGATAGGCCATGGCCCCCAGCACGCAGCCCAGCACAATTTGGGAATAGGCGATGAACCGTTCGTTTTGCCCCTGATGTAGCTTCGTTTTCACAAAAATCCCCCTGTATGAAATGCTGATCTTCCCTTGAAAAAGGCATGTCCAAGACTCAGGCGAGCCCTGTGAGCCTTCCGCTCACAGGGTGTTTTCTGTGCCAATGCTAGGCTGGCTTCTCTCAATGCGCGTCCCGAACGTCTAAGGAAACGATGAGCGCATGGTTCACCCGCCGCATAAGCTCAGGAGAGACGCTGCCCAAAAGGCGAATCAAGCGCGATTTTTCCAGCGTTCTCAGTTGTTCCGCCAGCACCATGGAATCCCGCCATAGGCCGCCCTCTCCTTGCGCAAGGGCCACGTGGGTGGGCATGGCGGGCTTTTTGGACTGAGCCGTGAGCGCCGCCACAATGACCGTAGTGCCGTATTGATTGCCCAAATCATTTTGAATAATGAGTACCGGCCGAATCCCGCCCTGCTCGCTTCCAATTACAGGGTCCAGGTTGGCCATATATATTTCGCCTCGTTTCATCGCTTTTCACGCTCCGAGGCGGTCAGACCGCCTTTTTAAGCGGCTTGCGCAAAGGCGGGGCAGGCACCCTGTGGCTTAGTATACACGCTTTACCGCAAAACAACAAGGGTTCCCGCGTTTCTGCGAAAGGCCGCCTTCTTCATGCTATGCGGCCCTGCCCGTTGTGTGTTTGGGCACGAACGTTCCCATATCTTGTTGTTGCAAAAAGGAACAAATGTTTGTAAAATGGAACCGAACAAAAGTTCCAAATGGGAGGGGCGACAGCGATGAAGGCAAGGGTCATTTTGCATGCGGATCTCAATAATTTTTATGCCTCTGTCGCCTGTTTGGTGCAGCCGGAACTCAAGGAAATTCCGCTGGCTGTTTGCGGAGATCCCCAAATGCGCCATGGGATTGTACTGGCCAAGAACGGCCTTGCCAAAGCCATGGGCGTAAAAACTGGCCAGGTGATCTGGCAGGCCAGGCAGCTTTGCCCCAACCTGGAAACCATCCCTCCTAGCTATGAAAGCATTCTGTCGTATAGCCAAAGGGTGCGGAGAATCTTTGCCCGCTATACGGACCACATACAGCCTTTTGGCCTGGATGAGGCCTGGCTGGATGTAAGCGAGGCGGGCATGAGTTTGGAGCAAGGAACCCGGGTGGCCAATCACCTGCGCCATGCCGTGCGGGAGGAAACAGGGCTAACGCTTAGTGTGGGCGTCAGCGATAACCGCATATTTGCCAAGCTGGGCAGCGATTTAAAAAAGCCGGACGCGGTAAGCGTGGTCTCCCAGGCGAACCGCAAAACCGTGTTGGACCCCTTGCCGGTAGGGGAGTTGGTGTTTGTGGGGCGCAGTATCACCAGCAAGCTGAACGCCATCGGAATTTACACCGTGGGGCAGTTGGCCGCCGCCGACCCGCAGATGCTCAAAGCGCTTTTTGGCAAAACCGGACTGATGATCAGCGGCTTTGCCAGAGGCAACGATGAAACCAGTTTGATGGCGGCCGAGGAGGTCGCCAGAGTGAAAAGCGTGGGCAATTCCATGACCACTCCCCAGGATATCCTTACCCTGGAGGACGCTCGCATCACGCTGTACGGCCTGTGTGAAAGCGTTGCTTCCCGCATGCAGGGGCAGCAAGTGATGGGGCAAACGGTACAGCTCAGCTTGCGGGATATTCAATTGCATACCGTTCAGCGCCAGCAACGGCTGGGGTTGGCCACGGACTGTAGCTTTGAGCTTTTTGCGGCAGCCTACGCCCTTTTGCAGGAAACCTGGCAGGCAGGAACGCCCCTTCGCTCCCTGGGGGTCAGCGTGAGCGGACTGATCGCCGCAGGATCGGCATGGCAGTTGACCTTTCTGCCAGAGGATCAACAGCGGCAAAAGCGAAAGCTATTGGAATACGCCGTGGAGGGCATTCGCGAAAAATACGGGCGCTTTGCCATTCAGCGAGCGATCATGCTGTCCGATCGCTCGCTGGGGCCTGTTCATCCGCAACGGGAGCAGGGATTAGCGCCGGAAACGTAGGATGTCTTAGAGTTCTTCGATCACCGCGCCCAGGGCGCGTAGCTTTTGCGGCAGATCCTGGTACCCCCGTTCAATGTGGCCGGAAGGATCTTGTAGAATGGTTTCGCCTTCGGAAATGAGCCCTGCTAGCATCAGCGCCGCCCCTGCCCGCAGGTCGGTGCTTTTCACGGTGGAGCCGCACAGCGGGAATCCGCCGTCAATGAGTGCCACATTATTTTCCACCCGAAGATGAGCGCCAAGTCTTGCCAGCTCCGAGGCGTGCATGAAGCGGTTTTCAAACACCGTCTCAGTCAGTACGCTTTGCCCGTGGCAACGAAGCCCCACCACCATCATGGGAGATTGCATGTCGGTGGGAAAGCCGGGGTAGGCTAAGGTACGGGCCTCAAAGGGTGAAACCGCTGTGCCGCTGACCCGGATCCCAGCGGGAGTTTCGCGAATGCCCACGCCCGCTTCCATCAGTTTGAACATCACGGCGCGCATATGCTCGGGGCGGGCTTTGCGAATCAGTACACTGCCCTGGGTAATGGCGGCGGCGCACAAAAGGGTACCGGCTTCAATACGGTCGGGGATAGGTTTGAAGGCCGCGCCGTGCAGGCTGTCAACGCCGGTGATGACGATGGTGCCCGTGCCCGCGCCTGCGATGTTGGCGCCCATGGCGATCAGGCAATCCGCCAGGTCTACGATTTCGGGTTCCTTGGCTACGTTTTCCAGAATGGTTTGCCCGTCGGCCAGGGTGGCGGCCATCATCAGGTTTTCCGTGGCGCCCACGCTGGGCAGATCCAGGTACACACGGGCGCCCACCAGCTTTCCAGAGAGCTGCCGCTGGCCGCCATGGGCGTAGACATGCGCTCCCATGGCCTGCAAGCCCTTAACGTGCAAATCGATGGGACGCTGCCCAATGGCGCAGCCGCCGGGCAGTGAGATACAGGCGCTGCCGCTGCGGGCCAGGATGGGGCCTAACACCAAGACGCTGGCGCGGAGCTTGCGGATGGCGGATTCGTTTTCCGGACTTTGGGGGTGCTTGGCGCAGATGGACACATCGGTTCCGCTGCGCACCACCTCCGCGCCGCAGTCCTCCAGAATTTGCAATAGGGTTTCCACATCCGTGATCCGTGGCACATCTTTGACGATCAGCGGTTCTTCTGTGAGAAGTCCGGCGGCCAAAATGGGCAAAACCGCGTTTTTCGCGGTATTCACATGGATTTCGCCGCTTAAGCGCGGGCTATGATGGATTCGATAGGTTGCCACGGTTTTCTCACCTCGATGCACCGCCCGCCATGTGCCATGAAAGTCCTGTGGTTCCTTGCTTTGGGCATGTTCATCCCTCCTGTCGCTCCCATTGTGGCCGATCAGACGCCGGGACATGCCGCGTGGAAACCTTTTGAAAGCCTTGAAATTGCGCTATTCTGAGCAATGGTTGGATGTATGAGCACCGGCTTTTCACGGGGCGCAAGCACAGGGAAGCCAGCATTTGCCAATGCCTCGCGTTTTCATTTTGGGGAAATCGTGCTATAATGGAAAACCCTCTTGGAACCCCTCCCAAAACTTGTACAACAGGAGTTCGGGTCCGTCCCGGCGAGGAGAACGACTATGAATCAATTCGTTTTGAAAGCGCCTTTTCCGCCTAACGGCGACCAGCCCGCCGCCATCGATTCCCTGGCCAGGGGCGTGATGGAAGGCAAAAAAAATCAGGTGCTGCTGGGGGTTACGGGCAGCGGCAAGACCTTTACCATGGCCTCCATCATTGAGCGGGTGCAAAAGCCCACGCTGGTGCTGGCGCACAACAAAACCTTGGCGGCGCAGCTTTGCAGCGAATTGCGCGCTTTCTTCCCCGACAGCGCGGTGGAGTATTTTGTTTCCTATTACGATTATTATCAACCGGAAGCGTACATCGCCTCCACCGATACGTATATCGAAAAGGACGCATCCATCAATGAAGAGATCGACCGCCTGCGCCATAGCGCCACCGCCGCCGTGCGGGAACGCAGGGATGTCATCATCGTCGCCAGCGTCAGTTGTATCTATTCCATGGGCGATCCCAGCGAGTACGAGGGCATGATGGTGAGCATCCGTCCGGGCATGCGGCTGGGGCGGGACGCTCTCATTGTGAAACTGGTGGAAATTCAATACACCCGCAATGATTTCGAGTTTTCCCGGGGCAGCTTCCGCGTTCGCGGAGACGTGCTGGAGATCATTCCGGCCAATGAACGGGAACGCGCGCTTCGCATTGAGTTTTTCGGAGATGAGATCGAACGGATCCGGGAAATCGAAGTGGTGACGGGCAACGCCCTCACAACCCTTGAGCATGCCATGGTTTTCCCCGCAACACACTATGCCATGGATCGTGAAAAAATGAACGCGAACATGGACCAAATCGAGCGGGATCTGGCCCTTCGGGTGCAGGAGCTTAAGGATGAGGAACAGCCCCTGTATGCCCTGCGGCTGAACCAGCGTACCCGCTATGACCTGGAAATGATGCGGCAGATCGGCTATTGCTCGGGCATTGAGAACTACAGCCGCTATTTTGACGGCCGCAAGCCCGGGGATACCCCCTATACGCTTTTGGATTACTTTCCCAAGGATTTCTTGATGTTTATCGACGAGAGCCATGTGACCCTGCCCCAGGTGCGGGGCATGTACAATGGCGACCGCGCCCGCAAGCAAAACCTGGTGCAGTATGGGTTCCGGCTACCATCAGCCTTTGACAACCGCCCGCTGTTGTTCGATGAATTTTTACGGCGGATCCACCAGGTCATTTGCGTCAGTGCCACGCCCGGGGCCTATGAATTGGGCCTTAGCGAGAACACGGTGGAGCAGATCATCCGCCCCACGGGGCTTATTGACCCGCTGGTGATCCTTCGTCCGGCCACGGGGCAGGTGGACGATTTGGTGGGGGAGATTCACAAAACCATTGACCAGGGCAACCGTGTGTTGGTGACCACCTTGACCAAGCGCATGGCCGAGAGCTTGACGGACTATCTCAAAAGTCTGGATGTCAAAGTGCGGTATTTGCACAGTGATATCCAAACCATGGAACGCACGGAAATTATCCGGGATTTGCGCCTGGGCGAGTTTGACGTACTGGTGGGCATCAACCTATTGCGGGAGGGCCTGGATATGCCAGAGGTGGCCCTGGTGGCCATTTTGGACGCGGACAAGGAAGGCTTTTTGCGCAGCGAAACCTCGCTGATTCAAACCATTGGCCGTGCTGCCCGTAACGTGGAAGGCCGCGTGATCCTCTATGGCGACCAGCTGACCGACAGCATGATTCGCGCCATGAACGAGACCAACCGCCGCCGCGCTTTGCAGGAGGCTTACAACAAACTCCATGGAATCACGCCCCAAAGCGTGAAGAGCACCGTACAGGCGCTTTTGAAGATCACCAGCGATTTCGCGGAATCCGCGCCGGAGGGCATCAGCGAGGAGGAGAAGCAACAGCTTCTGCAAAGCATTGAGGATCAAATGCTCTCCGCCGCTAAGGCTCTTGACTTTGAACAGGCGGCCAAATTGCGGGATCAGCTTTTCAGCCTGAAGGGCGAGTCCGCTGGCAAAATTCAAAAGCCGCAAATGAAGAGAAGAAAGCCTTTAAAGCGGTAAAAAGAGGGCGCCGCAAGAATGGCGGCGCTCAGGCCGTTGACAAAGTACGCTTAGGGGCTGCCGCCCCTAAGACCCCGCTCAGGGCTTCGCCCTGAACCCATCTGTGAAACTCCCATGAAATGGGAGTTTCACAGATGGGTTCTAAAGGGCAACAGCCCTTTAGCCGCCGGAGGCCGTCTCCCGGAACCTTTTCGTTCCCCGGCTTCCCCTTGCTATCCCTCTTCCGCTTCCAAAAGCCGTTCTTCCGCCGCCTCCAGCGCGTCATACAAGGCGGCCTGCCCGTCTTTTTCCCGCTGGTAGGCCTCGGTGACCTCCCGCATGCGGTCGGTGCTTTCATAGGTCTCAGGATCGGACAAAAGCGCTTCCAGCTCGGCCACCCGCCCGTCGCTTTGCAAAATGGCGTTTTCCGCTTTTTCCACCTGGGCTTTCAGCTCCCGCGCGCGGGCGCTTTGCTGGCGGTCCCGCTTGCGCTCGCGGATTTGGGCGGTTTTGGTCATCTCCGGATGCAACAGCTCCTGCGGGGGAACGGGCCGATCCCGCTTCTCGATATAATCGTCAAAATTGCCCAGGTATTCGGTCATGCCGCTTTCGTCCATCACCATGACCCGGTCCGCGAAGCGGTTGATAAAATACCGGTCGTGGCTGATGGCCAAAATGGTGCCGGGGAAATCCGCCAGGGCATCTTCCAAAACCTCGCGGCTGTCCATATCCAAGTGGTTGGTGGGCTCGTCCAAAAGAAGCAGATTGTCTTTTTGTAACATCAGTTTGGTGAGCGCCACTCGCCCCCGCTCCCCGCCGGAGAGGGTGGAAATTTTGGCAAACACATCGTCGCCGGAAAAAAGGAAGAGTCCCAGCGCCCCCCGCACACGGCTTTGCTCCATGGAGGGGAAGGCGTTCCACACCTCGTCCAAGACGGTGTTGTCCGGCCGAAGGTTCTGTTGGTGCTGGTCGTAGTAGCCCACATCGATGTTCACGCCGTATTTGACGCTGCCCCGATCAGGCGATAGGCGGTTCATGAGAATTTGAAAAAGCGTGCTCTTGCCCACGCCATTGGCGCCGATCAGCGCCACACGGTCGCCGGTGCGCAGGGAAAAGGAGAGGTCGTGAAAAAGGGTGCGGCCTTCGAAGCTCTTTTCCAGGGCTTTCACTTCCAGGGCCTCTTCGCCGCTTTGGCGGCGCACGTCAAAGGCAAAGCGCACATGGTTTTCTTCCAGGGGCTTGTCCAGCCGCTGGATTTTGTCCAGCCGCTTTTGCCGGCTCTCTGCAGCGCGGATGCTTTTTTCCCGATTGAAGCTGCGGTAGCGCTCGATGATGGCCCGCTCCCGCTCGATCTCCTTTTGCTGGAGGTTGTAGGCTTTCATGCGGGTTTCAAAGTCCGCCGTCCGCTTTTTCATGTATTCCGTATAATTGCCTGTGAATTTGATCATCTTCCCGCCCAGGAGTTCCCCCATGGTGGTGCAGACATGATCCAGAAAATACCGGTCATGGCTGATCAAAAGCAGGGTTCCCCGATAGTCGGTCAGATAGGTTTGCAGCCATTCAATGGCGCTCAAATCCAGGTGGTTGGTGGGCTCGTCCATCAAAAGCACGTCCGGCTTTTGCAAAAGGAGCTTTGCCAAAGAAAGCCGGGTCCGCTCGCCGCCGGAAAGGGTGGAAACCTTGCGTTCCGCCATGTCCTTGGAAAGGCCTAGGCCCGTTAAAACGCCCAGCATTTCCCCCTCGTAGGCGTAGCCCTCCAGGCGGGCAAACTGCTCGGTCAGCCGCTGGTATTCCGCCGAAAGGCGCAGCATTTGGCCTTCGTCCCCTTCGGCGTTTTGTTCCATGGCATGCTCCAGCTCCTTGAGCCGTGTTTCCATAGCGATCACAGGCGCAAATACCCGAAGCAAGGCTTCCCATACTGTATCGGTCAACAAAATATCGTCCACCTGCGCCAGGTAGCCGATGCGCAAATCTTTGTTTTTGTGGATGGCGCCGCCGTCGGGAGCTTCCTCGCCGGAAAGCAGGCGCATCAGGGTGGTTTTGCCGCAGCCGTTGACGCCCGTAAGCCCCATCTTTTCCCCTTTTTGCAGGCTGAAGGTGACGTCCTGGAGCACTTCGTGCATGCCAAAGCTCTTTTGGACATTTTGGACCGATATCAGGATCATAGGTACCCCTTATGCATGTGGTGTGGAAATCTCGCGAAGCTCCTTGGCGGAGGCCAACAATTCCTCGCGGCTTGTATGGGCAAAGGCCAGGTTTTCCGGTTTTTGAAGAGCGGCCGCTTCCAACAGCGCCGCGCCTTCTTTCCCAAGCTGTTCCCGTTGAGAACCCAAGGGCAACCGCTCCACCGCCTGAAAGAGCGCGTCCTCCATGTGATCAAAGCGCTCGGCCTCCGAAAAAAAGCGGGCGCACAGGAAAAGTTCCTCGCTGTTCAAACGGGGGAAGACAGCTTGTTTCACTTCCAAAAGCCTGTCCGCGCGAAGCTCGCACAGCGGCCCCTCCTCGTAGAGGGAGGCAAGCAAGTGCAGGCTTTTGTGCAAAAGCTCCTCCCGCTCCTGGGCAACCAGGGTGAAGGTCTCCGCCTTGGTGTAAAGGATTTCGCTCATCATCAGGCGGGGCATGGGCTGCAGTAGCTCCTTCAGGCTCTCCTTGGTCAACCCTTCGGCCGTTTCCAGGGAAATGCCCGTATGCCGCAGGCTGGCGTCGCTTAGCAGCTTCATACGCAGGAGGTCGCTCATGAGCTCTTTGATGCGGCGCATGAGGTCGCCCATCATCTCGATCATGCGCAAGATATAATCCCGCTGGAAGAACATGGAAATCCCTCCTCTGATACCAAAGGAACCATACGGTGATAGTATACCATAGGCTTTGGGGGATGCAAGCCTTCCCCAGGATTCCATAGCCCCGCCAAAGAGAGGCAAACCCTTGTAAATCTTTTGTCTGGCCGTAACTTTTATTGCCAAAAGGCTATACAGAAAACGGGATTTCATGTACAATAAAGGATGGATAGTTTATGGGTTTGATCCGCTTTTCCATGGAAAGGAGAGATTTCATGAGGCGAACGAAGGGAAGGCGCATGCTTGCGTATTTGCTTTGCGCGCTGTTTTGTGTCTCCCCCGCTTTTTCCCGGGCGGATGACGCGGGCGTGCTCACGGAAACGGAGCTTAACGATTTTTTGATCAGCGTATTGCAACAAAGCATGGATGAGGAACCGCAAAACGCGCCGGTGGGGGAAGAGTCTCTTACCGAGGATGGGTATGCGTTTTTATACCGCTTTGCCACGCTGTATTATGATAAGCCAGTGCTGGATTCCTCCGCGGCGCTCAACGGCTTTGCCGTAACCGAGGAAACCCTGGTGACGCCCCGGGGGATCCAATTGGGATCTCCGGCGGAGGCGCTCGTGGCCGCCTATGGTTGGCAGAACCATGAATTGATGGGGGACGGCAGCTTTGCGGCCCTCTATCAACTCGATCAACTGCCCCAAAGCGCGTATTGGGCATGGGCGCAGCTGAGCGAGGGCGGCTTTTCCTCGGTGCAGTGCGCCATCCACGCGGGAATGGGCAATGGGCGCTATACCGACGCGGGCATCCGCTATCAGGTGGAGGGCGGCGTGGTGACGGGCATCCATGTGTATGGGCTGAACCAGAGCATCTCTGAGGCCGAGGTGGCCAGCAACTTACAAGCGGTCACCGCGGTGCAGGCCGCCGGCAGCGGAGACGAGCCCGAATGGGAAGAAGAAATCGTAACGGCCCAGGGGTACTTTGAAAAGAGCGATGCTCAGGCCTTCGGCGCGGAGGACCTTCGTTTCGCGGGGATGGATTTTCTGCAGCTGAACGAGGAAGGCGCCACGCAGCTTTTTGGCAGCCCCCAAAGCGAGGAATGGGTACAGGACGAAACAGGCGCTTGGTACCACACCACCCAGCGGGAAGGCATTCAGTGCACCCATGTGCTGGATTCCAATAAGCAAAACAGCCGTCTGGGGTCCATCCTCCTGACCGGAGAGGGCGCGCAAGGCCCCCGGGGGGTGAAGATTGGCGACGGGCTTCAAAGCGTGCTTTCGCGCTTTCGCAGCGACGGCTCCGGCGCGGTCATGGGGAACCAAGCGCTATTATACGGCGACGGCGTCAATCCTCCCTCGGGCGTGATGGAGGACAGCGGCGACGGCGTGAACCTTAGCTATTTGGCGGAGGTAACGGCAACGGACGGCACGGTGTGCCGCATTGCCTTGCACATGAGTTTTGGGGAAGGTCTTTTGCGGGAGATCACCCTCTATTCGCTATAGCCCTTTGTGCGGACAATGCCTGGAGGATCTGCCATGGAGGAATGCGTATGAAGATTGATTTGACCTGTCCTGTGGAATTATGGCAAGTGTCCAAGCCCACGGCGGAAGCGCCCGAGTGCACGGTGGTGCTGAATAACCTTAGCGAAAAAATCGTCATTTCTGTGCAAGTGACCATGATTTGCTATGACCAAGCGGAGGAGATGCTCTTTCGGCAGATTGAGCGGATCCAGGGGTTGAACGCGGGGGCCGGGGAGCGGTTTTCCGTTGTGATTTTGCCTACCCAGTGGGAAAACGTGGCCGGCGTAGAGCTGGTGGTGGAAAAGGTCTGGTTTGGCGACGCCATGATTTGGCGGCGGGGAAATGCCGCTTTGACGGAATATGAATCCAACGCCCTTCCCAGCGGGCGCAAGCTGGATCAGCTTCGCTTCGTGGCGGGTCAAGACGCGGTAGGCTACCCCTCCTTGCAGGAGCATGTGTGGGTGTGCGTGTGCGGCCGCGCCAACGCGAAGGCCGCGGAATTTTGCTGCCGCTGCGGGCGGCGGGCGGAAACGATTTTTGCCAGCTTTGCGCCTCAAAACGTGGATCAGTTGATTGCCGTGCATGAGCAAAAGCTGCGGGATATTGCCAAAAAGGCCAGGGAGGACGCGGCCAAGCTGACGGAAGAACGGGAAGCGGAAGAGCGCAAAAAAAGGTCCAAAGCCAAAAGCGCCCTCACCCTGACGGTAGCGGGGATTTGCCTGGCCGCCATAGGGGTGGTGGCCGTGTTTTGGGGCATTCCCACCTATCGCTACCAGCAGGCGGACAAGCTCTTGCAAAACGGCCAGTTTACAGAGGCCAGAGTTGCTTTTTCCGCCATGGGCGATTACGGGGACGCCAAAGATCGGCTGCTTCGCTGCGATTATTTAGAAGCCCAGACCTGGCTGGGCACGAAGAATGACGGAAGCCTCCAAAAGGCGGCGGAGGTTTTCCAAGGGCTGGGCGATTATGAGGAAAGCGCCGTTTTAGCGCAGCAGGCCGCCTACGAACGGGGCCTTTTGGCGCTGGAAGCCAAGGATTACCCCTTGGCTACGGAGCATTTTCAAGCTGCCGGCAACTATCAAAAGAGCCCCGAAATGCGCAAAGAAGCGGTCTATCTGCAAGGAAAAAAGCTCTTTGTAGACGGGGACTTCATGGCCGCCGAGGCCGTTTTCATCAGTCTGGAAGGCTATAAGGATTCGCAGGAAAGCATTGTGGAGTGCCGCTACGCGGTGGCGCGGGCCGCCGAGGAGGCGGGGGACTATCAAAAGGCCATTGATTTGTATACGGCCATCGGTACGTACGAGGATGTGCCGCAGCGGCTGCAATCCGTCTGCTATTTGCTGGCGGAGCAAAGGATGGCGCAGAATGATCTTGAGGCGGCGGGGCAATGGTATCTGCAGGCGGGCGACCACCTGGATGCCAGGCTCAAGGCCAATGACTGCTTGTATCAATTGGCGCAGCAATCCTTTGCTTCGCAAGACTATCCTAAGGCCAAAGAGCTTTTTGAGAAGATTATCCCCTACCTGGACAGTGAAAGCAGGAGTTGGGATTGCGTATACCAACAGGCTGTTCAGGCCGAGACGGCCGCCAATTATGCGGTGGCGGTGGAGCTGTTTGAAAGCATTCCACAGCACAGGGACGCCAAGGACAAAGCGCAGGAGTGCCGCTACCTGCTAGCCACGGAGAGCATTGCCAAGGGCAATTTGGCGGAGGCGGAAGCCTTGCTCTCGTCCTTGGAGGGCTTTCGGGACGGCGCCAAATTGCTCAAGCAGACCCGCTATCAGCTGGCGGAGAAGGCGGCTGGTGAAGGCAATTATGCAAAGGCCGTAGAGCTGTTTGAGGCGTTGGGCAATTATTTGGGCAGCGCCCAAAGGCTGAAGGACTGCCGCTACCAGATGGCCAAAAACGCCCTGATCGATAAGCAGTACGAGGTGGCCATTGAGGGCTTCACCCAGTTGGGCAATTATGAGGATGCCCAGCAATATCTGGCCACCGCCACCTATGAATATGCCATGTCGCGCCAGGCAGCGGGCGACACGGAAAAAGCGCTGTCCCTGCTGGGCACCGTCAATGGCGATGAGGAGGCCAGGCAGCAGATGTTGGCCCTTACCCTGGCCGAGGCCAAGCGCAAAAAGGACGCGGGGGATTTGGCGGGCGCAAACGCCATGCTTCTCCCCTTGCAGGAGGAGCCGGAAGCCAAAGAGCTGTATCTCTCCTGGCAATACGAGGAGGCCATGGAGAAGAAGAACGCGGGGCTGTACAGCGAAGCGGGGAAATTGTTCCTGGCGCTGGGAGCGTATCAAGACGCGGCCGCCCAGGGGGCTGAGTGCTATGAGAAGTATTACGGCGTGGTGGCTGGCCCTGCCCGGGAGGCTTCCGGCCGCAAGGACTATCGAACCGTGATTGAAACCCTGGATGGTTTCCCCATGGCGGAGTTGCCTAGAGAATACCGGGACTTGCTGGAACTGTACCAGCAGGCCTGCTATTTGTACGCGGAACAGCTTTTCAACGATGGCAAGCCCTACGAGGCCTTGCCCTATTACCAGCGGATCGTGGACTATCGGGATGTTGGGGGAAAGCTGGAGCGCAGGTGCTATTTGCTGCTGGGCAAATGGAAAAGCGTTACGGGAGAAGTATGCGAGTTTCGCGCGGACGGCACCTGTGCCCTGCAAGGGGAGAACTTGACGTTCAATGTGGACAATTACTCCCTGTTTACCGCCAAGGCGGGCGAAAAGCTGACTTTGACCCACAAGCTCACCAATGTCACCCAGACAAGCCTAACCCTGCGGGATACCCGAAACGGGCAAAACGTGGTGTATAAATATGAGCGGACGGAAGGGGTAGAGCTGGCTCCCGCCACCTTTGCGCCCCTGTCCACTCCGGCGCCTACCCCCAATTTGCTGGATGAGATGCTGGTACAGGAGGACGATGACGATGCTTCCCCCCACTCCTAACCCCGCCCCATCGCCCCAAAGACTAACGGTGGGCGTGCTTTTCGGGTTTCGGGCGCTGATGGCGCTTGTGGTATGCCATTATCATATTTGGCAGCAGAGCTGGCTGCCCCAATACTTTACGGTGTTTGGCCTGCAGCTGGAATTGGATTTTCTGGCCCGTTCGGGCTACATGTTTGTGGACGGGCTGATTTTGATGAGCGGCTTTTTGCTCTATTTGCCCTATGCCCGGGAAAAGGCGGAGGGGATCCCCGTGCCCACCTTAGGGCAATACTATCGTAGCCGGGTGGCGCGCATTGTTCCATCCTATTTGCTGGCCATCGGGGTTGCGCTGTTTTGCGTTGCCATTCCCCAGCGGCAATATACCGGCGGCGGGGTGATGGCCAAGGACATCCTGACCCACCTGACCTTCACGTTCAATTTTTGGAAGGAAACCTGCCTGCATACGCCGCTGAACGGCGCCCTTTGGACCGTTGCGGTGGAGGTGCAGTTCTATTTGATCTTTCCCTTCCTGGCGCGGGGGGTGCAAAAGAAGCCTGCGCTTACATTGGGAATCATGGCTTTGCTTGGAATCGCCTACCGCACGGTGGTCTATACCCAGGTGCAGGATACCGCGCTTCTCATCAACCAGATGCCCTCTTTTCTGGACGTCTACGCCCTGGGGATGCTGGGGGCCATGCTCTATGTGCGCTTGCGCGGGTGGATGATCAAGGGGGAGGAAAAGACCGACTGGCGGTTTTATCTGCCTTGGGTGGCCGGGTTGGTGTTTGTCTTGTCCCTTTGGGGCATTCTAGGCTTGCTCAGAACGCAAGCCTCCGCCAGCGGTTTTGAGGCCATTCGCCTTTCCCAGTTGGCCCTGCGACTGCCCTTTGCTTTGACAATGCTGGCTTCCATGCTCTCGGCCGCCTTCATGCCCAGATGGCTGCAAAAGGTGCTGGATAACCGTTTGCTGCGCTTTTTGGCCACCATTTCTTTCAACCTCTACATCTGGCATCAATTTTTGGCGGTGCAGCTGCGGCAGGCGTTTTTTGCCGAGGCCCTTCATGGGGTCAAGCCCCTTCAATGGGCCTATACTTTGCTATGCTTCAGCCTGGCTATCCTCATTGCCATGCTGACCACCTATGGCGTGGAACAGCCCTGCGCGAAATGGATTCAACAGATTCCGCTGAGAGGGAGACGCAAAAACCGTGAGAGATCCGAGACTGCAAACGCTTAGCCGGCAACTGATCCGCTATTCCTGCGCCCTTGTGAAGGGGGAACGGGTGCTGATTGAAAACTTTGGGGTGGAGACGGAATTTGTGACGGCTCTTGTGCAAGAGGCCTACGCCGTGGGCGCGGAGCCGTTGGTGGTGCTTCGGGACAACGCGGTGCAGCGGGCTTTGATGCTGGGCGCCACCGCGGGAAAGTGGGACTTGGAGGCCAAGCTGGATGCCCAGCGCATGAGCGAGGTGCAGGCCTATATTGGCATTCGCGGCGGCAACAACAGCTATGAAACGGCGGATGTCCCCCAGGGGCAAACCCGCGTATACATGCGGCACTACAGCAGACCCGTGCATACGGAGTTGCGGGTACCCAAAACCCGCTGGGTGGTTTTGCGCTTTCCCACGCCTTCCATGGCCCAACTGGCGGAAACCAGCGTAGAGGCCTTTGAGGATCATTATTTTCAGGTTTGCAATTTGGACTATGGCAAGATGAGCCGCGCCATGGACGCGCTGGTCACGCGGATGCAGCGCGCCAACCAGGTGCATATCCTGGGCCAGGGGACGGATTTGCGGTTTTCGATCCAGGGCATGCCGGCCATCAAATGCGATGGCAAGCTGAACATCCCCGACGGCGAGGTGTTTACCGCCCCCGTGAAGGACAGCGTGAACGGCGTGCTCACCTACAACACCCCAAGTCTTTACCAGGGGCAGGTGTTTGAAAACAACCGACTCACCTTTGAACAGGGCAAAATTGTGAAGGCCGAAAGCAACGATACCGCCCGCATGAACGCCATTCTGGATACGGATGAGGGGGCCCGGTATGTGGGCGAGTTCGCCATTGGCGTGAATCCCTACATCACCAAGGCCATCAAGGACACGCTGTTTGACGAGAAGATCGCGGGATCCTTCCACTTCACCCCAGGCTCCTGCTATGATGAATGCCCCAACGGCAACAAAAGCGCCGTCCACTGGGATTTGGTCTGCATCCAAACCCCGGAGTACGGCGGCGGCGAAATCTATTTTGACGAGGAACTGGTTCGCAAGGATGGATTGTTTGTGACGGAGGATTTGAAAGGGCTGAACCCAGAGGCGCTCAAATAGGGCGGCGTTACGCCGCGTCCCGCGCCAAGGCTTCCTTCTCCACAAAGGGCTTGAGGAATGGCATGGTTTCGTTGGTGACGTCAAAGACGAAGGCATTGTAGCGGCATTTTTGATACTCTTCGCCTCGGATGGAAAACACATAGCCCATGGGGCAACGGGAGTTGCAGGCGGCAGGGTTCAGCAGGCGTTTGCAGTTGGGTTCTCCCGCCACTTCTTTGGCCATGGATTCCGGCAGGGTTTGCAAGAAATCCAGATAGCCGCCCACGTGGTCGCCGTAGATCCGCATCAGCATGCCGGTTTTGCGAAACACATAATTCAACAGGGTTTTTTTGGTTTTGGGGTGCAAGTAGGAAACCACATATCCGCTTTTGGCCAGCTCTACCTTGGTTTTATACCCCCAAGCCCGAAGCGCGCTGTCCAGGTCCAGCACGAAGGGCAGATGATCCGGGGCCACCTGGGGCAAAAAATCATCAAAGGCATAGGTTGCCTTGTTTGCCATGGTGAGGAACCTCCTTTAGAAGCGCTGCTGATTCTTTGCTCGAATCTCCCGCATCGCTTTTTTCATTTCATTTTTGCCGCCAAACATGCGGTTGATTTTTTCCACCTCGATTTGGCGCGCGTTTAATTGAGCATAGGCGGCCTCCGCCTGGATTTTTTGAAAATTATGAAAGCGGGCGGGTTCCAGCTCGCCGGTTTCCATGGCAGCGCGAACCGCGCACCCTGGCTCCGTGCCGTGGGCGCAATCGGGGAAGCGGCATTGATGGGCCAAAGCCTCAATATCGGCAAAGGATTGTTCCGTGTCGGCAAAAGCCGCGCCCAGTTCCCGCATGCCCGGGGTATCCACCACCACGGCCCCGCAGGGAAGGGGAATCAATTCCCGATGGGTGGTGGTATGCCGGCCTTTTCCATCGCCCCGTACGGCCTGGGTCGCCAGGAGTTCCTCTCCCAGGAGCCGGTTGATAAGGGTGGATTTGCCCACGCCGGAGGAACCGATGAAGGCCACGGTCTGCCCTCTTTCCAAATAGGGCAATAGCGCGGCGTGGCCACCCTGATCCAGAGCCGAGCAAGCCAGCACCTCCGCGCCCAGGGCCACGGCGGATACCTCGCTGAGGATGGCGGGCAGGGAGGAACACAAGTCCGCCTTGGTCAAAACCACCACAGGGGCGGCGCCGCTCTCCCAGGCAATGGACAGGTAGCGCTCCAAGCGGCGCAGTCGATAGTCCTCGTTTAGTGCCATGCACAGAAACACGCGGTCGATATTGGCGGCCACAACCTGGCAGCCCTTGGCGGTTCCCGCCGCCTTGCGCACAAAGGAACTCTTGCGCTCCAGCACATGGTGGATGATGGCATGGCCTTGGTGAAGGGCGGCCATCACCCAGTCGCCCACGGCGGGATAAGCGGCGCTATGGACCGCTTCAAAGCCAAAGCGGCCGGAAACCGTGGCCTCGGCAAAGCCCCCTGAATGCACGAGGGTATACAATTGCCGGTGCTGTTGCGTCACGCGGGCCAGCGTGAAATCCGGATAACCGGCAGCCGCTTGTGAAAATCTCGGGCAAAGCCCCCAATCCCCCAAAGAAATCGCGTTCATGGTACCGGCCACCTGCCCATCAAATCATTGGAAGCATTATAGCATGGAAGTCCTGTGGAGGCAATTGCGGGCCCATGCCTTGTGATCATTGCAATTTTTTTCACAAACTTTTTGGGGAAATGCAAGCGCTTGCGGCCCAAACCCTCCAGAAAAGCGAGCTGGCCCCCTTGCAAATTTTGCTGCATTTGGGTACAATACACGGTGGGACAAAACGAATTGATTTAGGGAGGTACCCATCCATGATCAAAGTTGGTATCAACGGTTTTGGTCGCATTGGCCGTTTGGTTTTCCGTGCTGCCATGCTCAACCCCAACGTGAATGTTGTCGCGGTAAACGACCCCTTCATTCCGCTGGACTATATGGCCTACATGCTCCGCTATGACACCGTTCATGGCCGGTTCGAAGGCGAAATCAAAGTGGACGAGGCCAACGGCTGCCTGATCGTGAACGGCGAAACCGTGAAGGTTTTCGGCTGCAAGGATCCCGCTGAAATCAACTGGGCTTCCGCCGGCGCGGAGTACATTGCCGAAGCCACCGGCGTTTTCTGCGACACCCCGGGCGCCAGCGCTCATTTCAAGGGCGGCGCTAAGAAGGTGGTTATCACCGCTCCCGCCAAGGACAAGGAAACCCCCATGTTCGTGATGGGCGTGAACAACGAAACCTACACCAAGGATATGAAGGTGGTTTCCAACGCCAGCTGCACCACCAACTGCCTGGCTCCTCTTGCCAAGGTCATCAATGACAAGTACGGCATTGCCGACGGCCTCATGACCACCGTGCACGCCACCACCGCCACCCAAAAGACCGTGGACGGCCCCTCCAATAAGGACTGGCGCGGCGGCCGCGGCGCGGCGTTCAACATCATCCCCTCCTCCACCGGCGCGGCCAAGGCCGTAGGCGTGGTCATTCCTGAACTGAAGGGCAAGCTCACCGGCATGTCTTTCCGCGTGCCTACCGCCGACGTGTCCGTGGTAGACCTGACCTGCACCCTCAAGACCCCCGCCACCATGGAAGATATCAAAAAGACCATGAAGGAAGCCAGCGAGTCCGAGCATTGGAAGGGCATCATCGGCTACACCGAGGACGCTGTGGTTTCCAGCGACTTCATCACCGATCCCCGCACCTCCATCTTTGACGCCACCGCCGGCATCAGCCTGACCGACACCTTTGTGAAGCTGGTGGCCTGGTACGATAACGAGTGGGGCTATTCCAACAAGGTGGTCAACCTCATTGAGCACATGGCCAAGGTGGACGCGAAGTAATCAGGGCCCAGGTCCTGGATTCATCCTTTGCCCGATAAGGCCCCTTTTTCCTGCCGTAAGGTAGGGAAAAGGGGCCTTCTCTTGCTGAAAAAGGCCCGTTTGCATTGTCAGCTTCGGCGGCAAAGGGATGTCACGTACGGACCTGTACGCTCCACCCCTTATGCCACCTCGCTTCCGCGCAACCGGATCTTTTTGAACAAGCGCCATCTCGTTGCCAAACACTGTTTGTCAACGATCTAAGGCTCCTTTTTTCCTGCCGCAAGGTAGGGAAAAGGGGCCTCTTGTTGTGGTTGCGAAAGCCCGCCCTTTTCAAAAGGCCCGCCTTCCCTTACCCTTCCCAGAAGGTCACGCAGCCAGGCTTCCTGGGAGCCGTAGGTTCCCGCTCCTCTTTGGCATATCCCACAGGAATGCTCACATACACGTGATAGCCTTCGGGAATGCCTAGCTCGCGGTGCAAGGCGGCTCCTTCCACGCCCAAAAACGCCTGGGTGGCGAAATAGACCCAACAGGCGCCCAATCCAAGGGATTCAGCGGCCAGCAGGATGTTTTCGGTGGCGGCGGAGGTATCCTCCTTGGCGGTCACGCTGTCTTTGGCGCAAGAGACGAAAATAGCAGCAGGGGCACCATAAAAGGGCTGGAAGTCAGGGTTTTTGCCCAAAGCCTCCAGCCAGGGCAAGCCGGAAACCGCGGCATAGGCCTTGGAAAGCCGCGATAAGCGATCCAGCAGATCCCGATCTTGAATGACCGTAAAATGCCATGCCTGCTGGCAGGCATTGGGTGCGTATTGACCGGCCTGGACAATGGCTTCCAACAGATCACGGCTGACGGGGTCAGACTTAAAACCGCGCACGCTCCGGCGGCGTTTGATGGTCTCCAACACTTGATTTGTCATGGGTCCTCCTTATGGGCGAGTTGAAGAATCTTTTGTGGGATTGTGGGTTTACGTTGGTCCCATTATACAACTGCTACAGGGCGCTGGCAATGCTCAAAGATAGCAAGAATAGACAACAAAGCGCAACCATTGACAAGAGACACAGAATCGCTAACCAGGAAGCCATGCTCCGTTTTGCGGTCAGGCTTGTCAATCCTTCCCTTCCCGTGTATAATGAAAAATGGCATTTTGGCAAAACCCATTTTTCAACCCGTGAAACGAGGTGGTGGGCGACCGCTTGCGGTCAAACCTATGATGAGTAAGGATAAAATGCTGATTACAGGCGGACATCCACTCATGGGTGAAATCACCGTCAGCGGCGGTAAGAATACCGCTGTGGCCGTGATTCCGGCGGTGCTTCTGTGTGACGCGCCCTGTACGATCGAAAATTTGCCTGATATTGACGACGTCCATGCGCTCATTGAAATTTTAGAGACGCTGGGCGCGAAAGTGGAATACGAGCCGGGTCACCATTTAACGGTGGATCCCACCACGGTCACCGGCTATCATGTACCCTATACGCTGACCAATCGCTTGCGCGCCAGCTATTATTTGCTGGGGGCGCTTTTGGGGCGTGGAGCCCGGGCGGAGGTGGCTTATCCCGGCGGCTGCGAAATCGGCAGCCGCCCTATTGATCAGCACCTGAAGGGCTTTGCCGCGCTGGGCGCGGAGATCGATGACCGGGGCGGGGTGGTCTATGCCCGGGCGGAGCGGCTCATGGGCGCGGATGTGTTTTTTGACATGGTGACCGTGGGAGCCACCATCAATGTGATGCTGGCGGCCGTGAAGGCGGAAGGCACCACCGTGATTTATAACGCGGCCAAAGAACCGCATATTGTGGATTTGGCGAACTTTTTGAACAGCATGGGCGCGCGGGTGAAGGGCGCGGGAACGGATATCATCCGAATTCGCGGGCAGCAGAAGCTCCATGGGGCGGCCTACGCCGTGATTCCGGATCAAATTGAAACCGGCACGCTGATGATCGCCGCCGCCGCCACCCGTGGGGATGTGACCATCCACGGCTGTATTCCCACCCATATGGAAGCGCTCACGGCCAAGCTCTTGGAGATGGGCGTCCGCGTGACGGAGAACGACGACAGCATCCGTGTCCGCCCCCAGGGTGAGCAGCGGGCGGTGAACATCAAAACCCAAGTGTACCCAGGCTTCCCCACGGATTTGCAACAGCCCATGACCGCGCTTTTGTGCATGGCCAATGGGTCCTCGACCGTGGCGGAAACCATTTTTGAGCAGCGCTTTAAGCATTTGGACGAGCTTCGCCGCATGGGCGCGAAGATCAAGCTCATGGAGCGCACGGTGCTCATCGAAGGGGTCCCGCAGCTGTACGGCGCGCCGGTTACGGTGACGGACCTGCGGGCGGGCGCGGCTTTGATTGTGGCGGGGCTCATGGCCAAGGGCATCACGGAGATTTATGAGACGTCCTACATCGACCGGGGCTATGAGCGTATCGAGGAAAAACTCCGCGCCTTGGGCGCTGAAATTCGGCGGGAAAAGATCTGAAAGATCGTCCGGCGGCGGAGCATGACGCAATCCTGGCCACGCCATGCGCAAGGAGGTGGTAGGCCTGTACGAGAAGAAAGCATTTGAGGTGCTGGGACTGAGCCCCAGCGCAGACGCGCAGGCCGTACGCGCGGCCTACCGGCGCAAGGTCAAGGATTGCCATCCGGATCAATATCAGGATGCCGCCGCGCAAAAGGCGGCGCAGGAACAGCTGATCGAACTCAATCTCGCCTATGAAGAGGCTTTAAAAATCACGTCCCAGCATAGCGTGGGTTTCAATTTGATTTCTCAGGAAGAAGCCAAGCATTTTGCCATTCGCTTGATGGAACAAGGAAATTTGGAAAGCGCCCTCAGACAGCTGAATCGGGCGGATGGCCGCGATGATGGCTGGTATTATTTGCAGGGCAATATTTTAATGGCCATGCGCCAGTATGACAGCGCCCACCAGAGCTATCGGGAAGCGGTGCGACGGGATCCTGAAAACCGCCGCTACCGGGAAGGGGCCCTCAACGCCGCGCTGGCGTTGAAAAAGAGCAAGCAGTTTGGCGGCCGCATGCAAAGCTGGGTGCGGGACGCCCTGGGAAAGAAGTAACCTGTTTGACAGCTTGCCATAGAGAAGATGCTCAATCGCGGATTGTGAAAGAAGAAATGAAGAATGCGAATGGGAGTGACCTGAAAGCGTTGTATGCGGCGACGAATGGCGATGCTAAAGCAGCCCTAATCGTTTTTGCTTTTTGGAAGACTCCCTGGCAGATCAGGTTACCATCGAAAATGGAGGGATGTTACCACCTCGGCATTGTTGGAGGCGCTGGAAACATTGGCAGAATCTTTTGGAGATTAGCAAAGGGTTATGTTGTGCGGCTTGCAGGTAAGTCTTTCAAACAGTTGTTTTTCGCATCGCGACGCTGTATAATAGGCATAATCTCAGACAGATGAGGAAGGATGAGGAATCATGATGAAAAAATTGCCGGCGCTGCTGTTATGCTTGTTGATGGTGGCTACGCTCTTTGCGTTGCCCACGCTGGCCGAGACCACCGAGGCGGAGGGCGTGAAGGATTTGAAGGTCGCCCTTTGTATTGCCAATACCTTGGGAGATCGTGGTTTTTTTGACAGCGCGGATCAGGGCTTAAAAAAGCTGGAAGAGGACTACGGCGTGGTGGGCAGCGTGGTGGAATGCAAGAGCGACGGCAGCATGTACCAGGTGGCGCTGGTGGAGGCCGCTGAAAAGAACGATGTCGTGGTGGCCGTTGGCTGGGAGTTCTGGGACGCGCTTTGCGCGGTGGTGCCCGAAATGCCCGAGACCAAGTTCCTCTTTATTGATAACGGCCTGGATGGCATAGGCGATAACCTCATGTCGGTTACCTATGCGGAAAACGAAGGCAGCTTCCTGGCGGGCTACATTGCCATGAAGCAATCCAAAGCCGGCAAGATCGGCGTCATCGGCGGCGAGGATAGCGACATCATCAATAACTTTGTGGTGGGCTATAAGCAGGGCGCGCTGTACGCCAACCCCAACGGCACCGTGCTGGATCCTATTTACCTGCGGGGGGGCTACGAAGTGCCCGACGAGGGCAAGGAAGCGGCCTTGGCGCTGTACGGCAAGGGTGCGGATGTGGTATTCCCCGTGGCGGGCAAGTCTGGCCTGGGCGTGTTTGAGGCCGCTGCGGAAACCGGCAACTTCGCCATCGGTGTGGATAGCGACCAGAAATACCTCAATCCCGACGTGATTTTGTGCTCCATGATCAAAGATGTGGGGCAGAGCCTCTACGGCGTGATCAGCGGTTATCTGGCGGACGGCACCTTTGAGGGCGGCCAGATCTGGAACGCGGACATGACCACGGGCTTTGTGGATATCGCCTATGGCGACGACACCATGACCCAGCAGGTGTCCCCCGAACTGAAGGCGGAAGTCGAAGGCCTGAAGCAAAAGATCATGAGCGGGGAAATCCAGGTGGAGACCACCCGGTAATCCAAAGCGCGGAATTCACGCAAGCAAAACATTGGATCATGGAGGGCGGAGCAATGCGGGGCAATGCTCCGCCCTTTTTCCATCATCATCCAAAGAAGTGAGGCAGGGCCATGGAAACCACTTCCCATTCTCCGATCCTCCGCTTTTCTCATGTCTCCATGCAATACCCCGGGGTTTTGGCCAACGACGACGTGAGCCTTTCCATTGAGAAAGGCGAAGTTTTTGCGCTGGTGGGGGAAAACGGGGCGGGAAAAAGCACGCTGATGAACCTCTTGTACGGTTTGCAAAAACAGACATTGGGAGAGATTTTCATCGGCGGCCAGAAAACCTCCCCCCAGCATAACCCCGAGCGGGCCATGGCCATGGGCGTGAGCATGGTGCACCAGCATTTTAAGCTGGTGCCCAGCTTTAGCGTGGCGCAAAACATCTCCCTGGGCCAGGAACCCAAAAAATGGGGGCTGCTTTACGATGAACGCAAAGCCAACCAAAGGGTCCAGGACCTTTCCAGGACCTACGGCTTGGCGGTGAATCCCCAGGATATCGCAGGAGAACTGAGCGTAGGCCTCCAGCAGCGGGTGGAGATCTTAAAGGCGCTTCGCCATGGGGCCGATGTGCTGGTGCTGGATGAGCCCACCGCCGTGCTCACCCCCCAGGAGGTGGAGGAGCTTTTTGAGGTCATCCGCCGCATGGTGAAGGAGCAGGGCATGACGGTGATTCTGATCACCCATAAACTGCCGGAGGTGATGCGGGTGAGCGATCGGGTGGGCGTGATGCGGCGGGGGAAGCTGGTGGGACTTTTGCAAACCCGGGAAACGGACGAGCGGGCCATCGCCTCCCTCATGGTGGGGCGGGATGTGATTTTTGACAGCATCCGGCAGGAGCACGCCACTGGAGAGGACGTGCTGGTGATCCACGACTTGAAGGCCTTAAGCGACCGCGGGCTCATGGCCATCCAGGATATCGACCTGACAGTTCGCCAGGGGGAGATCCTGGGTGTGTGCGGAGTAGAAGGCAACGGGCAGACGGAGTTGGCCGAATGCATCGTGGGCATGCGGCCACGGCTGGGCGGCGCCATCACCTTGAACGGACAGGAGATCGGCGGCCTTGCGCCTGGGGAGATCCGCCGCAGGGGAGTGAGCTATATTCCCGAGGACCGCTTGCGCACAGGGCTGTCCGCCAAGGCCAGCGTGGCGGAGAATTTGCTTTTGGGCAAGCAGCGAACGCCGGCGTTTAGCCGGCTGGGGATTCATCTGCGAAGGAACAGGGTGAAACGCTATGCGCAAGAGTTGACGCGGGAGTTCGACATTCGTACCTCCGGGACCGATGAGCAGGTGGGGGCATTGTCCGGCGGCAATATGCAAAAAGCGGTGATCGCGCGGGAATTTAGCTTCGGCTCCCCTGTGTTGATCATCAGCCAGCCCACCCGGGGGGTGGACATCGGGGCCATTGAGTTTATCCATGAGCGGATTATGGAAAAGCGTAACGCGGGCGCGGCCATTTTGCTCATCAGCGCGGATTTGGATGAGCTGTTCCGGCTGAGCGACCGGTTGGTGACGGTGTTTGAAGGCCGGGTTACGGGCAGGTTTGACGCAGGGGCCATCACCAAGGAAGACATCGGCTATTATATGACAGGCGGCAAGCAGGAGGGGGCGGAGGAATGAATACCGGATTCATACAAAGCCTGCGTGCCCTTGTGCGGATGAAGCCTTCGGCAAAGCTGACGCGAGATTATCTGGTTTCGCTGATGATCGCCTTGGCGCTGGCCTTTTTGGTAGGGGCCGCCATTATGCTCTTGTGTGGCGTGGATCCCCTTCGGGGCTATGCCGCGCTGTTGGAAGGCGCTCTGAGCAAGCCCAGAGCCATCGGCAATACCCTGGCCAAGGCGGCGACGCTCTGCCTGACGGGGCTTTCTATGGCCGTGGCCGCCAAGGTGGGCATGTTCAATGTGGGCGGGGAAGGCCAGCTCTTTTTGGGGGCCATGGCGGCGGCGGTGGTAGGGGCCGGGCTTTCGGGGGCTCCTGTGTGGCTGGTGGTCGTTCTATCCCTTTTGGCGGCGGTGGCGGCAGGCGCGCTGTATGCGCTTTTGCCTGCGGTGTTGAAGGTCAAATGGAAGGTGGACGAGGTGATCACCACCATCATGCTCAATTCCGTGGCCATTTATTTTTGCAGCTATTTGGCCAATGGGCCGCTGAAAACGGCGGATCGGGGCATTGCCACCGGTACGGACGCCATTGCGGCAGGGGCGGCGTTCACGCCGCTGATCCGGTTGAGCAACCTCACCACCGGCGTTTTTTACGCCGCGGCGGTGGCGGTATTTGTATGGTATCTGATGAGCCGTTCCGCTGTAGGGTTTGAGATGAAGCTGACCGGTGAAAACGACCGCTTCGCCCGCTACGGCGGCATTCGCGCCGATCAGCTCATGCTTTGGGGAATGCTGATAAGCGGCGGCATCTGCGGCCTGGTGGGCATGCTGGAGGTTTTTGGCCTGCACAAGCGTTTTTTAACCAGCGTGAGCAAGGAATTTTATTTTGATGGCATGTTGGTGGCCATGATCATGCGCTACAACCCCTTCGGGATTATTTTGATGAGCTTCTTTTTTGCGGTGCTAAGCATTGGCAGCAAATCCATGGAGCTTACGGCAGGGGTGAGCAGCGAGCTGATTTTGATCGTGCAATCGGTGATCATCTTTTTCATGGCGGCGGAAGGCGGCATTCGCGCCATGTTTACGGAGAAAGCCACCCGGTTTCAGGCTCGCCGTGGGGCCCGCCAGGGAGAGAAGGAGGCCAAGGGATGAACGAGATTTTGAACATGCTTCTTTTGCAAAACACCCTGCGCACAGCCACTCCCGTGATCTTGGCTGCCATGGGCTGCCTGATGACCCAGCATGTGAACATCACCAACATCGGCATTGAGGGCATGATGCTCATGGGCGCGTTTTTTGCGGTGCTAGGCAGCTATCTTTTTGGCAGCTGGGTGATGGGATTGCTCTTTGCCGTGGCCATGGGCATATTGCTGGGGCTATTTTACTATGTATTTGTCATCGCATTCAAAAGCGATGAATTCATCATCGGCGTAGCGCTGAATATCTTTGCCGGCGGCCTGACCATTTTTCTTTTGCGAACCCTGCTCCATGTGAAGGGCTCCTTTACCAGCCCCGCCATTGTACCCTTGCCCACACTTACCCTCCCCCTGATTGAGCAAATTCCCTTTGTGGGGAGTTTGCTCAGCGGAAACACACTGTTGGTCTATGTAGGGTGGCTATTGGTGCCGCTGATCTGGCTGCTGGTTTACAAAACGCCTCTGGGTTTCCATTTGCGGGCGGCAGGGGAATATCCGCAGGCCCTGGAGGCAGCCGGCAAGAGCCCCAAGCGAATGAAATGCTTGGCCAGCGTGCTGTGCGGCGTGCTGAGTTGCCTGGCGGGGGCGCACCTGTCTTTGGGCTATTTGACCATGTTTGCGGAAAACATGAGCGCATCCCGTGGGTATGTGGCCTTTGCCTGCGTGATTTTTGGGCGGGGCAATCCTCCCAAGGTCTTTTTGGCGGCGTTGCTCTTTGGCTTTATTGACGCCCTGGGCTTGCGGTTGCAAACCTATATTTCCAGTGATTTGACCAGCATGGCGCCCTATGTGGTGACCGTGGTGATGATGGTGGTTGTGGTTTTGATGCGGGCGGGGAAGAAAAAAGCGGAGATACAGCGCAATTTGAAGGCGGCTGGAGAGTGAATTTCTCAAAAGAACAAAAAAGAAGGAATTTCGCAGTCATATTTTCATAAAACGTCATATTTGGCACTCGCGCGAAAGGAACAAAAATCGACATTCTTTGACGAAAAGTTTTCCATGGTTAAGAGGATTTTACGCAAAAAGGTCGTTCTTTTTGTGGGAAACTATGTGGAAAATGTGGAAAAGGGAAAATTGAAAGGGGTTTCAGAAGGAGGGCTCAGGGAATGGAGTTCGAGCTGAAACCGTCATACAATCGCCACAGGTCACGCGCTGCAAAGGCAAGGCAACTCCTTGCTTTTTTTGTTGGGAAGCAAACCTACCACTATTTTCCAAGCGTTTTTTGGGTATTTTTTATGTTCGCCCCGCATAAGAATGGCAAAAACGAGGAGCTGAATGGATGTCATCTTTTATTCATAAAATTTTTACAAATCGGTTATCGCGCCTTCGGATCTGCATTCTATTTCTATTGGCAATGACGGCGCTCTGCCTTGGCCTGGGACTCAACAAGCCTGTGGCGACAAAAACGGTTTCCGCAACCCAGGGCGAGGCGCTACCCCCAGATGCGTTGGCCGGCATGACTGTGGCGCTGGATCCGGGGCATGGGGGTTATGACGGCGGCGCCCGGGCGCGGGACAGCGGATTGTGGGAAAAAGAGATCACCCTTCAAATTGCGCAAAAAGTGGAAGAGATCTTAAAGGCTCATGGCGCCAAGGTGGTGCTGACCCGGCGGGAGGACGTGGACCTCTGCGAGGGCAGCACGGCCAGCCTAACCCGGAAGCGGCGGGACCTTCAGGCGCGGGTCAGCATTGCGCTGGAGGCCAAGGCGGATGTGCTTTTGAGCATCCATTTGAACGAATACCGTGCCCGTGGGGAGAGCGGCCCCCAGGTGTTTTATCAGCATGGCGGGGACGCGGGCCGCCTGCTATCCGGCGTTTTGCAAAAGGCGATGATCGCGGAACTCAAACCCAAGCGGGAGCGGGCGGCTTTGGCAGGAGATTATTTTGTGCTTCGCAGCGCGATCCCTTCGGCCTTGGTGGAATGTGGCTTTATCAGCAATGCCGAGGAAGAAAAACTTTTGCTCACCAGTGACTACCAAAAGCAAATCGGTATGGCTTTGGCCAAAGGCCTGGCGGAGTACCGGCAGCTCAAACAAATGCAACAGCCGCAAGCCAAGGAGCAACCATAGCCAAGCGGGAATCGTCCTTGAAACCCCGCCCAAAGCATGCTATCATCAAACTGGGGATGTTTGAGAAAGCGGAGGTTTGGGCATGCACGCGAGCGGTTTGTTTCCTTCCCCTCTCACGGAAAAAGAGGCACAACTAAAAAATCCGCTGGCTTTGGCCTTTATCGGCGATTCCGTATGGGATGTGTTGGTGCGCGGCGGGCTTTTGCGTTCCGGCGCCAAGGTCAACACGCTGCATAAGCAGGCCATCGCCAAGGTGAATGCGGGAGCGCAGGCCAAGGCCTATCAGCGCATGCTGCCGCATTTGACGTCCCTGGAAACGGACGTGGCAAGGCGTGGCGAGAATGCCCACGCCAAGCACAATGTACCCAAAAACCAGGATCCGGTGGATTACAGCCGAGCCACCGGACTGGAGGCGCTATGGGGCTATTTGTACCTTACGGGGCAGGAGAGCCGCATTCTCGAATTGTTTGACATTGGGTGGGAAATGCCGTAAAATAAGCTGTTATACAATACACTGCGGGAGGAAATGGCCATGCCGGAATGTACCCAGCGGGTAGAGCTGGTTCGCGCCAGTGTGAACACGGAAGAGCTAATTGCCCTGGGCGCGCGGCTGTGCTATTCGGGCAGCGATTTGGATGCGCTGCTGACGCTGGTTTGTGAAAAAGACCAGCAGAGTTTTCTGCGCAAGATCATGGACATGGGCCATGAAAGTGTTTTGGAACATGCCACCTTCAGCTTTTTGGTGGAAGGCGTCAGCCGTGTGCTGTTGGCGCAGCTGACCCGCCACCGCATCGCCAGCTTCAGCGTACAAAGCCAGCGCTACGTAAGCTATGAAAAGGGCTTTGGATATGTGGTGCCCCCTGCGATTCAGGCCTTAGGTGCGCAGGCGGCGGCGGAATACGAAGGGCAGATGGAGCAAATCCAGGGCTGGTACGAGGGTTGGCAAAAGAAGCTGGGGGCGGCAGGGGAAAAGAGCAATGAGGACGCGAGGTTTGTGTTGCCCAACGCGTGCTCTACCCGCGTTTTGATGACCATGAACGCTCGGGAATTGCGACATTTCTTCGCCTTACGCATGTGCGAGCGCGCCCAGTGGGAAATCCGGGCCATGGCGGCAAAAATGTTTGAACTCTGCTATGAAAAGGCGCCCGCCTTGTTTGCAAACGCGGGGCCTGGATGCCTTCGGGGGGCTTGCCCCGAGGGGGAGAAAACCTGCGGAAAGTGGCAGGAAAAGCGGGAAGAGCGCGAAGCCTTCCTAACCAACAACAAGGGCCAATAAGGGATGGGAGATAAAGCAATGGCGTTTTACGAAAAAACGGGGAAACCGAACAAAGAGCAAAAGAAGAAAACGGCCGAAATGCGCGGCGGATTTGAGGATGAGGGATCCCGCTATAGTGGCAAAGGAACCAAGCCTCCTCACGGGAAACCCTATGGGGCGAAGCCAGTGCAGGGGTCCGGCCAGCGGAAACCGTTTGGCGACCGGCAGCCCCAAGGGGAAAGCAAGCCTTTTGGCCAGCGGAAACCCCAGGGGGACAACAAGTCCTTTGGCGAGCGAAAACCGTTTGGCGACCGGAAACCCCAGGGGGAAAACAAACCGTTTGGCGACCGAAAACCCTACGGAGAAAACAAGCCCTTTGGCGAGCGGCAACCCCAAGGGGAACATAAGCCCTACGGGGAGCAGAAATCCTATGGAGAAGGCAAACCCTATGGCGACAGGGGAAAGCGCCCCTATGGGGAGCGGGCGGCAAATAGCGGCCGTCCTGGACGTCCGCCTCGCCCAGGGTCCTCAGCCCCGCAGCGCAAGCAGGAGGGCGAGTATCGCTTTGCCAAAGACGCGGGCCAACGCTACAGCGACAGGGGAGCAGGCACCAAACCCCGTCCCTTTGGGGAACAGCGGGAGGATCGAGAGCAGCGGAGCATCGCCACCCGCTCCCGTTTCTACGCGCCCCGGGAAGCCCGCCCTTTGGGGGCGACGAGTGAGGAATACCGCTATGCCCCGCCGGTGTATGAAGCGCCCAGGAACCAGGATCTCTCCGGCGTGCAAGAGCACGGGGACGCAGTCCCTCCCGAGAACCTCTTAAGTGGCCGCAACCCCATTCGCGAGGCCTTAAAGAGCGGGCGGGATTTGGAAAAATTGCTGGTGGCCCGGGGGGAATTGTCCGGCTCCGCTCGGGAGATCGTACAAATGGCCAAGGAAAAGCACATCCCCGTACAAGAGGTAGACCGTGTGCGGCTGGATACCATCACCCATAATCATCAGGGCATGCTGGCCTTTGCCTCGGCCTATCAATACCATACCCTGCAGGATATGCTGGACCTGGCCAAGGAAAAGGGACAAGCCCCCTTCCTGGTGCTTTTGGACGGCATTACGGATCCTCATAACCTAGGCGCCATCATCCGCACCGCGGAATGCGCGGGGGCCCATGGGGTCATTGTGCAGGAACGCAGGGCGGTAGGGCTCACTCCCGCCGCCGTAAAGGCCAGCGCGGGCGCGGTGGAATACTTGCCCGTGGCGCGGGTGACCAACCTGACCGCCACGCTCATGGAATTGAAAGCCCAAAATATCTGGACCTATGCCGCCGATATGGAGGGCGAGGACTATACCCAGGTGGACTTTTCCGGCCCCTTGGCGCTGGTGATCGGCGCGGAGGGCGAGGGCGTCAGCCATCGAGTGCTCGAAACCTGTGATAAGCGCGTCTCCTTGCCCATTCGTGGGCAGATCGACAGCCTGAATGCCTCGGTAGCGGCGGGCGTGCTTCTGTATGCCGCCATGCGCGGCCGCTAAGCCATGAAACCCCTGCTCTATGTAGACGGCTACAATGTCATTGGCGCATGGGCGGAAGCCGCCCGTAGCCAGTGGCCGCTGGATGAATGCCGCGACCGGTTGACCCGGCTTTTGGAGGACTATGCCGGTTATACCCAGCAAGAGGTTTGGCTGGTGTATGACGGCCATAAGGCTGACCGTCCTTTGCGCAGCGTAGAGCCGAAAGAGGGCCTGGTGGTGGTGTATACCAAGCATGGCGAAACCGCGGATCAATTCATTGAGCGCATGTGCCAGGAGCTTCCCCGTTACCGGGAGGCCCGCGTAGCCACCAGCGATGGACTGGAGCAGACCCTGATCCTAGGCCGTGGAGCCACCCGCTTAAGCGCGCGGGAATTATTAAGGGAGCTCCAGGCGGAGCGAAGCCGGGGCAGAAAGCATCACTACGCCGCGCCCCACGGCGTAAGCTCCCTTTCCGCTTCCCTGACCGAGGAACAGCGGGAAAGACTGGAACAGATTCGGCGGCAGAAATAACCAAAAGGCAGGAATCCACAGATGACAATCCGACGAAACGCCCCTTCTCCCTTCGGTTTGGAAGAGCCGAGCCACGAAGGCATGGACCGTGACGCGGAGACCCGTGAATTCGACTTGGATCCGTCCGAGGCAGAGCTTTTGGAAGAAGGCGAGGAGTCCTTTGACGAGGCGGCAGAGCCTTCGGATGCCTCCTGGGAGCACACGCTGAACCAACAATATGAAAATCTCACGGATGAGCAAATCGTGGCGTTGGCCCAGGATGGCGACTCGGCGGCATTGGAATTTTTGCTGGGAAAACACAAGAATTTTGTGCGTTCCAAGGCGCGCAGCTATTTCCTCATCGGCGCGGACCACGAGGACATTGTACAGGAAGGCATGATCGGCTTATTTAAGGCCATTCGCGACTACATGCCCGAGCGGCTTAGCAGCTTTCGGGCCTTTGCGGAATTGTGCATTACGCGGCAGATCATCACCGCCATCAAAACCGCCACCCGCCAAAAGCATGTGCCGCTGAACAGCTATGTCTCACTGAACAAGCCCATTTATGACGAGGAAAGCGACAGAACTTTGATGGATGTCATCGTGGAAGGGCGCGCGCAAAATCCGGAAGAGCTCATCATCGGGCGGGAGGACCTGATGTCCATCCGTGACCGTGTGGACCAGGTGCTGTCCGGCTTGGAGCAGGATGTGCTCAACGCGTACCTGGACGGGAAAAGCTATCAGGAGATCGCGGACAAGCTGGGCAGGCATGTCAAATCCATCGACAATGCCCTGCAGCGGGTGAAGCGCAAGCTGGAGAAATTTTTGGAAGAGGCCAAGGCCCAGGAGGACGATTAAGCAGGCTTTTGAGCCGTTCAAACGTTTGGTGAATAGAGAGAATAGAGAGGAGAGAAACCAATGCCCAGGGAGGTTTACGAGGTCGTTGCCCAAGGCGCGCGGTATTGGTTTCTTTTTTTGATGGTGGTGATCGCCTGGCGCAGCTACCGCTGGCTGGCCAAGGATCGCAAACAGCGTAAAAAGCGATTGAAGCTGCTGCCGGACGCGGGGTATATCGGCGAGTTCGTGCTGCAAAACGATCAGGAAGAAATGCGGCAAGGTACGGCCCTGTTAGTTCCGCGGGAAGGCGTGCTGGGATATTACCGCGGCTGTGACCTGTGCCTGCCCCTGGAAGGGGTGGCCAAAAAGCATTTATGGTTTCGCTTTGAGGACGGCGAAGGCCTGATGGTAAAACCCTTTGCGGGCCACCGCGCCCAGGCGGACGGCGTGGAGCTGGCCACAAAGCGCAAAAACATCTATCTGGGGCACGGTTCCCGCTTGTGCGTGGGAGAGGCGACCCTTCGCTTGCGCATGTTCGCGGGCTTTGAAACGGCCATTCGCTCGATGGCGGAAGCGGACAGGGCCGCTACGACCGATAGGGAACCAGAAGAAGAGCAAAGCGTGGCCATTCCGGCGGCCATGACGCCTGAGCAGCTGGCGCTGTGGCAAGCGCAACAAGCGTTGATGCAGCAGCAATACTGGCTCATGGCCCAGCAAGCGGCCCAGGGCATGTACGGCCAGGCCAGGCAAGCGGCGCAGGATTCTCTGGAGGATGAGGATTTCCCAGAGGAGAACGCCCTGGCCCAGGAAGAAGAGGATTCCCTGGACGGGTTTGCGGATATGGACGTGCACCAGAGCGATGCGGCGATCTCCCGGGCAGCCGAGGAGACCCAAGGCTATGTGGTCCTCACCGATAGCGGAGCTGTGGCGCAATCCCCAGGCAAATCGTCCAGGAGCAGGCGGTTCAACCCCTTTGCGCTGGCGGCGGAGGAAGCGGAACAGGCCGCCCAGGAGACGGTGTTTGCTTCCGAGGGGGTTTTCTATCCGCCGGTGCAGGAGGAAAGCGGAGCCGAGGACCAAGACGTTTGGCCCTATGCGGAGTACCCCTATCTGGAGTCTGCCCAGGCGCAAAGCGAGGATGAGGACTTGACCGACGCCGCCGCCCCGCCCAAGAGCTTATATTTGGAGCCGGATGAAGCGGAACGCGCCAAGCGTCTCCTGTGGGACAAGTACTTTGGAGGTGGGCATAAGCGATGAAACGCAAAAAAACGCCCGCTAGACAGCCGAAGAAGCGCCATCCAGACCGAAAGCTGGTCTCGGTGGTGATGCTGTTTTTTTTCAGCGCCTTTTTGCTCATTTCTTTGAACGGTGAGATTGACTGGCATGGGCTTTTGCTTTCTGTGGTGGTGCCGTTGTTTATTTATATCGCCACCCTTTGGCTGCCCCGCTTTTTTCCGGCGGACAAGCTGCTCTTGGCCATCGCCAATTTTTTGTGCGCCCTGGGCGTATTGATCCTATACTCCACTGACCGCGGCGCCGGGACCTCCCGGGGCATGCAGCAGGCGGTATTTTACGGCGTGGGCATTGTGGCCATGCTGGTGTGTATCCTGCTGGTGCGCTATGTGCGCAGATGGTCGTTTCTCATCAATGTGGTGATGGCGGGGGCCGCGCTTCTATTGGTGTTGCCCCTGGCCATCGGCACGGAACAAAATGGCGCTACCAACTGGATTTTTGTGGGAGGAACCAGCCTGCAGCCCAGTGAAATTGGAAAGATCGCCTTGCTTTTCATTCTCAGCTATTACATGAGCGAACGGCAACTCATCCCATGGCTTCTGTTTGCGGTGTTCTCCCTTGGGATTTTGATGCTGCAAAAGGACTTGGGCACGGCGCTCATCTACTATGCCACCACCCTGTTTTTGTTCTTCTCCGCCACGGGTAACCTGCCGCTGACCGCGCTAGGGATTTTGGGCGGGGGTGGAGCGGCGTTTTTGGGCTATCAAATGTTTGCCCATGTCAAAAAGCGGGTGGCCATCTGGCGCAACCCTTGGATTTATTACGAAACCTCCGGTTATCAAATCGTGCAAATGCTCATGGCCATTGCTTCGGGCGGCCTGTTTGGCGTGGGCCTTGGCCTAGGCGCGCCTCGGGTGATTCCCGTGTATTTTACGGACTGCATCTTCGCGGTGATTTGCGAGCAGTTTGGGATTTTATTTGGCATCCTGGTGCTTTTGATGTATGTGATCTTGATCTTGCGGGGGAGCTCCATCGCGGGTTCCGCCCGCACCAGCTTTCATGCGCTGTTGGCCATGGGCGCTACGGTGATGCTGGGCGTGCAGACCTTTGTGATCATTGGCGGCGTACTCAAACTCATCCCGCTGACCGGCGTTACCATGCCCTTTGTGAGCTATGGCGGCACGTCCATGGTCAGCTGCATGGGCTTGATCGGCCTATTGCAAGGCGTTGCCAGCATCAACCAGGATGATTTGGAGTACGATTACGAGATCAGCCGTTCCATGCAGGATGAGGACCTGTTGCCCGAAGCCTGAGAGAAGGAGGACGCCTATGAAGCAGCTGCGCATACGGTTTCGATTGCTCACGCTGATTGTGATCGGCCTGCTCATCGTGGCCAGCGCCTATGGCGTGTTTTCGGTATCCTCCTATGGAAGCCGTTGGTTTTCCAGCGCGAAGAATACCCGTTACCAAAGCGCCAAGCACAGCGTCATCAAGGGAGACATCATCGACCGCAAAGGCGTGGTGTTGGCCAGCAGCAACAAAGAGGGCGACCGCGTGTACCAAAGCAATGTGAGGAGCAGGAGTGCCATTGTGCACCTATTGGGGGACGAGGAGGGCAATATCGCCAACGGCGTGGAGTCCTTTCAGGCGGCGTATTTGCTGGGCTTTGAAACCTCCCTAACGGAGCGCGTGGGTTCGCTTGTGAGCGGGGAAACCAGGCGGGGAGACAACGTGACCCTTACGGTGGACAGCAAGCTCTGCACAGAAATTGTGTCTTATTTTGCGCAAGACAGCAAAACCCAGGGCAAGAGCGGCGCGGCGGTGGTGATGAATTATCAGACTGGCGAGGTGCTGGCGCTGGTGAGCCTGCCGGTGTTTGACCCAGTCAACTTGAAAGAGTCGGACAGGGCAAATCCGCAGCATCCTTTTTGGAATCGCGCACTGCAAAGCACCCTCCCCCCAGGCTCCACCTTCAAGATCATCACGGCCGCTTCGGCTTTGGAGAATCTCCCAAGTGCGCAAACGCACTTGTTCCACTGTACCGGCGCCACCAAGATCATGGACCAGGTGATCCATGACTTCAACAAGGCCCAGCATGGGGAGATTTCGCTGGAGAAAGCCTTCACGGTGAGCTGTAACAATGCCTTCGCCCAGTGCGCCCTGCTCTTGGGCGACAACGTGCTGCGCCGAGCGGCGGAGGATTTTGGCTTTAACGATAATTTTCTATTTCGGGATTTTGTGGTGCAAAACAGCCAATATCCCACGCAAAACCGCAACGCGGTGGAAATCGCCTGGAGCGGAGCGGGGCAAAGCCAGGTGGCCGCTACGCCGTTGCATATGTGCATGGTGGCAGCGTCCATCGCCAACCAGGGCGTGATGATGGAACCCCGCCTTTTGGCCAGGGTGCAAAGCCCCGCAGGCGTGGTCCGCCTGCGTTATACCCAAAAGCCGTACACCCGCGCCTGTGATCCGGCGGTGGCTGAAATCATTGCCGGGTACATGAAAGAAGTGGTGCGGTCGGGTTCCGGCACAGCCGCCCAGGTGAGCGGGCTGACCATCGCGGGCAAAACGGGGAGCGCGGAAAGCGCCGTGGAGGGCAGAGCCGCCACCCACGCCTGGTTTACGGGCTATATCGCCGATCCATCCTTGCCCTATGCATTGACAGTACTGGTGGAGGACGGCGGCACCGGCGGCAGCGTGGCAGCGCCCCTGGCCGGAAAGATTTTTCAGTACCTCAAAGAGAATTACCGCAGATAGCTGCCGCACAGCACGATTTTTTCGCGGGTGCAAGCAGGCCCGCGCTGAGCTCTCGCAAAAGGAAAGAGGATTCTTGCACAATTCAAAGGGGGAAGACAAAATGGAAGTAAAAATCATCGCTGAAAATAAAAAGGATTTCCTGCCCTTGCTATTGCTGGCGGATGAGCAGGAGAGCATGATCGACAAATATTTGGAGAGAGGAACCCTCTTTGCCTTATATGACGATGGGTTGAAGAGCATTTGCGTGGTGACGGATGAGGGGGAAGGGACTTTCGAGATCCAAAACCTAGCCACCCAGGAGCCCTTTCAAGGGAGGGGCTATGGGCGCTACCTGATCAACCATGTTTGTGAGTATTATCGCGGCCAAGGAACTGTCATGGTGCTAGGGACAGGTGACATCCCCGCCATTCTTTCCTTTTACCAACGCAGCGGATTCACGCTTTCCCATCGGATCGCCAACTACTTCGTTGAAAATTATCAAAAGCCCATGTATGAAGGGGGCATCCAATTGGTGGATAAAGTCTACCTGAAGCGTCATTTGTAAGAAAGGCTCATTTCTTTCTGGCGCATCCGTCTTTCCAGGTGGACGCAGCGAAAGGATCATGAAGGATAGGAAAGCCCCAGAAAGTCGCATAGATCCGTGGCCAGCACGCCCCGCTGGCCATATTTTGTTTCCGCCTGAAGCCCCGCCAGTCCGTGCAAGCCGCAGCCCGCCTGCAAAATGGAAAAAGGAGAGAGGGGGAGCGAACCCGTTGCCGCACCAGCCAAAAGAGCGGCCAGAACGCCGGTCAATGCGTCTCCACTGCCGCCCTTGGCCATGGCTGGGGTTCCCAAAACATTCAGGCCCTCCTGCTCACCGGAAAGCAGAATGCTGGACGCGCCTTTGAGCACAATGGACGCGCCGTACCGTGCCCGCAGTTGCCTGGCGGCCTGTGGCGCGTTTGCCAGCACGGAGGCGGTGGGGATTCCCAAAAGCCTGGCGGCTTCGGCAGGGTGCGGGGTCAGGATTTGCCGGTGGGTGAAACGGGGGCGGATGTCAGGGTTCAGGGCAAGAAGGTTTAGCGCGTCCGCATCCCATACGGCGGGTTTTTCCGCTTGCACAAGGCATTCTTGCGCGCGCAGAATCAGGGCTTGAGCGTAGGCGTCTGTACCCAGTCCGCAGCCCATGGCCACGGCATCCGCTTGCAAAAGGGCGGGGGAGAGCAGCTCCCAGGCGGATTGCGGGTCCGGCGGCAGAGGCAGGCAGGTGGCGCAAGGGCAAAGCTGTTGGATGGTGGGCACGATGGCTTCGGGGCAGGCCACGGTGACCAAGCCCGCGCCGGTACGAAGGGCCGCCGTGGCGCAAATGGCGGCGGCCCCTGCCATGCCAAACCGGCCCGCCCACAAAAGCACCCGGCCATAGCTGCCTTTGTGGCTGACAGGCCGCCGAGGCGGGAAAAAGGCAGGGATGTCCGTGGGTTCGGCCACGAAAAACCCCGCCGCGTCGTCATCATCGCTAGGAATGCCGATGTCAACCACGCTGACGCGCCCCGTATGATTGGGCCCTTCTCCGACATATAGCCCGGTTTTCGGCCGGTGAAAGGTCACGGTTTCGGTGGCCCGAACCGCCGCGCCCAGGACATGCCCCGTTTCTCCGTGAAGTCCTGAGGGAATGTCCACCGCGATGACCGCGACTCCCTTTTCGCAGGCCTCCGCCATGGCCAGGCATAGCCGCCTGGCCACGCCGGTCACCGCTCGGCTAAGGCCTGTGCCAAAGAGCCCGTCGATCACGCAAAGGAGATCTTGGGGGAAATCCGGCCCTCCTAAGGCCGATTCCTCGCACAAACGCAGAATGTTCACCTGGGGCGCTTCCGTTTGCAAGCGGGCAAGCTCTCGGGCCGCATCCGACGAAAGCTCCCCCTGCAAAAGCCAGAGGACGGCGGAAAGGGAGGGATCGGCGACGGAAAGCAGCCGGAGAGCGGCCATGGCATCTCCGCCATTGTTCCCCGTTCCGCTGATGGCCAAAACCGTTCCTTCCTTTTGGGGCAAGGAACGCCCAACCGCCGCGGCCACATGGGCGGCGGCCCGCTGCATCAGTTGTTCGCCGGTGACGGCTGTCTCCTTGATCACGCGGGCTTCCACCCGCCTCATTTCTTGGGGGGTAAGGGTACAAAGCATATGCGTTCCCGCCTATTCAAGGATCGCCACCGCGCCTGCCACCCCCGCTTCATGGGTCAGGCTCAGGTGGGCGCGTTGGGCGCCAAGGGCGGCAAAGGTTTTGGCGGCCGCCCCCTGGAGGGAGTAGTAAGGTTGGCCTTTGTCATTGTGAAGGACCAAAACCTCCGTGAAGGCATGGCCCGAGACGCCGGTACCCATGGCCTTAAACAGCGCCTCCTTGGCGGCGAAGATGGCGGCCATGCTCTGCGCCGCCCCTTTCCCCTTGGAGAGGATGTAGGCTTGCTCCTCCGCTGTAAAATACCGTTTCAAAAAGGCGTCATTCTTCAAGAGGAGCTTTTCCATGCGAGCGATTTCGCACAAATCCATGCCGATGCCAATCATGCCTTTTGCCCCATTTGCACGGCATTGTAAACCGCCCGCGCCGCCACCTCGGCCGCAGCCGCGCAAAGCTGCACAAAGTTGACCTCCGTATCCAGCCGGCCGGTGGCCAGGGCAAAGACCGTATCCCCGTCCATTTGGGTGTGAACAGGTCGAATGGCGCGAGCCAAACCATCATGGGCGCAGGTGGCCAAACGGTTAGCTTCCGCTTTGGTCAACGCCGCATCGGTGGCCACCACGGCCAGGGTGGTGTTTTGGCCAGGTTTGGGGAATTTGAGCATCTCCGGCGCGGGAGCAGAGCCGAAAAGAAGGCTTTCGCAGGTGACGGGGGTGCCGTCGGCCAAGCGGCCGCAGGCCAAAAGTTTGCCGGTGTGAGGATCGTAAACATCCCCGCAGGCGTTGACGGCGGCGATGGCCCCTATGGTGACTCCACAGCCCAGGGTAATGCTGGCGGTGCCGATACCGCCCTGGGCGGGTATGGTGGCAGGCACCAGTTTGCCCACCGTGGCGCCGGTGCCGGCCCCAACCGCGCCCTGTTCCACATGCTTGGCGGCGTTGCGGCAGGCCTCCATGCCCATGGCGGCATCAGGCCGGACGGTGGGATCGCCTACGGCCAAATCAAACAATACGGCCGCAGGCACGATGGGTACGCGGCACACGCCCGTATCCAGCCCTACTCCGTTTGCTTCCAAAAATTCCATTACGCCGGTAGCTGCACAAAGCCCAAAGGCGCTTCCGCCGGCCAGCACCACCGCATTGGCGCATTCCACCGCGTTGCCAGGGCGGGCCAAGTCTGTTTCGCGAGTACCGGGGGCCGCGCCTCGCACGTCCGCGCCCAGCACAGCCCCTTCACGGCTGCACAAAACCACCGTAACGCCGGTTTTGCCCTGGCGGTCGTCCGCCTGGCCTACGCGAATTCCATGAACGTCCGTAATGGCGCCTTCAAATTTGGGGTCAGACATATCCCATCACTCCTCTCACCGAAATATCGCCGCTTAGGATGCGGTGAAGCTCTCCGCTGTCGTCCCGCACCCAAAGGGCGCCGGTTTCATCAATGCGTTCCGCCGTGCCGGAAAAGTCCGCCTCCGTGCCGCTTACCCGCACCTTGGCGCCCAGGGTAACGGAACGGGACTCATAGGCTCCGGCGATTCCCGCAAAGCCTTTTTTTTCTAACGCCTCCAGGGCCTTTTCCAAATGCGATAGGTATTCGCAAAGGAGCTTTCTTCGGTTCCAGGAACGGTGGGTTTCCAGCCAGAGGGAAGTGGCTTTTGCCTCCAATTCTCCCGCGAAAGCCCGTTGGTTCACATTCACGCCCATGCCCAGCACGATAAAGTGGATGCCGTCCATATCCGCAGAAAGCTCGCTCAAAATCCCCCCGCATTTCCGCCCGCCAATCACCAGATCGTTGGGCCATTTGATGCCCACACAAAGGCCCGGACAAAGCGATTCCATGGCCTCCGCCATGGCCGCCGCCGCCGCCAGGGTGCATAGCTGGGCCCTTTCCACGGGCAGTTTGGGGCAAAGCAACAGGGAATGGAGCAGGTTTTCGCCCTCGGCGGCGTCCCAGGAGCGTCCCAACCGGCCCTTGCCCTGGGTTTGCACCTCGCACCAAGCAAGGCTGCCCATGGGCGCGCCTGCCCGCGCTAAATCCTTAAGCGCGGTGTTGGTGCTGGGCATGGCGCGCTCATACACAAGGATGCCCCGTCCTGCCCAAAGGGTATGCAGCTCCTTGGCCACATAGGCGGGCAAAAGATTGTCTGGGGTGGGATCCAAGCGATAGCCCCGCTTGCCCGCGGCATGAATGGGATAGCCCTCCTCGCGGAGCTTTTCCATGCGCTTCCAGATGGCCGCGCGGGTCATGCCCAGCTGCTGGCAAAGCCTTTCGCCGGAAATATATTCGGTTGTGGAAAGTAAGGCTAGGAGCTCATCCATCTGATTGCGCCTCCTGTCCCTTCCATTGTACTCCAGAGACGGTGTTTAAGCAAGAACGGCCGTCACCGCTTCCTCAAGATTTGGATATACGGGCATGCCGGAAGTGAGGAGGGTTTGCGCACTTTGGTGCCCCTGGGCGACCAAGATACAGTCGATGCCCATTTCCTGGGCGACCTCCGCGTCGTGAAGGGTATCGCCCAAGAGCACGCACGCTGCGGGCGGCACGCCGCAGGTTTGCAAATACGCCTGGCCTATGGCCTGCTTGCTGGTGGCGTAGATGTGGTTCAGCCCCAGCACCTCCGAAAAATAGGCACGGATGTGGTAGAAATCAAGTTGTTGCTGGAGTATGGACAGATCGCTGGCGGAAAGCACCACCTGGCGCAGGCCCGCTGCCTTCATGGTTTCCAGGGCAAGGCATGCGCCGCTTTGCAAGGGGATCGCTTCCGCGCCCCGCACATATTCCGCCATCCAGGCGTTGGCTACCGAAACAAAGTTTTCCTCCGTGACGCCCGCTCGTTCATAGTAGAGCTTCACGGGAAAGGTGAACTGGGCATAGTAGGCTTCCAGGCTGTCGATGGCGGGCAAGCCAAAGCGCGGAAACACGCGGTTGCGCACCTGGATGGCATAGTCCCGGTCGTTGAGCAGGGTGCCGTTCCAATCCCAAAAAAGAAGGCTGTAACGAGGGCGCGTGGTGTGACTCACGCGCCCCAAAAGGGTGTCATTCATATCAATAGGCCTTGGCAAAGTAGATGACTTTATCCGCTTTTTTCCCGCAGCACACGCACTTGTCGCCCACCGGCGTCTGATCAAAGGGCATGTTGCGGCTGGAGACGTTGTATTCGGCCTTGATCTGGTCCTCGCAGGCGCGATCCCCGCACCACATGGTCTTGGCAAAGCCGCCGTTGGTGGCCTTGGCCAGCCCTTCCAGGTCGCTCACCACCTCAATGCGCGCATCGCGGAACGAAGCGGCGATTTGGAACATATTCTGTTGAATGGCCTCCAACAGGGCGGGCAGGGCAGTGGAGAGATCTGAAAGCGCCACGTTCTGCTTTTCGTAGGTGTCTCGGCGGAATACCACGCATTGGCCGTTCTCCAGGTCTCTGGGGCCGATTTCCACGCGGACGGGAACGCCTTTCAGCTCCCAGTCGTTGAACTTGAACCCGGGGGAGAGGGTATCCCTGTCGTCCAGCTTCACCCGCAGGCCTTGGGCCTTGAGGCTTTCGTACAGCTCCTGGCATTTCTCCATCACGCCGCCCTTATGGGCCGCCACAGGGACGATGACCACCTGAATGGGCGCGATGTGGGGCGGGAGCTTCAAGCCCCGTTCGTCTCCGTGGGTCATGATGATGGCCCCGATGAGCCGCGTGGAGGTGCCCCAGCTGGTTTCATGCACATGGGTCAGCTTGCCTTCCTTGTTGAGATATTGAATCTCGAAGGCTTCGGCAAAGTTGGTGCCAAAGTTATGGCTGGTGCCGGCCTGCAGGGCTTTGCCGTCCTGCATCATGGCTTCCATGCTGTAGGTGGCCCGAGCGCCCGCGAACTTTTCCTTTTCGCTCTTTTGACCGCATAGCACAGGAATGGCCAGCTCGTCTTCCGTCACCTCCCGGTAGACTTCCAGCATCTGCATGGTTTCTTCCTGGGCTTCCTCGGCGGTGGCGTGGATGGTGTGCCCCTCCTGCCAGAGAAATTCGCTGGTGCGCAGGAAGGGGCGGGTGCTCTTTTCCCAGCGCATCACGCTGCACCACTGGTTATACTTCATGGGCAGATCCCGCCAGGAACTCACCCATTTGCTGTACATAGCGCAGAAAATGGTTTCGCTGGTGGGGCGGATGGCCAGCCGTTCCTGAAGGGGCTCGCTGCCGCCCTGGGTGACCCAGGCCACCTCCGGCGCAAAGCCTTCCACATGTTCCGCTTCTTTCAATAGCAGGCTTTCGGGAATGAGCATGGGCATATAGACATTTTGGTGGCCGGTGGCCTTAAAGCGCTTATCCATTTCCTCCTGGATGCGCTCCCAGATGGCATAGCCATAGGGGCGGACCACCATGCAGCCCCGGACGGGGGCATAGTCCACCAGCTCGCTTTTCAAAATCACGTCCGTATACCATTGGGAGAAGTCCTCCTCCCGGGGCGTGATGTGCTCCACAAACCCTTGCTTCTTTTCCATGTCCGCCATAGGAAATCCCTCCTTGTGGCCGCGGCGCGGCCCAATAAAAAAAGTCCTCATCGCTCCCAGCCATGGCCATGCCATGCGTTGGGACGAAGGGAGCCTTCGCGGTACCACCCGACTTAAAGCGCGAAACGCGCTTTCACTTAGGGCTTGATAACGGAAGCAAGCCGTCGGGGATTAGCCGATGCGCAAGGATGCGGGATGCCCTGGCTGCCCGTGACAACCCTTTCAGCCCATGGGGTTGCTCTCTTTCTTGCGGCGGCGCCAACGCGTTCATCCTAGACCTCATAAGGTAGGGTATAGTTTACCATAGCTGGTTTTGGATTGCAAGACCCTTGCCAGGGAATGCGCAAATTCGCGCAAAAAGGCGGTTATTTTTGGGTTACTCGCTTTGTCGAACGAATGTTTTTTGATTCGACATTCTTCGATGGTATTTCTGGTTGATTTTCAGTCTTTTTCAGAATATTCTGTATGTGGAAAAGCAAAAACCACCATTAGTAGTTTGCTGGTTACAAGAGAGGAGCTTACCACATGATCAAAAGAATCTGTGCTCAAAACCATGAATTTTGTTTTCTTCGCCGGCGCGCGGCCCAATTATACGAAGAGGGTTCCCTCAACGAAGCCAGGCGTTTGATCGCCTACATCGACAGGGAACAGGTACGAAGAGTGGCCTGTGCCATGAAAGAGCAAAGCGAAAAACTCCAACGCAAGGACAGCTAAGGGGCAAAAGGAATATTACTAGCACTCGCCAATGACGAGTGCTAAATTTTTGTTGATTCTGCGGGAAAGACGTGGTACAATCCAAAAAGACGGATTCCAGCCAACTGGAAACCGCCGCATGACAACGATTTTGGAGCCTAGCGTTCCAAGCATAATAGGAGGGTCACGATTTCCATGCAAAAAGGCAACATTTCCATCCATGCGGAGAATATCATGCCCATTATCAAGCGCTGGCTGTATTCGGACAAGGATATTTTCATCCGCGAGCTGGTGTCCAATGGCTGCGACGCCATCACCAAGCAAAAAATGAAGAACCCCGCGCAAGAGGAGGACTACCGCGTCACCGTTACCCTGGACGAAGGGGCGGGCGAGATCCGCTTTGGGGATAACGGCATCGGCATGACCGCCGAAGAGGTCGAAAAGTACATTAATCAGGTGGCTTTTTCCGGCGCGGAAGAGTTTCTAAAGAATTATGAGGGCGAGGAAAAGGGCGGAATCATCGGGCATTTCGGCCTTGGCTTTTACTCCGCCTTTATGGTGGCCGATCGGGTGACGATCCAAAGCCTTTCCGGAGATGCTGGCGCTTCGCCGGTTTGCTGGACCAGCGAGGACGGCATGAATTTTGAAATGTCCCAGGGCGGGCGTGCCCAGCGGGGCACGGACATCATTTTGCACATCGGCGAGGAGGAAAAGGAGTTCCTGAAGGAGCATCGGGTGCGGGAGGTGCTGAACCGCTATTGCGGCTTTATGGCCACGCCCGTGTACCTGGAGGTGGTGAAGGAGGAAACGCTGGAGCCCGCGCCAGGGGAAGCCTCCCAAGGGGATGCACCGCAGGAAGGCCCCGAAGCAGGAAGTAAGGAAGGACCCGAAGAAGGACCCGAAGAAGGACCCGAAGAAGGACCCGAAGAAGGACCCGAAGAAGGACCCGAAGAAGGACTCGAAGAAGGACCCGAAGAAGGACTCGAAGAAGGACTCGAAGAAGGACTCGAAGAAGGACCCGAAGAAGGGTCGAAGACCCCGAAGACCCCGAAGGGCCAGGCGACCCTGATCAACGACCTGCCCGCCCTGTGGCTGAAAAACCCCAAGGATTGCACGGATGAGGAGTATAAAACCTTCTATAAGCGCGTGTTCCACGCCTATGAGGATCCGCTGTTTTATGTGCACCTCAATGTGGATTATCCCTTCAACCTGAAGGGCATTCTGTATTTTCCCAAGCTCACCAACGATTTCGGCACCCGGGAGGGAGAGATCAAGCTCTTTAGCGGCCAGGTGTTCGTGGCGGAGAATATCAAGGAAGTCATCCCCGAATTTTTGATGCTCTTAAAGGGCGTGATCGACTGCCCCGACCTGCCCCTGAACGTGAGCCGGAGCTTTTTGCAAAACGACGGATATGTCAAAAAGCTGTCCGCCTACATCACCCGCAAGGTGGCGGACCGCCTGGTTTCCCTGTTCACCGCGGAGCGAGAAACCTACCAGGGCTATTGGGACGATATCCACCCCTTTGTGAAGTATGGCTGCATGCGGGACGCCAAGTTTTTTGAGCAAGTGAAGGATACGCTGTTGTTTAAGACCACCCAGGGGGACTACCTGACCCTTGGGGAGTATGCCGCCCGCAATGAGAGCACCATGGGCAAAAAGGTGGTGTACAGCAACGATCCTACGCGGCAGGCCGCGTCCGTGGCTCTGTATGCCGCCAAGAAGATCGATGTCATCGTGCTGGATGCCCTGATCGACCTGAACTTTGTCAGTTTTATGGAATACTCGGGGAATGAAAAAGGGGTGTCCTTTGTTCGGGTGGATGCGGACGCCTCCACCTTTACCGAGGAACAAAGCGAGGAAACCAAAAAGGAGCTGGAAGGCAGGGAAAAGACCATGGCGGAGCTTTTCCACAAAGCCACGGGAAAGGACGATTTGACCGTGAAGCTCCAAAATTTGACCGAAGAGGCTTTGCCCGCCCTCCTCATTCAAGAGGAGCAAGGCCGCCGCTTTGGCGAGATGAACAAGATCTACGGGCAGGACTTCAAAATGCCCGAGCAGTTCACCCTGATCCTGAATGGGAAAAACGAGGTGGTGCAGCGCCTGCTCCAGGCGGAAGCGGGGGAAAAGCGGGAGCTGATGGCGGCGCAACTGTTTGATTTGGCGCGTATGAGCACACGCCCGCTGGAAAAAGAAGAAATCACGGAATTTTTGAAGCGCAGCAACCGGCTGCTGGAAGTGTTCTCCTCTAATTTGTAACATTTCCGAAACAAAAGCAGGAATTTCAATGCCAATCTCGTATTACCTTGTAGACGCGCCTTTGGAAAAGGGCCGTCTGCAAGGTTTTTTGCAAGAACATCAAGATGGAAAGGAAAATGACATGCTAAAGCGAGGATTGGCGTTCCTGTTGTGCCTGGCGCTGTGGCTGGCGGCCACTCCTTTTGCGCTGGCCGATATGCCTAGGGATATTACGCCGCTGGACTATGCGGCTCTGCCCGCGCCCAAGGAAGGGCAGCATCACTATTTGATGGTCTGCGTGGATAACTGGCAGGGAAACGCCAAGAACTTAGGCAATACAGACGGCGTGATTTTGGTGACGCTGGATACCCGGGCCAAGCGGCTGTTGTTCACCACCTTCACCCGGGAAATGCTGGTGAAACGCCCGGACGGGGGGATTGGGCGCATCACCTATCTGGCCAAGACCTATGGCCCTGAGGCGCTGATGGAAACCGTTAGCACCCATTTTGGGATCAAGATTGAGAAATACGTGATCTTTAGCATGGATAACATCCAGCAGATCGTGGACACCATGGGCGGCGTGAACATCACCGTGACCGACGCGGAAGCGGATTATCTGAACCGCTACCGCATCAGCCGGGACAGCACCAAGCCCAGCATGGATAAGGCGGGCGCCTATTTGTTTGGCGGCCACGCGGCGGTGATTTACATGCGCATCCGCAAGGTGGGCAATGATGGCGACGCGGGCCGCACCCGCCGCATTCGGACCGTGATGACCACCCTCACGGGAAAATATGATGAAATTACGCTTAGCCAGGCCATGCAGCTGTTGACCTTTGTAACCCAGAATACCGTGGTCTCCAACATGAAGATGGAGGACTGGATTGAAGCCCTGGGGTATGCCATGCAGCTTCGGGGGGTAACGCCGGAGGGGCTCCAAATGCCCATGGACGACGCCATGGAGCCCATTGTGTACGCGGGCATGACCACGCGGCAAGTGGACTTTGAAAAGTGCCGCAAAGTGATGGAGGAGTTTTTGGACAACAGCTTTGTGGTGGTGGACGAATAATCGAGCGGAAGGAACAAGGGCATGCGTTTAGACAAGTATTTGAAGGTGTCCCGCATCATCAAGCGGCGCACCGTGGCCAACGACGCCTGCACAGGCGGCCGCGTATCCCTCAACGGCCGCGTGGCCAAGGCCGGCGCGGAGGTCAAAGAGGGGGATATGCTGGAAATCCGGTTTGGCAACCGTTTGGGGAAGTACCGTATCGTGAGCATTGCGGAGCATGTGCGCAAGGAAGGCGCTATGAACATGTATGAAGTGCTGGAAGAGGATGCCATGACTGCCGCGGAGCGGGGGCAGGAATGAGCACTTACGCGCTGGTGCTGGCCGGCGGCAACGGCCGGCGGATGGGGGCGGAGGGCAACAAGGTCTTTTTGCCGCTTGGCGGCATTCCGGCCATTGTGCGCGCCATTGTGCCCTTTTCGGCGCTGTGCCAAGGGATCGTGGTGGTGGCGCAACCAAACGAAATTGCATTGATGCGAGAAACCCTTCGCGCTTTTGGCATTGAAAAAATCGTGCAAGCCATCGTGGCGGGCGGCGAGGACCGGCAAGCCTCTGTGGCCAACGGCCTTCGCGCCCTGCCGGAGGATGCGGGCTTGGTGCTGGTGCATGACGGCGCACGGGCGCTGGTGACGGAAGCGGTGATCCGGCGGGTGATCGACTCGGTTCAGGAGCATGGCTCGGGCATTGCGTCACTCCCTGTGACGGACACCATCAAAAGGGCCAGCCCCTTAGGGGAAGTGAAAGAAACCCTGGATAGGGAAGCGTTGTTTGCCATGCAGACCCCCCAGGGGTTTCGGGTTTCCCTGCTCAAAGAGGCCCACGCAAAGGCGGATGAAACCGGTTATCGCGCCACGGACGACGCCGCGCTGTTGGAATACGCGGGCATGCCCGTATGGCTTTGTCAGGGGGATCGGGAGAACATCAAGCTCACCACCCCCATGGACATCACCCTGGCCGAGATGATTTTGGGGGCGCGAGCCCAGCGGGAGGACAACCCATGATGCGTATTGGCCATGGCATGGATGTGCATAAGCTGGTGGAGGGCCGCCAGCTGGTGCTGTGCGGGATTACCGTACCCTACGAGCGGGGTCTTTTGGGCCATAGCGACGCGGATGTGGCCACCCACGCGCTGATGGACGCGCTTTTGGGCGCTGCCGCGCTAGGGGATATCGGCAAGCATTTTCCGGACACGGAGGAACGCTACAAGGGGGCTCGGTCAATAGAGCTGTTGCGGGTGGTGCTTGAAAAATTGGCCCAGGAAGGCTACGCGCCTTTGAATGTGGATGTGACCATTGTGGCCCAGCGCCCCAAGCTGCGCCCCTATATCGACCATATGCGCGGCTGCCTGGCGGAAATCATGGGCATGCCGCTTTCAGCCGTGAACGTGAAGGCCACCACCACCGAAGGGCTGGGGCCGGAAGGCCTTGGGGAGAGCATGTCCGCCCACGCGGTTTGCTTATTGCAGACAAAATCCTAATTTTTTTCTCTTATATTAAAATAAAGCTCGGGTGAGAGGCCATGCACGAAGGACGAGGCCGCCCATGGACGGCGGAAAGCAACAGCCTTCCCCCAAAACGCAACCACACAATGCTTGTGGTTGCGTTTTCGCTTCTTTTGGGAATCTGGATCGCGCCGGAGCTTTCGGTGGGCCCTTGGCCCTGGGTACTCATAGCGCTTTGTGTTCCCTTGGCCTACAGCCTGCGCAGGCTGGGGCTTCGGCCCCATTTGGCCATCGGTCTTTTGCTTTTTGCCCTGGGGATCCTGTGGGCCCAGGTATGGCTCACGCCAGCCGCGCCCGATCCCGGGAGCTACCACATTCACGGCCGTGTGTTTGGCGACCCTGTGCAGCGCACGGAAAGCCGCATGACCTTTGTGCTGGGCCAGGTCATGCTGGATGGCGTCGCCCAAGAGAGCAAGGCCTATTGCACGCTGTATACCTATGGAGAAGAACCGCTGCCCAGCCTTTTTGACGGGGCGGAGGTGGACTGTGAAGGATATGCCTACCTTCCCCAAGGGAAGAGCGGCCCCCATGATTTTGACTACCGCATGTGGTTGTATCAAAGCCGCATTTCCTATGGGATTGCCTCCATTCGGGGGTTGCGGGTGCTCAACACACAGGCCGAAGCCCCCTGGTATGACTGGGCTGCCCGCATCCGCAGAGCCATGCGGGCGGCGCTTAGGCGGGTGATGGGGGAGGAGTCGGGGCTGGCCATGGCCATGCTGGTGAATGATCGGGAGGGCATGCGCCAGGATGAGCTGGAGGCCTTCCAACGCACGGGAATCGCGCATGTCATCTCCGTTTCGGGGCTGCATGTGGCCATCGTGGGAGGCATGATTCTGTGGGTGTTGGGAAAAATTCGGGTAAGACGCGGGGGACAGCTGCTGGTTTTGGTGGTTTGCTTGGCAGGCTACTGCCTTTTGTCGGGATTTTCCGCGGCATGCGTGCGCGCGGCGGTGATGCTCCTGATTGCCGCCGCCACCCGAATGCTGCGCCGCCGTTATGATCCCTTGATCACCCTTTGTACGGCGCTTACGGTGGTGCTGTTGCTCAACCCCTTGCAGCTGTTTTCGGCGGGCTTTGTGCTTTCCTTCACCGCCATGGGCGGGATTCTCTTGCTATACCCCAGGTTCATTGCGCTTTTGGGCCGTGGCACGCGCAGGAGGAAGGAGCGGCGGGCCAGGCCGAGGCATGAAGATCAGGCCTTTTGGCAACGGAGCCTGCGTTCCCTTTGGCGGCGTGTTTCGGAATTGCTGGCCCTGTCGCTTTCCGCCCAACTGGGGGTATTGCTTCCTACCGCCGCCTATTTTCACCAGTTGCCCTTGTATGGTCTCCTGATCAATTTATGGGTGGTGCCTTTGGTGGGGTTTTTGATTCCCCTGTATTTTGTGACCCTGGGAGCCACGCTGATCCCCTTTGTGGGCGAAGGGGTAGGGTTTCTGGCCAAGCAGTTGACCCATTGGCTCATCCAGTCCATTCGTCTGTTGTCCGTGTTGTCCTACGCGGTGATTCGTGTACCCAGCGCCCCACCTTTTGTGCTTTGTGGAGCGGTGGTATGCGTGGTTTTGGTCTCCTGGTATTTTCGCGGGAAAGCCAAAACCAGGCTTTTGGCGCTGGGACTGGCTTGCGCCGTGATGGCGGTGGGAGCCTATGCCACAAGGCCGCAGGATCTGCGCTATATTCAATTGAGCGTAGGCCAGGCCGATGCTGCCCTGCTCCTGGATGGAGATCAGACAGTGGCCGTGGACGTGGGGGAGTTTGGCGACGCGGTTTCAGGCTATCTCTTGGCCGAGGGGCGAAACCTGGACGCGGTCTATTTGACCCATCTGCATCTGGACCATGCCTTGGGCATGCAGGATATTTTGGACGCGGGAATTGCCATTGGCAAGGTATACCTGCCCGTGAAGGGAGCGGAGCAATGGATTGGCCAGGAAGCCTTAGGGATGCTGGAAAGACTGAGGTTCATGGGCATTCCTATCCAGGAGCTTGCCGCCGGAGAGGAATTGCGATACAATAAGGCATCGGTGTTGGTTTTGTGGCCAAGGCGTGAGGCCGTGCGCCCCCTGCAGGACGCAAACCATACCTCCATGGCCCTGCGCATCGACTTTGGCGGCTACGGGATTCTGACTGCGGGGGATCTGACGGGCCGGTATGAGGATTACGCGGCCGTGCCCTGCGATGTGCTCAAGGTGGCCCACCACGGCAGTGCGGAAAGCACAGCGGCGGAGTTTCTGGATTTTGTGGCGCCAAAGCTGGCGCTGATCAGCTGCGCGGCGGGGGACAGGCTCCTGCCGGCGGCGGAAACTCTTTTGCGGCTTCGGGAACGGAAGATTCCGGTGTTTCGAACCGACGAAGGCGGGGATCTCACCCTCACCCTTCAGGGCGGACAACTCCGCCTGACGACTTATAAAGCGAGGACCCAACAGTGAACCACACGGCATTTTTCGCAGCCATCAAAGCCGGGCAGATCGCCCCTTTGTACCTGATGGAGGGGACAGAGGAATACATCAAGCAGCAGGGGCTTTTGCGGCTGTGCGAGAAAGTGCTGCCGGCGGGGCTGGAGCCCATGAACCTGACCGAGCTGACCGATCCGGATGCCAATACCCTGATTGCCGCCGCGGAAACCCTGCCCTTTTTGGGGGAGAAGCGGATTGTGGTGGTGCGGGACCTGGATTTGTTGACGGCAGGGCGCAAGCAGGAGAACGAGGACAAGGCCGAGCAGCTGCTACAGTACTTGCCCAAGATGTCCCCCTCCACCTGCTTGGTGTTTTACATGAAGGGGAAGGCGGATGGCCGCAAAAAGCTCTACACCTATCTCAAGAAAGCGGATGCTCTGGTGGACTTCTCTCCTATGAGCGACGGGGAATGCGCCCAGTGGGCCCAGCGATCTCTCAGAGCCCTGGGCAAGCAGTTGGACGGGGACACTGCCGCCCAGCTCCTTTTCACCGTGGGGCGAGACGCGGCGCTGTTGAAGCAGGAAATGGACAAGCTGGCCAACTACGCCGCCGAGCGGGAAGTCATCACGGTGGCGGATATCGAAGCCGTATGCACCAAATCCTTGGAATGCACGGTGTTTCAAATGGTGGACGCTCAGGTGGCGGGCAAGAATGAGGAGGCCTTCCGGCTTTTGCACAACATGGTGCGGGGCGGGGAGGACCGCATGGGGATTTTGGCCATGCTGCTTCGCCAGTACCGGATTTTGTACCACATGCGATGCCTGCTAGAGGAAAGGGTTCCGGAGTCCAAACAGGCGTCGCTTTTGGGAATCCCGCCCTTTGCCGTGGCCCGCACCCAGAACCAGGCACGGCGGTATGGCGCGGAACGCTTGAAGGCAGCGTATGAAGATCTTTTGTCCATGGAACAAAAGATCAAAGCAGGGCAAATGCCCCAGGAGGGCTGCGCTGAAACCGCGCTTTTGCGCTTGAATGGGATCTTGCGGGAAAAAACGGCCTAGCCACGGCGTGGCAAAGGGACAAAGGAAGGACAACCGGCGCCTTGCCATTCCTACCGCTTTCCTGTATAATACCCCAACAAACGCCCGCTTGCGGGCCTGAAAAGGAGGCTCCTCTTTATGTCCGATTCTGTGAAGCAAATCGCCATGCGCATTCGGGATCTTCGCGAAATCTCGGACTACACCGTTGAGAAGATGGCGGAAGCGTTAAACGTGCCCGTAGAAGAATACCGCAGATATGAAGGCGGCGAAACGGACATGCCCATCAGCTTTTTGGTGAAACTTGGCGAGGTCTTTCATGTGGATATGACCGAGCTGCTCACGGGAGAGACGCCGCGATTGAATGTCTTAAGCGTGACGCGGGCGGGCAAGGGGCAGGACATCGTGCGCCATGATCAATACGTATACAAGAATTTGGGCTTTAATTTCGCGCACCGCAAGATTGAGCCGCTCTATGTGACGGTTCCGCCGGACGCCAACCGGGAATTGACGCCCAACAGCCACGACGGGCAGGAGTTTGACTATATCCTTTCCGGCGTGATGCGCATTGTGATTGGCAAGACCGAAGTGGTTTTGCACCCGGGAGACAGCGTGTATTATGATTCCCGCACTCCTCACGCCATGCAGGCCGTGGGGGAGGAGCCGGTTCATTTCTTAGCCATGGTGATCCCCTGATATGGGCATTAGGCCGCGGTAGAAAAGGAGTTTGGTAGTGGATGCTGGCCGATCGGTATATTCCGGTGAACTTTACCTCCCAAGAGGAGTTTGAAAAGCACTTTTCCCTAACCATTCCAGAGTCTTTCCATTTTGCTTACGATGTGGTGGACGAATACGCCAGAACGGAACCTCATAAGCGCGCCCTTATTTGGTGCAATGTGGCCGGAGAGGAGCGCACCTTCACCTTTGGCGAGATGGCCCGTTTAAGCGATAAGGCGGCCAACGTGTTTCAAGCTCAGGGGCTGAAAAAAGGCGACCCCGTGATTTTGATGCTCAAGCGGCGCTACCAGTTTTGGATCGCGGCGCTGGGGCTATTAAAGCTGGGTTGCGTGCTTATTCCCGCTACGGCCCAATTGCAAAAAAAGGATATCCTGTATCGGGTCAACGCGTCCAGCGCCCGGGCCATCGTCTGCGTGGAAGAGGCGGAGGTGCGGGAGCAGGTGGCCGACGCGGCCAAGGAATGCCCGTCTCTTTGCGCCTTGTTTACCCTTTGCGCGGATGAACGCTTCCTTAACTTTAACGCCGAATTGGACAAAGCGCCTGAGGCGTGGACAAAGCCCGCCCAGTTGCCCAAGAATGAGGACATGATGCTCCTCTACTTTACCAGCGGCACCACGGGCATGCCCAAAATGGCGGCCCATTGCTGGACCTACCCCATTGCCCAAACCGTGACAGCCTACTATTGGCACAATGTGGGGGACGATGATATCCACATGGCCGTGGCGGACACGGGCTGGGCCAAGGCTGGCTGGGGCAAGATGTTTGGCCAGTGGATCTGCGGCGCCACCCTATTCGTCTACGATTTTGACCGCTTGGTGGCCAGCGAATTGATGGACGTGATTACCCGCCACCATGTGACCAGCTTTTGCGCGCCGCCCACGGTGTACCGGTTCATGATCAAAGAGGACATTTCCCAATACGATTTTTCCAGCCTGCGCTGGGCGAACTGCGCCGGCGAGCCCTTAAACCCCGAGGTGTACGAGCAGTTCCTGCGGGCCACGGGCGTGAAGATTCACGAGGGCTTTGGCCAAAGCGAAACCACTCCCCTGCTCATGACCACCAAGTGGATGGAGCCCAAGCCGGGTTCCACGGGCAAGCCTTCTCCCGCTTATGATATCGCCCTGGTGGATGAGAACGGCAACGAGGTGGAGGACGGTGTGGAGGGCGAGATCGTCATCCGCATGCAAAAGGGGCATCCCGCGGGGCTGTTTTTGGGGTACTACCGCAGTCCTGAGCAAACCGACGAGGTCTTTTATGGCGGGCTGTACCACACCGGCGATATGGCTTGGCGGGATGTGGAAGGCTACTACTTCTTCATCGGCCGCAGCGACGACGTGATCAAGTCCAGCGGGTACCGCATCGGGCCTTTTGAGGTGGAGAGCGCCCTGTTGACCCACCCGGCCGTGCTGGAATGCGCCATCACCGCCGTGCCCCATCCCGAGCGAGGGCAAGTGGTGAAGGCCACGGTGGTGCTGGTGAAAAACCGTGGTTACGAACCCAGCGACGCGCTGAAAAAGGAACTGCAAACCCATGTGAAGGAAGTGACCGCGCCTTATAAATATCCGCGGATCGTGGAGTTTGTGGAGGAACTTCCCAAAACCATCAGCGGCAAGATTCAGCGCAAGCTCATCCGTACCCGGGACGAAAGCGGCCCAGCGCCCAAGGTGGAGCAATCCATTGCCCATGTGGCGCTGGTGGTTCGGGATTATGATGAGGCCATCGCGTTTTACACCAAGAAGCTGGATTTCACTTTGGTGGAGGATACCTACCAGCCCGAGCAAGACAAACGCTGGGTGGTGGTGGCCCCGCCCGGGTCTAGGGGAGCCACGCTGCTCTTGGCCAAAGCGTCCAAGCCGGAGCAGGAGGCGTTTATTGGATCCCAAGCGGGCGGCCGCGTGTTCCTCTTCTTAAGCACCAATGATTTTCAGCGGGATTACCAGCGGATGCTGGAACGGGGCGTTCGTTTTATCCGCGAACCCAAAGCCCAGGACTACGGCAAGGTCGCCGTATTTGAGGACCTTTACGGCAACCTTTGGGATTTGGTGGAGTTCGCTAAGGGGCATCCCATGGCGGGGAGATAAGGAAAAGCAAGGATTTTCAAGGGCTTGGCGCAAACGCGCCAAGCCCTTCTTGTGCAACTGTAAAGAGTTTGAAAATTACAAAAAATAGATTTTAAATTTAGAAATTTGTAACCATCAGAGTAACCTAATTTTCATATACTGGGATTGTGAGTTGGGAAAACCTTCCACTGCAATAAATGGAAGCGCCACTCGATAAAAAGAAATTTTGGAGGCTAACCACTATGAAAAAGGCTTTGAAATATATCATCCTGATCGCGTTGGCTCTGAGCGTCGTTTTCACCTCTTGCGCAGCGCTGGCAGAAGAAATTGCGGATGTAACCGAAGCTCCGGTGGCGAAAGTGGAAGCCTCCGCCAAGGAAGAAAAGCCTCATAAGGAAGAGGCTCCCGCGCCTGTGAAGGAAGAGGCTCCTGCTCCCGTAAAGGAAGAAGCCACTCCTGCCCCCGTGAAGGAAGCAACCACGGCCGCTCCCACCGCGAAGCCCGAAGAGGTCTCCGCCCCTGTGAAGGAAGCAGCCACGGCTGCTCCCACCGCAAAGCCCGAAGAGGTCTCCGTCCCTGTGAAGGAAGCGGCCACGGCCGCTCCCACCGCAAAGCCCGAAGAGGTCTCCGTCCCTGTGAAAGAAGAAGCCACCCTTGTTCCCGCTAAGGAAGAAGCCACCCCTGCCGTGACCGAAGAGCCGGAAGCCACGCCCACCCCCACCGCGAAGCCCGAGGAGGCCCTCGCCCCTGCGGAGGAAGAACCCACCCCCGCCCCCGAGAAGCAACAGCTGGCCCGCGAAGTTCGCATCCATGTCCTCCAAGACAAGGTGCAATACGGCGAGACCTTCACCCTCTGCGCGGAGCTCATCGGTTATGAAGGCGTCAAGGTAGACCTGCAATGGCAATACAACGACGGCAAGGGCTGGCAGAACGCTGAGCATGGCAATGGCCTCAAGCTGGACGTGGAACTGACCGAAGAGACGGAACACTACGAATGGCGCCTGGAAGTGGCTGTGGCTGAATAAAGGCAATACCCATAAATGGAAATCCGAAGCATGGCCCCTGATTTTCTCATCAGGGGCCATGCCAGCTTGTCGATAAACCCTTTTTGGAGGCTCCGCCTCCAAACCTCTGCCAGGGCTGTGCCCTGGACCCATCTGTGAAACGCCCATGAAATGGGCGTTTCAGCAAAGGGATTCTAAAGGGCAACAGCCCTTTAGCCGCCGGAGGCCGTCTCCTGGAACCTTTTTTGACAGCCAGG
>JAVBVF010000064.1:0-18808 GCA_031554475.1 Eubacteriales bacterium | reverse complement strand
GGAGGCCAGGAACACGGCAGGCCCCATCAAATCCTCCGTGGTACCCCAGCGAGCGGCAGGGGTTTTGGCAATGATGAAGCTGTTGAAGGGATGGCCTTCCTCCCGCAGGGGCGCGGTTTGCGGCGTGGCGATATAGCCCGGGCCAATGCCGTTGCATTGGATGTTTTGCCCGCCGTATTCCGAGCAGATGTTTCGAGTCAGCATCTTCAGCCCGCCCTTGGCCGCCGCGTAGGCCGAAACGGTCTCGCGGCCCAATTCACTCATCATAGAGCAAATATTAATAATCTTGCCGTGACCCTTTTTGATCATGGAGGGAATCACCGCTTTGGCGCAGATAAAGGGCGCGTTCAAGTCCACATCAATGACTTTTCGGAAATCCTCGGCGCTCATCTCCGTCATGGGAATGCGCTTGATGATGCCCGCGTTGTTGACCAAAATGTCGATCACGCCGACCTCTTGTTCGATCTTTTGGACCATGGCGTCCACTTCCGGCTCGCTGGTCACATCGCACACATAGCCATGAGCCGCAATGCCCGCCTCTTGATAGGCCGCAATGCCCTTGTCCACCAGTTCCTGGTTGATGTCGCAAAATACGCAGGTGGCGCCTGCGGCCGCGAAGGCGGAATTGATAGCAAAGCCGATGCCGTAAGACCCGCCCGTAACCAATGTCACCTTGCCTTTCAGGGAAAAAGCGTTCATATCCATAGGATGATTCTCCTTACTTCAAAGTCTGCATGGGCACGCCGTCCATATCGTCAAAAGCCTGGTTTTCTCCGCACATGCCCCAGATGAAGGTATAGTTGCTAGTTCCCACGCCGGAGTGAATGGACCAGGAAGGCGAAATGACCGCCTGCTCGTTTTGCATCACGATATGGCGGGTTTCCGTGGGCTCGCCCATCATGTGGAACACCACATTGTTCTCGGGCAGATCGAAATAGAGATAGACCTCCATGCGGCGCTCGTGGGTATGGCAGGGCATGGTGTTCCAGTTAGAGCCCCGCTCCAGCGCCGTCAGGCCCATACACAGCTGGCAGCTTTCCATCACCTCGGGATGAAAATACTGGTAAATGGTGCGTTTGTTGCAGTTCTCCACCGTACCCAGGGGGCGCTTGTTGGCTTTTTCAATATCCACCTTCACTGTGGGATAGGTTTTGTGGGCAGGGCAGGTGTTTAGGTAAAACTTAGCGGGGTTTTGGGGATTGGCGCTTTCCATGGAAATCTGCTTAGCGCCCATGCCCACATACAGCCCGTCACGAGGCTTGAGCTCATAGACCGTTCCATCCACGGTGATACGGCCTTCGCCCCCAATGTTGATCACGCCCATTTCACGACGCTCCAGAAAAGATTGGGACGCCATCTCTTTGCTGCCCGAAAGTTCCACCGCTTTGTGCACAGGCATCACGCCGCCAGCCACGATGCGATCAAAATGGCTATAGGTCAACAGGGCTTCCTCGGCTTCAAACACCTTTTCGATCAGGTACTGCTCCCGCAAGCGCTCCGTGGTATAGTGCTTTGCGTCCTCCTGATGGCTGGGGTACCGCACGCTCAGTTTCATGATTGTTCTCCTCTCGCCTTACCGCTGTACGCGCCCGCTGCCGCTGCCCTTCATCAAGCCTTCCACTTCCGAAACCGACACACGGTTGAAATCCCCAAGGATGGTATGCTTCAAGCAGGAAGCCGCCACCGCGAACTCCAAGGCGGCCTTCTCGTCTTGATACTGCCGAATGCCATAGATGAGGCCCGCGCCAAAGCTGTCGCCGCCGCCTACCCGGTCCACGATGTCCGTAATGGCATACTTGCGGGAAAGATAGAAGTCTTTCCCATTGTACAGGCATGCGCTCCAGTCATTATGGTTGGCGGACTTGCTCTCCCGTAGGGTAATGGCCACGCGCTTCACATTCGGATAGGTTTTCATGGCCAGCGAGGCGATGGCCTTATATTGCTCAATGTTCAGTTCGCCGCTTTCCACCGCTTCGGCGGAATCCGCCTTGAGCCCCAGGGACTTCTGGAAATCTTCCTCATTGGCAATGATGGTATCCACATACTTGACCAGTTCGGGCATGAACTCGTCCGCGCGTACACCGTACTTCCAAAGGTTTTTCCGGTAATTCAGGTCACAGCTCACATGCAGGCCCATCTCCTTGGCAGCCTTCACCGCTTCCAAGCTCAATTCGGACGCGCTTTTGCTGATGGCGGGCGTGATGCCGGTGATATGGAACCAATCAGCGCCCTGAAAGGCTTGCTTCCAGTCGATATCCCCTACCTTGGCCTCACAGATGGCGGAGCCCGCACGGTCGTAAATCACCTTGCTGGCGCGCTGCACCGCGCCGGTTTCCATAAAATAGATGCCCATGCGCCCCGGCTTTTTCACAATGCTTTGGACATCCACCCCAAAGCCACGCAATTCCCGCAAGCAGGCCGCGCCCAAATCATTATCGGGCAAAACGGTCACATAGGCCGTTTCCATGCCAAAATTGGCAAGGGATACACATACATTGGCTTCTCCGCCGCCAAAGGTGGCTTCCACAACAGGCGACTGGAGCAAGCGTTCATATCCGGGGCTTTTGAGGCGAAGCATGATCTCACCGAAGGTAACCACTTTGGACATGGGAATGACCTCCTTATTTTTGCAGCAAATGGAAAGCGAAACCGGCGATTTCATCCTTGAAATAAATGGCCATGGGCTTTCCGTTCTTTTCCGTTAAGCTCTCCTCATCAAAGGCGAAGCCCCTCTGCTCCAAATGCCAGCGGGCCCGGGGCAGATCGTTGCAAGCGATGGCGATATGGCCATGGGCGCCGCGGAAGGGCTTTTTCATCAGCTCAAAACCTGCGCCCACAAACATGCTGCTGTTGCCATCCTTGAGTTCCCAGCCCAGCAGCTTCATAAGCATTTCCGCATCCTTGGCCGCTGTTTCCGGACTTCCGCTGTTGATGCCCACATGGCGCAATTCCAGCCCCAGCATCAAAGAAACCGCGGTGCGGGTCAGGCTTTCGATCTTTTTCCAGTCCTTGGCGGCAATGGCGTCTGCGGGCACCATCCAGCTGCCGCCACAGGCGATCACCTTGGAAAAATTCAGATAATCATTCAGGTTTTTCTCGCTCACGCCGCCGGTGGGCAGGAAGGTGATATTGCCATAGGGGCCGCTCAGGGCCTTGATCATATTCAGCCCACCCAATTGTTCCGCCGGAAAGAATTTGACGGTTTTCAGCCCTAAAGACAGAGCGGTTTCAATGTCGCTGGGATTGGCGCAGCCAGGCACAATGGGAATGCCTACCTTTTGGCAGTGCTGCACCACGGAAGGATTCAGCCCAGGAGACACGATATAGGTGGCGCCGGCAGCCTTGGCCCTGTCCACCTGCTCGGTGGTCAACACCGTTCCGGCGCCCAGAATCACATGGGGAAGCTCCGCGTGCACCCGCCGGATGGATTCCTCCGCCGCATCGGACCGAAAGGTGATTTCAGCCACAGGCAGCCCGCCATCGGAAAGCGCCTTGCACAGAGGCACCGCGTCCTCCACGTTCTCCACCTTGATCACGGGCACCAAGCCTGCCAAAGAGAGCTTTTGAATCATTTCCATGTTAAACCCCATCCCTTCTTATTTTTGTCCGAAATGAAAATAGCGCGAGGCATTACGGTAGGAGATATCGCGAACCATTTCGCCAAGGATTTTTTCATCGTCTGGGTACATGCCCTCTTCCACCCAACGGCCAAAAAGCCGACACAGGATCCGGCGGAAATACTCATGGCGGGGATAGGAGAGAAAGCTGCGGCTGTCCGTGAGCATGCCCACAAAGCCCGCCAAGTACCCAAGACTTGCCAGGGAGGTCAATTGATGGGTCATTCCGGTGAAATGATCGTTAAACCACCAGGCGCTGCCATGCTGGATCTTCCCAATGGCCTCCTCGTTTTGAAAGCACCCCAAAAGGGTATCGATGGCTTGATCGTCGTTTGGATTTAAGCTATACAGAATGGTTTGGGGAAGCTCCCTACCCAGCGCGTCCAGATAGGCGGCCAGCTGCGCCGTAGGCGCGTAATTATCGATGCAATCATAGCCCGTATCAGGGCCCAGCTTTTCAAACATCAGCGTATTGTTGTTGCGGCGGCAGCCGTAATGCAATTGCATGGTCCAGCCCAAGCGGCGGTACTCTCTGCCCATAAACAACATAAAGGCGGTTTTGAACTTTGCCGTTTCCGCCTGGGTGGGGATTTGCCCCTGCAGCCGCTTTTGAAAAATCGCCTCTGCCTCTTCCTCCGAGCAAGGATCATACATCACATAATCCAGGCCATGATCGGACAGGCGGCAGCCATGGGCGTGAAAAAAACTCATCCTGGCGCAAAGCGCCTGTTTCAGCGCCGCAAAGCTCTCCACGGCCACGCCCGCCGCTTGGGAAAGTGTTTGCAAATAGTCCGTGAAATCCGGCTTCTCCATATTCATGGCCTTGTCCGGCCGCCAGGCGGGCAGCACCGCCACTGGAAAGGAGGCGTCCGTAGCCAGCTTTTCGTGCCAGACAAGCGAATCCACTGGGTCATCCGTGGTGCAAATCAGCTTCACATTGGAGTGAAGAATGAGCCCGCGAACGGAATACCCTTCTTCATGCAGCTTTTGGTTGCAAAGCTGCCACACGGTTTCGGCAGTTTCTCCGTTCAAGATCCCCTCATAACCGAAATAGCGGCGCAACTCCAAATGGCTCCAATGATGCAGCGGATTGCCGATGGCCCGGGAAACCGTCACCGCCCACTTTTGAAACTTCTCCCGGGGCGGCGCGTCGCCGGTGATGTAACGCTCCTGCACCCCCGCCGAACGCATTAGCCGCCATTTGTAATGATCTCCGCCCAGCCACACCTGGGTGATGGTTTCATACCGGCGATCCTCATAAATCTCCTGCGGATTGATATGGCAATGATAATCCATGATAGGTTCCTTGGCCGCATGCTCGTGGTAGAGCCTTTGGGCGGTCTTGGTATCCAACAGGAAGTTTTGGTCCAGGAAAGCGTTCATCTTTTGTCCTCCTCTTGCGGCCTTATCGCGGTATGGCTGTGGTGCCTCGTTGAATGAACTCGCTGGGAAATACGCGGCTTTTGGGCATTTCTTCCCCTGCCAAAATACCCATCAACGTGGTCACGCAGTTTTCACAAATCAAAAAGAGCTTATTGTCCACCGAAGAAAGCTCCGGATCCGTGCACAGGCAAAGGGAGGAATTGTTGTAGCCCACGATGGGCAGCTCTTCCGGTATCTTGCGCTCGGCGGCCTTGGCGTATTTCACCGCACCCAGCGCCATATCATCCGTGGCCGTCATGATCGCGTCAAAGAAGATCCCCTGCCTGGCCACCGATTCCAAAAGAGCTTTGATCTCCGCAATGCCCGCATCGGCTTTGCACTCGACCATGAGCTCTTTATTTAGAGGCAGCCCCAGCAAGCGGTAGGCCTGCTGATAACCCTCCAGCTTTTTTACGCCCGAATAGGTCTTGGCCTGATACAAATACAGGATGCGGCTTCTGCCCGCCTTCAACAGCATTTGCGCGGCGTTTAGGGTAGCGGTGCGGTCATCGCAATAAGAACAATAAATGTTTTCGCCCTCTAGCATGGCATTGAGGATCAGAATGGGGGTTTTGGCCGCTGCGGACAAAATGTATGCGTTTTTTTCCCTGTCCAGGCTCACATAATTGGAGCCCACCAAAATGATCCCATCCACATGCTTGGACAGCAAAAGGTCCAAGCCCTTTTGCCGGTCTTTCAGCAAAGAGCCCGTACAGCACAAAAGCGAATCGTATCCGTTTTCGCGCAGGCCTTTTTCCAAAAAAGAGATGGCCTGCGCCATAAACGGATCTGCCACATCCGCGCAGAGAATCCCCACCGTATTCATGGTGTTCAGTCCTAGGCCCCGGGCAAAAGCGTTGGGGGTGTAACCGCATTCGGCAATCACGGCCAGCACCTTTTTGCGCGTCTCCTCGCTGACCACGTCGCTGCCGTTAATCACACGGGACACCGTGGCAATGGATACGCCTGACCGTTGCGAGATATCATAAATCGTTATGGTTCGCTGCACTTTCATGCCTGTACTTCCACCTCGCATTGAAAGCTCTTACATTACTGATTTGATTATATACGATCATCGGCAGAAATACAAGCCTCATTCATAGCCACTGGTCAAGCAATGATTGCATCCAGGCATAAATATCCATGTGATAGGCTTTTTCTAGATTTTCTTTTGTGAGTACCGCTTCCGCAGGGCCTTGAGCGATGGTTTGCGCTTCCTCCAAAAGCAGGGCGTGGGTGCCATATTTTTTGGCCAGGCTCACGTCATGCACCACGGAAACCACGGCCCGCTCGCCCTTTGACAGCCAGTCCTGGATCAGATCGAACAATTGCTTTTGGTAGGAAAGATCCAGGTGATTGGCAGGCTCGTCCAACAAGAGCACTGCCGGGTCCTGGGCAAACACCCGGGCCAGAACTGTCCGCTGCCATTGGCCGCCGGAAAGGGTAAGAACGTTCCGCTCCCGCAATTCCAACAGCCCTGTGGCCCGAAGCGCGCTTTCAAGGATGGGGCCGGCCTTTTGGTCCTGCCCGCCCAACGCGCCTTTTTGATGGGCATACCGGCCCATTTCCACCACTTCTTCCACAGTGAAGCCGTACTCCATGCCATGCATCTGGGACACGACCCCCACCCTTTTCGCCCATTCCCGGGTGGGAAAATCTCGGGCGTCCTCCCCCTGCCAAAGCACCGTACCCGCATAGGGAAGCAGCTGCGCGATGGCCTTGACCAAGGATGACTTTCCAGCTCCGTTGGGGCCAGCGATCATCCACCACTCGCCCGCCTTTACCGTAAAACTGGTGGGCTCCACCACACAAACGCCCTCATAGCTGACGCTAACCTCTTTGACTTCGATCACACTTATTTCCTCGCTTTCCGGTAGTGATAGAAAATCCACAAGAAAGCCGCCGCGCCGATGAGAGAGGTCACCACGCCAATGGGAAGCTCCACAGGATTTAAAAGCGTTCTGGCCAATAAGTCCGCCAGCAGCAAAAACACCGCGCCGGCAAACAAGGAGGCGGGTAACAGCCGCCGATAGTTTTGCCCCACCACCATGCGCATGGCATGGGGCACCATCAAGCCCACAAAGCCAATGTTCCCGCCAATGGAAACGCACACCCCGATCATGGCCGAGACCGTAAGCAAAACCACAAATTTCACACGCTTCACAGGGACGCCCAGGGATGCGGCGTCCTCCTCCCCCATGGCAAAGGCGTTCAATTCCCGGGCATGGCTCATGAGCACACAGGCGCAAAAGGCCAGCGCCAAGAGAAGCGTGAGGGCGTTGATAAAATTGCTTCCCGTCAGCGAGCCCATGGTCCAAAAGGCGATGGATTTGAGGCTTTCGCTGGAAAAGACCGTGATCAAATTGATCAGGCTGGCGGAAAGCATGGTAAACACCACGCCGATCAAAATCACCGTATGGGTTTTTAAAGAGCGATCCAGGGCATAGGCGAGTCCCATAATGAGCAGCAACGACCCAAAGGCAAAAAGCATGGCCATCACAATGATCCCCGCATAATGAAAGCCTGGCAGGGAGATCCCCAGAGCTATGGCCAGCGCTCCGCCCAGGGAAGCGCCAGAGGATACCCCCAACGTGGACCCATCCGCCAAGGGATTGCGCAAAAGGCCCTGCATGGCCGCCCCGCAAAGTGACAGCGCGGCCCCCATCAGCGCCACGCACAAAACCCGGGGAAGCCGCACGGATAGCAAAATTTTTTCCGTGGCCGTTTCCAAAGGCCCGCCGGTCCCTAGAAGACCTTCTAAAAACGCTTTGAGCACGTCGCTGATGGGGAGCATGACGCTCCCCACACAGCAACAAAGTACAACCGTCGCCAAAAGAACGACGCTCCAGAGCAGGTAGGCCCGCCAGCCAAAGGCGCTCTGACGTTTCACGGACTCACACCCTTTTGGGAAAGGGTGGCTTTCACAAAGGCAAGCAAGTTCTCCGCGGCGGTTACCAGCCGGGGACCCGGCCTGGAAATTTCATTGGGATCCGCCGCCAGCACTGCGCCGCCCTTCACCGCCGCGAGGCCTTCCCAGCCCACCCGCGCTTTGATTTCCTCCGCCGGCGCAACCGCGCTTCCGTCGCCGCCAAACAGGGTGACGATCACATCCGGATCGCGGGCGATCACCTGCTCCTGAGAGACCTCCGCCCAGCCGTCCACATCCGCGAAGGCATTTCTCAGCCCTAGCACCGCGGCGATTTCATCCAGGAAGGTATTCTTCCCCGCCGTCCACAAGCCGTATTGCAAGGGCGAAACCTCAAAGTAGACGGTTTTTCCCTGCAGCTGCGCACCTTGATCGTGTAACGCCGCAAAGGCCTCCTGCATTTGGGTCACCAACGCGCCGGCTTCCTCCTGGCGGGAAACCAAAGCGCCGATTAAGGCAATGGCCTCGTACACCCCTTGGATATTCGTGGTATCCGTGGCTATCACGGAGATTCCCGAGGCCTCCAGGGCCTGAACCTGTTCCAAAGGCTGGGCCATGGTGTTCATCAAAACCAATTGGGGCTCTAGCGCAATAATCTGCTCCAAATTGGTGGTGGCGCCGGAATTGACCACAGGCACCGCCTCCACTGCCTGGGGATAATCGCAGTCCATCCCCCGCCCCACCAGCACGTCCTCAGCGCCAAGGGCGTAGAGAATTTCACAGTCCGCCGGCGCCATGGCCACCACCCGCGTAACGGCTTCAGGAATCGTTACGCTTCGGCCCTTCATGTCCACAATCGTCCGTTCTTCCCCCAGCGCCCAGGTCCCAAGCCCCAACACCAGCACCAGACACAGCAAAACCGAGATCCTCTTTTTGAACATGAAAAAAACCCTCCCTTTCATTCTTGCACAAATGAAACCTTCCGAAAGAGCGCTGCTCTTTCGCCTTTGAGAGGGCTTGAAAAGGGACTCGTTCCTTTGATTCGCGGAAACTTCGTTCCTTATGCGTTCAAGTTGCCCATCCCCAGAGGAGCTGATTACGGTGCATCTCGGTCTCCCGACTTAGCTTCATCCTACTTGGAACGCCTTCCCGCCTTTGGCAGTGGCCGGTACAAAGTACCCTGTTCCTTCGTCCGCATCACGGTTACTGGGTTAGTCCGGAACTTTCATCCGGTTCCCACGGCCTGCGGGCTTGAGCCACACATGCCGCGCGCTTTCGCGCAGATACGCCTTTGATTCATTTGTCTCTTTGATTATAGCTTGTACTGGGCAAACACGCAAGACAAAAAGCGGAGGTCTTGACGAAATCCGTCAAAGCCTCCGCCTTGGCTGAGCCCTTTGGGCCAACCTATTGTCCTTGCTTTTGAATCAGCTCCAAAGCCACTTCATGGGCTTTTTTCAACTGCGCATCACTTAAATCCCCCAGCTGGTACAGGGTGGTATCGCCTTCGGGCATCAGGGCTTCCACATCTGGCGTAATGCCCACCTTATGTACCTTATTGCCATTGGGGGTGAAATACTGGGCCGTGGTCAGCTGCATACCCGCGCCCTTGGCGCCTACCGGCAACACGTACTGCACCACGCCCTTGCCAAAGCTCTTTTTCCCCACGATGGTGGCCTTTTGATGGTCCTGCAGCGCGCCGGACAGGATTTCAGAGGCGGAAGCCGAGTTTTCATTGATCAGCACCACCAGCGGAATGCTGAGCTCCCCAGCCTGGGCCTTGTAATACTCCCGTTCTCCCGCACGATTTTCCAAATAGGCCACGTTGGTATCGGGCAGGAAGATATCCGCCAGCTTGATAGCGTCGTCTACCCAGCCGCCCGGGTTATCCCGCAGGTCTATCACCAGCCCCTTGGCGCCCTGGGAAATCAGAGTGTCCATTTGCTCCTTGAACTTCACCGCGCAGTCTCCCGAGAACTCATAGAGCGCGATGTAGCCTACCGAGCCTTCCAGCATGCAGCTGCTGACCCAATTGACATGCACCACAGCCCTGGGCACGGTAAATTCCAGCCTCTCTTCTCCGCGCTGCACCTGCAGCTTCACGGTCTTGCCCACTTCACCCCGCATGATCTTGACCGCTTCATTCATGCTGTAGGCCGTTACTTCCAAATCGTCCACCATCAACAGGATGTCGCCTTTGCGGATTCCCGCTTTGAAAGCAGGCGTTCCGTCAAACACCCGGGTGATGACGCATAGGTAGGTTTCCATGGAGCCCATGAGCTGGATGCCCACCCCTGCGTATTCGCCTTCGTCATCCTCCCACATTTGGGCGTATTGCTCCGGATTATAGTAGAAGGTGTACGGATCTTCCAGCCCGAACAACAGCCCGCGCTCGGCATTTTCGATCATGGCGTCCACATTGGGCTCCTGATAATAGTACGCTTCTACCACCTGCAAAAGCTCATCCAGCTCCTGATACTTTTGGTAGCGCTCATATTCTTCTTTGGAAATGGTCACGGTCTCACCGGGTGTTCCGCCCTGAGCCGCGTCCTTGATGGTGTTGGCGACGGTGCTAGGCAAAAGGGAGCAGCCCGTCAGCAACAGCGAAATCATAATCATGACGATCAGTAGTTTTCCGGAAATCCGCAGCGAATGCTTCATGGGGCATCCCTCACTTCTTGGCCATTAGATAATTTGCTTGGGCTTTTCTTGTCCGCATTTTTTCAGTTCATACAGGATTTTAAAGGTCACGGCATCATTGAAATGCCGCAAATCTAGACCTGTTTGTCTTTGCACCTTGTCCAGCCGATACACCAGGGTGTTGCGGTGGATGAACAACTGCCTTGCCGTGTCCGAAAGATTCAAGTCTTTGCGAAAGAACATCTCAATGGTTTGGAGCATTTCATCGTTAAAGAGCTTGGCCGTTTTGCGGTTGAAGAGCAAGGAGTGGTAGTGCATGCTTTCTTCCCGGGGCACGTTCATTAAAAAGCGTTCCAGCATAAGCCTGCGAAACACATGGATGGTTTCCTCATCGGAAAAAATATGCCCAACCTCCATGGCGCGCTTGGCCTCCAGATAGCTTTCCCCCAATTGCGCCAAGGTATGCTTGACTTCCCCTATGCCCACCTCCGTGGTCTTAACGGCCTCCTCCATCAGGGTTTCCTGCACGGCTTGGGCGAATTGATACAGCTCTTCAAAGCCGTCAATTCCGTCCATATCCTTAATCAAGGCCACGGTATAGCGGTTCATTTCCACCAGCGCGTCCGTATCTGTCAGCGGGATCAATTCTCCCAAAATGCTGTATGCACTTGCTTTTTCCGTTTGCTCCATTTGAAACAGCATCACGCAGCGTTCCATCTCCAGGGGAATCTGGTGCTCGCCCGCGCGGGTGACCAGGTCCGTCCCCGATAATTCCTGCTTGAGCGTGCGGCGGTACACATCGCTGTGGCTGGCAATGGAAAGCCCGCTTTTGAACATGTTCATCAGCATGGCGTCCGTCATCACCAGCAAATCCTCCACACCCGCCAGATGGTCCATACAGACCAGCGCCAACTGCGGATGCATATCCAGCATCCGAAAAAACTGATTCCCTATACGGTGGTTAATTCCAGGCGCCATCACGGTTTCCGGCATTTTTATACCCGCGCCGTCCTCGGGGACCAAGCAGATCCCTTGCGCGTCAAAAAGCCGCATGGGTACGCTCAATTCTTCAAATATCTTTTCAATTTTCCGGATATATCGCTTTTCAAAGTACACGCTGCGTTGCTCCTCTCGTGACCATCACCCATCCACGCGGATGACTTACCTTTTATTATAACAGATTAACCAACCAATGGAAAGTCATTCCTTGTAAAAACTCCAATGTCAAAAGCGAATGCGCAAGCCTCGCGCATTCGCTTTTCACATTGTCCTCGTCAGCTCTTTTTGGAAAAAAGCCTTTTTACCGGATCAAAGCCACGGTTAAATCATTCACATTGGTGCCGGTAGGCCCTGTCACAATCAAGGCGTTCATGGCTTTGAGCAAATGGTAGGAATCGTTTTTCTGCAAATAGGCATAGGGCTCCAGCCCCCGCGCTTTTGCCTCCTGAAAAAAGCGGCCGTCCACCATGCCGCCGGCAGCATCCGTGGGGCCGTCGGTTCCGTCTGACCCCAGGGAAAACAAAAGCACATTTTCCAGGTCCGCAATCCCTAGCGCGCCAGCCAGGCAAAGCTCCTGGTTTCTCCCTCCCAGCCCGTTCCCGCAAAGATGAACCACGGTTTCGCCGCCAAGAATCAACGCACAGGGCGGGCTTACAGGCTGGCCGGAGGCTTTGACCTCCGCGATCAGAGCGCCTAGAAACGCGCCCGCTTCCCGGGCCTCGCAGTTCAGCGTCGTGGTCAAAATCAACGGGGTATAGCCAAGGCTTTGGGCGCTCTTTGCAGCAGTATCGCACAGCACGCGCACATTGCCTGTAATCTCGGTGGTCACATTTTCCAGCGTCTTGGGCGTTTCCTGCCGCAACGCAGCCAACACATGGGGGGCTGGGCAAAGCTGGTACTTTTGCAAAATCTTCAGGGCATCGTCAGAAGTTTTGGAGTCCGGATAGGTTGGGCCGGAAGCGATGCTATCCAGCGAATCCCCCAGCACATCGCTAAGGACAATCGTCAGAATATTCGCAGGAGCGCAGGCCTGGGCAAAGCGCCCGCCCTTCACAGCGGAGAGATGCTTTCGGATGGTGTTGATTTCCACAATGTCCGCGCCGCAAGCCAAAAGCTCTTTGGTGATGCCCGCAATATCCTTCAACCCCACCCCGTCCAGGGGAGATTCAAACAAGGCGGAGCCGCCGCCAGAGACCAAAAACACCACTGTGTCCTCCGGCGTAAGATTTTTGACCAATTCAAGCGCCTTCCCAGCGCCCAAAAGACCGTTTTCATCAGGAATGGGGTGCCCTGCCTCCACCTGCTCAATGCGGGGAAGCGCTGGCCCGCCATGCCCATATTTCGTAATCACGATGCCCTGCTTCACTTTGTCTCCCAGCACCTGGCCCGCCGCCGCCGCCATGCGGTAGGCGGCCTTTCCAATGGCGATCACGTAGCATTGGCCACGAATCGGATGCTTGTGTAGGGCGCGTTTCACAGCCTCGTCCGGCAAAACCGCGTGAAGCGCTTGGGCCATGATTTGCTCCGCATCTGCTCGTAAAGACATGGTCATTTCCCTTTCCGATGGTTTGGTAAGCGGAGGAGAGGATTCGCCCCTCCTCCGCCTTCAAACGTTAGTGAAAAATCAGCGAAACCAGGAAGATTCCCAAGATGCCCACAATACCCGTAACCAAGGTGCCCAGGGTTTGGGTCTTGTACCCATCCTCAGCCTTCATGCCGCCAAAGTTGGTCACTACCCAGAAGTAGGAATCGTTGGCGTGGGAAACAGTCATCGCGCCCGCACCAATGGCCATAACGGTCAGCGCGGCAGCCACGGGGGTGGTCAGCCCTAGCGCGGCCATCAGGCTATCGCCGGCGGAGAAAGCGCCCAGAATGCCGGCGGTGGTGGTAATGGCCACCGTGGAGGAGCCCTGCGCGGTCTTGAGGATCGCCGCCAGCAGGAAGGGGAAGAAAATACCCACGTTCTTTAAGAATCCGGCATTTTCCGTAATATAGGTCACGATGCCCGCTTCCGTGATCACACGCCCCAGCACGCCGCCGGCCGCTGTGACAAACAAGATGGGGCCTACGGTCTTTAAGGTCTCTTCCGTCAAATCACGGAACTCGCTCATTTTGCCGCTCAGTGCCAGGGACACGATGCTGATGATCAGGCCGATAGCCAAAGCAATCATAGGCGTGCCGAAGAACTTGAACAGATCCGCTGCCCAGCCCGCGCCCTTGGCCATGGAAATCACAGAACCGATGGCCATAAGCAAAATGGGGACCACGATGGGCGCAAAGGCCATGAAGCCGTTGGGCAGCTTGCCCGCTTCGGCCAAAAGCTCGTCGTAGCTCTTATCCGTATTGCTCGTGTCCTCATTGCTTTGGACCTTCTTGCCAATCACCTTGGCAAAGAAATAGCCCGCGATCAGGATCGGAATGGAAACCAGCGCGCCAATGGCAATCACCAGCAAAAGATTGTCCGCAAGGCCCAGAGAGTTGGCCGCCGCGATGGGGCCAGGGGTAGGAGGAATCAGCACGTGGGAGGTGTACAGGCCCAAGGACAGCGCAATGCTCATGGAAACGCTAGAAACGCCGGTCTTTTTCACCATGGCTTTGCGGATAGGGTTTAAGATGACAAAACCGCTATCACAGAACACCGGAATGGAAACGATCCAGCCCATGATCAAAATGGCCAGCTGGGGATGCTTTTTGCCGACCACGCGCACCACCACGTCCGCCATTTTTAGTGCCGCGCCGGTTTTTTCCAGGAAGTACCCAATAAGCGCGCCCAGAATGATCACGATACCCAAGCTGGAAAAAGCACCGGAGAAGCCGCCGCCAATAATCTCGGGAATGCCGAGCTTATCGGCCGTTTTCACCAAGGGAAGCCCCGCCACAAACGCTAGGATCAGCGAAACGCCCATCAGCGCCAGAAACGGATGAACCTTGAATTTGGAAATCGCCAGGATCATAACAATAATGAGAACGACAAACACGATGAGTAAGCCAAGACCAGTCATGAATCTTTCCTCCTTACCTTATTGTGATGGATGGGTTGCTTGGCGTAATTTCTTCTTTTTCACCTCCATGCCGCGCAAAGCGGAAAATGCGTTTTGGGCCGTTTTTAAACACTGTTCACTCCCGCTCAAACAAAAGCGCCAAGGAATACAGCGGAATCGCATAATACTTTCGGGGGTCGTAGCCTGTTTTTTCCGCAAGGACCCGCAAGCGGTATTGAAGCGTGTTTTTATGAATAAAATGCGCCTCCGCCGCCGCTTGCAGGGAGCCGTCACATTCGTACAGGGTGCGGATCAGCTTGATATACTCTTCCCGCTCTTTACGGCTCACCCCCCGAAACACCTGCCGAATGAATTGTTCCTTGGAATGGTCGGAAATCTCTTCTAAAAAAAGCTCATAGGTCAAGGCATCATAAAAGCAAATGGGGCTTGTCTGGTTCATGAGGCTGGCGCGCAGGGCCTTTAATGCCTGCTGGTAGCCATGAAAAACCGACAACTCCGCCGCCATGGCGTTGCTGTCCGCACCAGCCACCAACTCAATGCCATGCTGCGCCTTGACCTTTTGAAGCACATTGTCCGCAAAGGCGCGGAGCTGCTCCTCTTCCCACAGGGGCGACAGGCAAATCATGCTGGAGGCGGTCTTGCTAAAGATCCCCCCTGCCACCTCCTGCGCCAGCCTGCGAACGGTGCGGTTCACCATATCGATGGTTTTTTGCCCTGGGGAGCTATCGGAATATTTGTCCATATCCCGAATGCGAAACACCAGTACCCGCCTGCGGATCGCCAAATCGATCCCCTGGGCCTTGGCACGTTGCTGAAAGCCGCGCTCCGTCACGTCTATGCTCGTCAAGGTCCAATCATCCAAAAAGCGCTGGCGAATGCGTTCCTCAATTTTCCGCTTCTCCATGGAATCGTAATCCCTCAGCAGGATCTCCGTCATCTTTTTAATGATCTGGCCGTACTTATAAACCTCCTGGCTTTCCCCCGTGATTCCAATGGCGCCCACCACCGTGTCATCCAGCTGCAAAGGGAAATTGCAGCCTTTTTTCGCACCCTGGTAAGCATCGTCGCTCAGAATGGTAAACTCCGCAAGGGATTCCCGAATCATCCGCGCGGCGCCCTCATGAAACTGGCCGATCCGGTTTTGGTTCGTACTGGCAATAATCACGCCTTCGGCATTCATAAAATTTAACTGTTGGTTGAGGATGCTGCTGACCTCGTTGATGATGGTCTGTGCGCTTTCATTGGATATGTACATCACATACACTCCTCTTTTAGGCCTGCCTAGATCCCTTTTTTATTTTTTACTTTACCACAATCCTCCAGCAGGGTAAATGTTCTATGGGACAAAATTTTAGGCATAATTTCAGTCTATAAACCATGCATAAAAAACACCTTTCCCACGTTGAGACCGCCAAACGGACGTTTCAGCACTTCAATGCGAAAAGAGGAAAAATAAGGATTGAAAATCTTGAGAAAAGGACTACAATGACAGGGAAAACTCATTCTCACAACGGCAGGAGGATGTTTCCCATGAGCGCGATCATTGAAACGGAAAAGCTGACCAAGTATTACGGAAAAGCCCGCGGAATCATCGATGTGGATCTGCAGGTGGAAGACGGCGAGATTTTTGGCTTTATTGGCCCCAATGGCGCGGGAAAATCCACCACCATCCGCACGCTGCTGTCGCTGATCCATAAGACCAGCGGTGAGACGCGCATCTTTGGCTTGGACTCGGAAAAGGAGAAGGTCCAAATCCTTTCGGAGGTGGGTTATCTCCCCAGCGAGGTCTTTTACTACGATCACATGCGCGCCATGGATTTGCTCGCCTACTCCGCCAGCTTTTACCAAAAGGACTGCACCGCCCGCATCCGTGAGCTGGCGGGCGCATTGGAACTGGACCTGCACAAGAAAATCGAAGACATGAGCCTGGGCAATAAAAAGAAGGTGGGAATCGTGCAGGGGCTGCTTCATTCCCCCAAGCTGATCATCTTGGACGAACCCACCAGCGGCCTGGATCCCTTGATGCAAAGAACTTTCTTTGACCTCATCCAGCAGGAAAACGACCGTGGCGCCACCGTTTTATTCTCTTCGCATATCCTAAGCGAGGTACAGCGCATCTGTGGTCGTGTAGCCATCATCAAAGAGGGCCGCATCATCAGCACGCAAAAGATCGCCGACCTGCGGAAAAACGCCTACAAGCGCGTTCGTTTTACCGCCCAAGAGCCGCTAACCGCCTTTGTGCTGGAGGGCGCGACAGATGTACAGGTGCAGGAAAACCATGTGAGTTTCCTCTACAGCGGAGATTGTAATGCTCTGCTCCAAAAATTGAACGCCCAGCCCCTGGTGGACGTGGATCTCAGCGAGCCTGAGCTGGAAGAGATTTTTCTCCACTTCTATGCCAGCGAAGGGGGCCGTGAGGCATGAACGTCTATCTGTTTGAGCTAAAGCGGCAATGGAAAGGCGTGCTCACCTGGACCGTTACGCTGCTCCTGGTGCTTACCGCCCTGATGCTGGCCGTCTATCCCACGTATTTGAATAGCCGCACTGCCGTGGAAGCCGTACTCAAGGATTTCCCGCCTGAATTTGCGGCCGCCTTCGGCATGTCCGTCGCCGACATTTTCAGCTACAGCGGTTTCTATGCCTTTGGCTTTTTGTACATTCAGCTATGTGGCGCCATCATGGCTTGCATTCTGGGGCTTTCCATCTTTGCCCGGGAAAAACGAAGCAAATGCATGGATTTCCTGCTTACCAAGCCCCAAAGCAGAGCCTCGCTCTTTCTTTCAAAATTGCTGGCCGCCGTGACCCTTTTGGTTCTTTCCAATATGGCCTATATCTCTACTATGCTACTTCTATACCACTATTCTCCAGAGACCAACGCTCCGCTCAGCCATGCCCTGTTAGCCGCTTCCGCCCTGTTTTTGATTGAACTTCTGTTCCTGGCCATTTCCACCTTCGGAGCGGTCTTTGCCAAAAGGATCCGCTCTGTGGCGGGAACCGCCATGGCCATCGGCTTTGGCGGCTTCATCCTCACCGCGGTGGACAGCCTACTGGGCGAGGATATGGCCCGACTCATCGCGCCCTTCAAGTATTTTGACATGTCCCTGGCCTTTGCCCAAGGGCAGTTTGAATGGCCGTACCTGCTGCTGTGCAAACTGCTGACCCTGGTTTTGCTAGGGGCTGCCTTTGCGCGCTATGTCAAAAGCGACGTCCACGCCGTGTAAGGAGGGCCTACCATGAATATTTTGAAACGGGAATGGAAAGCGGGCCTCAAGCCCTTTCTGTTTTGGAGCCTTGGCCTGTTTGTGTTGATTTTTGCAGGTGTTGTGAAATCCACCGGTACCACGGGCGGCAACGAGATCAACGAGTTGATCGCCAGCTTCCCCCGTATTGTCTTGGCGGTATTCGGCATGGCAGGCGTGGACATCTCTACCTTCGATGGTTTCTATACCATCCTCGCTCAATACGGGGTGCTGATCACAGCAGTTTATGCCGTTCACCTGGGCAATGGCGCGGTATCCAATGAAGCGGTGGATAAAACCTACGAGTTTGTTTTTACCAAGCCCTGCTCCCGCACCTACGTCTTAGGCCACAAGCTGTTTGCCGGCTTCACCTATCTGGTCTTGTTCTGCACCCTGCACTTTGCTTTTTCCGCGTTGGCGGTGACCCAATTGCACCTCAGCCAGGACTACTCTTCGCTGTTTTGGCGCTATGCGGCAGTCTCCTTCTTTGTGGGAGGATTGTTTTTTGGCTTGGGCGCGATGTTCGCCTCCTTGGCCAAAAGCGCGGAAATGGGCTCCAAAATTGGCAACTATTCCATCATGATCGCTTTTTGCCTGAGCGTCCTTTATGACATGCTGGAAAACGCCCGCCTTCTTAAGCTAATTTCCCCCTTCAAATACTTCCTGGCCAATGATTTGATTGCAGGGCATCTGGACTTTCGCTACGCGCTCCTCTGCCTTGGCATCTGCGCCCTGGCCCTGCTCACGGCCTTTCGCGCCTTTGAAAAGCGGGACTTGAACGCCGCGTAAGCCCGCAGGAACCCAAGAGGCACAAAAAAAGGAGGACGCACAAGTGCGTCCTCCCAGGCTGTCAAAAAAGGTCCGTACAGGGGCTCCGCCCCATTTGTGGACTTTCAGTCATCGTGCGTTTCGCTACCGCTCACGCACTCGCTTCAAGTCCCACCTCTCGTTCGCTTGCCGCTTCGCGGCAGAGCGCACCGCGCTCACGCTCACTGGCGGTGCCCCGCCAGGGCACCGGAGGGA
>JAVBVF010000001.1:0-48182 GCA_031554475.1 Eubacteriales bacterium | reverse complement strand
CGATGGCCGCCGCCACCTGCTTGCGGGCCTCCTCCACGGCACGGCGCGCGTCCCTGCCGATTCCGTGAATGGAACTGGGGTTGCCGTAGTACTGTGTAAAATAAGGCAACATAGCCTCTAGCGCCTCAGGGCGCATCGCGGTAGTCGCCGCGTTGTCCATGTAAATCCGTTGCTTCATGATCCCTTTGCCTCGCCTTCAACCTCTTGCAATAACATGCTTGCCAGGGTAATTTGGGAAAATTCGTGATTGATGGAATCCGTCAGCCTTTGCCAGACCCGCCTCACAGGGCAAGCGCAGGAACGGCCGCAGGCATTTTCGTCCGCCATACACTCGCTCAGCTCAATGGGGCCCTCCATGGCATCCATGATTTCTAGCAGGGTGATGTCCTTTGGATCTTCCGCAATCTGGTAGCCGCCCTGAGCGCCACGCACGGTGGTCACCAGACCGGCACGCCGCAAATTCCCCAAAAGCTGCTCCAGATATTGCTTGGGCACGCCCACAGTGGCGATGCTTTGCAAACTTTGAGGCCCTTCGCCCGCATGCTGCGCCAAGTAAAACATGGCATATAGCCCATATTTCCCACGGGTGGACAGCTTCATTCCCCGCCTCCTTTGATACCCGACTATTTTCGTCGGGTTTCATCAGTATCCTACCACTCCTCTTGACGCTTGTCAACGCCTTTTCAACAAAAAGCAGAAAAAAACGCCCTTGCGCCCTTTTCTCGTATCAACTTTTCAAAACCGCTTACAATAAGAACAAACGCTTTGAAATCTCCTAAGGTTTTCCATGAAAACAATTGGCAGCGTATTTTACACCGAGACGGTCAAAATAGCGTTGAAACCACAACGGGAGGTGAACGATTCGATGGTAAACCAGCCAAACAGCTCCAAAAAGAGCAACTCCACCAGCGTGCCGGAAGCGCGCGCGGCCTTGGACAACATGAAATATGAGATCGCCAAAGAGCTTGGCATCAATTTCAAGCAAGGCTATAATGGCGACCTCAGCTCCAAGGACAATGGTTATGTGGGCGGCTACATGGTCAAGAAGTTGATTGAGCAGGCCGAACGCCAAATGGCGGCTCAAAACGGGAACTCCACGCGCTAAGCGCAAATATGATGATGAGGTGACGTAAAATGTATCAGAACCAATCCAACAATTCCACTTCCAACCGCACCATGGTACCCGAAGCCAAGCAGGCTCTCAACAGCATGAAATTTGAAATCGCCAACGAGCTCGGCATCAACCTGAAGCAGGGCTACAACGGCGATATGCCCAGCCGTCAGGCCGGCTATATCGGCGGCTACATGGTCAAGCGCATGATCGAACAGGCCGAGCGCGCCATGAGCGGCAAGTAAGGTTTTTCGCGAAAAGCGACGCTTTTGCAACAGCAGAAGCGTCGCTTTTCCACAAATCCCTTTACTTTTGCTGTGCGCTTTCCTTGGCGATGGCGGCTAAATCCTGCGGTTGAAGGCCCACCAACACGGTTTGAAAATTTGTATACGTCACAAAGCCCGCCGCCGCGCCGGCCGCCTTTTTGACATATTTGCGCCTCGTGTAGTCCACAGGCAGCGCGGGATGGTTCCGCCCTTTGCTAAAATAGGCGGCCAGCTTGGCGGCTTTGAGCAAAACCTCGTCGCTGATTTCCCCTTCGCTGCGAACCACCACATGGGAGCCAGGCATCCCCTGGGCATGAAACCATAGCTCATTGCCCCGGGCATGCAGCGTGATCCGGTCGTTTTGCAAAGCATTTTTTCCCACCAAAATCTCGGTGCCATCCCCGCCAAGAAAACGGTAGGGCTTCCCTTCCTGGGTTTTCTTCTTCTTGCGCTCTGTTGGATCGGGCCGAACATAGCCGTTTTCCACCAACACTTGCCGAATCTCCGAAAGATCTGTGGAGGACTCGCATTTTTCCAGATCCTCCAGCGCGTTTTCCAGTAATTCCAGCTCTTCTCCGCTCTTATGCAACTGCTCTGTGGCATACTCCGCCGCAATCTTGGCTTTACGGTATTTTTTATAATAATTCTGGGCGTTCTGGGTAGGTGTTTTCAAAGGCGAAAGCGGAATCATCACCTCCGCCATGTTGGGATCGTAATAATTCACAAGGGCTATGCTTTGCTGTCCTTTCCCCATCTGATGCAGATTGGCCGTCAACAATTCTCCAAAAATTCGATTTTGCTCTGCCTGTTCACTCTGCTGTAAGGTATCCAGCAAAATATTGCGCTTTTTCTCCAGCCGTTCCATCGCGTTTTTAATATGCTTCTGAATTCCGGCGCTACGCTGCTGCATTCTCAGCCGCAGGTCCCGCCCCAGGTAAAAGGCATCCATGGCGGCGCTCAGGGTGGGCATGGCCTGTTGATGCTCCGGGGCAAAGGTCAAGTAGGAAAACGGAAAGAAATCCAGCGCCGCCCCAAATTCATCCCTCAACACCACCGGCGCAAATCGGCTTTCCCGCTGGCGAAAGAAGGCTTCCAGGGCCGGAGCCCCTGCCTCCCAATGGATCTTTTCACACTCCATATCCGGGTCTATCCCTACCTGCGCGCAGACTTCTTTCGCGCAGATTCCCGCCATGCCCGCCACGCTTTGCATCAACCCTTTGGCAAGGGGCATGGAAAGCGTTGAAAATCGGGCCTTGATCTCTTGGGAAGTGATGTTTTCCGGCTGCAGCTTATCCTGCCCAGGGGGCAAACGATACGCTTGCCCTGGCAAAACCGTTCTCACTCGGCTCATTTCGCTATTCACATGCTTGATGCTATCCACGATCACGCCCTGTTCGTCTACCAAAATCAAATTGCTGTGCCTGCCCATGATTTCCATATACAGGGTCTTGGGCGTCACATCCCCCAATTCCCCCATGCCCTCCAAGGTAAGGGCCATGATCCGGTCGCCGCTGATTTGCCGGATTTCCACAAGCCTGGAGCCCAGTAAATGCTTGCGCATGAGCATGCAAAACATGGGCGGTTCCGCGGGATTTTCATAGCTTTGGGCCGTCAATTGAACCCGTGCCTGGTTGGCGTTGGCGCTAAGCACCAGCCGGTGATTTCCGCCTTGGCTGCGAAAAAGCAGCACCAGGGTGTCCTTTTCCGGCTGGTTGACTTTGTCCACCCGTCCATTCAGGAGGGTGGATCGCAATTCTTTTTCCATAAAGGACAGGGTGAAGCCATCCATCGGCACGGCCTTCCGCCTCCAAACATAAGGGATTCCGCTTGATCATAGCACAAACGGCGCTCCCCTGCAATCATAGGCATGCTTCCCGCACAGGGGACATACACTGGCAATGCAATCGAGTGCGAGGAGTGAAAACCATGAAAATCAAAAGAGCCGATATCGAACGAATCCTCATTTTGTGCGCAGCGGTGCTAGTTGTGGTATTGGCGCTGCGGGGAAACCAACAGACCACCTCCCAAACCCTGTACGAGCAAGAGGAAATCCCCATCACCCAAACCAGCGCGGACAGCCAAACCGAAAAAATCTCCACCACCGTCTTTTACGAGGACGGCGAAGGCTACCTGGTGCCCGTTACCCGCCAGATCCCCAAAACCGACGGCATTGCCAAAGCCACCCTGTCCCTCATGGTAAAGGACAGTGACAACGACATGCAAGCGGCGCGGCTGGGGCTTCGCACCGTCATCCCCGAAGGCACCACCTTTGATGTGGACATCCAAAACGGCAAGGCCCGCGTGGATGTGAGCAAGGAAGCGCTCAATTGCGCCTCCGCCGAGCAGGAGACCTTGATGGTCAGTGCCATTCAAAACACCATGAGCTGCTTTTCCACCGTGGATGAGGTCAGCCTTCTCTTCGATGGCCAAAAGCGCAGCAAGCTCACCTATGGCACCGATGTGAGCGGCGTTTTCAGCCAAAGCGTGGTGAACCTGGAAAGCATGGAAACCTTTTCCGATGATAGCAACCTGGTTCAGCTTTACTTCCCCTCCCAAACCGGGCGCTTGCTGGTGCCTGTGACCCGCGCGGTCTTTAGCGACGCCGACCCCACCACCGCCATGGTGGAATTGGCCAAGGGACCCCAGGCGGACAGCGGGCTAGAACGGGCCCTGCCCAAGGATGTAGGCATCCGTAACGTCACGATGAAGGACGGCGTGGTGACGGTGGACTTTTCCAAGGAGTTCCAGCAAACCCTGGAAGCCACAGACGGGGGCAAGCAAACCATCCGCGCCATTCTGTTCACCTGCTCCCAATTCCCCGGGGTGAAAAAGGTAGAGGTTTTGGTGGACGGCCAGCCGCTAAGCACCCCCACGGAAAGCTCTCCCACCTTCATCAACGTGGAGGAAGAGGTCATCGCCCAGTATCCAGGCGTGATCGAAGTGGATTAAGGCGTGCAGGACTGGACATCTTTCCAAACTCACAGTATAATAACCACAGAAAAGCCAAAGAGCGACGGGAAGTCGCTCTTTGATTGCGTACGGAATGAGGAATGACCCATGACCCGAACCGATGGCCGCCTTCCCGAGGCTCCCCGCCCCATAACGTTGGAAATGGATTTTGTGAAAACCGCGGATGGAAGCTGCCTCATCAGCACCGGCAAGACCCGGGTGATCTGCACCGCCAGTATTGAGGAGGGCGTGCCGCCTTTCCTGCGCGGCCAAGGTCAGGGCTGGATCACCGCCGAATATGCCATGCTCCCCGCCTCCACAGGCCGGCGCAAGGCCCGGGATGGCATAAAAAAGGATGGCCGCAGCGTGGAGATCCAGCGGCTTATTGGCCGTTCCTTGCGGCAGGCGGCCGATCTCAAGCGCTTGGGCGAGCGCACCATCACCCTGGACTGCGATGTTTTGCAGGCGGACGGGGGAACCCGCACCGCCTCCATCACCGGCGCTTATGCCGCCCTGGTGATGGCCGTTCATAAGCTGATGCAAAACGGCCTCATCGATCAAAATCCCATCATTGGGCAGGTGGCGGCCGTCAGCGCGGGAATCGTGGAGGATACCCCGCTTTTGGATCTATGCTATACCGAGGACAGCTCCGCCCAGACGGATATGAATGTGGTGATGAATCACAGAGGCGATTTTATTGAATTGCAGGGCACCGGCGAAGGCCGAGCCTTTACCGCCCGGGAGATGGAAGCCTTGCTGGCCTATGGCCGCAGCGGAATCCGCAGGCTCATGCAAGCCCAGCGGGAAGCGCTCTTGCGCTATGGAGCGCATCTGCTGCCGCTCCCCCGCCTCTTGGTGGCCAGCGGGAATGCCCATAAGCTGAAAGAGCTCTCCGGCATCTTTGGTGGTGTTTGCGAAATGGTGAGTATGAAAGATCTTGGGCTGGACATGGACATCGAGGAAACTGGAAATAGCTTTGAAGCCAATGCCATCCTCAAAGCGGAAGCCCTCATGCGCCTAACAGGCCTGCCCACTTTGGCCGATGACAGCGGGCTTTCCGTGGCGGCTCTTGGCGGCGCGCCAGGCATCTACAGCGCCCGCTATGCGGGGGAACATGGGAATGACGGCGCCAACAATCGGCTCCTGCTTCAAAACATGGAGGGGATCGCAGATCGCCGCTGCCAATTTGTCTGCGCCATGGCCCTGGCTTTGCCTGGGGAAAAGACCCGTACCGTTTTGGGAGAATGCGAAGGAACCCTATTGGAGGCGCAGACTGGCGAAGGCGGCTTTGGCTATGATCCCCTGTTTCTCTATGAAAATGGGCAAACCTTTGCCCAGCTTTCTGAAAAGGAAAAAAACAAGGTTAGCCACCGCGCCCGTGCCGCGGAACACATGCGCGCCCTTTTGCACGAGGTGTTTTGATCCATGCAACGCATTATCGCTGTATCAGACTCCCATGGGGCGGCGGAGAGCCTGCGGGAGGCTTTGGCATTGGCGGCCAGCAAAGGCAAGATCGATTATTTCGTCTTTTTGGGAGACGGCCTGAGCGATTGGGAAGCCGTAAAGTCCGCATTGCAAAGCAAGTTTCCCCAAACCCAGTGGGTCGCCGTTCGCGGCAACAATGACTTTCGCGGGTCCCTTCCTTCTTTGGCGGAGTGGACGGTTCATGGCCGAAAGATCATGGCTGCCCATGGCCATGAATTCCATGTCAAGTTGGGCCCGCAAACTCTGTGCTACGCCGCCAGGGAGCGGCAGGCTTCTGTGGCCCTGTATGGGCATACCCATTCCCCCTGCTTGGAGGAAGCCTATGGCGTCCTGCTCCTGAATCCCGGGGCCTTATCCAACCCGTTTAGTCCCGCCTACGGAGAGATTCTTATTAAAAAAAGCGGGGAAATCAAAGCCAATCTGATTGCATGGACAGGCTTTCCGCTTTGACGCCGACTTTTTTGAACACAAGCTCTTGACTTATGCCGAACATTTGCTATAATAAAAAACGATTCTTTGGAAACCGATGCCGAAGACAGCGGGCAGAAGCGGGAAACCGTTTCGTAATTCCCGCCGAGGTGTAAGGCGGGAGAAATCCCCAGCGACATTTGTTCGCCCTTGCGCCTGCAAGGGTTTTCTTTTTGGAATCAGCATTATTTCCAAAAGGAGGTGTACCCTACATGAGCAACAATCTTGAACTCAAAAAGCAGGTCGTCGCAGACATCGTGAAAAAATTTCAGGATGCCCAGAGCGTCGTGATCGTGAAGTACAGCGGCTTGACCGTTGAACAGGCCACCACGCTGCGCGAACAGTTCCGCGCCAAAGGCGTTGAGTATTGTGTGTTGAAGAACACCCTGGTGCGCCGCGCACTAGCGGAACTCAACATCGAAGGCCTTGACGACGTGCTCAACGGACCGTCCGCGTTTGCTTTCGGCATGCAGGATCCGGTTTCTCCCGCGAAGATCGTCAACGACTTCATCACCAAGTCCAAGTCCGAAGTTCTGGAATTCAAGGCGGGCTTGCTGGGCAAGGAATTGATGGATGCGAAGCACGTGAAGGCGTTGGCCGAAATGCCCAGCCGCGAAGTGCTCCTGGCTCGTTTGCTTGGCAGCTTGCAAAACAACATTGCCAGCTTTGTGCGCGTTTTGGACGCAATTGCCAAAAAAGACGGCGCCGCCGCGGAAGCCTAATTTCTGATCACCACTAAAAAATCAACCATTGTTGAATTGGAGGGTATTCAAATGACTCACGAGGAATTTATTTCTGTCATTGAGAAGATGACCGTTCTGGAACTGAACGACCTGGTGAAGGCCCTGGAAGAGAAGTTCGGCGTTTCCGCCGCCGCCGCTGTTGTGGCTATGCCTGGCGCTGGTGCTGCTCCCGCCGCCGCTGAAGAAGAAAAGACCGAGTTCAACGCCATCCTGAAGGATGCCGGCCCGGACAAGATCAAGGTCATCAAAGTTGTGCGCGAAGTGATTTCCGGCTTGGGCCTGAAGGAAGCCAAGGACATCGTGGAAGCCGCTCCCAAGACCATCAAAGAAGGCGCTTCCAAGGAAGACTGCGAAAAGATCAAGGAAAAGTTTGCCGAAGTCGGTGCTACCATCGTTATCGAATAAGCGAACGCTTTTATCGAAAAGAGCTTGGCCCTTTGGCCAAGCTCTTTTCGATTTTCTGTTTGGCGCAATTTACAAAAACGTAGCAATGGATTTTCGAGAGATTTTGTCATTGCGCAAAGCCGAGGCAGCCAGGCATCGTGGTGCTATGCTGAGCGGACGAGGCGCAACGGGGTGGCAAAAAATCCGAAAAGACATCCACTGTGTTTGCTCAAATGGCTCTAGGCCCTTGCCCTGAGTTTGCCCATCCCAAAGAACAGAAGGAACGTAATCACATTGGCAATCACCACACTTGCTCCCGTTGGCGTCGCCAACAGGTAAGAAGCCGTTAGCCCTACCAAAAAGCACACCGCCGATAGGATGGCCGTCATGATCGTCACCCCGCGAAAGCTCTTGCAAACGCGCATGGCCGTAAGCGCGGGAAAAATGATCAGGCTGGAAATGAGCATGGCGCCCATCATTCGCATACCCAGCACAATGGTCACCGCGGTTAAAAAGGCGATGAGCATGTGGTGCACATCCGTCTTTTCCCCAATGGCCTTGGCAAAAGTTTCATCAAAGGTCACGGCAAAAATCTTGCGGTAAAAAAGCAAGAACAGAACCAGCACCAAAATCCCCAAGGCGACGCTCCATCCCACATCGCTTGCTCCCATGGCGAGAATGCTGCCAAATAGATAGTTATTGACATCCGAGGTCATGCCTGTGCTCAAGGAAAGCACCATGACGCCCGTGGCCAAAGAGGCGGCGGAAATCATGGCAATGGCCGCGTCGCCCTTAATCCTTCCCGTTGCGCTCAGGCGCAAAAGGCCGTAGGCCGCTAGTAATACTACGGGCACCGTCACCGCCAGGGGCGCCCAACCCAGCGCCGTGGCTACCGCCAGCGCGCCGAAGCCCACATGGCTTAGGCCGTCTCCAATCATGGAGTAGCGTTTGAGAACAAGGCTAACCCCTAACAGCGACGCGCAAACGGAAACCAACAGCCCCACCACCAGCGCCCGCTGCAAAAAAGCAAAAGAAAGCATTTCCGCCAGCTTTTCAAACATGCCCGTGCCCTCCCGCAAAGGCCTTCCCCATAGAAGAGGCAGCATATTCCCGGGGCGTTCCATAGAATTGGGAGCCGTGCCCTAGATGCAAAATATGGTCGGCAAAGGTCAATGCGGCGTCCACGTCATGGGACACCATCACCACAGTCAGGCCTTTCTCCGCGTGCAGCATCCGAATCAGCTCATAGAACTCTTTGGTGATCAGCGGATCCAGCCCAGCCGTAGGCTCGTCCAACAGAAGCAACCGGTCCGTGGCCAGAAGGGCCCGCGCCAACAATACCCGTTGCTGCTGCCCTCCGGACAATTCCGAAAAACTCCTTTTGCTCATTTTTTCCAGGGCCAAAAGCCGCAAGGTATCCATGGCTTTTTGCTTTTCACGGGAGCGCAAAAAGGGCCACGTGCTCCGGCAACCGGAGGTGACCACCTCCCATACGGACGCCGGAAAATCGTGGAGGGCTTGGGAGCGCTGCGGCAAATAGCCAATCTCATTCTTTTGAAGGCCACCACCCCAAACCACTTGCCCCGCGCTAGGCTCCATCAACCCCAGCATGCCCTTCACTAGCGTGGACTTCCCCGAGCCGTTCTCCCCCACGATGCACAGATAGTCGCCCTTTTCCACCGCCAGATTCAGCTGCTTGAGCACCACCTTGCCTTCATAGGAAAAGGAGAGATCCTTGCAAATCAATAGGGCCATTACCGCAGCGCCTCCTTCAAGGCCGCCACGTTTTTCCACATGACAGAAAGATAGGTAGCTCCCCCTTGGATCTCTTCCGCGCTCACATTGTGGCAGGAGTGCAAAAGCATTGGCTTGGCACCGGTTTCCTCCGCTAAAATATCCGCGGTTTTCCGGTTGGAAAACTCAATGTAGAACACCACAGGAATCCCGTCCCGCTGGATTTCTTGGATGAGGGACACCAGGGTTTGGGCACTGGGCTCGCTATCCTCGCTGCAGCCTGGGAAGGCCGCGTCATAGGAGAGGCCGTAATCATGGGCCAAATAGCGGAAGGGAAACCGGTCGCCAAAGATGATTTTCCGGCGCGCGCCTTCCTTCACAGCCTCGGTCAGGGCCTGATCCAGCTTGTCCAATTCCAAAAGATAGGCGTTCGCGTTTTGCTCATAGTGGGAAGCCGCCTGCGGATGCAAGCGCATCAGCGTTTGCGCGAGCGCCCCAACAACCTCCTTCGCCCTTTTGGGGGATGTCCATACATGCTCGTCCAAGGCATGCTCCTGGGCGTCCTCGTGATTTTCCACGGACATGCTATGGCTGTGTTCCTCTTCCAGTCCCGTTACGCACTCGAGCATCCAAAAGGCCGTAGGCGCTTGGCCGCCCAGGGCGCCCAAAACCTCCTCCACCCAATGCTCACTTTCCCCGCCCACGCCGATGAATAGTTCTGCGTTGTGAATGTCCATCATGTCCTGTGGGGTGGGTTCGTAGTGATGGCTATCGCTGCCCGGAGGCAAAAGCAAGCGCACCTGGGAGGCATCTCCCAGGATGGCTCGGGCAAAATCATAGGCGGGAAATACCGTAGCGACGATCATAGGCTTGTCCGTCCCTTGAGGAACAACCGTCTCTTGCGCCGCTACGGACGGACGCACAACGCCATAAAGCCCCAGCAAAAGCAACAGCACAATCCCCGTCAATAAGCCAAAAATTTTTTTCATGGGTTCGCCTCTCCCTCTGCACAGGCTTGGCAACGGCCAACCAAGATGGTCTTTCCCTCGTCCAGCACAAAGCCGTGATGGTTGGCAATATGCCTGCCAAACTCTCGAACCTCTTCGCAAGACAAATGCGCCAAGGCCCCGCATCGGGTGCAGCGGATGTGCAGATGGCTCTCCTGGCAGGGATTCCATTGGTAGCACGCCGCCTCTCCGCTTTCATGAGGCCCGTAGCGCCGTAGCTTTTCCTCCTCGCAAAGGCGGGCCACCGCACGGTATACCGTGGTTTTTCCCACGTTCAGCCCCGCTTGACACAGCCTGGCGTACACTTCCTCCGCTGTCAGGCATAGGGACGGCTGGGCCTGAAAAAAGGCTTCCACCGACTCCTGCCGCTTGGTTTGGTACTTTCCCCGTTCCTTCATGCTCCGCATCCTTCGCCGGTCAAATAATGAAATTGAAAACCAATTTCATATTATAAGGAGTATGTCCCGCCTTGTCAATCCATATTCTTACGAAAAGCTGCTGGGGCATCTTCCTCCTCTCCCAAAATCCTTTGGATGGCCTCCCGTTCTTCCCAAATCGTTCCCACTTTCCCCGTATCTGGGTTCACAAAAAAGAAGTAATGCAGCCTTCCCGAGGGTAACGCCAGAAGCGCCCGCAAAAGATCGGTTTGGGTGGCGTCTTGCCGTAGCGCTCTCCCTTCCACCTTCCACGTCTTCCCACGGCTCAGTTTCCCCCGCAGATCCAAGGCTTGCTGCACCAGCTGCATCCGCTGGGAAACATAGGCTTGCCTCGCGGCATAACACAAATAAGGCGCTACAAACAAGAGCGTCACATTGATATGCCCATGCCAGGCTCCATACACTGCTGCCAAAAGCAGCGTGGCGGCCAGGAAGAAGGCAAGCCCCATCATGGCCTTGCGAAGCCACTTGCCAAAAGAAAAGTGGTCCGCTATGGCGCCCAGGGCTCTAGCGCCGTCCATGGGCAACACAGGCAACAGATTAAACAGACCCAGCGCCCCGTTCATTTGCTGAAACGCGAACAGAGTAGGGTCTGTTGCGCAAGCCAAGCGCAGCGCAAAGTAGCACAATAGGCTGCCCAGCACTCCAGAGAGCGCGATGCAAACCTGAAAAGACGCGGGCAGGCTTTGAAAGCTCTCCACGTCGGCAACGCCTCCAAAGGGCGTAAGCTCTACCCGCTCTACCCGCGCGCCCAAAAGCCCGATGGCCAACAGATGGAACCCCTCGTGCATAAGCAGGGCCAAAAGGGCGCACAGGGCCTGCCGGCCATGGCCCATCATAACCGCCAGGCCCACAAGAACCACGCCTGCGGGGTGTACCCGCAGGGCAAAGGATTTGGTTTTGATAATATCCACTTACTCTTGCAAGCTGTGCAGCTTTCCTTTCGGGTCAATGGAGCGCCCGTCCTTGCGTAGTTCAAAAGCCAAGGGCTTTCCTTCCAATGCCGTGGCAATGATGTCCCCCTGGAACACATAATCCCCTATGTCCATGTAGCAGGCGGCTAAATTTCCGTACACGGACTCCAGTTGATCCTCATGGCGGATGCGAACGATCACTTCTTCGTCCAGGCCATGGGCAATGGACATGATCTCCCCGTTGGCCACAGCCCTCACGTCGGCCACGCCGCTTGCCATCTCCAGGTAGGGCTCCGCCTGGCTCCAGGCATGAACAATCTCCCCATGGCAGGGGGCCATCACGCTGATGGATTCCTGTTCCTTCCACACCGATTGCACGCTTTCCGGAAGCAGATTGCTCACAAAGCTGAGCTTGCCCAGGCTTTCATCCCATTCCATGCTGGTGCTGGCCTGAAGGGCGGAAAACACGCTTTGCGCCTCAGGATGGTCCACGTTGCGCACTGCCACAATCACCAACAATAATACGCCCACCACTGCCACATTGCGCAGTAGCTGATCGAGTTGGAGAAAGCGGCTTCCCCAGGACTTGCGAGGCGGCAAGGTGGTCAGCACCGCCGAGGTTTTGGTTTCCGGGGGAGCAGGCGGCTCCAACGGGCCATTTTTTAAGCGCATTGTGCGCACATGGGTACGTTCCAAAAAAATCCCTCCTTTGTGCTAGCGTATGCAAAGCCCAAAGGAGGGATGATTGATTCCATCGACTGCTTAGGAAAGCATACCTGCCTTGCGCATGCGCTCCAAGGTTTTCACAAGGGCCAGCTTGCCGTGGCTATAGGTTAGCCCGCCCTGCAAATAAGCGATATAGGGCTCCCGCATGGGCGCGTCCGCGCTAAGCTCAATGGAAGCTCCCGCCACAAAGGTACCCGCCGCCATAATCACCTGATGCTGGTAGCCAGGCATGTCCCATGGCTCCGGCAGGGCCATGCTGTCGATGGGCGACGCCGACTGGATGCCCTGGCAAAAAGCCACGAGCCGCTCCGGCTTTCCCAGGGTCAGCGCCTGAATGATATCACTCCGTTCCGCTTCCACAGACGGGGTGGTTTCCATCCCCAGGTCTTCAAACACTGCCGCGGCCAGAGTCGCGGTTTTGACCGCCTGGGCCACCACATGAGGCGCAAGAAACAATCCCTGGTAAAAGGGCTGGTAACTGCCCGCGTAGCTGCCCACCTCCCGGCCGATGCCTGGCGCGGTCAGGCGGTAACTGATGCGCTCCACCAGATCCTCCCGCCCCACGATATAGCCTCCGGTGGGCGCCAAACCGCCGCCCGGGTTTTTGATCAGGCTTCCCACGCAGACATCCGCGCCAAAATGGGTAGGCTCCTCCTTGCAAACGAACTCCCCATAACAATTGTCCACCATGAGCACCGCTTGGGGATAGCGCCTGCGCAAAAGCTCGGCTAAGGGCTTTACGTCCCAGGGCATTAGGGAGCGGCGAGAGGAATATCCACGGCTTCTTTGCACCGCCACCACCCTGGTGTTGGGGTTCTCCTGAAGGGCGCGTTCCACTGCCGAAAGGTCGATCTGCCCGTCCGCCGTCAATTCCACCTGCCCGTAAAAAACCCCCATCTCCCGCAGGGAGCCTGCAGGAGAGGAATGGATGCCGATGACTTCTTCCAGGGTGTCATAGGGCTTTCCCGTAACCGCCAGCAAATGATCCGCCGGTTTGAGCAGGCCAAACAGGCAAAGGGCCAGCGCATGGGTTCCCGAGGTGATTTGTGGGCGCACAATGGCCGCCTCCGCCCCGAAGAGTTCCGCAAAAATCCGCTCCAGGGTGTCCCGCCCCAGATCGTCATACCCATAGCCCGTGGTGGGCGCAAAATGCCGTGCCGCCACCTGATGCCCTTGCAGCGCGGAAAGCACCCGCTCCGTATTGTATAATTCGATCTCTTCTATGCGCTCAAAGGCGGACTTACACCGCTGCTCCGCCGCTTTCAACCAGTCCTGCATCGATCCTTCTTCTCCCTTACCCTTGATTGCGCTTCCCATCCGCCAAGAAATCCTTGGCCATCCCCAGCGCTTTTTCCAACGCGCCCTGTTCTCGGGTATCCACCCAATGAATGCTTTCCTCCGCCCGAAACCAGGTCCACTGGCGTTTGGCATAACGGCGGGTGTTCTGCTTCAGCGTATCCACCGCCTCCGCCAAGGGCAGATGGCCCTCCACCACTGGCGCCAATTCCTTGTATCCGATTCCTTGCATGGCCTGGGCATCGGCTGGGACTCCCTGCGCAAGAAGGGCTGCCACTTCCTCCAATAGTCCCTGGTTTAGCATTTCATCCACCCGCCGGTTTACGCGGCTGTAGAGCGCTTCCCGTTCCATGGTCGCGCCCAGAAGGCAAAACGCAAAGGACGTCTCCGTCCACTCCACCTGCTGCCGGCTCATGGCCTGGCCTGTGAGCTCATAAATCTCCAACGCGCGAATCACACGGCGCAAATCATTGGGGTGGAGCTTTGCGGCGGATGGTGAATCCACTTCCTTAAGCCTGCTATGGAGGCGTTCTTTCCCATCTGGCTCCTCCGCCAGCGCCCACAGCCGCGCCCGAATCCTTTCGTCGCTCTTCACCCCGCCCAAGGGCAGCCCTTGCATCAGGGTTTTCAAGTATAGGCCTGTTCCGCCCACCAGGATGGGCAGCTTACCCCGCGACCAAATGTTTTCTAAAGCAGGCTCCGCCAAAGCGGCATAATCCGCCGCCGAAAAGGGCTCCCGGGGATCGGCCACGTCCAGCAAATGATGCGGCACCTCCGCTTGCTCCGCCTGGGTGGGCTTTGCGGTGCCGATGTCCATGCCGCGATAGACCTGCATGGAATCCATGCAGACGATTTCCCCGCCTAATGCCCTGGCCAGGGGCAAGGCCAGGGCGGATTTTCCCGAAGCGGTAGGCCCCACAATGGCCAGCACAGGCGTTTTTCCCACAAGTATCCTCCCGTTATTGAATCCGCTTGAATCGTTTTTCCAAATCCCGGCGAGTGATCTCCGTGACCACCGGCCTGCCATGGGGGCAGGTGGGCATCATGCCGGTTAGCAGCATCTGTTCCAGCAGATGGGTGACCTCCGCGTCAGAAAGCCGGTCTCCCGCCTTAATAGCCTTTTTGCAGGCCATTTGCATTACCTGCTTGCGCATGCGCTCCCGAGTGACCTGCCCCCGCTGGGCCTGGCATTCGTCCAAGGCTTCCACCAGCAATTCCCGGGGGGATTCATTTTTGCCAAAAATGGTGGGGACGGCATGAACGGCCACGGAGGTTTCGTCAAACTCCTCCACGGCAAAGCCCGCCTCTTCCAGTACGGGCTTCCATTCCATCACCATGGCGCATTCCTGAGCCGTCAATTGCACCAATTGGGGCGCTAAGAGCCGCTGGGAAATATGCTCCCCCTGGTATTGCTTCCAGAGCTTATCATAGAGGATCCGCTCGTGGGCCGCGTGCTGATCCACCCAGAGCAGCCGTTCTCCCGCTTCAAACAGCCAGTAGGTTTGGAACGCAATGCCGATCAGGCGTAAGGGCTGCCTTGTTTCTTCTTCCACCAGCCGCTCCTGCACAGGCGCTTCGGGGGCAGAAGCAACCGATTGCGCCGGGGGAGCGGGTGGGCTTTGCAGCGGCGGAATCGATGGTGTCAGCGGTGTTGCTGGATTCAGCCCATAGGGAGCTACCATCACCCTAGCAATGGAGGCAGGCGCTAAGCTCTGCCGCAACGCTCGTTCTTCCAGGGACTTTGCCGGGGGAAGGATCGCCGGATCCAGCTTTGAAAGCTGCTCCTGGATGGCTTCGGCCTCCGGTTTTTCTTCTACGGCAATCCCTTCTATGGGCGAGGCTGCCGGCTCTTGCGCCTCCGGCTTCCTCGGCGCTTCTGGTTGCGGATCGCCGCCTACGCCCAAGGAAACCAGCGAAAAGCCCTCCTCTTGGGGAGCTTGCACAAGGGCCTGCTCCGTCCCTTTGAGCCGGTCCTCCAAACTCTGTGAACCCAGCCCTTCCTTCACGATCTCTTCCACCGCGCCAGCAATGCCGGAAAGGTTTTGAAAGCGAACCTCCAGTTTGTTGGGGTGAACGTTGACGTCCACCTGTTCATAGGGCAATTGCAAATAAAGCGCGCAACAGGGAAACTTCCCGATCATCACCCATCCCTGGCAAGCGTTTTCCAATGCCTTGCTCAAGGCGGCATCCCGAAAATACCGGCCGTTGACAAAGAAGGATTGCAGCTGACGGTTGCCCCGGGAAAGCTCTCCTACCCCCACAAAGCCGTCCAAGATCAGGCCGTTCATGACCCCATGCACCCTTCGCATTTGGCGCATAGCGTCCTTGCCAAACACGCAGTACAGCGCCGATTCTGGACTGCCGTCCCCCACGCTTTGGTAAACGGTCTTTCCCTGGTTCACAAACCGGAAGGAAATGTGGGGTTTGGAAAGAATCAGCCGCATCATGTAATCAGAAACCTGGGAGGCTTCCATGGCGGGTTTTTTTAAGAATTTCAACCGTACAGGGGTGTTGTAAAACAAGTCCTGCACCAAAATGGTGGTACCCACGGGAGTGGCCGCCTCTCGAACGTCCAGAACCTCCCCCGCTTCCACCTGGGCCCGCACGCCAAAGTCCTCAGCCGCCGTTCGGGTGGTAAGCGTTACCTTGGAAACCGCCGCGATGGAAGCCAAAGCCTCTCCGCGAAAGCCCAGGGTGTGGATGTCGAACAGCTCCTGGGCGCTTGCGATCTTGCTGGTGGCGTGGCGCTCAAAAGCCATGCGGATCTGACCGGAGGGAATTCCGCATCCGTTATCGGACACTCGCAAATAGGAAACGCCGCCCTCTTTCAATTCCACCGTAATGGCGGTTGCCCCCGCGTCAATGCTGTTTTCCACCAATTCCTTCACGGCGGAGGCGGGGCGTTCCACCACCTCGCCCGCCGCGATCTGCCCGATAACCTGGGGAGATAATTTCTGGATCGGTCTCCTTTTCTCCATCATACCCGCCTCGCTTTCTCTCGCAAGCGGAACAAAATGTTCAGCGCATCCATAGGCGTTACGGACAAAACGTCCAAATTCTGCAATTCTTCAATCAGCACGTCCTGCTCCATGTGGAAGAGATCCGTTTGCTTTTGCTGCTTTTTCTTCTTTTCCAAAATGTTGGAGCTGATAGACTCCTGATTGATATCGCTCACTTCCAACCGCGCCTGAATCTCGCGGGCCCGGGCCACCACAGGGGCCGGAATGCCCGCTAGGCGGGCCACATGCACGCCATAGCTCTTATCCGCCCCGCCCGGCATGATTTTGCGCAGGAAGATCACGTCCTCCCCGTGTTCCTTCACGGAGATGCAGTAGTTCTTCACGCCCTCAAACCGGCCTTCCAATTCGCTCAATTCGTGGTAATGGGTGGCGAACAGCGTTTTGGCCCCCACCCGCTTTGTGTCCAGAAGGTATTCCACCACAGCCCAGGCGATGCTCAAGCCGTCAAAGGTGCTGGTGCCTCGGCCGATCTCATCCAAAATGATGAGAGACTTTTGTGTGGCGCTGCGCAAAATAGCGGCGGTCTCGCTCATTTCCACCATAAAGGTGCTCTGCCCACCCGCCAAATCGTCCGACGCGCCGATGCGGGTAAAAATGCGATCGCATAGGCAGATGGACGCGCTCTCGGCGGGGACAAAGCTGCCGATATGCGCCATAAGGGTGATGAGCGCCACCTGCCGCATATAGGTGCTTTTGCCCGCCATGTTGGGGCCTGTGATGATGAGCATGCGGTTTTCGTCCGTATCCAGCAGCACATCGTTGGGCACAAAGGGGGTGTCCGCCACCATTTTTTCCACAATGGGGTGGCGGCCTTTTTGAATGTCGATCACGCCATCCTCGGTGATCTTAGGCTTGACAAGGTTGCAGTCCCGCGCCACCTTGGCCAGCGACAACAGGGCGTCTAAGGTCTTTAAGGCCAGGGCGTTTTGCTGGATCATGCCGATTTCCTTGGCAATGGCTTCTTTGATCTGGGCAAACAAGGCGGTTTCCAGGGTCAGCGCCATCTGCTGGGCGCCCAATATCTTCCGTTCGATATCCTGCAATTCCGGCGTAATAAACCGCTCGCAATTGGCCAGGGTCTGCCTTCGGGTGTAACGCAGCGGCACCTGCCCCAGGTTGCTCTTGGTGACCTCCAAATAGAATCCAAAAACGCGGTTGAACTGGATCTTCAAGTTTTTGATGCCCGTTTCTTCCCGCTCGGCGGCCTCCAAGTCCAGAATCCATTGCTTGCCCTTGGTGGAAGCCTCCCGGTAGCCGTCCAGCTCCTGGTTGTACCCGTCCGCAATCACGCCCCCCTCCTGCAAGGTCAAGGGCGCATCGGGGTTGATCGCGGCTTCCAAGAGCTCGCACAGGGTTTTTAAGGGCGACAGGGTATGGCGCAACGCGGCAATAGGCGTAGCGGTAAAGGCGGAAAGCATCCCTTTGACCGGCTCCACACTGCGAAGGGAGCGCAGCAAGGCCAGGCAATCCCGGGCGGTGAGGCTATTATAGCTTACCTTGCCCAAGAGCCGCTCCATATCCGCCACATTTTCCAAGGCGTCCCGAAGGTCCTCGGAAAGAATCAGCTCGTCTTTGAACGCCTCCACCGCTTCCAAACGCGCCCGAATCCGCTCCGATTGAATCAGGGGCGCTTCCACCCAGCCCCGAAGCATCCGCGCGCCCATCGCGGTGGCTGTCTGGTCCAAGAGCCAGACCAGGGAGCCCCTTCTTTCTCCGCTGCGCAGGCTTTCCGTCAATTCCAAGTTGCGGCGGGTGGCCCTATCCAAAAACATATTCGCCGTCCCCTGATAGGGCGTGATGCTAATCATATGCGACAAATCATTCTTTTGGGTATCGCCCAGGTACCGGAGCAGCGCACCGGCGGCAATCACCCGCCTGTCCTTTTCGTCCAAACCCAAGGCCGATAGGGAACCCACTTGAAAGTGCGAAAGCAGGGTATCTGCCGCGTTCTTTTTCACAAACGCGCTGTCGGGAAGTCGGGAGATGGAAACCGTTTCCAAAAGCATGGGCAACAGCGCGTCTTCGTCGTTGGTCAGGATTTCATGGGGCCGGATGCGCACCAGCTCGTCTTTCAGCGCGGCCTCCGCATCCGCCAGCAGATGCACCACAAACTCGCCCGTGCTCACATCCGCGTAGGCCAGAGCGGCGGCCTTGCCAAACAAATACACGCATAGCACATAGCTGTTGCTCTTTTCATCCAGCATGGCCGGATCCACTACGGTTCCCGGGGTGATGATGCGGATCACATCCCGCTCCACCAAGCCCTTGCTAAGGGCCGGATCCGTCATCTGCTCGCAAATGGCCACCTTGTAGCCCTTTTCAATGAGGCGGGTGATATAGGTAGTGGCGGAATGATAGGGCACGCCGCACATGGGCGCACGCTCCGCAAGGCCGCAGTCCTTGCCCGTGAGCGTTAATTCCAGCTCTTTGGAGCAAAGGGTCGCGTCCTCGTAGAACATTTCATAAAAATCACCCAAGCGAAAAAACAGGATTGCCTCCCGATGCTTCTGCTTGATGTCCAGGTATTGCTGCATCATGGGCGTGATTCCGGCCATGCCCTCGCTCCCTTTCGTACGCGCGAAAATGCGGATTGCTTAGTGCCCGTGGCAGCCCCCACAGCTTGCGCAGTTTCCGCCGCAGCCGCTTTCTTCCGCCTCAGGGCTCTCCCCCGTCACCACAAACTTGATGATCTGGTTCACCTTTTGCATCATCTCGCTAAAGGCGGCGCGAGCGTCCCGCATTTCCTTGAGCAATGCGTAGTCCTCCAAGGCCTTTTCAGCGCTTTCCAGGGCTTCTCCCGCCTTGGCCAGGGCCTCATGATCCAATTGGTTAGAGGCCAGGGCTTCTTCCACCTCAGAACGCCTATCCGTATATTCCGCTACCAAAGCCGCCGCGCCGTCGTCCTTCAAGGCCGCTTGCTCGCACAGGCGCATGCGGATGTATTCCTCGCTCTCCAAGATGGCCTCCGCCAACAATTCCGCCTGATTCAATACCTTTTCCATGCTTTCTTCTCCTTTACAGCCGCTGGGCGCGCAGGGTGTTTGCCGCAGCGGAGGTGATCTTCACCGGTATGATTTGTCCTATGTCCGCCTGGGTTCCTTCAAAAGTCACAGTCATGCTCCTGGTGCCCTTGCCAGATACCCGATGCTCGTCCCTCTTGGACAGGCCCTCCACCAGCACCTGTTCGGTTTGCCCTAGCAGGCTTTCATGGGCCTGTTGAGCGGTTCGCTCCACCGTTTTCAACAAACGGGCAAAGCGCTCGTCCATCACGTCCCTGGGAATCTGCCCTTCCATAGTGGCGGCCTGGGTGCCCTGCCGCTTGGAATACAGGAAGGTAAAGGCCGCGTCAAAGCCTACTTGCTCCACCAAATCCATGGTGTCTAAAAACTGCGCTTCCGTTTCCCCAGGGAAACCCACGATGATATCCGTGGTGAGGCCTATATGCGGCACCGCCTCCCGCAGCTTTTGAACCCGGCGCAGATAATCCTCCCGGGTGTACCCCCTGTTCATGGCTTTGAGAATGTCATTGCTGCCGCTTTGCACGGGAAGGTGAAAATGGTTGCAAATATGGCGGCTGCCCGCCATCACCTGGATCAGCTCCTCGGAAAGGTCCTTGGGATGGGATGTCATAAAACGAATGCGGGGCACACCCAGCTGATCCAGGGCTTTCAGCAAAACCGGGAACCGCTCTTCCCCGCCGTTTCCGTAGCTGTTTACATTTTGCCCCAGCAGCGTGATTTCCTTCACGCCGCTTTGAAGGAGACCTTCCGCTTCCCGCAAAATATCATCCATCTTGCGGGAGCGCTCCCGCCCGCGCACATAGGGCACCACACAATAGGAGCAAAAATTATTGCAGCCGTACATGATGGTGATGTAAGCATGGTGGTCGCTCATCCGCCGTACAGGCAGGCCTTCGGCAATCAGGAGTTCTTCCTGGATCACCCGTACCACCCGCTGCTTTTCTGTCAACCGCTCCAAAAGGAGTTTGGGCAACTGGTATAGGTTGTGGGTGCCAAAGGCGATATCAATGAAGGGATATTGCTTCAAAATCCTCTCCGCCATATGAGACTGTTGCACCATGCAGCCACATACGCCGATCAGCATGTGGGGCTTGTCCTTTTTCAGCTCCTTGAGCCAATGAACGTTTCCCAGGGCGCGGCGCTCCGCGTTGTCGCGCACACAGCAGGTGTTGAACAGCACAAAATCGGCCTCTTCACGGCTTCCTGCCTCGTTTAAGCCCATGCCGCGCAACATCCCCGCCAGCTTTTCACTGTCATGGGCGTTCATTTGGCAGCCATAGGTGACAATATGATAGGGATGAGGGCGCTCAGGCAGCAGCAAAAATGCTTCCGTGGCGTCCTCCATGGCTTTTTTCTCTTCTTCGCGGAGGTATACCGGTTCTTTGCTCACTTGGTTCGTTCCTTTCCCATTGGCTTAGGGTTTCAGAGGCTTCCGCCCTGTCTCCCGGCAGGCGGGGCAGGGTTCCGTAAGAAGCCTGGACAGGCTTTCTCTTGTTCGCTTGCGGGTCGTTTCCAACAGCCCCAGGCTGGTAAACCCATGGATGGCGGTTTTCACACGGTCGCTTTTCAGGCATTCGGCCAGCGTCTCTTGCACCTGCTCCCGCTCAGCATCCGTCTGCATATCGATAAAGTCAATCAGCACAATACCGCCCAAATTGCGCAGACGGATTTGGCGGGCGATCTCCTGGCAAGCCGCCAGGTTTTGCGCAAGGGCGATGCTCTTCATGCCGCTTGCTCCCACAAACTTGGCGGAGTTCACGTCGATGGTGGTCAGCGCCTCCCGCTCGTCAACGACCAGGGTTCCGCCGCCCTCCAAGGAGACCCGCCGCCCAAGGGCCTCCCGAAGCTGCCGTTCCACCCCCGCCCCTTGAAACAAGGCCTCCAGTTCCACCTGGTTTTGCAAAGCAAACGCGATGTTCTCCGCCGGAATTTCCGCCTGTACCTCCGGCTTTTCGGCAAACACGGTCACATCATACCTGGCGGCGTGATCCCTGAGAAGCGCGGTCAGGGCGGATGGTTCCTTGTACAAAATGCAGGGTGGCTTCAAATGCTTTGCTCTTTCCTGCATCCCCTGCCACAAAGCCCGCAGGGCATCGTATTCCTCCGCCACTTCCTGGGGCCTTGCCCACAAGGCTGCATGGCGCACAATGATGCCTTCCTCGCCTTGGCACACGGCTTTGCCCAGTGCCAACGCTCTTTCGCGGTCCTGCTCCTCCGTGACCCTGCCGCTGACGCCCACGTGGCGGTTCAGCGGCATATAGATACAAAACAGCCCCGCCAAGGCAATATCCCGGGTCAAAAAAGCGCCCTTGTCATCCTTTGGATCCTTTTTCACCTGGACCAGCGCCTCGCCGCCGGTGACCAGCGCCTGATTCTGGCCGCTCTTTTGAAAGCTGTCCATTTCCGCCAGGGGCAGGAATCCATTCAGCGGCTGGCCGATTTTCACAAATGCGGCGCCCACGGGAGGCAGCACCCGCTCCACCTGCCCCAAATACACCGCACCCACCAAGGAAGAGGCGCCATCTGTCTCTTCCACATACTCCCAAAGCCGGCCTTCCGCCACCGCGGCGATCTGCCGCCTGCCGCCCTGCTCCCGCACCAAAACCCTCATGGGACTACGCATGGGGGTAATCCTCCATTTTCACCAGCGAACCATCCGCAAGGCGGCAGAGGATTTCCTCCCGAATGGCCACATAGGCGGGTGGCGCAACACCCGCGAACTCGGCCAGGCTTTTGAAAAACAGGGAGGGTTTCAAGGTTCCCTTGGGGGTGGCCTCCAAGAGACAGTGAATCTGGGGCTCCTCCCCCTCCCAGGCCGCTTCCGCCTGCAATACGAAGGGGCGGATGTTGCACATGCTCTCTCCGCTCTTGGTTTTGCGCAGGGCTTGATAGTCGGCCAGCCCCAGAAACTCCGGCAGCTTTTTTAGGATCACTTGGCTTTCCTCACAGGCCGCCAAGCGAAAGGTGTAGCGGGAGGCCGCCACCAGCGCCATGAGCGTGGGAAACTCATCCGGAATGAGCCTGGCTCTTTGCGCGCGCATACAGCTGGGAAGCACCGCGTTCAGCTTGCTTACGAAGGTTTCCTCGGAAACCTCCTCTGTCAGGGGCACGTCCATGGCTTCCCCCATGCCCACCACCCCCACGCCCAAAGGCGAAGCAAAGCTCAGCTCAATGTGAGGGCTGAACCCCTTGCTGTACATGATGGGCAGGCCGCTGCGGCGCAGCGCCCGCTGCACGGTGCGCATCAAATCCAAATGCCCGATATGCCGGAGGGCAAAGCCCTTTTCCAAAATCACCATCATTCGCATACTTTGCATAACCCCTTTACCGTTTGCAGTCCGCAGCCCTGGCAGCCCTTTCGGCAGTCCTGGGTGGTCTTTTGTTCCAAGGCGGCCTCATACTCCCGGCGCAGGAAGGCTTTGGAGACCCCAGCGCCGATGTGATCCCAAGGCAGGGTTTCTTCCAGCCCCCGCTTCCTATGGGCATAAAAATCGGGGTCAAGGCCGCAATCGGCGAAGGCTTGCATCCACAGGTCATAATGGAAATGCTCGTTCCAGCCATCCAAAAGGCATCCCAATTCCCAAGCGCGGTACAGCACATCGGAAAGCCTGCGGTCGCCTACGGCAAAGCAGGCTTCCAGCTGGCTGACCAAAGGATCATGCCACTGAAAGGAGACTCCGCGAATATTGAGCAGCTTGCGCAATTCCTGTTGCTTTTGCTTGATTACCTCTAAGGTATCCTGAGGGCGCCACTGGAAGGGGGTAAAGGCCTTGGGTACGAATACAGAAGCGCTGCAGGTGATCCTTAGTCCCTTGGCCCGTTTTTCTTTGGGCACCGCATAATAGGCGTTCACCGCCGCCTGGGCCAGCTTTTGGATGCCTTGTAAATCTTCCGCTGTTTCTGTGGGAAGCCCCAGCATAAAGTACAATTTCACGGTATTCCAGCCGTTTTCAAAGGCGGTTTTCAGGGTGTTCATCAGGTTTTCTTCCGTCACGCCCTTGTTGATCACGTCCCGCAGGCGTTGGGTGCCCGCCTCCGGCGCAAAGGTCAGGCTGCTCTTTTTGACCCGCTGGCTTTGTTCCAGGGAATCCTTCACAAAGCTATCCACCCGAAGGGAGGGCAGGGAAATAGAAACCCGTTTTTTCTCAAAGCGCTCCATGAGCCCTGTGGACAGTTCCGAAAGGCAGGAATAATCCCCACTGGACAAGGAGGACAACGAAATTTCCTCATAGCCAGTGCTCTGCACCAGCTGCTCCGCCAGCCCCATTAGGCGTTCTACGCTCCGCTCCCGCACAGGGCGGTATAGCATCCCCGCCTGGCAAAAACGACACCCTCGCGTGCAGCCCCGCATAATCTCCAGCATGATCCGGTCATGGACGATCTGGGTATAGGGTACCGGAATTTCGCCAGGATAATAGGCCCCGTCCAAGTCCCGAACCATGCGCTTTTCCACTTTGGCCGGAATCCCTTCCACAACCGGAACCGTGCCTTCCAGCGTTCCGTCCGCGTGGTATTTGGCGCGGTACAAGGAGGGTACGTAAACCCCTGGGATCTCCGCCAATTTCCGCAAGCGCTCGGCCCTTGGCACATTCTCCTTTTTGCACTGGCGCAAAAGCTCTGTGACCTCCACGATCACCTCTTCCCCGTCTCCAATCATGAAGGCGTCCATAAAGGCGTGCAAGGGCTCCGGTGTAAAGGCGCAGGGCCCGCCCGCCACCACGATGGGATCGCCCTCCCCACGGCTTTCCGCCTTCACAGGGATCCCGCCCAGGGCCAGCATGTCCAAAATATTGGTATAGCTCATCTCATATTGCAGGGTAAACCCTACAATATCAAACCGGTGCAAGGGCGTGCGAGACTCCAAGGAAAACAGCGCAACCTCTTGTGCCTTCATTTCTTTGCGCATGTCTACCCAGGGCATGCACACCCGCTCGCAAAGGGCGTAGGGCAACCCATTCAAAATGCCGTATAGAATTTTCATTCCCAGGTGGGACATGGCCACCTCGTAGGTATCCGGAAAACAAAAGGCAAAGGTGATTTCGGCTTGTGAAAAGGGTTTTACCTGCGTATTCATTTCGTTGCCTGTATACCGGGCGGGCTTTTCCACCTTTTCCAAAAGTGCCTCAATGGGATCAAACATCCACGTTCCTCCGTGCAACACAAATCAAGAGGAAGGCCACTTCCCCCGAATCACTGTACCATGGCTGGGGTCGTTTTTCAACCGGTTTGCAAAAAGAAAACTTCCCCCGGCCCCTGGTCGCCCAACTCAACAAAAGCCCTTGTCCGTGGAAATCAAAACCACCAGCGAAGCTGGTGGTCCAGACCGTTGACAAAGGCAATTTGGCAACGGGATGGAGCTTGCTCAAAAAGATCCGGTTGCGCGGAAGCGAGGTGGCATAAGGGGTGGAGCGTACATATCCGTACGTGACATCCCTTAGCCACCGAAGCTGACAAAGCAAACGGGCCTTTTTCAGCAAGCTGAGAGCCTTTCGCAAATCTTGCGAAAGGCTCTCAAAGGGCTTGGCATGCATCCTGCTGTTACCGGCTCAACAAGGTCGTTTCCGTGTCCTTATCGAAGAAATGCAGGTGGTTCACGTCAAAGGCCACCTGAATCTGCTGGCCGGCACGGCTGGTGGTGCGGGGGTTGACGCGGGCAATGATGTTCTCTTCCTTGCCGCTGGTGGACAGGTAGAGATAGGTCTCGCTGCCCATGAGCTCCGTCACTTCCACGCTGCAGTTGATCACGGCATTGGGAGCGGCCTGCACAAACACGTCCTCATCATGGATGTTTTCCGGGCGGATGCCCATGTACACTTCCTTGCCGATGTACTCCTCATCCGCAAATTTGGACAGCTTGCTGTTGGGAATGGTGATCTTGTTGTCGCCAAATTGGGCGACTACGTCCTTGCCCTCCCGCTCCAGCTTCACGTTGAAGAAGTTCATCTGCGGGCTGCCGATGAAGCCAGCCACAAACAGATTGGCGGGATAATCGTACAGGTTTTGGGGGGTGTCCACCTGCTGCACAAAGCCGTCCTTCATCACCACGATGCGGGAACCCATGGTCATGGCTTCCGTTTGGTCGTGGGTTACATAGATGAAGGTGGTCTGCAAGCGCTGGTGGAGCTTGGTGATCTCGGTACGCATAGCCACACGGAGCTTGGCGTCCAGGTTGGAGAGCGGCTCATCCATCAAGAATACCTTGGGTTCCCGAACGATGGCGCGGCCCAACGCCACGCGCTGCCGCTGGCCGCCGGAAAGCGCCTTGGGCTTGCGGTTGAGCAGATGGTGGATATCCAGGATATGGGCTGCCTGTTCCACGCGCTGCTTGATCTCCGCCTTGGGGGTCTTGCGGAGTTTAAGGCCGAAGGCCATGTTGTCATACACAGTCATGTGGGGATACAAGGCGTAGTTTTGGAACACCATGGCAATGTCGCGATCCTTGGGCGCCACATCGTTGACCAAACGGTCGCCGATGTAGAGTTCGCCGCTAGAGATTTCTTCCAAACCGGCCACCATGCGCAAAGTAGTGGATTTTCCGCAACCGGAAGGCCCGACCAGCACGATAAATTCCTTGTCCTCGATATCCAGACAGAAATCGCTGACGGCGGTTACATTCCCCGAATAAATCTTATAAATGTGATTAAGGGTTACGCTTGCCATGGATGATTCCTCCTTTAGAACGTCTTGCAACGAAAATGGAGAGCATGAATACGTTGCACATCTGAGTTCATTATAGCCGCAACCCCTCAAAATTCAAATAGTGCAATTCGCCAAAGATTTCTAACCGCATTTGTTCACGATGTACACGTTGGCCTTTCTCCCACCAAATCAGAAAGGTATCGCCCTGCTTCCCATCGGTCATCTATTCCCGCAAGGCGTCTACTGGGGTCAACGCGGAGGCGCGTGAAGCTGGGGCAACCCCAAAAAAGAGCCCTACCATCACGGCCGCCAACACCACCATCGCCATATCCTCCAAGCGAATGCTGGGCGCCAGGCCAATGGCGCGCCCCGCGGTTTCAATCAGAAACATCCCCACAACAATGCCCAAAATTCCGCCCACAACAGCGTACATCAACGCCTCGGACAAGAACATGCCCCGTACCTGTTTGGCGGTAGCGCCCAAAGATTTCATAATGCCGATTTCCCGCCGTCTTTCCCTGACCGAAACCAGCAGGATGTTCATCACGCCGATGCCTCCCACCAGGATGCAAATCAGCGCCACCCACTTCAAAACGTCCACAAAAATCGCGATGACATCGTTGGCCGCCTCAATCTGCACCTGCATGGTGACGGCCTGCACATCCTTCTGTTCTTGCCGTTTCAGGGTGTCCACCGCCATGGCGGCAACAGCCTGGGGTTTTGTGTTTTTGGGTACGCTGATGGTAAGTTCATGCACGGTGGAGCCCATGAGCCCGCAAAACACATCAATGGGCATATATACCGCCGCCGCGGAATCCACTTGCGAAAGCTCATTGCTTTGCCGGGTGACCCCGGCCACGGCAAAGAGCATTCCGCCGATGGAAATCTTTTTCCCATTGGCGCACTCTCTTTGGGAAATCCCAAGCGTCTGGGCAAGGCCTTCGCCCACCAGCACGCTTCTGCCGCTCTTTTGCCATTCCAATGGCCACAGATCCCGCCCCAAAAGCACCGAGGTGTCCATGAGTTTCATATACTCACGGCTGCATCCCACCAGCACCGTCTGGGCTTCCCGCCTGTCAAACTGTACCTTCAAGGGAAAATAGACCTGTTCCGTAACCGAGGTTCCAAGGGTTTTGGCCAGTTTCTCCGCGTCTCCATGGGTCAAGCGGGAGTCATTTTCCGCGGTAAGCCAAACCTTGTCAATCCCCAGCCGCATCATTTCGTTTTCCACCTGGACCTTGCCTGCATCCCCTAAGGTCAGCACCGCCAGGATGGCTCCGATACCGATGGCCATGCCCAGCACCGTCAAAAGGGAACGCATGGGGGTTGTGAGCACGTTGAGCAGGCTCAATTTCCACAGATCTTGCGCCTTCATTTTTTGGCCTCCTTGATCAAACACCCCGAAAACAGCGGCGTCTCATCGGGCAGCAAAACCACGCTCTCCCCCACCAAATTCTCTGGCACGCAAACATAATCCGCGTCCCGCTTTTGGGAGTCAATGGCCATGGGCACCGCCTTCCCGTCCCGCACCACCCACAAAAGGTCGTCCTGGGAAACTGCCGCCATGGGCGCAAGCGCCAGATTCTCCTGCGCGTCCCAAAGCAGCTCCATGGAGACCGTTTCTCCCACGTGATCCTGTACCCATGCCGCGCCTTCCCGCACGGAAAACCGCAGGGTTTGCATAGACAAGCCCGTCATAGAATCCAGTACAGGCGCCCCAAAGCCGGAAAGCTCGGCAATGGCTTGCTGCTGACCATTGGCATATACCACCGCTTTCACACCTGTGCGCAAATTCGCGCTATCCTGCATCCGGTGCTGGGCATAAATCTCCACGGTATTCTCATGAATGCTCATCAGGGGCGTCAAGGCGGCCACGTAGCTGTCCGGCGCGGTATACACCTGCCCTATGATGCCATCGTTTTGCGCACGCAGGGTTTTGGCGTCAATGCTGGCCATAAGCTCTTGCACCTTTTGCTCCATGGTCAGTCGATTTTGCAGCCAAACCGCCTGCACTGCATCCTTTTCGTAAGAAAGGGAGGAGACAAGCTCCTCCTGCTTTTTCAAAGCGCCCGTCATCTCTTTTAGCGCCCGCTCCTCCGCGCTGGTGTCTAAGCGAAGCAGGGCTTCGCCTTTTTGTACGCGCTGCCCTTGGGCCACGTACAATTCAGCCACCTGTCCCGCCAGGAGCGATAGGCAGGGCTGTTCGTTTCCAAAGCGTATCATTCCCTCTACCGATTGCGTTCTCAGCAAGCTCCCCCGTTGGATCACCGCCGTGCTGACCGGCACCTTGGGCGTGATGGGTAAAACGAACAGCACAATGACCGTGCACAGCGTTGCCGCGATCACCAAAAATGAGGCCTTGGTTTTTGGCATGCTTGTCCCCTTTCTTTTGCCTGACAACGAGGAACGTCCCGCGCAAACGCCGCCCTCATCGCGAAGTTCTCACGGCTATTTTGTCTCCTGCTGGGCTCAATACACATGCCAACTATTTGTAGTTCTGTAGAGTGCTTGCCAAAAAGGCAGCAAAAAACGGCAGCGTCTGGCTGCCGTTTATCACCTTCTCTTTCCTCAGCGGGAAGAAATACTCTGGTCAATCTGCTGGCGAATCATGCGGATGTCCGTCAACTTTTCGCTGATGGAGCGGTCCAGTTGCACCAATACATCATCAATATGCTTATATACGTCATGATACAGCTTTTCCACTTCCGCCTGGGTATCCTGCCGGATTTCCTCAGCTTCCATCTGCGCCCGGGCCACGACTTCCTGCTCGCTGACCAGCTGGGCGGCGTGCTGCTCCGCCTCATGAACCATTTGCTTCGCTTGTTCCTTGGCATCATTGAGCATGGCGCGGGCTTGCTCCTGGCTTTTGGAAAGCATCTCCTGCGCCTTCTGGTTGGCGCTGTTTAAGGTGCTTTGGGCCTGCGCGTTTGCCTCATTCACCATATGATTGGCGCGCATGGTACTCTCCGCCTTGGTTTGCTCGGCAATCTCCCTGGCTTCGGAAATAATGCTGGCCTGATTTTGAATGATTCCTTCGGCCGCGGTGATATCCGCGGGCATATCGGCGATTACCTCGCGCACCAGCTGCCGGCACCGGTCCCGATCCACCATGCACAGGTTGCTCAACGGCATCTTTTTTCCCATAGACAATACGCTATCCAGCTCATCCAAAAGAGCGTAGGTGCGTTGCTGCATTCTTGATTCCTCCTCGTTTCTTCCCCGTTGTCTATTTCTGAAGCGCGGCCCTCACATCCGCCAAAATGCCGGGAGGCACAAAGGGCGAAATATCCCCGCCGAAACTGCCGATTTCCCGTACAATGCTGGAGCTGACATACGCATGATTGGGGGACGTCATTAGAAAAAGCGTTTCCATATTCGGCGCAATTTGATGGTTTACCTGCGCCATTTGAAATTCACTTTCGAAATCCGTCACGGCGCGAAGCCCTCGGATCACGATCCGCGCGTCCTTTTGGGCCAGATAATCCACCAACAATCCGTCAAAGCTGTCAAACTCCAGGGTGGGCAAATGGGCACATGCCTTCTTTAGCAATTCCAGGCGCTTCTCCACAGAAAAACAATTCTGCTTGGCCGGATTATTGAGCACCGCCACAATCACCTTGGGAAACAGGCGAACGGCACGCTCAATCAAATCCAAATGCCCATAGGTTACAGGATCAAAGCTGCCTGGGTAAACGCAGGTCTTGTTTGGCATCCTCTTCCTCCTCTCTCAAGCCATGGCTCTTCTTGCAGGGGTTGGGTTGGTAACGAAAAAACGAAATCTCCGTATCTCCATAGCCTCGGGTACTCGTGTTGCAAAATCGTTCATCCGTAGCGGGGCATGCGCCTTTTCGATGTTCCACCACCAAAAGTGCATCCTTCGCCAAAATCGCCATTTCCGCCAACCGGTTCATGATCTCGCCTGTTTCCACCATGCGGTAAGGCGGATCCAAAAAAACCAGATCAAAACGCTTGCCTTGAGCCGCCAGCTTTGTGACAGCTGCTTTCCAGTCACTTTTGAACACCTGGGCTTGGGTGTCAAATCCTAGTTTGGCAATATTGCGCTGAATGCATACCACCGCATCCGCCGCCAGATCCAAAAGTGTTGCCTCCCTGGCCCCCCGGCTGAGGGCCTCCAAGGCCAGGGCGCCGCTGCCCGCGAACAAATCCAGCACCCTGGCATCCGGTACATCGGCCTGCAAAATATTAAAGAGGGATTCCCGCACTCTATCCTGGGTAGGGCGGGTATCCTGCCCTTTGGGCGCAAAAATTGCGCATCCCTTGGCGCTCCCCGCAATAATGCGCATGCCATTCCCCCTTAGATCAAACGTTGCGGAGAATCGCCGCGTTTGCGTTTTTGCCTGGCCCTACGCTCTTTGCGTTTCTTTTGGCTGTCACCAATCAGGATCCCTGTGTGAATGCGCGTCCTCACCTTAGGCCCTTTGGTATACCCCATGGCAAAGCCAAGGGGCGCGATGCATAAAAGCAGGGGGCTGAGCCGTTCTACCCACAGCACAGCGGATTCTCCCAAAAGGGTGGCCACATTGATGAACGGCATCACCATGGCGCGAACCACAATGCGGTAAATGTCCATGAACCCCATGCCTACAGAGGTTTGGTAATATCCCAGGGCGTCGCCAAATTCGTTTTGGCGCGTCAGCCCCTCCACCCAATTGGGCAAAGCGCCCAGGGTGTATAAAACGGGCCGGGTGACCAGCGAAAAACCCAAGGCGATGAGAAAAAAGGGCAAAACGCCAACAAAAACAGCCCAAAAACCCTTGACTGGATGGAAGCAACGTTCCAGATCCCCTTGGGGGATTTCCTTTCCTTCCTCTTTGCGCTCATACATGATTTCCGAAAAGGCCGCATCTGTTTCGCCCGCCTTGACGCCCTGGGAGAACTCATAGGCGGTGATCGCAGCCACCAAAAACAGGGCCAGCACCACCCGAATCCATAGGCTGTCCAAGCTAAGCATAACGCCCAGCACCAGGTACAGGACGCTAATTCCCACCATGCCCAGCATCCTTTTCAGCCCAAGCCGGTAGGCGTCCTTTCCATGCCAAGAACCTGTCAGCATGGGCTTATGCACTTGTTGAATGTTTGAGGGCGACGCTTTGGGCACGGCTCGTTTCCTTCTCTCTATCATGATCTGTGTGTTACCGCAAATTTCCACAAATAAATTCTACCAAAAAAAGATGCCCTGCGCAACAAGGAACGCATTGCACCTTTTGGGTGTTTGGATCAGACGTGAAGGTACTCACGGGGCACCCTGTCCGTAACCGCCAAGAGCACTTCATAGCTGATGGTATCTGCCCAGGCGGCCAGTTCATCCGCGCCGATCTCCTCCGCCCCTTGCTTGCCCAGCAAAACCACCGGCGATCCTGCCGCGACCCCTTCAATCTGGGTGACGTCAATCATGGTTTGATCCATGCAGATGCGGCCGACGATGGGCGCGCGCTTGCCGCCCACCAGCATCTGCCCCCGGTTGCCCGCCGCCCGGTGATAGCCGTCCCCGTAGCCCACGGCTACAGTGGCCACGCGCATGTTCTTTTCTGCCGTAAAGGTTCTCCCGTATCCCACCGTGTCACCCTTGCCGATCTCTTTCACGTGCACCACTTCCGTTTCCCAGCGCATGGCATGGCGGAAGGGCAGCTTGGTGGCCACGGGCGGATAGCCGTACAGGGAAATCCCTTCCCGCACAAACTGAAAACAGGCTTCCGGAGCCAAGAGGCTCAAGGCGCTGTTGGCCGCATGGGCCTGGAGGTTGGGATCGAAATACCCCTTCAATTGGAGAAAGCGTTCCAATTGCTTGCGGGAGAAGGCGTTCATTCCGCCCTGCTGGGGGGGGTTGTCCGCGTCGGCAAAATGGGTGTAGATGCCGGTGGCTTTCACATGCAAAGCCTCCCCAAGCGCCTGCGCCACCGCTTGCGCTTCCGCCTCGGTCTGTAGGCCGATGCGCCCCATGCCTGTATCCAGTTTGATATGCACCCGCGCGGCTTTATGGAGCTTTGCGGCCGCCTCATCCAGTACCCGCACCATGCGCTCGTCAAAAACCGTCTGGATCAAATCATAGCGGATGGCCTCCTCCGCCGCTTTTTCCATGGCCGCACCCATCACCAAAATGTCCGCCGCAATGCCGGCGAGGCGAAGGGCGATCCCTTCCTCCGCCAGGGCAACGGCAAGGCAGACCGCCCCTTGCGCAAGGACGGTCTGCGCCACTTCCACCATCCCGTGCCCATAGGCGTTTGCCTTCACCACCGGCATCACGCGAACGCCTTCGGGCAGGGAATCGGACAAAATACGGTAATTGTTTCCAATGGCTTCCAAGTCAATGATGATACGGTTTTGCCGTAGCATGAATCCCAACACTCCCCAGACCGTGGCTTTGCAGCCTTTTTGAAAACCCCTTACAGGCCGCGTACTTCCTCCTGCGAGAGCAGCTTCACGCCCGCCTCGGTCAGCACCTGCGCGGCCTCCGGCAGTTTGTCTACGCGGAAGATGATGAGCGCATGGTCGCCGGCGTTGCGGACAAAGCTGTACAAGTACTCCACGCCGATGCCGCTGTCCGCCAGCCTTTGCAGCACCATGGCCAGCCCGCCAGGCTGATCCGGCACGGACACGGCCAACACATCCGTCAATTTCACAGTATACCCATTTTCAGAAATCAGTTTCACGGCCTTTTCATAATCGGCCACAATCCCGCGCAAAATTCCGAAATGGGTGGTGTCCGCCACGGAGAGCGATACCAGGTCAATCTGGTTGTCGGCCAAGAGCTTGGTAAAATGTGCCAGCCTGCCCGGCGTATTTTCAATAAACACGGAAATCTGCTTCACATACATCCCGAGTCCCTCCTCGTGATTGTTTCTGAACTCATTATAGCACGGAACCCCTTCCCAAGCCACCGCAAATCAAAGCCGCTTAGAGCTTGCGCTTGTCCTGCACTCGCACGGCCTTGCCTTCGCTGCGGGGCAAGGTACCAGGCTGGCAGAGCTTGACCTGGGCGTGGACCAGCGCGTGGTTGGCCAGGGAGTTGACTATGGCGGTCTCCAGCTTCTCCATATCCTTGATGGTATCGCTCATCAAATTGGGGGAAAGCTCCACTTCCACCTCAATGGTGTCCAGCGTTCCCACCCGATCCACCACAATGCGGTAGTGCGGCTCAATGCCCGGCACCTGCAAAAGGGCGTGCTCGATTTGAGACGGGAACACATTCACCCCGCGAATGATCAGCATATCGTCCGTGCGGCCCATCACCCGCCCCATGCGCACATGGGTACGGCCACATTCGCAGAGCTCGTCGGTCAGGGTGCAAAGATCATGGGTGCGATAGCGCAAAAGGGGCATGCCTTTCTTGGTGAGAGTGGTGAAGGTCAGGTCCCCCCGCTGGCCATAGGGCAGACTCTTGCCGTCCTCCCCGATGATTTCCGGCAGGAAGTGATCTTCCCAGATATGCATGCCGTTTTTACACATGCATTCCATGGAAACCCCGGGGCCCATCACTTCGCTGAGACCGTAGATGTTCAGCGCGTCAATGCCCATTTTCTCTTCAATATGGGCGCGCATGTCCTCGGTCCAAGGCTCCGCGCCAAAAATCCCGCTGTGCAGCTTCAAGCGGTCCAGGGTCAGCCCCGCCTGCTCCATGGCTTCAGACAAATTGAGGGCATAGGAAGGGGTGCAGCAAAGGGCTGTGGAGCCAAAGTCCTCCATGAGCATGAGCTGCCGCGCCGTATTGCCGCCGCTCATGGGAATCACGGAAGCGCCCACCCGCTCGGCGCCATAATGGGCGCCCAATCCGCCTGTGAACAATCCATAGCCGTAGGCCACCTGCACCACATCGCTTTTGCAGACATTGGCGCAGTACATGGCCCGGGCCATCAATTCCGCCCATCGGTCGATATCCCCACTGGTGTACCCCGCCACGCTGGGCTTGCCCGTGGTGCCGCTGGAGGCGTGGATGCGCGTGATCTCGCTTTGGGGTACGGCAAACAGGCCAAAGGGATAATTGTCCCGCAGGTCCTGCTTTTCCGTAAAAGGCAAATGCTCGATATCGCACACGCCGCGTATGTCCCTAGGGGTAATGCCTAGCTGTTGCATCTTGTTCCGATAAAAGGGAACGTTTTCATAAACCCTGCGAACCACATCTTTCAAACGCTCGTCCTGCAAAACGCGCAATTGGTCGCGGGGCATGGTTTCCATGGTTGGATTCCAAATCATATGCGCCATTGGAATAACCTCCCCAAATTGATTTTTTGGAGCCATTGCTTACCCGTTCTCCCGTCCCGCGGCAAAGGCCTGCAAATTGACGGAGAAGGTGTGGCGTGGCACGCACGCGCCGATGGCCTGCTTCCATGCTTCCTCCGAAAAGGGCAAATCCCGGGACAGCCTACCCAGCAACACCAAGTTCACCGCCTTCGCGCTTCCAGCTTTTTGGGCCAACGCCAAGGCATCCATGGCTTCCACCCGCTGGCCGCCAAATGCCTCCAGCGGATTGGAGGGGTATTGGGCCGCGCCCGTGATCACAGGCATGGGCAAAATCCGCTGGGTGTTGACGATGGCCACGCCCTGGGGTTTCAAAAATGCCGCGGCCCGCGCCGCTTCCAATGCCTCAAAGCTGAGCAGGAAGTCCGCCTGGCCTTGGGAAACCAGGGGAGCATGCACCTCTTCGCCGATTCGCACATGGGTGATCACGCTGCCGCCGCGCTGGCTCATGCCGTGTACCTCGCTCACCTTTACGCCCAGGCCTTCCAAAAGGGCCAAGCGCCCCAGGATTTTGCTGGCCAAAAGCGTACCCTGGCCGCCCACGCCTACAATGACCAAATCAAATGCCGGTTTGTTCATTTACGCTTCCTCCCCACCTTGAATGGCCTTGAAGGGACAAACCTGCTGGCACAAACCACAACCGATGCACAGCGCCGGATTGATGACCACTTCCTGTTCCCTGCGCTCAATGGCGGGGCAGGACAGCTTCATGCACTGGCCGCAATTTTTGCAGCCTTCCACGTGATAGGGCGTTTGGGTGGCCTTGTCCAACAGCGCGCAAGGCCGGCGCGCGATGATCACGCTCACCGCGTCCCTGGCGGTTTCCTCCCGCAGCGCCTTTTCTGTGGCCACCAAATCAAAGGGGTCCACAACCACCAAATTCGTAACGCCGCAGCCCTCCACCAGCTTTTCCAGGTTCAGCGCGGGGGCTTGATTGCCTCGAATGTCTTTGCCGGAAGCGGGGTTTTGTTGGTGCCCCGTCATGCCGGTGATGCGGTTATCCAAAATCATCACCGTGATGGCCTCTTGGTTATATACCGCGTCAATGAGGGAGGTCACACCGCTGTGAATGAAGGTGCTGTCCCCCAAGACGGCCACGGTGCCCTTGGAAAATTCCTTGCCTTGCGCCCGTTCCGCGCCGCCCGCCATGCCAATGCTGGCGCCCATGCACAGGCAGGCATCCATGGCGTTTAGGGGCGGGAGCGCGGCCAGGGTATAGCACCCGATATCCCCCATCACACGGAGCTTTAGCTTGTTGATCACATAAAACGCGCCCCGATGAGGGCATCCCGGGCAAAGCACCGGCGGGCGGGCGGGCCATTCCTGCGCCACAGCCGCCGCTTCCTGTTGCTCCCAGAGAGCGGCTTTCACCTTCTGTGCGCTCAATTCTCCCTGGATGCCCGTATACTCCTTGCCCTTCACGGAAATGCCGGCCGCCGCGATGTCCTTTTCCAGCAGCCCTTCCAGTTCTTCCACCACAAAAAGTCGTTTGACTTTGGCCGCAAAACCGGCGATCATCCCCATGGGCAGGGGATAGACCATGCCCAGCTTCAATACGCTGGCGTTGGGAAAGGCTTCCCGCACATATTGGTAGCACACGCCGCTGGTCACGATGCCCATTTCCAAGTCCCGCCATTCCACACGGTTGATGGGCATTTTTTCGGCGGCTTCTGCCAGGAATACTTCCCGCTTCTCCACCACCAGATGCCTTTTCTTGGCCATGCCAGGCATCATCACATACTTCATGGGATCCTTTTGATAGGGCTTGACCCCGACTTCTTTGCGGTCACCCACCGTCACAAGGCTTCTGGCATGGGCGATGCGGGTGGTCAGCCGCACAAAAACAGGCGTGTCCAACTCCTCGCTCATCTGAAAGGCCAGCTTGGTCAAATCCTTGCACTCTTGGCTATCGGCGGGCTCCAGCATGGGAATGTGGGCCGCTTTGGCATAGTAGCGGCTGTCCTGCTCGTTTTGGCTGCTATGCATGGCCGGATCGTCCGCGCAAACGATCACCATCCCGCCGTTCACGCCTGTGTAGGCAGCGGTAAACAAAGGATCCGCCGCCACATTGACGCCCACATGCTTCATACAGGTCATGGTCCGCGCGCCTGCCAGGGCCGCGCCAAAGGCCACTTCCGCCGCCACCTTTTCATTGGCAGCCCAACTGCAGTGGATATCCTCATAGGTGGCGGCGTATTCCGTAATCTCTGTGCTAGGGGTTCCCGGGTAGCTGGCCACCACCTTCACGCCCGCTTCCCAGGCGCCACGGGCAACCGCCTCATTCCCCAGCATCAATTGAGCATCTGCCTGCGGCTTTAACAATCCTTCCGCCGGAATCACTTTTTCCATCGTCTCGCTCCTTACCGTAAATCAGTCACGCGCTTGGCCTTGCCCTCAAACCGCTTCAGGCTGTAAGGCGATACCAGGATCACCTCCACGTCCAGCTGCAACACGGTGCGCAGGTCAGCGCGGATCTTGCTTTGCAAGGCTTCCAGCTCGCTGTATCGGTCCAAAAGGTCGGCGTCAATCAGCTCCACCTTCACCTGCAGCTTATCCACATAATTCTGGCGCGTTACCACAATCTCGTAATGGGGGCCAATCCCCCGCTGCGCCATAAGCACGCTCTCAATCTGGGAGGGGAACACATTCACCCCGCGAATGATCAGCATATCGTCGCTTCGGCCTTTGATCTTCTCCATGCGGATCTGGGTGCGGCCGCAGGCACAGGGTTCCGAAATAAGCCTGGTGATGTCCCGGGTGCGGTAGCGAAGGGCCGGCTGGCCCTCCTTGGCCAGGGTGGTCAGCACCAGTTCGCCCTGAGCGCCCAGGGGTAAGGGCTCCTCCGTATCCGGATCGATAATCTCTGGAAAAAAACAGTCCTCATTGATGTGCATGCCGCATTTGTGCTCGCACTCCCCCGCCACCCCAGGGCCCAGCACCTCGGTCAAGCCATAGTTCTCCGTTGCCATAATTTGAAAGCGGCGCTCCAGCTCCGCCCGCATTTCCTCGGTGCTGGCTTCAGCCCCAAAAAGGCCTACCCTTAGGCGGAGGTCTTTCAGCACGCCCATCTTTTCCGCGGCTTCCGCCAAAACCATGGCATAGCTGGGTGTGGCGATCAACACCGTGGCCCCGAAATCCCGCATGATCTGAATCTGCCGTTCCGTATTGCCACTGGAAATGGGGATCACTGCCGCTCCCACCCTTTCCAGCCCGCCGTGCAGGCCGAAAGCGCCGGTGAACAGGGTGTAGCCAAAGGCGACCTGGGCAATATCCTCATCCGTTACACCGCCTGCCGTCACCAGCCGAGCGATGCACTCCGCCCACATGGACAAATCGCCTCGGGTGTATCCGGCGGTGATGGGCTGGCCGGTGGTTCCGCTGGAGGCGTGAATGCGGACGATCTGTTTCATAGGCACCGCCAAGAGCTTAAAGGGGTACTGTTCCCGAAGCTCCAGCTTGCCCGTGAGCGGAATCTTTCCAATATCCTTCAGGCTTTTTATATCCGAGGGCTTCACGCCCACTTTTTGCATTTTTTCTCTATACATGGGTACGTTTTCATACACAAGCCGCACCGTGCTTTGTAGGCGTTCCAGCTGCGTTTTCTCAATGGTTTGACGGGATGCACATTCTATTTCCGAGTTCCAAATGGCCATGGTCATCGCTCCTTCCATCCTGCAAAAAATGACCCCCTTTGCTTCCTGCAAAACTACACGGCTTCTTTCAGCAAAGGTCTTTTGGTATAAAGATGAGTATAGCACACGGGTTTGGGAAAGGAAAGTATTCGAATTGTATTTCACCTTGACAGTTTTTTCGAATCTGCGTAAAGTAGAAACACACTCTCCATTGGCGGATGACTGGAGGACAAGTCAAATGCTTCGAATCATCTTGGTTTTCTGGCTGTTCCTTTCCCTCTTCCTTCTTTCTGCCTGTTCTCCCCCTTCCTCAACAGCTCCCCAAAGTTCCGCGTCCACCCCCGCCGCGCAACCTGCTCCCCCAAAAATTTCTGCCGAAGAAGCCTATGTCATGATGAACGATGGCGCGCCCTATCTCCTGGTAGATGTCCGTACCCAAGCAGAATACGATGCCCAGCATATTTCCGGCGCGGTGCTGATCCCCGATTCCGAAATCTCCGCCCAGGCGGAAGCCGAGCTTCCCGACAAAAGCGCCCGCATCCTTGTCTATTGTCGTAGCGGCCGGCGCAGCGCTCTGGCGGTTCAAACCATGATTTCCATGGGCTACACGCAAATCTATGATTTTGGCGGCATTCTGGATTGGCCCTACGCAACGGCGAGTACGGAAATTCAATAGCGCACAAAGCAAAGCGGCTTTCTCAAAGAGAACGCCGCTTGCTTTGTGCCGTATTCCCAACTACCTAAAAATGAATCAGTTTACCGGAATGGGCTGACCTCCCACGGGCACCGGCGCTCCTACTGGCACGGGCACTCCGATCCCCTCCTGCAATCCGTCTTCCAGCTCCAGCGCATCGCTCAGGTAGGCGTTGTTCAGCGCCTCGGCCCAAGTGATGTTCTCATTAATCCCATAATCCCTCAAGCGCGGCGCATAGAAGTCAAAGTATGTGTTGGAATACAAGGGAATCATGGGCAATACTTCGTTCCAGTATTCTTGGAAGGCCACCCACTTTTGGCAGTAGCCAAACAAATCCCCAGGCTCAGTACGCCGCATATCCAGCGCCAATTGCATCAGCTTTTCATCCCTCAGCCCCGTGGTATTGAGCGCTCCCTGCTCCGAGTCAAAAACGGAAAAGGCGCCAGTGGGATCAAACAACGTCAAAAAGTTGGAGCCGATAAAGAACATGTCGTTTCCTCTGGGTTCCTTGCGGTAGTAGCGGGAAAGCAGCACTTCATAGGGCTTCGCTTCAACGGTCAGCCGGATGCCCAAGGCCGCCAGGTTTTGTTGCCAGCCTTCTAGCTTCGCCTCAATGCCATGGTTTTCCGTGACCATGATGGACAACGAAAGGGGCATCAACTTTCCGTCCACTTTTTTGCAGCGCACAAAATCCGTGCCTTCCGTAAAGTCCTTGCCCGCCTCATTCAGCGTCCAGCCATCCTTCGTTAGCAAGCCCTTGGCCCGTTCCATGTCTACCTCATAGGCGTCCAGCGAATCCAGGTTGAGCGCATCCCAGGCCTCCACCGCCTTTTGATAAGCCTCCGTGCCTTCCCCGCCTGTCTGTTCCGCGATTTGCTCCAGAGGCGGCGGCAGGGTGCCGTTCACCAATTGCTGCATCCACTGCCCCTCGCCATAATACCCATTGACCTTCTGGCCAAAGTTTTGCACATAGTCCGCCACAAATTGATCACGATCCAGGCACAGCGCCAAGGCCTGCCGTACGCTTTGAAACTGCGCGGGCCCTTGTTCGCAAGCAAAGCTGATAAAGCTCAGCCCGCTTCTGGGATAGCTGCTGCGAAACGCCACGCCCGCCGAAGCCAGCGGCATCCCCGCCTGAATCACTTCCGCCTGAACGCATTTGTTCAACAAATCCACTTTGCCGCCGCGAATCTCGTCGATCATGGTTCCTGGCTCCATATACCTAAAGGTCACTTGGGGGATGGTGGGCTTTTTCCCCTGGGTATCTACTTTATAGTATGAATTTAAGGCAAACTTTGCCTCCCGGGCATCGGCATCGTAGGATGTGAGAACATAAGGCCCGCTGGTGACCGCCGGATGAGATAGGTACCCTTTTTCAGGATCCAGCACTGTTGCTTTCAAAAGCGCCTCCGTAAAAATGGGTTTTTTCACTTCCGGATCCATGTTTTGGATCAAAGCGCCCTTGCCTTCATCCTTCACCTCGCAGCCAGGCGCAATGACCGAGATGGGATAGGGGCAAAAATCCAGCCAGCCCATCTCAAAGAAGAACGGCAGGGAATCCCCGCTGATGGTGATGCTGAACTGGCGCTCCCCTAGCAAACGCACGCCGCTGAGCACCGATGTTTTTCCATCCATATACTCCTTCGCGCCGGCAATATAGGTCAAATTCGCCGCCATACCGGCCACCGCCGCCATTTGGGGCGAAGCGGTTAACAGGATGGAAAAAACATAGTCCTTGGCGGTGATGGGCGTTCCGTCGCTGTACTGCAGATCATTGGTCAGCGCGATGATGAACTGTTTGCCGCCATCCTCCTGCGCCACCGATACCAGACCGCTGACAACGGTTTGGTCGATCCCAAAGGCGCAGTCGGCCCCATTCCACTTCACCAAATGATACCCATGCAAAAGCGAGCGCACGTCAATATCGGCGGTATTGGTTCCAAATGCGTCCGTAAAAAACTGCCCCGTCATGGCGGTGGCGGTCCCCACGATCAATTCTTCATACAACTGCTCTTCGCTGCGCCCTTCCCCTTCCGAAAGCCCCGGAGCAATGGCGGCAACGCAGAACACTATGGAAAGCAAAAGCGATCCCCATCTTTTCACGCACGATTCCTCCCAACCAAATACGTTTTCGAGCTGCCCGACGCCAAAACGCGCCGGACAGCTCGAAGCTATTTCGCGTTATTCCACGCATTCTCCTACATTGGTGATCACCATTCCCAAGCCCAGGGGGACCTCGTTCTCCAATAGATCCACCAGGCTTGATCCATTGTTCTTAACATAGACAACGGTTCTTTCCACATCGCAGGCGGGCATGGTTCCCTCCACGCTGGCGGCGCTGGCCGTAAAATCGGCAATGGCGGGCGAATCAACGCCGTAGTGATCCCCCATTTTCAGCCCTGTCTGGCGTACGGTAGGCGCAGCCTGGGTCCCATCCGCATAGATATACTGAACCGTCAGCCTGTAGGTATGCGCCGTATAAATAACATCCAGCACCGTATTCTCTGTTACGATACCGCTTACCTTCTCCTGGTCCGCCTTCCAGCCGGACACCACGGGCGATTGCACATTGTACGCCGCGCCCTCGGCATAGCTCTTATGGAAGGTTTCCGCGGCCGCTTCCCCTCCCACCTGATCAAACCAATACCGGACGGTCAGGGTGTATGGGTTGGAACGATACACCACATCCAAAACGGTATCCATTTCCAGGACGCCGCTGACCACCGCGCGGTCGGCGCTCCAATTGGGAATCATGGGGGACTGCACCGAATAGACGGTTCCCTTATCATACGTCTTTTGGAAGGTTTCCCCGGCGGGTTCTCCGCCAAGCTGTCCATACCAGTAGCGCACTGTCAGCGTATATTCGCTGTGGGTGTAGAGCACATCCAGCACCGTGTTTCCTTGAATCGTTCCCCACACCACCGGCTTGTTGGCCTCGAAGCCTTTCAGGCTTGGGGAGACTACGCGGTACGGGTCGCCAGCGGCGTAGACCTTTCCAAAGCTGGGCGCCGCGGCCTCGCCGTCCACACGGTCTATCCAATAGCGTACCGTAAGGGTGTAGTTCATCTTATCCAGGTGGTTCACGAAGGCTGCGGATGCCATCTTGCCCGCCTGGATCACGCCGGCATCCCCCGTAGCGGACAAGGTGTACGCTCCGCTGTTCTGTTCTGTCACAGCGTAGGCAGTGCCTTCGGGAATCCCTTCAATGCAAATGAATTGGTTGTGCTTCAGCGTGATGATATCCCCGTTTTTCACCGTGCCTGTTTTCATGCCGGTATAGGAATAGCTGCCGGAAGCGCTTAGTTTGACCTCGAAACGGAAATCCAGGTTAGGATTGGCATCCGTTCCCGTAACGGTCTTGCTGATTTTCAGGCTGCCAGTAGGCTGCTTAAATTGGTTGGTGAAGACGGCCTCAGCCCGATTCCCGTTCTTGGTCACCTTGCTATCCACCGACAAAGCGCCATAGCTGTCCTTCACGGTCACGGTGAACAGCAACACCGAATCATCATAGGTCATCCCTGGCGTGGTTCCCTTGCTTTCCGCTACGGTATATTCATATACCCCGGGGGCGGCAAAGGACATCTCTCCAAAGTTGCCTGTTCCCGCTCCGTGAATGGTGAGCTGCTTTTGGCTACCCGTGGAGCCTGCGGGCATGGGATGGGTCGCCGCTTTTTTGGTCAGCGTAAAGAGATAATCCTCCGCGGGCGCTGCGCTTCCAGTTACGCGCTTGGCAATCTCAGGCGTCCAAGTAACCGGAGCGGGCGTATAGGTGTTGGTGATATCGATTTTCACATTGCCGTTCTTATCCACCACCAGCGCGGACAGCGCGGCGGTATACCCTTCCGTGGGCGTTTCGGTAACCGTGTAAGTATACGGTGTGCCATTTGGATCATACCTTTCCAAGCTCCCAAAGGCATAGCCGCTTTGCATGGCGCTGATGGTGGTGGTCTTAAACGGCGTATCGCTTGCCTTGGGATTGGGCTGGTTGCGCCACAAACAGATGGTCACCGTGGGTTTTTGCAGCGTGGCGTCCACAGCAGCGCCGTCCACACGTTCCCATTTCTTGCTGCCGCTGACCGTCACCTTGGGCATGGCAAATTGGTTGGTCACCACCAGTGTACCATCCGGATCGGTGCTATAAGTGGCTTTGTAATTGGGTACGGGCTTTTCCTCCACCGAAAAGCTGTGGCCTTCGGCGTGGGATTTTTGAACGGTGAAGGTGTGCTTCCATTGCGTTTCCGCGCTCAACGTCACAGGGAGGCCTAAGGAGCGTCCGTCTCGCATGAGCGTTACTTGTACGCTCTGCGGGCGTTCCGCCATCGGCGCGCCTGTATGATCCCACTGCTTGCGCACGTGAATCTCTACGGCGTCCGGATTCAGGTTGGTGATGGTCGTGCCTGCTACCGTAGCGGTAAACTCTTCCGGCACATTCTGCTCGGCCACCGTATAGCGGTAGGCGTGCCCATTTTCATCATAGGCTAGCAGTCCGCTAAAGCTGTACGCCCAGCGGTTTTTCTCCGGATCTTTGGCCGTTGCCGCCGTCACAACCAGGGTTTGCAAGGGTTCCCGATTGCGCAACAACTGCACGGTAATGCTGCTGGGCTTTGGCATGCCGCCGCGAATATCCCATACCTTTTCGCCGTCCACGGCGATCAGTTGCAGGGTATTGGTGATGGTAACGCCCGCGTCCATATCGCCGGTCACGGCGACGCTGTAGTTGGGGTTTACCCCGTTTTCCTGCACTTGGTAGGTGTACGCCACGCCTTGGTCGTTGTAGACATCTACCCCGGCAAAGGTATGCTTCCAGGTGTTGAGGTCCGCGTCTCCGTCATCGCCGAAGGTTTTCGTGGCAACGGTTTCCGGCCCCGCTCCGCCATCCTTGGCAGGGGTACGGCTCAGCGCCACCGTCACGCTCTTGGGGCGCACGGCCAGGGCGTCGCTGTTGTCCTCCCATACCTTGGTCACGGCCACGTCCCTGGTGGGCATGGCAAAGCTGTTTTCAATGACCGCCAGCGCTCCGCTGGGGTTCACTTGGGCGCTCAGCACGCCATCGGTATCCGTAACGGTTACGGTCACGGCAACAGAGGTTTGATTATACGTATAGCCTGGCACTTTTTGTGCGGGCTCCCGTTCCGTGATTGTGTACTCATAGACCCCCGCCACGGTAAACTGGATATCGCCAAAGGCCGCATAGCCTTCGCCCGTACGCGCCGCCACGGCGCTCTCGGCTTGGGCAGGCATGGGCGCGCCGTTTTTTGCGGCCAGGTCAAAGGTGAACTGGCCTTCCAATACCGCGTTTCCACGAATTTCCTTGGTAATGCCAAGAGCGCAGGCTACAGGTGTTGGGGCGTATGCATTGGTGATGGTCAGGTTTGCACCGGTACCCGTAGCCTCCACGTGGAGCTTGCCGTCCTTGTGGGTATCCGTGACGGTCAGCACCAGGGTCTTGGCCTGCGCATCGAAAGTGTAACCCGTATATCCGGCTGCCGGTTTTGCATTTTCCGCAATGGTATAGGTATAGGTACCCTCTTGGGTAAAGAGGATGTCTCCAAAACCCACCGTGTCTCCCGCCACCGCTTGCGCAGCGGCTTTGCCATTCGTTGCCGTAGCCGGCATGGGCGCGCCGCCTTGCGGCGTGAGGGTAAAGCTGAATACCTTGGGCGCTCCGCCCAGGGGAACCGTACCTGTGACCGCCTTTTTCACCGTCGGGTTATAGGTAACAGGCTCCGGCCGATAGGTGTTTTTCACCGTGAGCCCAGCGGTCTCGGTGGCATAGTGCTCCACCGAGGCCTCCTGCACCGTGTAGGTATACGGCTCCACATTGACATTATACTTATCTTCTCCCGCGAAGGTATAGGTCCAGGTGTCGCCTGTTCCTGTGAAGGTCTTGGTTCTCACGGTCTCCGTACCCTGGCTGCCATCCGCCTTAGGCGTGCGCAGCAACTCCAGCGCAATGGACTCAGGACGGACGCCCTTTGCGTTGCTATTGTCCATCCACACTTTTTGGGCCGTCACGTCCACTGTGGGCATGACAACAGTGAGGGTATAGGTTTTCTCTACCTTATCTCCAAGGATATTCTCCACCCAAACCTTGGCCGTTGTGGCGCCCACCTTTTTCACCACAGGCTTAATGATGGGGCTTGCGACCTTATTATTCGCGTCCATCGTTTCAGCAAAGGATAGAATGTCCGTATCCTGCGGCGCGCCATAGATCATGCGGTAAACAGGCGCGGCTGGCATTGTACCCGTCATATACTTACCAAAGCTCTTCACGCTATATCCGCTTACCGATCCGCCCAGCATAAAGGTTTGATCCTCAATCACCAATTCCGGCAGCTTAATAAGCCCCGCCGAAAGGTTCACAAGTCCGCCTGTGGGCAGTTCCGGCAAGACCAATTGCTGGCTTACGCGATCGAAGTCCGAATCAATCTTGGAGGCAGTGTATGCGCTTGTACTTTGCCGCGTCAGCTTCGCGGTATAAGTTTGCCCTGCCGGCATGCTGATCTTCAGGATCTGGCCCGCTTCATTTTTATAGCTGCTCAGGATGAATTCCCCATCCTTCAACGCCACGCCATTGTAAAACACACCGGTATCGCCCACCGCGCAAGTGTCAATGAGCGTCTCCCCGTCCGGTTCATACAGGGAGATGACCACCTGATCGGCCTTGGTCACAAATTTCTCACTGGCGTGATCCTTTTTGCCATTCTCATTTTGGGTATCCCAAAAGACGGAGGCATCCGGCTTCATCAGCACGTAATCCTCATACTGCCACGTGGTCAAGGGCAACTGCGCGGTGTTCGGCGGAGCCTTCGCGCCGCCGATGCGATAGGTGTAAGGACCGGAGCTGTATGCCTTCCACAGGCCTACCTCTCCTTTTTCCTCCGCCCGCATGGACAAACGCAGGTTCACCGCCGACTGCATGGGCATTTCCCCTATGACCAGGCATATTCCGGTGACCGTTTCCCATCCGGAAGTGTCAGGATCGTAGGAATAATCGGACGTGGCTGTGGGCGCGGGATCCTTGGTGTAAAGAATGGTCAGGTTATCCTCTTTCCCCGTGCTGTTGGTAAGCACCTGGGGCGCCTGGGTGAGGAACATGCTGTAATTGCTGACGGCCGTTCGCCACGTTCTATCCGATTCCTGATAGGTGACCGGCACGTCCTTTTTGGGAATGCTCACATACACATGGGCGTCATACACGCCAGCAAGCGTTCCTGCCTGGATGTTTACCAACCCATTGAGCTTGTCTCTTTCCTCCAGCTTAAAGCGCGTGGTCAGGGTGGCAAAGTCAAACATATAGTCTTTCTTGCCAGGGATCAATGTAGCGCCCAACACGCTGGCCTCCACGACCTGAACCGTGTAGGGCTTTGGCGAGTCGGAGCCAAAATTGTACTTAAACAGCTTGTTGCCGCGATTAGAGGCGGAGGAGGACAGGCCCAGGGTATCCTGTACATCCCCTTGAATATTCCAGCGGGTCATGGAATCCCGCGACTGGGTGGGCGCGTCATAGTCATCCAACAGCTGCGAGAAATCCAGGTACACATCTCCAATGGGGTAGTGGAAGCCCGTGGGGGTTCCCGGCAACGTTTGAAAAGCTAGCTTCACCGCGCCCGCCGCGTTGGCCGTGCCGCTGTTCACATAGACATTGAGTAAGTTATAGTCAGGCCCATCCACCATGAAACTCCCGTTGGTGCGCTGATACCAGGGCGCCAATTGCAGCTTCAGGAACGTCCGACCGCCCGCTTCCACCACATCGGCCAGCACATTGCCGCTGGAATAGGCGACTCCATAGAGGCTGCAGTTTTCCAAGTCCACCAAGAACGAGGTATCCTTCAGTTCCACATAAACCGCCTCGGAAATCCCCCAAGGCGCATAGTATTTGAATCGATTGAAGCTATTCACCGGATAGCAAAACGCAAACCGGGCTCCCTTGCCGCTGGTGGTCACAGGGAAGTTGAGGAAGGTGTCGGATCCCACATTAAAGGTGAAGGTGCCGCTGGTTTGATTGCCCTGATACACCTGCTGGACGCCGCTGGGCGCGGTATACTCCGGATTAGCGGCCTGGTTTTGACGAACCAGCGTAATTTGACGCTCCGTGTTCATCAAAAGCAAAGGCGGGTACTCGTAAGGGCTACTTGCCGGGATCGATACATTCTTTCCCGGGTAGGAAGGGGTTTGGATGTGCGGCAGCCCGTCTTCGCCGCAAGTGTCCCAGTGATGGTATCCGCGCAGCTGGATCGCTACACTGTAATAATCCATGGACACCTTTAGCTTCTCGCCGGTGAATGGGTTGCGATCCAGATATCGCATCTCGATGTTTTTCATCAGATCGATCCGGGTATCCATATCGTTGGGTACCCAAGGGCCGCCATCGCTCAGGTGGCCGGAATCAAACTCACCCACATACTTCACCAAGAGCGAAGTAAAGTATTCCCCTTCGCCCATGGGAAGCTGAACGACCGTATCCCCGGTAAGCTCGGGCAGGGTGTACTCCGCGCCGCTGCGTTGATTGGTAGAATACACGAACGTCCAGCCAGACATGGCCTTGGTAGCGGTAAACTCTCCCGTCAGGAAAGCGAGGGCCTCCCCTTCCGTGATCCCATTCAGCGTAGGCTCCGCCTGATTGGAATAGAGATAACTGCCGTTGAATGTGGTGCGGAAGTCGATCACGGGGTTTTCCAAAATGTTGGTCTTTTCTCCCAATTGGCCGATGCTCAGGTACATATTGCCAATGGGCATTTCCGTTACCCCGTCCGCCACCATGGTGACCAGGTTACCGGCGTTTGTGGCCACTTGCTCAAAGCCAATATCCGGACAATAGGGCACCTTAAAAATCCACCAAAGGAATTTGTTCTTGTTTTTGGCCACCGCATCCGGCGTTTCCGGCGTGAAGCTGGCGGTAGCGGGGTCTACAAAGTCCACCCTGTACTTGGCCTGGGCTTTTTCATAGTTCACAATGGGCGTTCCATCTTTATGCTTGGTGGCCACATCATACGCCAGGCTCGTTCTTACGGTGGCATAAGCGCCACTGGTGCTGTTGGCGCTTTGGTTGTACACGGGCGCGTCTATGCCGAGGGGATAGGACAGGCCGGACTCCGTCAGAACCCGGTTCCATTGCACATCCACCTCGGTGACCGGATTCCCCTTACCGGCTGCCGAAAAGGTGACGGTGGCCGCCGTGCCGCTGAGGCTTGCATAATAGGCGTTCACCTTATCGATTTCGCTTTGAGGCACCGCATGGGTCACGCCGTCCAGCGTTTTGTACTTCATGCTCCCCATCTCCGTGCGAACCCCAAAGGTGGCTGCCAAGCCGGCTGTCGGGCGCTGCGCGAGATCGTCAAAGGTCATAGAAGTGGGCTGGATTTCATAAGGGACCTCGTAATGCTGGGTACAGGCGCCAT
>JAVBVF010000006.1:0-120774 GCA_031554475.1 Eubacteriales bacterium | reverse complement strand
GGTTCCAAGCGCGCAAGCGCGAGAGACCCCTGGAAGACTACCAGGTAGATAGGTCATCGGTGGAAGTGCAGCAATGTATGTAGCTTGATGATACTAATCGGTCGATAGCTTGATTTAGTTGATGCGGCATACGCAAGTATGTGAAGAATCTAAGACGAAGAAATGATGAATGAAGAAACTCTAGATCAGAATCTCTCATATGCGGTTGTCAGGGTACGGAAGTAGCCTGAGGGAGTGATGGGGAAGAGATTCCCTGAGCTCCAAGCGGAGGAAGGTCCAAAGCGGGCTTGAGCCCGAAGGAAGGACCCGTTCCTGGAGGGAATCAGTCCTCTCCAAGAAGGACGATGTCCTAAGTAAGGGGCACAATCCTTACAAGTGGGCGAAGTCCCCGCACACTCACACAGCTCACCCTTTGCGGTGGCAATGGCCTAGGGGTTCCACCTGTTCCCATTCCGAACACAGAAGTTAAGCCCTAGCACGTCGATGGTACTTGGCTGGTGACGGCCCGGAAGAGTAGATCGCTGCCGCATTTTTATTTTCCTCAGTAGCTCAACGGCAGAGCATTCGGCTGTTAACCGAAGGGTTGTAGGTTCGAGTCCTACCTGGGGAGCCAATCCAGTTACTAGTCAAAAAGACTCGCAATTGCGAGTCTTTTTGCTTGCCGCAAGTCAAGGGAGACAAAATTATCTTTTGAAGGTTACAAGCTGGTTTTGTGGGCCTTCTGGCTAGCTTTTGCTACGATAAAAAGGCTGATTGTCTGTGAAGTTTTAGGCAAACCCATCAAGAATTGCACAATGGTGACCAGTTTTCAGGAGGATTCGAATTTTTATACTCTGCGCCTGCCAACCGTGTTGATAAGGATATAGGGACAGTTTGTAACCATTGGTCATACAATATCACACCTCCATAAAACACTGTTTGCTTGTCATTTTTCGAAATTAGCGAATTGAGATGAAATACAGGCCGCCTTAGCGGCGGCCTGTAAGGATAATACAGTTGTGACCATTTGATACGTCTTGAGACGCATCCAGCAATTCACCTTGAAGGCGCGCTACGCCGGTGATTCTGACACCAGCGATTGAGACTGCCCCTTATTGCTCCTTTTTGCCTGCGTAGGCAGCGATCAAGGCCAGGGCCAATACCGCGCCCTTGACGGCGGGGAGCACATAGTAGGGGACTGCCATGATGGTTAGGCCGTTTTCCAAAGTGGACACCAGCATGGCGCCTACCAGGGTCCCCAGGGCGTTGGGCTTTTCCGCGCCGCCTACCGAGCGTCCCACGAATACAGCAGCCAGGGATTGCATCAAGTAGTTGTCGCAGCACATCACCTGGGCGGAGCTGCCCCGGGAGGAAACCAGAATGCCGCCGATGGCAATGAACACGGCGGTGATCATGCCGGCCAGATAGCGATATTTCTTGATGTTGATACCGGAGAGCTTGGCCGCTTGCTTGTTGCCGCCCATGGCATAGATAAAGCGGCCGTGCTTGGTAAACTCCAGGAAAAAGAAGGCCACCAGCACACAGGCCAGCATGATGATGAAAATCCAGGGATCCCGCCCAATGGCGGAGAAGGAATCAGAAAGGGCGGTTCTGGCAGGAGAACTGCCGTTGGGCAAGCGCATGCCCGTGGACACGGCACCGCCGCCGATATACCATTGCCCCAGACCTTGGTGCACAAACATCAACGCGCAGGTGGCCAGCATATCCGGAATTTTACAGACCAAAATGAGGAACATGGTGAGCTGGTACATGAGCAGCGTGGCCAAAATGGTGACCAGGATGCAAAGCCATAGGGGTAAGCCATACCACAGGTACATACTGACAAACACATAAGCGGAGCAGCTGGCCAAGGTACAGGCCGACATATCAAAGCCGTCCGGAGCCATGGTGACTGTAGCGGCGATGCCGAACACCGTGGTGATGGACATGGCCCGCAGGATATTGAACATATTGTTGACAGACAGGAAGCTATCGCCCTTGACCAGGGTAAACATGACAAAACAAAGCGCCAGCGTGATCAGAGCCGCCCAGTTGAGAAGAAAAAGAAAAACCGATTTTTTCTTTGGGGTGTGTATCGGGCGGGGAGTCAAGGATGCTTGCATAGGGAATCTCCTCTCGTTTTTCTTTCTACTGGCCAACATCAGGCATAGGGGGTGGTGCTGCCCACAGCGTAGTGCATGATCTCATCTTCATTGGTTTGCGAAGTGATCAACTCCGCCATCACCATGCCGTCAAACAACACGTAAATTCGATCCGCGATGGATAAAAGCTCTGAATTCTCGCAAGATGCGTAAATCGCGCTGTTGCCTTCCTTGGTGATATTGTTGATGAGGCGGAAGATATCGTGCTTAGCGCCCACATCCACACCCTTGGTGGGTTCATCAAAAATATAGACGTCGCAATCCGCGGCCAGCCATTTGCCGACGGCCACCTTTTGCTGGTTCCCGCCGGAAAGGTTTCGAACATGCTGGCGGATGGAGGGCGTAACAATGCCCAGGTCTTTCACGTATTTCTTCGCGTTGGCATCCACCTTGCGCGGGTTAATGACCGACCCGCGGCAAAATTCTCCAAGGCATGCGGCGGAGAGGTTGAAACTGACGGTTTCATTCACCAAAACACCCTCTTTGCGCCGCTCCTCGGGCACGAGGGCAATTCGATTTTTCACGGCTTGGGAGGGATTTTTGATTTTTAACTCATTGCCTTTGTAACGGATGGTCCCGGCGGTTTTGGGGTAGGCGCCAAAGATGGTTTTGCACAATTCCGATTTGCCCGCGCCTACCAGGCCGGCGATCCCCACGATTTCGCCCTTCTTTACATAGAACGATACATCGTTCACCTTTCCATCCGCGCCGGACAGGTGGGCGACCTCAAAGATCTTGTCTCCAACGGTCACCTTTTCCTTGGCAAAAATTTCTTCAAAGGTGCGGCCAAGCATTTTCTCCACGATTTCTTTGCTGGTGGTATCAGGCGTAACGGGGGTGGTATCCACGATTTCGCCATTGCGCATGACCGTGTATTGATCACAGATCTGGATGACCTCATTGATACGGTGTGAAATAAAGATAATGGCGATATTTTCCGTTTCCCGCAAGTGTTTCACCACGCGGAAGAGCTCGGCGGTTTCCGTATCGCTGAGAGGAGCGGTGGGTTCATCCAAAATCAGGAAATTGCATTGGGTAGCGATGGCTTTGGCGATGAGTACCATCTGCTTTTGCGCCAAAGACAAGTTTTGTACCAGGCTGCGTACGTTGACAGAGATGTTCAGCCGGGACAGGTACTCCTTCGCCTGGCGGCGGAGTTGGTTCCAGTGGATGGTGGTGGAGTTTGAATCCATCACCAGATGGTTGAGCATAACGTTTTCCGCCACGGAAAGGGTGGGAATGAGCGCTGTGTCTACTTCCTGAAAAACAATTTGAATGCCGCTTTTTTTAGCGGCCATGGTGGAGCGAAGGTCCAGCACTTGGTCGTTTAAATAGACCTCTCCGGTGTAGGTGGGGTTAGCGCCCGCGAGGATTTTCATCAGGGTGGATTTTCCGGCTCCGTTAGCGCCCACAACCGCCCGGATCTCTCCGGTGGTGACTTCGAAATTTGCGTTTGTCAGCGCCTTCACACCAGGAAACTCTATGGAGACGTTTCTGGTGCCAAGCGTCAGTTTATCCATGAACTTCCCTCTTCTCTATTCATGAATCAATGCCCCTGGAAGGAAGAAGCGTCGGAGCAAGGACTCCGACGCTTCTTTGTCAAAAACATTGCTCAGATGGGTCCATTTGAAGCTAGGCTTACTTGTGGATCAGATCCGCGGGCATCCAGTCGGCAACGGACAGGTAAGAGAGGTTGCCGTAGGTGTCGGGAGCGATGTCGCCCAGGTTCTCAACGGTGGATTCGGGCTTCAGGTCAGAGGCCAGAATCGCGGAGCCGGGGACTTCCACCACGTCCACGCCCATCTTGTCGGAAGCGGGATCGTAGATCTTGTCATACTCGTTGGCCATTTCCAACAGGAGGAGGCGCATGCCGATTTCGCCGTTGAGCGTCCAGTCGGTGGTGCCGGCAGCGGTCCAGATGTCGGGGCGGGTCAACATGTTGGTCACGTCAACGGGGTCGATATCCACGGAGGTCATGGGCAGCGCGGCGCCAACTTTGCCGTTGAAGTTGTCGTTCTCGGCAATGGCATTGAACACGCCCTGGCCATAGCAATCGTAGTAGGCGACCAAGCCGTCCACGTCCTCACGCTTGAGGCCTTGCAGGTAAGCAGCGGTCACGGCGTTGGCGGAGTCAACGGTGTCTTGCAGGGGTTGGATTTCGCCAACGGTCTTGATCTTGCCGGCGGCTTCATATTCCTGCCAGCCAACCTCGCGGCGATCGAAGGGGCTGTTGTAGTTCGGGCCGCGCCATACTTTGACCAGGCGCACGCCTTCGCCGAATTTCGCGATCAGGCTGTCCAGAAGAACGGTCACAAGGCTCTTATCCTGTTGGAAGAGCTGGGTGACGCCAGGCAGTTTTTGGGCTTGGCCGTCTGCGTAGAACTGGGTGTCGAAGCAAACGATCTTCATGTTGGGATACTTTTCGGTGATGTCCTTGAGGAACACGTAGGAGCCGTCCTTGTTGCCGTGGCTGATCAACAGTCCGTCATAGCCGGCGGCAGCGCAGCTGCTGATGGTATCCTGCCATTTGTTGAAGTCGGTGTCGCAGAAGAAGAAGTCGAACTGAACGCCCAAAGCGGCGCACAGGTCCGCGCAGGAATCCTTCCACATTTGGAAGATGGTGGCGGAAGTCAGCTGCATGATGTAGGCAACTTTCTTACCGGCCACGGGGTTGGTGGTTTCGGCCACGGATGTGGTACAGAGTGCCAGTACCATTACCAGTGCCAATGCCAAAGCGACGATCTTTTTCATGGTAAACCTCCTATTAAATTATTAGGGGCATTTAGCGACGATCACCCCTTTGTTGAGGGTAGTATAGCACCTTTCCCCCGCAAAGGCAAGTAAAATTTTGATACTTTTTTAGTAATTTTTTGAAAAGGCATAAAAATATTGTAAATAAAGGGTTTGATGACAATATCCTGAGATGTTGCCGCATTTATGTTTAGTAAATATTACAAGATAAGACTAAATTTTCGGAAAGAATTTGTTGACAATGATCTATACAGGAACTATAATGGGGGCATAACTTGTTGAGCGTGTTTATATATGAACATAGCTGAACATAAAACTAATCAACAACACATATTTTATAGAAGAAATGCGCAGGTGACCTTTATGCAAAGTACCCGCCAATATCCCACTGACAGCGAAGCCAAGAAGCTCATCGTGGAAATCGGTAAACGCATGTATGCTAAAAACTTTGTGGCGGCCAATGATGGCAACATCAGCTGCAAGGTGGATGACGACATCATTTGGACCACTCCCACGGGGGTTTCCAAGGGATTTATGGACGAGGAAAGTTTAGTGAAAATGCGCACGGACGGAACCGTGCTTTCCCGGGGAGCGTTAGGGCCTTCCAGCGAGGTGAAAATGCATTTGCGCATCTATCTGGAAAATCCCGAGGTGATGGGCGTGTGCCATGCCCATCCGCCCATCTGTACGTCCTTTGCCATTGCGGGGATTGGGCTGGACAGGGCCATTTACCCCGAGGCGTTGGTGAATTTGGGCACGGTGCCCTGCGTACATTATGAAACGCCCGGCTCCCAAGGGATTCCCGATTCCGTGGCTCCCTATGCCCGGGATTACAACGCGCTGCTGTTGGCCAACCATGGCGCGGTGGCCTGGGGAAGCTCTTTGATGGAGGCCTGGTATCGGCTGGAATCCACCGAGCATTATGCCATGATCCTCATGTATACCGGCAACATCATCGGCAAAGCCAATGTGTTAAGCTGTGAACAGGTTGGCGAATTGGTGGATATCCGCACCAAGATGGGCATCACCTCCGGCGGGGTGCCGCCCTGCGCCCCCAGGCCCAGCAATACCCAGGATGTGCTGGCGGGCCATTCGCCTGTAGGAGCCCCCTCCCTGCCGGTTCAGAGCTGCGGTTGCGCGGGGGGCGCGGCTCAAAGCGAAGTGGATGTGCAGGCCATTACCCAGGCCGTGCTTTTAAGGCTTCAAAAGCTGGGGCAGTAAGGCAACCCATTTTCCATGGACGAGGAGATCGAGGAAGATTCATGAAAGCAATCGTATTGGGCGGAGTTGCCGCGGGCATGAGCGCCGCATCCAAGCTGAAGCGGGAAAAGCCGGACGCCGAGATCGTGGTCTATGAGCGGGGAAACTTCCTATCTTATGGCGCTTGCGGATTGCCTTACTATATCGGTGGCTGGAATGATGACCCGGGAAAATTGATCGCTAGAACCCAGGAGCAATACGAACAAAGCGGCATCCGAACCCATCTGCGCCATGAAGCGCTTGGGGTGGACGCGAAGGCCAAGCGGGTCCAGGTCAAAAATCACGATACCGGCGCGGTCTTTTGGGACGAGTACGACGTGCTGATGATCGGCGTAGGTTGCCAAAGCGCGGTACCCAAGGTGCCGGGGGCGGATCTCCCCTCCGTTTTCTACGTCAAAACCATGGAGGACGGCCTGCTGTTTCACCGGGTGGTCCGCCTGCAAGGGGTCAACGAGGTCGTGGTGGTGGGCGGGGGCTACATCGGCGTGGAAATGTCCGAGGCCATGCTCAAGCTGGGCAAAAAGGTGACCTTGGTGGAAGGCGCCGAGCGGCTGCTGACGCCCTTTGAACCGGAATTTTCCGAAATGGCGGTTCAGGAGCTGGAGCGCAAGGGGGTTACGGTAAGGCTTGGGGAGCGGGTGACCGCCTTTGCCGAGGAGGAAAACCGCCGCCTGGTGCATACCGACGGGGGCCACTATGGGGCGGATTTGGTGTTGGTGGCTGTGGGCGTGGTGCCCGCCACGGAATTTTTGAAGGACACAGGCATTCAAATGGCGCGCAACGGAGCCCTGATGGTGGACCGCCAGCAGCGCACCAGCCTTCCCGATGTGTTTGCGGCGGGGGATTGCGCGGTTTGCTGGCACCGCGTGGCCGGGGAGGATTACTTTTTGCCCCTGGGTACGGTGGCCAATAAGTGCGGTAGGATTGCCGGAAGCAATATGGCGGGTGGCCATGAGGTGTTTGAAGGTGCCTTGGGCACGGCGGCCATTAAGGTTTGCGAGTTGGAAATGCTGCGTACCGGCCTTAGCGAAGCCGACGCCAAGCGCAAGGAGATCGATTACGCCGCCAAGCTGGTGGTTGCCCATGACCATCCCGCCTATTATCCCAACCCTGTCAAGCTCACCATCAAGCTGATTTATGAGAAGCGTTCCCTGCGGCTTTTGGGCGCGAACATCGCGGGGGAAAAGGGCGCGGTGCTTCGGGGGGATGTTTTTGCGGCGGCCATCCACGCAGGGATGACCTGTGCGGACCTGGGCATGGTGGACCTGGCCTACGCGCCGCCCTTTGCCACCGTGTGGGACGCGGTGAACATCGCCGCCAATGCCGCGAAATAGTGATGCACAGTCTGCCTGGGGAGGCGAATCCATGGGAAAGCTGACCGATTTGACCACTGCCATACAAAGCATCCCTGACGGCGCGCTGCTGGGGTTGGGCGGGAATACCCTAAACCGCGCGCCCATGGCGGCTGTGATGGAGCTTGCGCGGCAGAAGAAACGGGATTTGCGGCTTTTGAAAACCGCTGGCGGCATGGATGTGGATCTTCTGTGCTTTGCGGGGTGCGTGGCCAGCGTGGACGCGGGCTTTGTTAGCTACGAGACGGAGTTCTCCCTTTGCCAGCACTACCGCAGGGCCGTGCAGGAGGGGACCGTGAAGGCCAATGAACATGCCTGCTACACCGTGATTTCCGCCTTGCGCGCGGCCAGCTATGGCATCCCCTTTCTGCCGGTGCGGGGGCTGCAGGAAAGCGACTTGGTGGCGGTGAACGACTATTTTGCGCCGGTGAGCGATCCCTTTAGCGGGGAAACGCTGCAGGCGGTTCGGGCCATCCGCCCCGAGGTGAGCATCCTGCACGCCCAATGGGCGGATGAGCAGGGTAACGCCTTCATCGAAGCTCCCCAGTATGATGATTTGCTCTTGTCCAGGGCTTCCCAGCGGGTGATCATTACGGCGGAACGCATGGTGGACGGCAAGCATTTTGCCCGGAGCGATAGCAAGGCCAACATTCCGCATTTCCTGGTCAGTGCCGTGGTACACGCCCCGCGCGGAGCCTGGCCCTGCGCCTGCCATAACGCCTATGGCGTAGGCGAGGAAGCCGTTCGCTCCTTCTTAGCGCTGGAAACCCTTCCCCAGTTGGAAGCGTGGCTGGAAAGGAGGGCGTGGCATGGTTAGACCATCGGACATGATGACCGTATGCCTGGCGCGGCTGATTCGCGATGGGGAAACCGTGTTTCATGGGGTAAGCTCGCACATGCCCCTGGTGGCCACCCTTTTGGCCAAGGCCACCCACGCGCCCCATGCCGTTCACCTGAACATTCCAGGCGGGGTGGATCCTCAGGAGCCCAGGCTGCTTTCCTATACCAGCGCCGGGGGCGAACTGTGGGACACGGCCCAGGCGGCCTTTCCCCTGAGCGAGGTGTTCGACCTGAGCATGCGAGGCGGGCTGGATGTGGCTTTCCTAAGCGGGGTGCAGTTCGATGCCCGGGGCGGGGTCAACGCTTCGGTGATCGGGGATTACCGAAAGCCCAAGGTCCGTTTGCCCGGCGGCGCGGGAAGTGCGGTGTTGATTCCCACCGCCAAGCGTGTGATCATCTGGCGCACCAAGCATGACCGGCGCACCTTTACCGAGCCCCTGGATTTTCTCACGGCCCGGGGTCATGTGAGCGATGTGGTCACTCCGCTGTGTGCGTTTACCCTCTTTGAGGGCCAACTGATTTTGAAAAGCGTCCACCCCACCTCCAGCATCGAGGAAGTGGCGGAAAACACGGGGTTTCCCATCCGCTATCTCACCCTGGAACAAACGCCGCCCCCCACGCAGGAGGAGCTGCGGATGCTTCAGTGGGTAGATCCCGCCGATCTGCGCAACTTGGAATTTCGCTAAACAAAGGATGGTCTTTTGTCATCATACCGGTCTTTCAATCCCATCATTTTTGATCAGAAAGGAAGTTGTGAAATGTCCCGCTTTGACACCTATTTCTTGATGAAAACCCCTGACGTGCTGGAGTACGTGAAGGAGAAAGGCTACTTTCCCCAAGATGCGCAAGTGACGGGCAAGGAAATTGGCGATGGCAACCTGAACTATGTATACCGCGTGGTGGATGAAAAGACCGGCAAGAGCATCATTGTGAAGCAGGCCGGTCTGGAACTTCGCATTTCGGCCGAAATGAAGATCTCCACAGACCGCAACCGCATCGAAAGCGAAATCCTTCAGCTGCAATGGCAGTATGCCCCGGGCCTGGTGCCGGAGATTTTTGGATACGATACCGTCATGTGCGCCTGCGTCATGGAGGACCTTTCCGATCATACCCTGATGCGCTACGCGCTGATGCAGCATGAGATTTTTCCGCGCTTTGCCGAGGATGTGACCACCTACATGGTCAACACCCTGCTCAAAACAACGGACGTGGTGATGGAGCATAAGGCCAAAAAGGCGTTGGTGAAGAGCTTCATCAATCCGGAATTGTGCGAGATCACCGAGGATCTGGTGCTGACGGAGCCCTATAATGACTGCAATCATCGCAATTTGGTGTTCCCGCCCAACGCCGAGTTTGTGAAGCGGGAACTGTACGACGACGCCAAGCTCCACTTGGAAGTTGCCAAGCTGAAGTTCGATTTTATGAACAATGCCCAGGCGCTGATTCACGGCGATTTGCACACCGGCTCCATCTTTGTGAAACAGGACAGCACCCGCGTATTTGACCCCGAGTTTGCTTTCTACGGCCCCATGGGGTATGACATCGGCAATGTGGTGGCCAATCTGATCTTCGCCTATGATAATGGCGTGGCGGCAGGCGCTGCGGAGTTCTGCCAGTGGATCTTGAAAACCATGGAGGAGACCATCGACCTGTTTCGGGAGAAGTTCCTCAAGTGCTTTGCCCAGAACGCCACGGATGTGATGGCGAAAACCCCGGGCTTTGCCCAGTGGTATCTTTCCACCATCATCACCGATACCGCCGCCTACGCAGGCACGGAATTGATCCGCCGCACCGTGGGCATGGCCCAGGTGAAGGACGTGACGCAAATCGCCGATGAAAAGAAGCGCGCCTATGCCGAGCGGGTGAACATCCTTTGCGCGAAGGATTACATCCTTCATCGCGCCTCTTTCCAGACCGGCGCGGATTTTGTGGAAGCGGTGAAGAAGGCCTCCCGGGCCGCTCGGTAAAAGGTAACCCCCATCCTTTTGATGGATCAATGCATGGAAAAGAGTGATTGGCATGGCTGAGAAGAACATTATGAGCTATGAAACCGTGGCGCTGGACGACGAAAAGAGCGCACTGGTCATCATTGACCAAACCAAGCTGCCGGGTGAGGTGGAGATTTTGCACCTCACCGAGCAAAAGGACATTTGGAACGCCATTTATCTGTTGCAGGTGCGGGGCGCACCCGCCATCGGCGTGGCGGCGGCCTTTGGGGCGTACCTGGCCGCCAAGCGCATCCAGGCGGACACCTATGAGGAATTTGCTAAGCAATTTAAGGAAGCCAAGGATTATCTGGATTCCGCCCGCCCCACGGCAGTGAACCTCTCCTGGGCGCTGAAGCGCATGGAGCAGGTGGTGCTTCAAAACCAAGGCAAGAGCATTGCGGAATTGAAGGAGCTGCTACGCCAGGAGTCCGTGGCCATCAAGGAAGAGGACGTGTGGATGTGCCGCCAGATCGGCGAGTACGGCCTGAGCCTGATCAAGGATGGGGACGGTATTTTGACCCATTGCAACGCGGGGCAGCTAGCCACCTCCAAGTACGGCACCGCCCTTGCGCCCATCCATTTGGGCCGGGAGAAGGGCATGAACTTCAAGGTGTTTACGGATGAGACCCGCCCGCTTTTGCAAGGCGCGCGCCTGTCCGCCTTTGAGATGGTGGCCGACGGCGTGGACACCACCGTGATTTGCGACAACATGGCCTCCCAGGTCATGAAAAACGGCTGGGTGCAGGCGGTGTTCGTGGGCTGTGACCGCGTGGCCGCCAATGGCGATGCCTGCAACAAGATCGGTACCTCCGGCGTAGCCATTTTGGCCAAGTATTATGGGATTCCCTTCTACGTCTGCGGTCCCACCTCCACCATCGACATGAGCGTGGCCTGCGGCGAGGACATCCACATCGAGCAGCGGCCCGACGCGGAAGTGACCGAGATGTGGTACCAAAAGCGCATGGCCCCCGAGGGTGTGAAGGTGTACAATCCAGCCTTTGATTTTGCGGACAACGAACTCATCACCGGCATCATCACCGAGTACGGCATCGCCCGCCCGCCCTATACCGAGAGCTTGAAGGAAATCTTCCGCAAGAAGCAGGAAGCGCAGAAGAAGTAGTATGAACGAGAAAGAGCTGCAAGAGATCGTCCTGCGCGTGGTGCTGGCGGAAGTGGCCAGGGCTGGCGAGCATTTTGTGCCCGTCACATCCTCCAACCGCCATGTGCATCTTTGCCAAGGGGATGTGGAGCGGTTGTTTGGCAAGGGCTATCAGCTCAAAAAGCTCCGCGACCTTGTGCAGCCAGGCCAGTATGCCTGCCAGGAGACGGTGGTTTTGGAGACCGCCAAGGGCAGGACCACCCTTAGGGTTGTGGGGCCTATCCGCAAAGAAACCCAGATCGAGCTCAGCTATACGGACTGCTACAAGCTGGGTCTGGAGCCTGTCTTGCGGATGTCCGGCGAAACAGCAGGAACCCCGGGCTGCGTGCTTCTAAACGGCGACCAGAGCGTGACCCTGGCCCGAGGCGTGATGGTGGCCAAGCGCCACTTGCATATGTCCAGGGAGGAAGCGGAGGCCTACGGCCTTCGGGATGGCGACGTGGTCGCCCTGCAGGCGGAAGGGGAGCGGGCAGTCCGCTTGGAAAACCTGGTGGTTCGTTCCGGCGACGGCCATAGCCTGGAAGCCCATATCGATAAAGACGAGGCCAATGCTTGCGGCCTGCGGGACGGGCAGCTGTGCAGGATTCGCAAAGAGCGGGAAAGCGCGAAGGGAGCGGGCTTTTCGGCTGCGGGCCCCAAGGCAATTCCGCCGCCTGTTCAGCAACCGCCATCCCCCAGGCTTTATACCTATGTTCCCCAAGCCGTGAAGCCCCAGGCCTCCGAGGCCCCGCCAGGGCAGCCCCTGGCCGCTCATATCCTCAAAGATACATCAGACACCAAGACCAAGCTGCTGGACCTTTCCAACGAGCCCCATTGCCTGATCGCGGAGGAGGATGTGCTGTCCGCCTTGCGCAACGGCTACAAGCTGATCCGTTATGGTAAGGGCGCGGTGATCACGCCGCTGGCCCGGGATGTGGCTTCGGCCAAGGGCTTGGAGTTTATCGAATTGACGTAAGGAGCCTGAGAGTATGGCATTAAGCGAAAGAGAGATCCGTCAGATCACGGAAGAGATTGTGCGCAACCTCTCCGGCGCGCTGAAAACGGAGGCAAAGGCTGCCGCACCCGCCGATTCACCGGCCGTGACAAGCCGCTGGCTGTGCGATACCGCCCAGGAGGCCATCGCCAACGCCAAGCGCGCCCAGGAACAGCTCAGCGACATGACGCTGGAAAAGCGGGGGGAGCTGATCCAGGCCATGCGCCAGGCGGCCATCCAAAACGCCGAACCCCTGGCCAGGCTGGCCAACGAGGAAACGGGCTATGGGCGGGTAGAACACAAAATTCAAAAGAATTTGCTGGAGGCTCGCCGTACCCCAGGCATTGAGGATTTGAGCACCTATTGCCAAACCGGCGACCACGGCATGATGATCATTGAGCAGGCGCCCTACGGGGTCATCGGCTCCATTACGCCCTCCACCAACCCCACCTCCACCGTGATCAACAATGCCATCAGCATGATCGCGGCGGGGAACGCCGTGGTGTTCAATCCCCATCCGGCGGCCAAGCGCGCCTCCCAGGAGGCCATGCGCCTTTTGGTGGAAGCCATGGTGCAGGCGGGCGGCCCCGATACGCTCATCACCACCGTGAAAGAGCCCACGCTGGAAAGCGGGCAAACCATCATGACCCATCCGGACGTGGCCATGCTGTCCATCACAGGGGGCGAGGCCGTGGTGGCCGTGGCCATGAAGAGCGGGAAAAAGGTGGTGGCGGCAGGCCCTGGCAATCCCCCCGTGATCGTGGACGATACCGCCGACATAGAAAAGGCGGCCAAGGATATTGTGGACGGCGCCAGCTTTGACAATAACGTTTTATGCATTGCGGAAAAAGAAGTGTTTGTGTTTCGTACCGTGGCCGATCAGCTGATGAGCGCCATGGAGCGCAACGGCGCCTACCGCGTTTCCGGCGCGGATATTGACAAGATCATAAACACCGTGCTGATTGTAAAGGACGGCCGGCATGTGATCAACCGCAAGTATGTGGGCCGCGACGCGGCGGTGATCCTGCGGGATTCCGGCATCAGCTTTGCGGGGAACCCCCGTTTGGTGATCGCCGAGGTAGATAAGGACCATCCCTTTGTGATGACGGAGATGCTTATGCCAGTGTTGGCCATCGTGCGGGTTGGGGATATTGACGAGGCGGTGGAGGAGGCCTTCCGCGCGGAGCAGGGCTGCAAGCATTCCGCCATGATCCATTCCGCCAATGTGCACAACATGTCCAAGGCCGCCCGCAAGATGAACACCACCCTCTTCGTGAAAAACGCCCCCAGCTATTCCGGCCTGGGTTTCCACGGGGAAGGGTATACCACCATGACCATCGCCACCCCCACGGGCGAGGGCATCACCAGCGCCAGAACCTTTACCCGCCTGCGCCGCTGCGTTCTCCATGGGGATTTTCGGATCAGTTAGGGGAAGAAGCCCACTAGGGGACGCCGTCCCACGAAGTCCACTAGGGGCTGCCGCCCCTAGGACCCTGCTCAGGGCTTCGCCCTGAACCCTTGATTTCACCGCCTGTTCATGGGGTGAAGGGAAAGAATGAAGAGTTATTTCCAAGAAGGGATTCTTAAGGGCATAGCCCTTAAACGGGTTTGGGCGGAGCCCAACGTACCCCCCCAGGAGCCCTTCGCCTTGGATACCGCTGAAAGACAGGAGCCAAGCTATGAATGTGTTGGAAGCCATCCGTGAGGCCGGGGTGGTAGGCGCGGGAGGCGCGGGTTTTCCCACCCACGCCAAATTGGCGGTGCATGCCCAGCAGGTGCTTGTGAACGGCGCGGAATGCGAGCCCTTGCTCAGAGTCGATCAATTGGCCATGCGGGATCAAGCGGAACGCGTGGTGCGGGGGCTGGAGCTGGCCATGGAGGCCGCCCAGGCCGAAAAGGGTGTCATCGCCACCAAGGCCCATTATGAGGAGGCGGTGCGCGCCCTTCAGACCGCGATTCAAGGCAAGGCCAACCTGACCCTGCATTTGATGGACAGCTACTACCCTTCTGGTGACGAAAAGGCTGTGATTTACGAGGTGACGGGGCGGGTGGTCCCCACGGGAAAGTTGCCCATCGATGTGGGCTGCGTGGTGATCAACGTGGGAACTGCCGTGAATATCGCCAATGCGGCCGATGGCAGGCCTGTGACCGATAAGAGTGTGACCCTTTGCGGGGAAGTGCCAGAGCCTATGACCGTCACCGTTCCTTTGGGAGCCTCCTTGCGGGAGGTGCTGGCGGTGAGCGGGTTTCAGGGAAGCGAACAGGACTACGCCTTGATCGTGGGCGGCCCCTGCATGGGGGAAATGGCCGAAGCCTGGGACGCCCCCGTAACCAAAACCACCGGCGGATTGTTGGTGCTCAAGCACAGCCATCCCTTGATTCTTCGCCGAAGCCTTTCCATGGAGCGGCAGGCGAAACTGGCCAGAGCCATCTGCTGCCAATGCAACCGCTGCACTCAGCTCTGCCCCAGGCATTCCATGGGCTTGGCAGTGGAACCGCACAAGGTCATGCGGGCCCTTTCCACAGGCAACGCGGAGCTCTTGGGAAGCGCGGCAGGGGTGTTGGGTTGTTCCAGCTGCGGGCTGTGCACGAACTTTGCCTGTGAAATGGGGCTGACGCCCTCGGCGGTGATGACCGCGTTGAAAGCCCAGTTACTGAAGGCGGGCGTCCGGCCGGAACCGGAGGCGGATATTCGTCCGGACCCCATGCTGGGGCTGAAGAATGTTCCGGTGAAGCGGCTGATCGCCCGCATGAACCTGGCGGGGTACGACAAGCCCGCGCCCTTCAGCCCAAAGACCGTTGCCCCGGCAAGCGTGCGGTTGCTCCTTCGTCAGCATGTAGGCAAGCCCGCGGAGCCTGTGGTCAAGGTGGGCGAGCTGGTGGGCAAGGGGCAATTGATCGCCCGCATTCCCGAGGGGGCGCTGGGCGCGGCCATCCATGCTTCCATGGGCGGCAGGGTGGCGGAGGTGGCGGAGCAGTGGATCCGCCTGGAAGGCAGTAAGCGGGAGGGGAGTCTATGACGGCCGTAGGGGTAGTGGAGTCCAACAGCATCCCGCTGGGCGTGCTGGCGGGAGACGCCATGGTGAAAACCGCCCAGGTGGAGCTTACCGCGGCGCAGACCGCTTGCGCGGGCAAGTACATCGTGGTGGTGAGCGGGGAAGTGGCGGCTGTGGAGGCGGCGGTGGCTGCCGGCGAGGAGGCTGCCGGAGCGGCGCTCATTGACAGCCTGGTGATTCCCAATGTGGATGAACGGGTGGTGCAGGCCATGGCGGGGGCAACTCCTGTGGAGGATGCCAGTGCCTTGGGGCTGATCGAAACGTTTTCTCTGGCCAGCACCATCAGCGCGGCGGACACCGCAGTGAAAACGGCCCAGGTGGAATTGGTGGAGGTGCGCTTGGGGCGGGGCATGGGCGGAAAATCCTTTGTGATTTTCACAGGGCAGGTTTCCGCCGTAGAGGCTGCCGCCAAGGCCGTGGAGGCTAGTGAGGGTTCCAAGGGGCTGATCGGATCCAGCGTGGTGATCCCCTCGCCCCATGGGGAGATTGTGAAAGCATTGCTTTAATTTTGGACAGATAGGAGTTAGACAGTATGCAAGAAGCTCTGGGAATGATTGAAACCCGCGGGTTGGTGGGCGCGATTGAGGCGGCGGACGCCATGGTCAAGGCTGCCAATGTGCACCTCTTGGGCAAAGAACATGTGGGCGGCGGCCTGGTCACGGTGATGGTGCGCGGGGAGGTGGGCGCTGTGAAGGCGGCTGTGGAAGCCGGAAGCGCCGCGGCCAAGCGCGTGGGTGAACTGGTTAGCGTGCATGTGATCCCCCGTCCTCACGGGGATGTGGAGGCGGTACTGCCCAGCCTGGAGGCGGCCAGCGCTCCCAAAACCATCAAAACCAAGGCGTAACGCGCCAGGGAAGGAGAAGGAAACATGGAAAAGCAAGCATTGGGTATGGTTGAAACCAAAGGATTGGTAGCGTCCATTGAGGCGGCGGACGCTATGGTTAAGGCCGCGAATGTTCATCTGATCGGTAAGGAGCATGTGGGCGGCGGGTTGGTCAGCGTGATGGTGCGCGGAGATGTGGGCGCGGTGAAGGCGGCTGTGGAAGCCGGCGGACTGGCGGCCAAGCGCGTGGGCGAGCTGGTGAGCGTGCATGTGATTCCTCGCCCCCACGATGACGTGGAGATGATCCTGCCCAAGCTATAAGGAGGGAATCCTATGCTGAAAGGCATTTCTCCCCTGTTATCTCCGGAGTTATTGAAAATTTTAGCGGAAATGGGCCATGGGGACGAGCTGGTCATCGGGGACGGCAATTTTCCCGCGCAAAGCATGGGACAGCGCTGTGTGCGGGAGGACGGCCACGGCGGCGTGGAACTCTTGGACGCCATCCTCAGCCTGTTCCCCCTGGACAGCTTTGTGGACGCGCCAGTGTCCCTGATGCAGGTGATGCCAGGCACCCTGGACGGAGACCCACCCATCTGGAAGGAATTTGCGCAAACGGTGGAAAAGCATCAGCCTGGCACGAAATTTGAGCAAGTGGAACGCTTTGCCTTCTATGAGCGCGCCAAAAAGGCCTATGCTTGCGTAGCCACCGGCGAGCGCGCGTTGTATGCGTGTATCATTTTGAAAAAAGGCGTGTTATGACTTGGCGACGGGCTTCGCCCGCGAAAGAAGCGGACGAAGCCCGCTCTGTTTTTCCAAGAGAACCAAGGCGGGTTGCATCTGCCTGAGCGATGGCAAGCCGGCCGATGGTGAAGGAAAAGAACAAAAAGATGTCGAAATTGGGAAAGGTTCGCGCAAAGTTGCGTTCGCGCTTTTCGGAGGAGGCTTGCCAATAAAGAAGCGGGCCCAGGCGCGGCGGCTGTGCTGATGAAGGCAGGCATCCCCCATACCATGACAAAGATAGGATGGATGATACCCGATGACGATCAGGGAAATTGCCAATTTGGCAGGGGTTTCTCCGGCGGCGGTTTCGCTGGTCATCAACAACAAAAAGGGCGTCAGCGAAGAGACCCGCAAAAGAGTACAGGCCGTGATTGAGGAGAACAACTATATCGTCCCCGGCCACAAGCGGGGCAACAGCAAGCGCAAGCGTTTCCGCCTTTGCGTGATCAAGTTTAGGACCCACGGAATTGCCATTGAGGAAAATCAAGGCTTCATCGCGTCCATCATCGACCAGATTGAGAGCAAGTGCAGGCATTACGGCTATGACCTGGCCATGGTGAACTGCAAGGTGGGTACGGCGGAGGAGACCCTTCGGGAAGTGATGAACACGCCCCCCGACGGAGTCATTCTCATGGGCACCGAATTGAGCGAACCCGCCTATAAGCTGCTGGACCTGATTACCGTACCCACCGTGGTGCTGGACAACGGCATGAACGACGTTCACATTGACAGCGTGGTGATGGATAACGAGGCCGTCAGTGCGGAAGCGGTGCAATATCTTTACAGCATCGGCCATCGGGAGATCGGCTACATTCGCTTTAACCTGCCCATTCGTAACTGCGAGGAGCGCTATCAGGGCTATTTGCGGGAAATGGAGAAGCTGGGCCTGCCCATTCCGGAGCCCGCTTTTGTGATGCCTACACTCAAAGACGCGTACCGGGACATGAAGCAGCTGCTGGAGGAAGGCAAGTACATCCCCAGGGGCGCCCTGGTGGCGGATAACGATACCGTGGCCATCGGTTCCATGAAGGCGATTCAGGAGGCGGGGTACCGGATTCCCGAGGATGTGTCCATCATTGGGGTGGATGATATTCCCTTTAGCGCCATGACCATGCCCGCCTTGACCACCATGCACATTTCCCGCTCGGCCATGGGGGCGCTGGCGGTGGATACGCTCCGCAGGCGTATCAAGTATCCCGAGTGGCCCAGCATGCGCATGCGGCTGGCAGGGCGGCTGGTGGTGCGGGGCAGCACCGTTCCCAAGCAAAAGAAATAGGGCACCCTATTCCATCCTGGGGAGGAAAGCCTATGCTGATTGGCCGAGTGACGGGAAGCGTGGTCAGCACCTTAAAAACGCCCACCTTGGCGGGTGTGAAAATGCTGATCGTGCAGCCTGTGGAGCTGGATACGCTGAAAATGAAAGAGGATTATGTGATCTGCGTGGACGATATCGGCGCGGGGGAGGGCGATTTGGTGATGTGCGCCTATGGCAGTTCCGCCAGGCAAAGCGACTCCTCCCAAAAAGTCGCCTCGGATTTTTCCGTGTACGCGATTTTGGATTCCATCGATATGCGGGGAGTTCGCACCTACGACAAGGCAAAGGAGGGGGACCCATGCAGCTGGCAAGGGTAATCGGTTCCGTGGTGAGTACGCGCAAGTCGGAGCGGCTGGAAGGCCTGAAGGTGTTGGTGGCCGTGCCCATTGATATGGATACAATGCTGGAAAAAGGCGCGCCTTTTGTGACGGTGGATACGGTGGGGGCGGGCGAAGGCGAGATTGTGATGTGGGCGGGCGGCAGCTCGTCCAGACAGACGGAGCAAACCACCGCAAAGCCCGTGGACAGCTCCATTATTGGCATTGTAGACTTTGTGGATATTTTGGGCGCGCGCAAATACGACAAGGCGGCGGATCAGCGATGAAACTTGCGCGAGTAACGGGTACGGTGGTTTCCACCATCAAGTATGGCAAATATCAGGGGATGAAGCTCCTGCGGGTGCGCCCTCTTGATTTAGAACTGAACGAGGCAGGGGAAGAGCTGGTGGCGCTGGACGCGGCCTGCGCTGGCGTGGGTGATATCGTGCTGATGAACAACGACGGTGGCGCGGCGCAGATGATCATGGAGGACAAAACCTTGATCGCCAGCGTGACCATTTGCGGTGTGATCGATTCGTTTACCTGCCAAGGCAAAACGATCCGGTGTCATGGATAAGGGGGCGGGGGCTTGAATATCGGCAGAGTGGTGGGCACGGTGGTATGCACGGTGAAAACCCCCACGCTTCATGGCATGAAGCTGATGGTGGTCCGTCAGCTGGTGAATGGAGAAGAAAAAGGGCTGGTCATTGCCTGCGACGGCACGCGGCAGGCCGGCATTGGCGATACGGTTTATATGATCGGGCGGGCGGAAGCGGCGCTGATGATCTCCCGGGAAGCGCCGCCTCCCAGCGATTTGACCATCGCGGGCATTATTGATCCGGAAACCCTTTGAAAAAAACCAGAGCAGGGAGGACCACGGGGTGAAAGTGGTGTGTTTAGGGTCGCTGAATGTGGACCATGTGTATACCATGGACCATTTTGTGCAGGCTGGGGAAACCACAGCCGCACTGGAATTGCAGGATTTTTGTGGCGGTAAGGGCCTGAATCAGTCGGTGGCGCTGAGCAAGGCGGGTTGCCGCACCTTTCACGCGGGCATGGTGGGGCATGACGGGGAGCCGTTAGTGAGCATGCTCCGGGAAAACGGAGTGGATACTAGCCTCATTGAAACGGTGGACGCGCCCACGGGCCACGCCATGATCCAAATTGACCGAAAGGGTCAGAATTGCATCATCATTTACGGCGGGGCCAATGCGTGCATTGATCAAGCCTATATTGATAAGGTCTATGCCCACTTTGAAAAAGGCGACATTGTGCTGTTGCAAAACGAGATTTCCAACCTGCCCTATGCCATTGCCCGGGCCCGTGAATTGGGGCTTTTCATCGCCCTGAACCCCTCGCCCATCACGGATGAATTGGCGGCTTGCGAGGAACTCAAGCATGTGACCTGGTTCATTCTCAATGAGCTCGAAGGCAAGCGCATTGCCGGAGTGGAGGATGGGGAAGCCATCTGCCGGCAATTGCGGCAAAAATACCCCGCTGCCAAGGTGCTTTTGACCCTGGGGGAAGACGGCTGCCTGTATGACGATGGGGAAGCGCTGTACCGGCAAGAGATTTTCAAAGTGCCGGTGGTGGATACCACGGCTGCTGGGGATACCTTTACTGGCTATTTCCTGGCGGGTGTCTGCGAGGGGAAGCCTATTGCTGAAACGTTGCGGCTGGCCAGCAAGGCGGCTGCCATGGCGGTTTCGGCAAAGGGCGCGGCCGCGTCCATTCCCTTGCGCAGCGCGGTGGAAGAGGCTTGGAGTTAAGACGCAATTGTAAAATGCTCCTTTGGGTTACGCCGTTTTGGTTTTGAAGAAGGAATTTTGCAACTTTGGTCGAAATCATATGCTTGGAATGATTCTTTCGGAAATTCTCTCGCATCTCGCCAAAATGGAATGAAATACAAAAGGAGAGTACCCCCATGAAAAAGATGGTTGCGCTGGTTTTGTCCCTTTGCCTGTTGGTCCTCTTGCCTGTTTACGCAATGGCGGAAGAAGCGACCGCAAGCATTGCCAATCCCTGGTTGGAGTCCACGGAGGAGCAGGCGGCGGAATACTTTGGCATGAAGTTTGCCATTACCGCCCCCGAAGGCTTTGAAAAGACAGAGTTTGCCTGCCTGGACAAGGAAAGCATGGACCCGGAAGAATATGAGGCGGGCGAGCGCTATTTGCGGGCTGTGTACATGAAGGGTGAGGAAATGTTCCGCATCCATATGGACCGCATGCCCACCGAGTCTTTGGAAGCGATCGCGCAGGATCCAGAATCGGATTTTGTGGCCATCAGCAAGGGCGATGCCCAAGGATTCTTTAGCCCCAGCGAACACGCGGTCTATATGGTGGTTCCGTCGGCTCTGGAGCAAGACGAATTCCCTGTGCGGATTTGTGTGGATTCCGCCATCATCAGCGAAGCGAGCGCGGCGGATTTCCTGGGTTGTGTGACTTTCTCCAAGTAAGGGAAACGCTTTTCAGCAAGCGGAGGGTAGCGGAAACGCTCCCCTCTTTTTTTACGGTTGCTCCATTAAGGCTTCCAACATCCCAGGATGAAAGGCGCGGGCATCGTCGTCATAAAGGCCGAACACAGAGCAAAATTCCCAGTACGACCAGGAAATGCCGCTCTTTTCCGCCAACCGCGCCACATAGGCGATCCATCGGTTTGTGGAGGCTGCGTCCGCCTTCTCATACACGCCAAATTCGCCCAAATGAACCGGAAGGCCCGTTTCCTGGGACCATGCTTTGGCCAGGGCGATGCTGCGGCGGATATCGGCGGTATCAGCTGTGGTTTCCTGCCATTGGGTACCCAGCCAGGCTGCCGCCCCATCGATAAAATCGATCCCCTGATGGGTAAAGGCAAAGGGATCATACAAATGAAAAGTACCGATCAAATGGGGGTCGCCTTGCGGCAAGTCCAAATCGAACAATTCGCTTCCGCTGCCCCAGCCCGTGCCTTGGATGAGGATGTTTCGGGTGGGATTGGTTTGGCGAATCACATCGATCCCTTGCCGAACCAAGGCGTTCCAGGTGGCAGGGTCGGTTTGGGGTTCGTTGGCCAATTCGAAAAGGACGCTATCGGGCGCGGATTGATAGTGCTCGGCAATTTGCCGCCAGAGGGAAAGGAATTTAGGCGTTTCGGCTTTGGGGTTCTCCCAAAGGGCGTCGAAATGGTGCAGATCCAAGATGACGCTTAGCCCGGCATCGGTCAAGACCGAAAGAATATGATCCACACGGTCAAAAATATCGTGCCAGATGGGGTAGGGGGCTTCCTCCGCCGCATAGATGGACCACTGAACAGGCAATCGCACATGGTCGAATCCAGCGGAGACGATGATTGTGGCGTATTCATCTTGGAACGCCTCGCCCCAGGCGCCTTCGGCAGGGGCTTCCAGCATGTTACCCAAATTCACGCCGCGATGGAGGGGCGTAAAGGCCGCCAGCCCTGCCGGAGGCAAAAGCAGGAACAGACAACAGAAAAGCAGAAATCCCTTTTTCATTTCTGGCCACCTCGATTTCTTGGAAGATCAGTATACCATAAAGAGAGAAAAATGTATCCTCCAGGGCCGCCGTTTCTTGCATTCCCGAAAAAGCTGTGCTAGACTGGTTTTCGGACCGGTGGGGGCGAGTCCCGCCTGAACGATCAAGCCTGAGGAAGGTGCAGCATGCCTAATTTTTCGTTGCCTGATGGAGTTTTTGAAGCCGCAGCTAAGGAATACGCAACGCCCTTTCACCTTTATGACGAGCGAGGCATTCGGGAAACCGCCCGCAAGCTCAAAAGCGCTTTTGAAGGCGTCGCGCCTTTTCGGGAGTATTTTGCGGTGAAGGCTTTGCCTACGCCGGCGATTTTGCGGATTCTCAAAGAAGAGGGCTGCGGGGTAGATTGCGCCAGCGAAACGGAATTGATGCTGGCGGAAGCCTGCGGTTTTGCGGGCGACGACATCATGTTTAGCGCCAATGACGTGCCGCCCCATGAGTTTGCCATGGCGCGCAGGCTGGGAGCTTGCGTGAACCTGGATGACATTACCCATATCGAGCCCCTTCGGGAAAACGGGGGCATTCCGGAGGAGATCTGCCTTCGGTATAACCCGGGCGGGGCCTTTGCGGTGGGGAACGCCATCATGGGCGATCCTGGGGACGCCAAATACGGTATGACCCGAAAGCAGCTCACAGAGGCGCTCCAAACCCTGAAAGGCTACGGAACCAAGCGTTTTGGCCTCCATGCGTTTTTAAGCAGCAACACCACGGAGGCGGCCTATTACCCCGCTTTGGCTAGGCTGCTGTTTATGACAGGCCGCGAACTGATGGCGGAAACAGGGCTGGCACTTGCCTTTGTGAATCTTTCGGGAGGGATCGGCATTCCCTACCGGCCGGAGGAACCCCAAGCGGATCTAGCCGCCATTGGGCAGGGCGTCCGGCAGGCATACGCGGACGAGCTGGACAAAAACGGCATTCATGGGGTCGCCATCAAGACCGAGCTGGGCCGGTATATGACGGGTCCCCACGGTTGGCTGGTGACCCGATTGATCCACGAGAAGCGGATTCACAAGCACTATCTGGGGGTAGACGCCTCCGCCTGTGATTTGATGCGGCCAGCCATGTACGGCGCATACCATCATATCACCGTGCCGGGGAAAGAGCACTTGCCCCACACCCAAAAAGTGGATGTGACAGGCAGCCTTTGCGAGAACAATGATAAGTTTGCCATTGACCGCCTGTTGCCGGAAACGGAAAAGGGCGATCTGTTGGTGATTCACGACACGGGGGCCCATGGATTGAGCATGGGGTATAACTATAATGGAAAGCTCCGCTGCAAGGAAGTTCTTTGGAAAGAGGATGGGAGCTGCCAAATGATTCGCCGGGCGGAAACGCCCAAAGATTATTTTGCCACCCTGCAGGGAGATCCGGCGTGGGAAAAGCTGTGCCATGCCTGGGAAGCCTAGAGCAATTTCCGAAATCATAGCGCATGCCTTACGGATATTTTGCCGCTGCGCCTCGCCCGCTCAGGGAAGCGCCCTACGCCTCGCTTCCTCAGCTTTGCGCAATGCCCAAATCTCTCGCAAATCCATGGCTGCGTTTTCGGAAATGGCCCTAGAATGCGGAAAGGTCACCTCCTCATCGCAGAAAAGAAAAGGTTTTGGCGCCACGGCCAAAACCTCAGCTTGCTGAAAAAGGCCCGTTTGCTTTGTCAGCTTCGGCGGCTAAGGGAGATGTCACGTACGGACCTGTACGCTCCACCCCTTATGCCGACTCGCTTCCGCGCAACAGGGCCTTTTTGAGCAAGCTCCATTCCGTTGCCAAAGTGCCTTTGTCAACGGTCTGAGGTTTTGGCGCCACGGCCAAAACCTTTTTGCATAGGCAATAGGAAAGGGTCAATACAATTCCTAAATGGGCAGGATGGGACGGGATTAGGGCGCCGCTGTGGCGGGGGTCGCGGTGGGCTTGGGCGTTGCCGCAGGGGTGGAGGCTGGGGTTACTTTGGCTTCGGTCAACTGTTTGGTCAGCCCCTCCACCTGGGCTTCCAGATCCTTTTGCAGCGCTTCCGCGGCGGTTTTGTAGGCGTCGAACTCGCCTTGCAAGGTGGCCAGCTTGCCCTCGGCTTCGGTTTTCGCCGTTTCCAGGGCTGCCTTGTCGCTCTCTAGCTGGGCTTTTTCACCTTCCAAGGTGGTTTTGGCGGTTTCCAGCTCCGCTTTTTCGCCTTCCAGCGTGCCCTTGGCGGTTTCCAGCTCGCTCTTGGCGGTGTTGGCGGTTTCCAAGGCTGCGGTGGCAGTGGTCAATTTTTCTTCGTTTTGTGCGAAAGCCGTTTTGGATTCCGTCAATTGGATGGTGAGAGCGTCCTTGCTATTCAACGCGTCAACCTTGCCCAAGTAGAAGATCACCGCCGCAACAATGGCGGCGACCAATAAAATGAAAAGCAGGGTAGCTAAAAGATTCCTCTTTTTTTTGTGGGTTGCATCGGCCATAACGGTCTCATCCTCCTATTCAATTGGGATTTTGCCTAGTATAGCATAGTTTGCCGAAAAAGGGAAGCAAAATATGGTTAGGATTGAGGATTGAGAGGGGGGCTGGGGAACGGAAAGCACGCGCCCCTTGCCTAAAGGAAAAGAAATATGATATGCTACCGAGGCGGGAAAATGCGCGCCTTTTGGCAGAAAGAGGATCGGAAATGGTTGCATTCCCAAAGGCGGAGAAAAAGCCCAATGGTTGGCTTGTTTTTGGGTATTGCCTGTTGATTGCGGCAGGATGCCTTGTGCTGTGCTCCAAGTCCTCGCCCTTGTATCCTCTCAACGATTGGTCAGATGCCAACATCTATTTTACCATGGGCAAGGGCATGATGAACGGGCGGGTGCTCTACCAGGATATTTATGATCACAAAGGTCCTTTGCTGTACGCGCTGCACGGGCTTTGCTATCTGGTTTCGCCCTTGTCTTTCTTAGGCGTGTTTTGGATGGAAATCCTCTGCGCCGCGCTGTTTTTGCTAAGCGTTTGGAAAATGCTGGATTTGTACGGGGCTAGCCGTGGCGGAATGCTTGTGCTGCCGGTGTTGGCCATGCTGATCTATTCCTCTGTGAGCTTGCAGCAGGGGGACAGCGCGGAGGAATTGTGCCTGCCCATGCTGTCTTGGTCGCTGTACGCGCTGCTTTCGTATTGCAGGGCGGAGCCCCAAAAGCCCATGCCCGCCAGGACACTGATGCTCCATGGCATGCTGTGCGGCTGTGTGCTCTGGGTGAAATTTACCATGCTGGGGCTGCACGCGGCCTGGATACTATTGGTGTGCATTCAGCAGTTGGTCCGCAAGCAGTATGGGGCAGCCTGGAGAAGCCTGCTTTGGTATGGGGTGGGCATAGGCGTGGCGACGCTGCCTTGGCTTTTGTATTTTGGCCTGAACGGCGCCATCCTCCCCTGGCTGAAAACCTATCTTTACGACAACCTCTTTTTATACTCCAAGAGCGAGGAAGCCACAGGCTTTTGGCAGCGGGGGAAGGCGGTGGTCAAAGCCGGCTTGGAATGGCTCCTGCAAAACCCTGGCTGCACGTTCCCTCTGCTTTGTGGGTTTTTTTGGCTTACGAAAAAAGGGACGCGCTGGGAAAAAATAGCGCTGTGGTGTGCCCTGGGTCTGGCCGCCCTGGGGGTGTTTATCGGCGGGAAAAGCTATTTGTATTATGGGTTTGTTCTGGCAGCCTTTGCGGGGCTTGGCCTTCTTCCGTTAGGGTGGCTCCTGGAACGGTACGGCGCGCTCTGGAAGAAGCAGAACATGTTTGTGATGCTGTTGGCGGCGGTGTGGCTGGGGTCCTTGGCCGGAAGCTATGCAATCAGTCCCAATCCGCGCACTTCTTTTTTGCAACCCAAGTCGGAGACCATGCAATACCAGTTGGCTGAAAAAATCGCCGAAGCAGGAAGGGGCACGTTGCTCAACTATGGTTTCATGGACGCGGGCTTTTACACCGCCTCGGGCATCGTACCCAATGTGAAATATTTCCACCAAACCAACGTCCCCCTTGCCGAAATGCTGCAAGAGCAGAACCGTTATGTGGAGGAAGGCCTTTGTGATTATGTAATCACCCGCGGAAAAAATCCCCCGGGACTTAAAAAGCGTTACCGCTTGGTGGCCGAGGCCAGCTCCCCCGAGGGTTTTTGGTATTCTACCGTTTATTTATACAAGCGGATTCCGTAAAGCGAAGGGTTATTTTCCGTCTCCAGGAAGCAGGCGTTGGATCAGGCTAACGGTGGTTTGATAATCCACCGGCTTGCCCAAGTGGCCATCCATGCCGGAATTAAGCGCCAGCTCGATATCCTGTTTAAATACGTTGGCTGTCATGGCAATGATGATCACCTTTTGGGCGTCCGCGCGTTCCAGGGCGCGAATGGTTTTGGCGGCGGTGCAGCCGTCCATGACGGGCATTTGCATATCCATCAGGATCAAATCAAAATACCCTTCCGGCGCGGCGGTGAACATCGCTACCGCCTTTTCGCCGTCCACGGCCTGCTCCATCTTCAGCCCCGTGTCCGCCAAAAGCTCTGTGATGATCACGCGGTTGATCTCCACATCATCCACCACCAAGGCGCGCAGGGTGGTGAAATCCGCCTTGGCAGGCGTGCCCTCCGGTTCCACCGCCACCGCCATGGGAGGGGCATCCACCCCGCCAATTCGAGCTTTAATGGTAAAGGAGAACGTGCTGCCTTTGCCCTTTTCACTCTTCACCCAAATGGAGCCGCCCATTTTTTCCACGATGACTTTGGAAATGGCAAGGCCCAGGCCTGTGCCGCCGTATTTGCGGGTGACCCGCAAGTCCGCCTGGACAAAGGGCTTAAATAGCCGCGCCATTTCCTCCTGGGACATGCCGATACCTTCGTCTGTCACCTCAAAAAGGAAGGTGGCATACCCGCCGTCGGATTCGATTTCGTTGACCTTCAGGGTCACGTTGCCTTTCTTATCGGAAAACTTGAAGGCGTTGGAAAGCAGATTGACCAGCGTCTGGTTTAGGCGCAGGGAATCGGCTACAATCCGGTCGTGCGTGATTTCTCCTTTTTCAAGGGCGAAGGACACCCGGTGTTCATAGGTCTTGGAATGAATCATGGCCATGACAAAGTCCAGGTCATCCCGCAGGGAGAACTCCACTTCGGAAAGCTCCAATTTTTGCGCCTCAATCTTGGACATATCCAAAATATCGTTGATCAGGCCCAGCAGATGGGAGGAGGAGCTTTCGATCTGATTGATGCAGGAGCGCATCTTTTCGGGATCGTTGGACCGGCGAGCGATTTGGGTCATGCCGATGATGGCGTTCATGGGCGTGCGGATCTCATGGGACATTTGGGAGAGGAAGTCGCTTTTGGCGCGGTTGGCATGCTCCGCCTCGTCCCGGGCGCGCACCAGGTTGGTGATGTCGGTGAGCACCAGCATCACGCAATGAACCTGCGCATTTTCACTCGCGGCCTGATCGGACGGGGCATGCCCTTGGGTATGGTGCAAGGATAGAGAATAGTTGAAGATTTTTTCCTCCGGCGAGGTAAGGGATAGTTCCCGCTTTAGATCCGAAACCTGGCCCTGAAATAGGGAAACGGCCTCGGGATCGGGTTCGGCATTTTTTTTGGCGGAGAGAATCAGCCCCAACAGGTCCTTGGTTTTGGGCAAATCGTGAAGGGCCAGGAAGTTCTCCATAGGTTCGTTGGCGTATACCATTTGCTGGCCGCCGTCAAAGAAAGCGATGGCTTCGGGCAGGGTGCTCAAGTGCTCGCCAAAGATCTCCAGCGCGCTGTTGGCCGCCAGGATGATTTTTCCATAAGCGCCTGGAAAGTTGATGTTGGTTGCCCTGGCGTTTAATTTACCTTCCCGGGCGGCCCAAAGCACTTCGTCGATTTCCAAAATCACTTCGGATACGTTTTGAGACACCGCCTCAAAACTCTTGACCAAAGGCGCCATTTCATCCTTGCGCCTTTTCAGCGCGGGGGGAATGGCCAGTTTTAAGTTGCCGTTGGCCAAACGGTAGACGCTTTCCGTAATCGTAGCCAGCGCCACGGTCAAGATTCGCTGCAGGGTGGAGGATTGAATGAACGCAAAAACCACCAGCGCCACGAACATGGTGAGAACAATCCAGTTGCGGTAATTGGCCACTTGCTGTTTCATGGGGGTGACGTCCATGTCTGTCCCAATAAAGGCTACGATCTCCCCTGCGGAATTTTTGATGGGATAATAGGAATAGTACAATTCGCCATAGGTGTCGTCGTCATAATAGACGGACTGCAAAAAATACTCCTCGTTGCCGGCCAGCACTTCTTCTCCGCCTGGGAATACCGTTTTATCGTCGGTTGCGCCCAGGGCAGGCTCGCGGTATTCCTCTTCATAGGTGGAGTCATAAATATAGGTGAATTGCCCTGGGATGCCGGTATCGGTCATGATATAGAAATATTTGGCGTCGATGCTCGCCCTGAACTGGGTCAGCCGTTCCACCATTTTGGTATAGCTATCGTCCACTTGGAGGGTGCGGGCATAGGTCTGAATTTGGTCACCGTCCACCATCATGGAGGCCTGAAAATTGCTTTGCTTACTCTCCTGGTCAAAATAGCGGAAGAAGGTTTGCTGAAACATCACGTAGCTAATCAGGATAATGACCAAAGCCATGCCTAAAAAACACAAAAACGTTACGCCAAAGAGGCGAAAAGTCATGCTGTGGTTGGGCTTTATGGGGGTCTGGGGAGACAGTTGTTCAGGGCAGGAAGAGGCTTGAGAATTCAATGTCGATCGCACTCCATTTCGGACTGGGCTTATCCTAGCGGTATTGTATGGAAATCGGTAAATTTTGTCAAGGCGCTAAGGGCGCTAAAGCAGGCGTTATAGGATTGCCTTGCACATCCCACAAGGAAAAGCCAATATCGTAGGAATAGCCTGGCTTTTTTACGCCGGTTCGGGGGTTGATTTGCGTGACGGGAGTGGCCTGGATGTGACGGCCCTCAATAAAGCCGTACAGGGGCTGGCTGGGGAAATCGCTGTCTATCGCAAAGCCGCGGCTCCATTTGGAAAGGTATTCCACCCTGCCATCCGGATGCTTAAGCCCGCCAAGGCCGCCAGAAAACGGAGACGCAGCCCTGTGCTGGTTGGAAATCCGTATTACACCTTGGATGTCGATATACCCATAATCCCCCTTGTAACTCACGGCGGACAGGCCTTCCGCGCCAAAGGGGGTGAAGGTGGCCCAGGAGGGTTTGAGTACGACACTGCCATCCCGGGACAAAAGGCCCCAGAGCTTGTTGTTGCGCATCCAGGCGCGCTGGTAAAGAGGATCGAAATCAGTAATTTCGTCGTAGCGGGTGGGGACGATGAGCTTCCCTTGGGCGTCTATGGCGCCCCATTTTCCCGCCCGTTTCACAGCGCAGCGCTCCATGACAAAGCCACGAACCGCTTGGTAGGCGGGCTTGATCACAGGGTCTCCCTGAAGCGTGATAAAGCCCCATCTCTTTTTGAGGCAAACCCCTGAAAGGCCCTCGCTGAAGGGGGCCACCGCCTCGTATTGCAGAGGAATCACCACTTCGCCCTGGGGATTGATAAATCCGGCCAGCCCCCCTTGGCTCACGCCCGCTAGGCCCTCCTGGAAAGGCTGGGCGCTGTCCCAGCAAAAGCCGCCGGCAAGCAGGCTGCCATCACGGCCCAGATACCCCCATTTGCCATCTTTTTCCACGGGAAGATAGCCTTCCCGGCAAGGACCCGCAAAGGCGTAGGTTTCGCCGATTTTTTCCCCGTTTGTCAGATCGAAGAGCGTGACGTCCGCGCCGGAACGAACGGCCGCCAGGCCGTCCAAGGCCCAAAGGATTTCGTCATAAGCGATGGGAACCACCAAAACGCCGTCCCGCCGAAGCAGGCCGAACTGGCCTTTGCGCGGGAGCAGGTCGGCGCCGTCACAGCGGGTGGTACCCAGGAACACCTGGGCCACAGGCAAGGCGGCGCTTTCCTCCGAAGTCAGGCTGGCGCTTTCTTTTTGAAATACGTGCTCGGCCCAGTCAAATTGAGGCGTGATGAGCAGGCGGCCTTTTTCGTCTACATAGCCAAAGCGGGAACCGTCATAATAACGGTGACAGGAGAGCGCGGCGCAAAGCCGGGCTTGTACGGGGCTGTCCAAAAAACCGCCCAGAGGTTCAAAGAGTGCGGCGGCCTGTAGGGGGTCACTGCGCAGAAGGCTCAATCGGGCGGAAAGGTAGTCTTCATAGCGGGTGGAGTCCGCATATTGGCCAAGGCTGGCAAAGGCATTCAGCGCGGTGATCATGTCTCCCTTAAGGAAACTAGCCAGGGCGGCTTCGTAGGTTGTCCCGTCGCCGCTGGGAGCGGGCTGGGAGGTGATGAGCATGGGGTTCACCACGGGCTCCGGAGGCGCAGCCGCCTCCTCTTGCACCAAAAAGTCATCGGTGGCATAGGCAAAGCAAGGAAAGAGAGCCAAAAGAAACAAACAAGCCAGGAGAGCTTTGAGGGTTTTCATGGGTGATCTCCTTACCTATGAAACAGCTTTGGTCCATTATAGCACGACCCCGAAAGAAAGTCCAATCCTAAGGGTTTGCGTTGACAATGGCTGGCAATTGATGGTATTCTTGCAGGAAGGATGCCGTGCACTCCGCAGGGCTTAGGGCATACCTTGGTAGGGAATGTGGAAGAAGAAAAAGTGAGGTCGCGTACATGCAGCAGTATCGCGTGGGAGTCATTGGCGCAACGGGCATGGTGGGGCAGCGTTTCGTGCTGCTTTTGGAAAAGCACCCTTGGTTTCAGGTGACCTGCTTGGCGGCCAGCAGCCGCAGCGCCGGAAAAACATACGCTCAAGCCGTGGCGGACCGCTGGGCGTTTAAGGACGCGCCAGTTCCCGCCTATGTGGCCCATATGCCGGTGATGGACGCCGCCCGGGTGGAGGATATCGCTCCCTTGGTGGATTTTGTGTTCTGTGCCGTGGATATGGAGAAGAAGGATATCCTGGCCCTGGAAGAGCGCTACGCCAAGGCGGAGGTTCCGGTGGTGAGCAACAACAGCGCCAACCGCCTGACGCGGGATGTGCCCATGATGATCCCTGAAATCAACGGCGATCACGCCAAGGTGATTGAGGCCCAGCGCAAACGCCTGGGCACCAAGGTGGGGTTTATCGCGGTAAAGCCCAATTGCAGCATTCAAAGCTATGTTCCGGCTCTTTGGCCTCTTTTGGAGTTTGAGCCGCACAAGGTGGTGGCTTGCACCTACCAAGCCATTAGCGGCGCGGGAAAGACCTTTGAGACCTGGCCGGAAATGGTGGATAACGTGATTCCCTACATCGGCGGTGAGGACGAAAAGAGCGAACAGGAGCCCCTGAAGGTGCTAGGGCATGTGAAGGACGGGGAAATCCTGCTGGCATCCGCGCCCGTTATTAGCGCCCAGTGCTTGCGGGTGGCCTGCAGCGATGGACATATGGCCGCCGTCAGCGTGAGCTTTCGCAAAAAGCCCACCAAGGAACAAATTCTGGCGCACTGGGCATCGGCCAAACCGGCAACCCAGGGCATGGAGCTTCCCTCCGCCCCCAAGCCCTTTTTGCAGTACATGGAAGATCCCACCCGCCCCCAGACCCGGCTGGACCGGGACTTTGAAAAGGGCATGGGCATTTCCATTGGCCGCCTTCGGGAGGATGCGGTATTGGACTATAAGTTTGTCTGCTTAAGCCACAACACCGTGCGGGGCGCGGCGGGCGGCGGAGTGCTTAGCGCAGAGTACCTGTGCAAGCAGGGATATATTGTAGCGAAATAAGGAGGCATGCGTATGGCGGCGAACGTGTTGTTTCAAGGAAGTGCGGTGGCGTTGGTGACCCCCTTTGCCAATGGCAAGGTGGATGTGCCAGCGCTCCATCGCTTGGTGGATTTTCAGCTTGACAATGGAACCGCCGCTCTTGTCGCCTGCGGCACCACCGGGGAACCCTCCACCATGACGGCGGAGGAGCGGGAACTGGTGGTAAAGGAAACCCTTCGCGCGGCCAAGGGGCGGGTGCCCGTGATTGCGGGAACGGGCAGCAATTGCACCCAAAGCGTGATCGATACGGCCAAGCGCTATGAGGGTATGGGCTGCGCCGCGCAACTGGTGGTGACGCCCTATTACAACAAGACCACGCCGGAGGGATTATACCGGCATTTTATGGAGATTGCCGAGCATACGGAACTGCCCATCATCATTTATAACGTGCCCAGCCGTACCACGCTGGATATCTCTGCGGAGGTCCTGGACCGTTTGGCGGAGTGTGAGAAATTTGTGGGGCTCAAAGAGTCCAGCTACAATGTTCCTTACGTGATGGAAAAAATTCGCCGCGCCTGTGGCCGGCTCACGCTTTACAGCGGCAATGACGATATGGTCGTCCCCTTGATGGCGCTGGGTGCAGAGGGCGTGATTTCTGTGGCGGCCAATGTGGCTCCCAAAGAAATGGCGGACATGGCGCAAAAGCACTTGGCGGGCGATACCCTGGGCGCGTTGGATTTGCAGCTCTGGCTGATGCCGTTGATCAAGGCGCTTTTTGTGGAAGTGAGCCCCATTCCCTGCAAAGCGGCCATGGAGATGATGGGGCTTTGCGGCGGCGAGCTTCGGCTTCCCTTGGTCCCCATCAGCGCCGGGGCACGGGAGCAGCTTCGGGAGGCGCTTTTAAGCGTGGGAGTGGAATGCAAAGCGTGAAAACGGGGAAGGGGGAAGCCGCTTCCCCTTTTTCACGGACAGGCCCTGAAAAAGGAGCGGGTTTCATGAATATCATCATTGGCGGCGCCCTGGGGCGCATGGGCCGGGAAGTAGCGGGAGGGGCGCAAGCCGCGGGCATGCGGGTGGTCTGTGGCGTGGATGTGGCTTACCAGGGCCAGCCCTTTGATTTTCCCCTTGTGACCGCTTATGAACGGATCACGGAAAACGCGGATGTGTTGATCGATTTTTCCCGCCCCGATGGCCTGCCGGAACTATTGGCTTTTTGCCAGCAAAAGGGGATGCCCTGTGTGCTGTGCACCACCGGCTATACGGATGTGGAGCTGCGCAAGATCGAAGCCTCGGCAAAAAAGACGGCCATTTTGCGCAGCGCCAACATGAGCCTGGGGGTCCATGTCATGGAGCAGTTGGTAGCCATGGCTAGCAAAGCCCTGGGCGAAGGCTTTGATGTGGAGATCGTAGAAAAGCACCACCGCATGAAGCTGGACAGCCCCAGCGGTACGGCGCTGATGCTCTACGAAGCGGTGGCCAAGGGCAAGGACGCAAAGCCGGTGTATGGCCGCTATGGCCGCACGGAAAAGCGGGAAAAAGGGGATGTAGGGCTGCACGCAGTGCGTGGAGGCACAGTCACTGGCGAGCATGAGGTGGGCTTTTACGGGGAAGGCGAGCAGGTGATCCTGACCCATCGGGCGGAGAGCCGCGCCCTGTTTGCCCAAGGCGCCCTTCGAGCGGCGCGGTTTTTGAAGGGAAAGCCCGCTGGGCTGTACAGCATGCGGGATGTGGTGGCGGAAATCTTAGAGTGACTGGCAATGGACGCCATACAAAAAGACCTGATGCGTTGACATCAAGTCTTTTTTGATTCATGGGGGGATATGCCTCCACCCTTCGTCTATTCTTCGGGCTGATCCCACTCCGCCAGACTATCCTGAATGGTGGAGAGAATTTCTTGCAGGGCGGCGCGTTGGTTCTGGTTGAGCCCTTGGGGCATGGGACCGATCACCGTGTTATTTTGTAGGCTGCCAGACAACAAATAATCGAGGCTGACATTCAGCGTGTTGGCAATGGAAACCAAGGTTTCTAAACTGGCTTTGCGTGTACCGCGTTCCACGTGCCCAACAAAAGAGGTGCTAACGTTCACGCGTTCCGCCAAAGTTTCCTGTGTCCAACCTAGTTGAGTTCGTTGTTTACGAATGCGCCGGCCAAGATCGACATAATCCATATTGATCCATCTCCACGTCTCTGTTTGTTTTCGGTTTTCAGAAAGATATAAAACAGTTAAACCTTATCAAACTGCCCGTTTTTTGAGAAGCATCCAACAGTCCAATCTGCTTCTTGAAAGCAAGGCAGTTTTTGATTTGCCATAAAAAATTGCGCTCACTCCCCCTCTTGGGCCTTTGTCGCAAAATAATTTTCAAAAGAGCTATGCAAAGGCTTGGTTTCATGCTATAATACCCCCGTTGACCCAGCCAAAGGTAGTTTCGGTTTAGGTTCCTTCCTCCTTCGTTCATCATGTCCGAAAGCATGGAAACCCGCGAACCAACACTGTAACGCTTGGGAGACAGATCATACAATTGGAGGTAACCTAACCATGTTTGAAGACAAGACCCTGACCTGCCGCGATTGTGGCGCCGAGTTCGTGTTCTCTGCGTCCGAACAGCAATTCTTTGCTGACAAGGGCTTCCAGAACGAGCCGAGCCGCTGCCCCGGCTGCCGTAGCGCACGCCGCAACAGCCAGAACCCCAGCCGTGGCGATCGTCAGATGTTCGAAGTGATTTGCGATGGTTGCGGCGCGACCACGCAGGTCCCCTTCCAGCCCCGCGGGGATCGTCCTGTGTACTGCCGCGATTGCTTTGAACGCAATCGTCAGAGCCAGTACTAAGAGACTGCCCACTTTTCGGAAACGGAATGCGGCAAAAAACCTCTCGCAAGAGAGGTTTTTTTCATGGTAAAAAACGCCGGACCAGCAGTCGGTCCGGCGTTGTCTATGAAAGAACGGTGGAAAGGCTATTGCCTTTTGATGGTGCTGCGCATTTTTGAAAATATGTTCAAATAATCTTCTTTATAGCCCTGGGGATAGACGATCTCAATGGTGTAGAGCACCTTGTCCAGGCAAGTGGAATGGATCCGGCCGCCCACTTTCACGCCGTTGGCCAGGGTACCGCTATAGTTGGCATAGATGCCTTTGCCGCCCATGAGGAAGCGGCTGGCGGTCATGCTGGGGCTCCATTCAGAGAAGTTGGTGGCGCCGATATCCTTCAATCGCTGGGTGATTTCCGCTTTCAAGTCGTTTTCCGAATAGTTGCTATTCACGGGCGAGGCATAGATTTTGATCATGCCCAGTTGCCCGTCCTTCAACTGACTTTCCGGTTCGGTTAGGGTAAAAATTTCCGTGCCGCTTTCATCGGGTATCCAGCCCTGGGGACCTTCAAAATTCAGCCCCAAGGAACTGAGAGAATAAGGCGCGTAGGCAAAGACCAGCGCGGTGCGGGGGGTGGGGGAAGGCATGTCCACAGGATCCAGCGGGATGGGGGTGCTTCCTGCGAAGGGATAGGGCGTGGCATACGCATCCGCCGCATTGTAGGCATCCGCCTCGGCGTCTGGGTCGAAGGCGCTGTCGTCCATGTAATTCTCTTCGCCCAGGGCGTCTTCTGGAGAAAATTCCCCGATGCTCTCATTCACATCGCCGGGGTTGCGGGCAAAGACACTCACGCCCTCTGGGTCTTCCTGGGAGGGGGGCGGGGCTTGGGTTTCCTGAACCGGTCCAAGGTTTTGCGTAACCTCCGCAAAGACCTTGGGCTCCTCTTTATTTCCCGCGCAACTGCTTAAGGTGACCAAGGCAATCAGCAGGCACAGCATTGGTTTCCAGTATCGTTTCATGCTCTCTTCCTCCGATGGGCAACGTTCGGTGGCACAGGGGTCTGGCATTGACAGAATCGCTCAGGTATCTAACGGAACAGCAAAGCGATTTCATCACTTTGCAATGGTATTGTAACATTTCTGGCAAGGGGCCGTCAACCACCCCTTCGATCAAGGAGCCATAGGCGTTTCCGGCGCGTTGGGCAGAAGCTCGTTGGCGGGAACCGGGACCTCATAAAGCTGATCATAGTCCGGATGGTAGAGTCGCCGGTCCAGGGACCAAATTTTCTCGCTAAATACCCCAGGCTTGATTTTTACAAGGGCAGTCTGCATTTCGTTCATGCGCGCGTCCAACAGGTCCAGCCAATGCAAGAGCTCCGCCTCGGGGAACATGGGCTTGCGGGGACTGCCGAAGGCTTCTTCGCCATGATGACTGAGCATCATGTGTTGCAAAAGGGAGACAGGCTCGCCGGTGATGTTAAGCGCATCGGCCGTTTGCTGGATACGCGCCACGCCCAGCACCAAATGCCCCAGCAGCAGGCCGTTTTCCGTATAATCCCGCACGATGCCCAGGGAATCACTATCTAACTCCTCCATTTTGCACAGATCATGGAGGATCACGCCCGCATAGATCAGGTCCCGGTTCAACCAGGGGTAAGCGGGAAGGATGGCCTGCGCGGCCCGCAGCATGCCCGTGGTGTGGTGCAAAAGCCCGCTGCGTTCCGCGTGGTGAATCTTTTGTGCGGCAGGGTAGTACACAATGGGCTCGGCAAAACGGCGAAGCATTTCCCGTGTGATTTTCACCAAAGGCTCGCTTTGCATCTCCAATAGAGCGGCCTCGATTTCCGCCATCATATCTTCGGGTTTGTCCGGCGCACTGGGGGTAAGAAGCATCATGTCCACGTCGTCACCGGCCTCAACGGCGCGGAGCTTTTCTACCCGTAGCTGCAGCCTTCCGTTGTACTCTAGGGTAGCGCCCCGCACCTTGATGACGGTTCCCGTCGCAGGAGGGGGCACATTGCCGTCCCACAGCTTGGAACTAACCTCGCCGGAACGGTCCCCTAAAGTCATGTCTAAATATTTGGCGCCGTTGCTGCCGGTGCGCTGCTCACACATGCGCACCAGCAAAAAGCCTTCGAACCGTTGGTCCTTCAAAAGATCGGAAACGCGCGGTTGTTCCATCCACTCATTACTCCTTATTCCACATCGCTGGCATATAGGGGTACCCGAGTCCCAGGCACGTTGGTATAGCGGGCGAACTCGGCTTGCCATTCGGCATTGACGGTGCCCACAGGGCCGTTGCGCTGCTTGGCAATAATGACTTCACCCTCGGAATCATCCGGCTTCACGCCGTTTTCCGCGTTGGCATAGTAGCCTTCCCGATGCAGGAACAACACCACGTCCGCGTCTTGTTCAATGCTGCCGGAATCCCGCAAATCGCTGAGCATAGGCCGCTTGTCCGTACGGGCGGCAGGGGCGCGGCTCAACTGCGCGCAGGCCAAAACCGGCACCTTTAATTCCAGCGCAATGGACTTCAATTGGCGGCTGATCTCGCTGACCTCCAATTGCCGGTTCTCCGTCCGCTTATCCGAGCCCATGAGCCCTAGATAGTCAATCACCACCAGATCAAGCCCCTGCTCCATCATCAACCGGCGGCAGCGGCTGCGCAGTTGGGAAGGTGTGAGGGAGGGCGTATCGTCGATAAACATGTGGCAGCCGCTGAGGCTGTTTAGGCAGTCTCCCAGCTTGATCCATTCCTCATCGCTGAGCATGCCGGTGCGCACCCGCTGCATGTTGATATTGGCAGCGGAGCAAAGGATACGCATGCCGATCTGTTCGCTGGGCATTTCCAAACTAAAAATGGCCACGGTTTTCTTGCCCTTTACTGCCGCGAACTGGGCCACTCCCAAAGCAATGGAGGTTTTTCCCATGGCGGGGCGGGCCCCTACCAGCACCAATTCGCCGCCGTGAAGGCAGGTCAACATGCGGTCCAGGTCATAAAGCCCTGTGGGCACGCCAGACAGGCGGCCCTTTAAGCGGCTCAGCTCCTCGATTTTATCAAAGGTATGGCTGAGCACCGTGCCGATGGGTTTAAGGGTTTCCGCGCCGCTGCGCTTCATGACGATATCAAAGATCGCCCGTTCGGCGTTGTGCAAAACGGTTGGCAAAGGGTCTAACTGGCTGTAGCATTGCTCGGTGATGGATTGGCAGGCGCCAATGAGCTTGCGCAGCGTGGACTTTTCCAGCACGATCTCCACATAGGTGCGGGTGTTGGCGGTGGTGGGCACGAAGCGAAAGGCCTGCAGGAGGTAGGCGGTGCCGCCTGTCCCGTCCAGAGTGCCGCGTTTTTGGAGTTCGTTGCTCACCGTCATCACATCGATGGGGGATCCGCCGATGTGAAGCGCCCGCATGGCGTCAAAGATTTCCCGATGCTCCGCGGAATAAAAATCCGCAGGCATCAGGGTTTCAAAAGCAAGGGTGGCGGCGGCGGAATCCTGCAATACCGCACCCAGCACCGAACGCTCCGCGTCGATGCTGCTGGGGGGGAGAGCGCGGGAAAGCCCCTGTGCTTCCATGCTGGTTCCTCCTTCGCTGAAAAGATGCCGCTTATTTCGCGGTGGCCTCTACATGCACCTTCATGGGCGTGGTGATGCCGCTATACAGCCATACGGAAATATCCACGTCCCCCGCCTGGCGGATGGGTTCGCACTCGATCTTGCGCTTGTCGATCTCCACGCCATGCTGTTCTTTGAGCGCATCCGCGATTTCCGCGCTGGTGATGCTGCCGTACAGCCGGCCGGTTTCTCCGCCCTTGGCTTTAAGCACAATGACCTTCCCCCGAAGGGCGGCGGCCTTTTCCATGGCTTCTCCACGACGCTCCTGCTCCAATTTTTCCTCCAGGGCGTGCTTGCGCTCGATTTCCTTCACGGCGGCGGGGGTGGCTTCCACGGCCAGCTTTTTGGGGAAGAGCATATTGCGGGCATAGCCGTCGGATACATTCTGGATGGTATTCTTTTTGCCGGTTCCTTGTACGTCCGCGAGCAAAATCACTTTCATTTGGATGAGTCCTCCTCTTTTTGAAATAGGGCGGAAGCCCGCAGGTGAAAAAATTGGTCACAGAAGCCCAGGATCCATAAAAGGGTAGGGAAGGTGACAAACAGCGCTCCGGCCGCCAGCCCCGCCAGCACCGTCCGCTGGGGATTCTTTTGGCATAGCACAAACACCAGCGTGGCCGCGCCCAAAAGGGCGTAAACCGTCGTGACGGCGCTAAGCATCATGCTGCTCATCAAAGAAGGGATCTTGCCGTCCCCGGCATACAGGAGCACCAGGGCGGCAAGGGCTAAAAACAGCACGTGGCGCTGATAGCTGGGCGGCAAAAACAGGGTTCGCAAAGAGGGAAAGGCCGAGGCTTGGCTTTTCCATTCCCCTTTCGCGCCGTGAAACAGTAGGATGACGGGCCTTGGGTAAAGGCGAGCGCTTTCCCTGGCGGTATGTAAGGAGGCAAACAGGCCAATCACCAGGCTTAGTTGCAAAAGCAGCGCGGGAATGCTTTCGTAGAGCCACTCCATGGTCACAAACCGGAACGCGTTGAGGATTTCCACCCGCAGGGAGGGGATGAGGAAAATGTTTTGCCCCAGGAGCAGAAGCGGGGAATTGTGCATTTGCGGAGGCAATGCCAAAACGCCATTCTGGATGAGCAAAAAGAAGAATCGGTTTGCGGCGGGCTGATCCGCCACAGCCTGGGTCAGATAGATTGCCAGCCCCTCAAACAGATTGCCTCCCAACATCACGCCAAGGCGTACACAAAGCAAGGCCAAGGAAGTGAGGAAGGCGAGCACATAAAAAAGCGTGCCCTGCAAAAAATCCGGTTTCATCCGGCGGATCAAAACCGATGCCAGCAAAGAAAGGTAAGCAAAGGGGAGCGTGCATAAAGAAAGCAGCACGTCCGCGCCCGCCCACAACAACCCTGCGCAGGGGACGAGGGGCAAAAACAGCGCGAACCAAAGCCCTACGGAAATCTGTGCGGGACAGACGATCAGCGGCATGACAAACGCCAGAGGAAAAGCAAGAGGCGGCAGCACCAGCACGCTGACCGACAGCAACGAAAATAAGAGCAGGGGCAAACCAAAGCGGCGAAAGGCGCTTGGCGTGGTGGTAGCGTGCATGAAGCCTCCTTTCGGGGAAATTTTCCCCTATGATGCGTGTACCCTCTATTATACGATTTTTGGTAGGCTTCGTCAATCGTTCCCCTGGAAAAGCACGCCTTGACAACCTCTTTGCGGCATGGTACGCTACTTTCGCGGTTCAGGTGGCCAAACGATCGCATGGCTTGCCATGAGGAAAGTCCGAGCATCATAGGGCAGGGTGCCGGTTAATGACCGGTGAAGGCGACTTCAAGGAAAGTGCAACAGAAATAGACCGCCGCGGGGTCTCCCGCGGTAAGGATGGAAAGGCGAGGTAAGAGCTCACCCGCGGCCTGGCGACAGGCTCGCGCTGTAAACCCCACCCGATGCAAGATCCGACTGAAGGCGATACGGCTGCCCGTCGTGCCTTCGAGGTGATCGCTGGAACCGCGCGGTAACGCGCGGGCTAGATAGATGATCGTTCAACGACAGAACTCGGCTTACGACCACACTGAACATGCGTAAAACCGGCGATTGCCGGTTTTCGGCTAACTCCAGACCGTTGCCAAAGCATCTTTGTCAGCGGTGTGACCACCAGCTTCGCTGGTGGTTTTGATTGCTGAAAAAGCCCCCGTTATGCGGTTTTTGGCACAGCCGCCTTTGACCGTGTGTAACACGCTCAAAGAAAGGGTTCAGGGCAAAGCCCTGCGCGGGGCTTTAGGGGCGCCAGCCCCTAAACGTACTTTGTCAACGATCTGAAACCGGCGATTGCCGGTTTTTTTCATTCTTCTATCCCTCGGCCCTGTATTCCAAAATATCGCCTGGTTGACAGTCCAAGGCCTCGCAGATTTTTTCCAGCGTGGAAAAGCGGATGGCCTTAGCCTTTCCGTTTTTCAAAATGGAGAGGTTGGCCATGGTGATGCCCACCCGGCCGGCCAATTCCGTCATATTGATTTTGCGCTTGGCCATCATCACGTCAATATTGATCACAAGCATAGGCCACCTCAAACCGTCAAGTCCACTTCCTGTTTGAGCTCCGTCGCTTGAAACACCAATTTGGAAAGCGCGAAGCACGCCAGGGAGGCGGACAGGCCCACAAGCAAAAGGCAGATGGTGAGAAAAAGGAAAAAAAGGCTGGCGAGATAGGAAAAGCCAATCCGCAGAAACAGGTAGAAAGCGGCCACCATCACCACATCGGCCATGGCCAGCCAGGAGGCGATTTTGAACCGCTTCACATTTTCCGCGCAAAATGCGTTGTCCTGCCCCAGGGTGGTGAATACCCGCCAAGCCAGAAACAGGCAGATATACACCGGAACAAAGGATAGGTTGATATACAATAGCACCCCTTGGAAAACCAGGCCGATGCTGGGGGAGTAGCGCTGCATGAAAAGCATGTAGGATGGAACCATATAAAGTCCGACGAAGGCGAACACCACAAATAAAAGGACAACCACCGCTTTGAGCAGATAGGAAATGACTCTCTTGTCCATGGGGAAGCTCCTTTGCATGATTGCTTAGATAGGATGCTTTGATTATACACCAAAAGCAAAAGAAAGCAACTGAATATCAATGGAAAAACATTGATTGACGAATTAAATTTATCGAATATCGATAAAAATAGATTGCAATTCAAAAATAGATATGCTATACTTTCGCCATCGGGACGGGGAAATCCAAACAAGGGAGGTTCATCACCATGGAACATCAAGAAACGATACATCAGAAAGAAGCTCACCCCAAAGGCTGGGTTTCCACTCATCAGGACTGGTTTTTTCTGGCGGCCCTGATTCTATGGGCGTACGCCTTCGTGTTGCTTTTGCCCATCGAATTCATGGGCATCTCGCTGACCCTGTTTGCCTTGACCGGCATCGCCATCGCCTATCTTTACCTGCGCCTTGCCGGCAAAACGCCATCCAAGGGAAGCTATCTCTACTTGGGCGCCCTGGTGATGTTGGCGGTCAGTTTCGCGCTGATGGAGAACAATGTGAAACCGTTGCTGTTTTTGGCCTTGCCTTGCTTTTTGGGTTGCTGGCTCCTTCACGCGGCGCAAAGCAGACCCTTGGATGGCAGCGAGATCCAGGATGGCATTGCGCTGTTTGTGCTCAGACCTTTTCAAAACCTGGGAGAGAAGGGAAAGTCCTTTGCCATTCAAAAGAATAGCAAATCCCAGTTGAAGTATATCGCTATGGGCATCCTGGTTACCCTTCCGGTGCTGGCCATTGCCGCCGCCCTGCTCATGGAAGCGGATAAAACCTTTGCCAATCTGCTGGGAAACCTGGGGGGGACCGTCTTTGACCAATTCGGGGCGACGATGCTGCGGCTGGTGGTGGCCTGTGGCATGGCGCTGTACCTGCTTTCCCTGCTCATGAGCGCGGCACACCCCAAAGAAAAATCAGCGATCAAGCCGTTTCCCCAGATGAACGGGACGGTGGTGGCCATTTTGGCAGGCGCCCTGTGTGCGCTATATGCGGCCTTTGTCATGGTGCAAATTCTGTCGGTGTCAGGGGTTTATCAGGCGGGGCAGCGCAGTGCGGCTTTTTACAGCGAATATGCCAGGGACGGATTTTTTGAGCTCTGCCTGGTGAGCCTTTTGAACCTGGCGGTATTTGTGGGCGCGCAATTGTTCCATACGGAAAAAACCAAAGCCATGCGCGTGCTTCTATCAGCCCTGGGCGTGCTGACCCAGGCGCTGATCATCACCGCCATCGCAAAGATGGGCATGTATATGACGCATTATGGTTTGACGCTGCTACGGGTGCAAACCATCTGGTTCATGGCCACGCTGTTTTTGGTGTTTGGCGTGCTCATCGCCTTGCAATGGAAGAAGTTCGAGGGATTCAAAAGCATCGTGGTGCTGGTGGCGGTCTCTGTGCTGGCGGCGTCTTACGCCAATATCGGCGGGCTGGTGGCCAAGGGAAACGTGGACCGGTACTTGGCCGGCGCCCCCTCCCATTTTGACGTGGACCAGTATCGGGAGTTCCCCTTTGCGGCTGCGCCGCACCTGATTCAGCTGCGGCAGGAAACTGCCGATGGAGCGGCGCGAGCCAATGTAGACGATTTTCTCATGGAGCTTACGCAACAGCCCAAGCCTGCCTGGTACGACCAGTCGGTCCAGCAGCTCATGGCCCGGCAGGAGATCGAGGCATTTTGGAAAGAGGCCGGTCAAGGCCCCTGGATACCCGCCGAGTAAAGGGTTCTTAGGCTTGGGCAAGCACGATTCTGCCTGGGCTTTGCCCAGCCACATATTCCCCGTCCTTCACCACCATTTGGCCGTTCACCAGCACATAGCGGACGCCCAAGGGCGGCAGTTCTTCGACGATGCGGCTTTTCAAGGCGCTGGGGTCAATGAGGGTCAAATCGGCGTAAGCGCCGGCCCTGAGCACCCCCCGATCCTTGAGGCCAAAACGCTTGGCGGTGAGCCCCGTCATTTTGGCGATGGCCTGTTCCAGGGGGAAGCCCGTTTCCTGGGCCTGCTCCAGGAACATGGGGAACGCGCCGTAGATGGCTCCGTTTTGCTTGCCCTGGGCCGTGGCCCAGGCGTCGGTCATGTAGAGGGACAGGGGATGGCGCATGAGCCGCCGCATCAGTTCCAGGTTCTGGTAGCCGCTTTGCAGCACGCCGGCGGAAAAATCACTTTCCTCACAGGCGCGGATGTAGGCGGCAAAATGGCTGCAATTCCACATTTGGGCCAGCTCCGGAATGGTTTTGCCGATCCAGCCGCGGTTTTTCTCTCCGGCGTAGGAAATGGTGATATCCGGAAACCCAAAGCCCAACAAACGGGTGGTCACATCGATCATCACCCGAAGTTTGAGTTGGGTAAAGGGCGCAAGCCGCTTTTCCTTGGACAGCTTCATGTACCACGCGGGAAGCACCACGGTGATCACCGACGCGCCGTAGTTGAGGGGGTACATGTCAAACCCCACGTCAAAGCCTTCCTTTTGCAAATCCGCAAAGATTTGCAGTGCCTTGGGCTCGTCCGGCCAGGTGCGGCGGCCCACAAAGATCAAATGGCTATACTCAAAGCGCACGCCCGTTAGCCGCACGATGTCCGCTAGTTCCTCCAAGGCGCGCAGAAGATGGCTTTTCCCGATGAGGGGATAGGAAAGGGATACATTGCTTTCGGCTTTGGGGTGTACGGTAAGGATGCGACCGTACTTCTTCACCAGCTTGGCCACTTCCAGGAGCTCCTCCTTGGGGGCGAAGATCCCGGGCTCGTACATGAGCCCCAGGGACACGCCCAGGGCGCCGTCCTTAAGCGCTTGCTCCAATTGGGCCAGCATGGCCTGCCGCCGCTGCTGGGTCAAGGGTTCGGCCCCCTTGCCATTAACCCCGATGCGGGCGGTGCCGTGCCCGATTAAAGGGGCGATATTGGCCACGGCGGCTTGATCCGCCGCCTGGCACCAGGGAGCAAAGCCGCCCTGTTTTTGGCTTTCCTCATCCAGCGAAAAAATGCCGCCGCCGATGGTGGGCAGGTAGGGCGAGGCCGGATCAAAGCCGCTGGCGGAAAAGCCGCAGTTCCCCACCACAAAGGTGGTGATGCCCTGCTGAAGAAAGGGGCGAAAATAGGTTTCACGTTGGGGGGCAAGGGCAAAGAAATCATTGTGGGAGTGAGCGTCGATGAGCCCTGGGGTGAGCCATTGCCCTTGACAGTCGATCAGGGTGAGGTTTTCCACATCAGGCGGGGTATGGCGAATCTCCCGGATGCGGTCGCCTTCTACCCAAAGGCCGCCTGGGAACGGGGGAGAGCCGGCGCCGTCGTACAAAATGGCGTTTTGAAAATACAGATTCATAGCGATTCCTCCTGTCGGGTCCAATGAGTGAGAGCCCAATGAGTGCGGATGGATAGGAAAAGTATACCATACTCATTCCCCGCCAGGCAAAACTTGCAATCTATCCCGCTCCGTGCTATAATGCATCCAATTTCAGGGCAGTCCTGGAATCATAGGCCGGAAACGGCCTTGCGATGACGAAGACCAAAGCCCGGGGAACGATTCGCCAAAAGAGAAGGCGGCACGCGCGGCGCGCGGGCTGAAAGCCGCCATGGGGATCGCGGGAAATTCACTTCCGAGCATTTCTGTGGAAAGCAAAGGCCCCTGCGCAAAGGCAGCGAGGAACAAAGCAAAGTAGACAGAAACGGTTCAGCCCCGTTACCGGCGATAGAGTGGGAGCCAGCCTTCCTTTTGCCTAATAGGCCAAAAGGGGCGCAGCCCCCAAGTTGGGTGGTACCACGCGGCAATTCGCCTTCGTCCCATGTGCGCATGGAGCGAAGGCTTTTTCAATGGAAAGCATGAGGAGGAACTGAAATGGCGATTTTGGAAACCCTGCAGGAGATCAAAGAGAAAGTCTCTCAGGAGTTGGGAGGGCTGACGGGCACTGCCGCTCTGGAAGAGCTGCGGGTGCGGGTGCTGGGCAAAAAGGGCGACTTAACCGCGCTCCTCAAAACCATGGGCAGTCTGTCTGCGGAGGAGCGGCCGGTGGTGGGCGCACAGATCAACGAGGTGCGACGCTGGCTGGAGCAACTGCTGGAGGAGCGCCATCAGCGCTTGCTCCACTTGGAACGGCAGGCCGCCTTGGAGATGGAAACCATCGACGTGACGGAGCCCCACGAGCTGCCCAAGGTGGGCAGCGCCCACCCCATTACGCTGGTCATGAACGAGATGATCGAATGCTTCACGGGCCTGGGCTTTGAGGTGGTGGAAGGGCCGGAGGTGGAATTGGACCACTACAATTTCGAACTCATGAACCTGCCCAAGAACCATCCCGCCCGGGACGCGCAGGATACGTTCTATATGGACGACAACATCGTGCTGCGCACCCACACCAGCCCCATGCAGGCGCGGACCATGCTGTCGCGCAAGCCGCCCATCCGCATTATCTGCCCGGGCCGCGTGTATCGCGCTGACGAAATGGACGCCACCCACTCTCCGGTGTTCCATCAGATGGAGGGCTTGGTGGTGGATGAGCATGTGTCCATGGCCAACCTGCGGGCCACCCTGGAGGCCTTTGCCAAGAAGCTCTATGGCCAGGACATCACCACCCGTTTCCGCCCCAGCTATTTCCCCTTCACCGAGCCCAGCGCGGAGGTGGACCTCACCTGCGTGGCCTGCCGCGGCAAGGGCTGCCGCATTTGCAAGGGCACGGGCTGGATTGAGGTTTTGGGCAGCGGCATGGTGAACCCCAAGGTGCTGGACATGTGCGGCATTGACAGCAGCAAGTACAGCGGTTTCGCCTTTGGCATCGGCTTGGAGCGCATTGCCATGCAGCGCTACGGCATCCGCGATATGCGCCTGCTTTACGAAGGCGACGCGCGACTGTTGTCCCAGCTTCGATAAGCCGGTTTTGGGAAAGGAGAGAGAAAGATGAAATTATCCCTGAAAATGCTTCGGGATTATGTGGAGATTCCCGCAGCCTCCGCCGAATACGCCGAACGGATGATCCGCACGGGCACCGCGGTGGAAGGCGTGGAGGATTTGGGCGCGGAACTGGAAAACGTGGTGGTGGGCCGTGTGCTGACCTGTGAAAACGTGGAGGGCAGCGACCATCTCCATCTGTGCACAGTGGACGTGGGGCAGGAGGCTCCCTTGCAGATCGTGTGCGGCGCGCCCAACGTGGGCGTGGGCAAAGGGGTCTGCGTGGCGCTGGAGGGCGCGAAGCTCCCGGGAGGCGTGAAAATCAAAAAAGGCAAGCTGCGGGGCATCCTTAGCGAGGGCATGCTCTGCTCGGCCACGGAAATGAAAATTCCCCAAGAGCTCTATCCCAGCGTGGGGGACGAAGGTTTGCTCATCCTCAATGAGGACTATCCGGTGGGCAGCGATGTTCGCCCCATCTTTGGCCTGGACGATATGGCGGTGGACTTTGAGATTTTGGCCAACCGCCCTGATTGCCTCTGCGCCCTGGGCATTGCCCGGGAAACTGCCGCTGCCTTGAAAAGCGAATTGCACATTCCCCCTGTTGCGGTAAAGGAAACGGGCGGAAAAATGGAAAACGCGGTGACGGTGCGGGTGGAAGCGCCGGAGCTTTGCCCCCGCTACGCGGCGCGGGTGATTGAAAATGTGCGCGTGGCTCCTTCCCCCGCCTGGCTGCGGCAGTACCTGCACGCGGCGGGCCTGCGCTCCATCAACAACATCGTGGACATCACCAATTTTGTGATGATCGAATACGGCCACCCCATGCACGCCTTTGACCTTTCCAAGGTGCGGGGCAAGGAGATCATCGTTCGCCGGGCCCGGGCGGGGGAAACCCTGACTACCCTGGACGAGGTGGAAAGAACCCTGCGGCCCGAGGATCTTTTGATCTGCGACAAGGAAGGGGCTACGGGCCTGGCGGGCATCATGGGGGGCGCGGAGAGTGAAATTACGCAAAGCACCCAATCCGTCATGTTTGAGTGCGCCAGCTTTGACCGCACCGCCGTGCGCGTAACGGCCCGAAACCTTGGCATGCGCACCGAGTCCAGCGGACGGTTTGAGCGAGGCGTGGCGCCGGAAACCGTGATGGATGCCTTGAACCGCGCCTGCATGCTGGTGAACCTGTTGGATGCGGGGGATGTGGCCCAGGGTGTGGTCGACTTGTACCCCGAGCCTAAGCCCCCCCAGGTGATCCATGCCGATGTGCAGCGGATTCAGGCCCGGGCAGGCGTGGAGATTCCCCCTCAAGCCATGAAGGATATTTTGGAAAAGCTGTGCTTTGGGGTGGAGCTTCAAGGCGACGCCCTGACCGTGACCGTTCCGCCCTTCCGCCGGGATTTGGATGGGGAAGCGGATGTATGCGAGGAAGTCTTGCGGATCTATGGCTTTGAGCATATCGGCGTTCACGCGCTGAAGGGGGAAACCACCCAGGGCGGTGTGAATCCCATGCTTCACCTGAAAAATCGTGTGGCGCGCATTCTCAATGGCCTGGGCTATGATGAAATCATGAATTACAGCTTTACCGGCCCAAAGGAAATCGCCAAGCTGGGGCTTGAGGAAGCCGACCTGCGCATGCAGCCCATGGCGATCCGCAATCCCCTGGGCGAGGATACCGCTGTTATGCGGCCCACCCTGGTGCCGGATATGCTGCGTACCCTGGCCTTTAACATGAACCATTCCACGGAGGCCGTAGGGCTTTATGAAATGGCGGCCGTCTTTGACGACCACCGCCGCACCGGGGAAGGCTTGCCCACCGAGGAGCAGATGCTTTGCCTGGGGGCCTATGGCCCAGAGGTGAACTTTTTCACCGTGCGCGGCGCCGTGGAAGCGATTTTGCGCATGGCCGACATTTCCTGCGAGGTCATAGCCGGCGGAGATGCCTACTACCACCCTGGCCGCGTGGCGCGGCTGACCAAGGGCGGCGTGGTGTATGCCCAGGTGGGCGAGGTGCACCCCCAGGTGTGGGAAGCCTTCGATATGCCCAAGCGCGCCGTGGTCGCGGAAGTGAATTTCCATCAAATTTTGGCGGAGTGCAAGCCCATGGGTGAGATCAAGCCGCTGCCCCGCTTCCCTGGCATGACCCGGGACCTGGCGCTGGTGATGAACGAAACCGTGGCCGTGGGACCCCTGATGGCGGAAATGAAGCGGGCTGCGGGCAATCTCTTGGAATCCATTTCCCTGTTTGACGTGTACCGCGGCTTGCAATTGGGCGCTGGCAAGAAGAGCGTGGCCTTCTCCCTGGCTTTCCGCGCGGCGGACCGCACCCTGACCGATGCCGAGGTGCAAAAGGCCATGGACAAAGTCCAAAAGGTCTGCGCCGAGAAGTACGAGGCTACAGTGCGGGGGTAAGGGAGATTTTGGGAGATGCGGCGAGGGGGAACCTCTTTTTCAAAAAGAGGTTCCCCCTCGCGCTCCCCTTCCCTAAAACTTTGGTTCATTCATGAGCTTTTAAAGGGGAGAGCACTCCCCTCTCGCATGCCGTCTTGCCCCCGCGCTTACTCCCTTGCCTTCACGGCCGTGCTGTACTCGCTGTACGCCCGCTTGCCGCCGGAATTTTTATAGGCTCTGATTTTGTAATAGTAGGTTTTGGGGTTGTCGCCGGTTTCCAGCTTCAGGCTCCACCGGCGGGTGGTGGCGGCCTCCTCCACCTTGCGGTAGTCGCCGTTTTTGGCGGTAGCGCGGTAGAGCACGTAGCCGGATGCGCCCTTCACATAGGCGGAAAGGGTGGAGTGCGCGGCATAGGCGGTAGCGGTTAAGACGGGTTTGACGGCGCCGATGGTGTCCGCCGTCACGGAGGTGCGATTTTGGGTCACCCGGCCATTGGAGGCGCCGCCGCCCACGGTCACGGTGGCCTTCACGGCCTCAAGCCCCGGCGCTTTCATGGTCAACGCGGCGGAACCCGCTTTTTTGCGGGTCAGCGTACCGCTTTTTCCTACGGTAAAAATGGCGGTATTGCTGCTGGAAAAGGTGAGCCCTTCTGGCTGGCATTTGCCGATCTTCACGCCAAAGCGGTCATACAACCATACGGAGGGCTGGGCGTTGCGCCGTTGCCGCAGGTTGAGATTGGCGGTGCGAAGCTCGAACGTTCCATGGCTTTTATCCGCCCGGGAAAACATGCCGCCCTTGATGTCCACAGTCATGGTGCGGTTGGCGTCCGCCGCGCCTTTGGGCTTGGCAATATCGGCGCGAATGCCCTCGGGCTGCTGTTGAAAATACAAGACCCAGTAGTAGCCGTTGTAGCTGCCCGCCACCTGCACACAGGCGATGCCCACATGGGTAAAGTCTTTGTCCAACAAGTTATCTAAATGCGCCTTTGTGCCTTGAAATTCCTCAAAGGCGGCAGTGGCGGAGGGGAACCCCGCCGAAATGCTCTCACCGCTGACTTTGCTTTTGGTTAAAGAAGGGTATTCCTTGTAGGCGGTGAGATAGGAAGTAAGGTTGGGGCGGTCGTGATCGAAAAACACGAAGATTTCCGCCGCCCGCTGAATGGCCACCTTCTCCAAATCCGAAAGCATGATGAACTCCGGCAGTCCTTTTCCCTTGCGCAGATCGTTGATCAGCTTTAGGCAGGCTCTGGCGCGGCTTGGGAAAACCTTGGCCTGAAAGGTGACGGTCAGGGTGGTGCTGCCGGCGGCCTGGGCAGGAGGGGCGGGCAAGCACACGGCAAGGCAAATAAGCCCAATCAGCGCTTGGATCATCCATCGGCGAAAAGCGAAACAGCGCATCCAATCCCTCCTGTACCCCTGAAAGCCATATCTTGGACAGTATCATAACACAGATGCGGCACTGTGACAAATTCCCCCTGCCTGTGGTATAATGGATCAACGCTTCATAAATAGAAAAGAGGCAGGAGTGTTCCGTGTTCCCTGCAAGGGAGGTGACAGGGTGACCGCGTGGCTGATTCGGCGGTTTGTGAAAAACAGTCAGGATGTGCAAAACGGAGAGGTTCGGGCTGCCTATGGCACGCTGGGCGCCTCTGTGGGTATTGGGCTGAATGCGCTGCTTTCGTTGATGAAGTTTTTGCTGGGAATCTTCACCGGTTCCCTGGCCATCACGGCGGACGCGGCCAATAACCTTTCCGATGCCTTTGGCAGCGTGGTTTCGCTGGTGACGGTGCGCATGGCCAGGAAGCCCATGGATCGGGAGCATCCCTTTGGCCATGGGCGCATGGAGTATATCGGCTCGCTGATGGTGGGCGCTTTGATTGTGGTGATGGGGCTTACGCTGCTTCGGGAAGGGATTGGGGGCATTTTGCATCCCGGGTCCCTGATGGTTTCGGTGGCAACACTGGCGCTTTTGGGAATCTCTGTGCTGGGAAAGTTGTGGTTATCCCACTTTTACCGCAAGCTAGGGCGGGCTACGGAGAACAGCACCTTGCTGGCAGCGGCCAAGGATAGCATCAGCGACGTGGCGGCCACCGGCGCGGTGCTGGTCAGCGTTGGGGTGCAATCCGTTTTTGGCTGGCAGGTGGACGGGTACATGGGCGTGCTGGTGGCCCTATTTGTCCTCAAAACCGGCGCGGAGGTTTGCCGCAGCACGGTGGGGCTGTTGCTGGGGGAGAAGCCCGATCCTGAAAAACTCAAACAAATAGAAGAGTTATTGCTTTCCTATGAAGGCATTTTAGGGATTCACGACTTGATTGTGCATGATTACGGGCCGGGCCGCCGCATCGCGTCCGTCCATGCGGAGGTTAGCGCCCAGGGAAATATTGTGGCGGTGCACGAATTGATCGACAAGGCGGAGCGGGAGATCGGCGACCGGCTGAACATGGTCATTTGTATCCACATGGACCCCGTTGTGACTGATGACCCTGCCGCCAACGAGCTCAAGCAGCAGTTGATTGATTTTTTGCGCCATCTGGATGAACGGCTGTCTTTGCATGATTTTCGCATGGTGCCCGGGCAGGAGCAGATTCGGTTAATCTTTGACTGTGTGCTGCCAAGCGGGTATACTGATCGGGAGGGGCTGCTGCGTTCCCTGGGCGCCTACGTGAAAACCCTGGATCCGCGATATGCGCTGGTGGTTCAGTTTGATACGGAATTTTGCTAGAGGGATCCTGGAAAAGGCGCAGGGAGTCTTTGCCAATTGAAACAAAGGAGAAAGCGACCGCGTTGAATCATCGATTAAGCGATGCCTTCATCGTGCGCGGGAGGAACTTTCATGAACGGTGGCAACGGGAAAAATACCAGGGGGCTTTTGGCGCTGCTGATGTTGGCCAGTCTTTTTGTCGCGCCGTTTTCCAGCATGGCGTTAGGTAAGGCGCGTCTTCGGGCGGATGGGGTGGTTCATGACAAACCCGCCGTGTTTTACAATACGCCCGCGCCCACGGCCGTTCCAGAAACGGTTCTCGCCACCCCAACGGTGAAGCCCTGGCTGGAGGATACCAAGGCGCCCGCTCCCGTCCGCCCCGAAACCCCTACCCCTACGCCGCAGCTCACGCCGATTCCCTGGATGCTCTATGCGCGCACAGCGGAACCGCCCACACCCAGCCCCATAGCGACACCCACAGCGACACCCTCTCCCAGCCCTACCCTTGCGCCAACACCCTCGCCAAGGCCAAGGCCCATGCCCAGCGAAACCCCAGAAACCACGCCGGAAGCAACGGAACCGCCTGTGGAGGATACGGAGCTTTCCGAAAAGCAGGTCAGTTCCCTGTTGCAAAACGCTGATCTCTTGGAGGGAGAAAAGCCGGAGGATTATCTGGATCTGCCTGGCCGGATCGAAAAGCGGGAGGGCTCGCTATCCGTTTTGCTCATCGGGATTGACAATCACGACATGGAAAAGCCAGGCCGGAGCGATTCCATGATCCTGGCCAATGTGGATTTGAAAACCGGCGCGGTGAAGCTGGTTTCCTTCCTCAGGGATATGTATGTCAAAATCCCGGGCAAAGGGATGAACCGCCTAAACGCCGCTTATTATTATGGCGGCGCGGAGCTTTTGCAAAAAACCCTGGAAACGAATTTCGGGGTGTCCGTTGACGGCACCCTTGCGGTCAATTTCAATATTACCACCGACATCATTGATCAACTGGGCGGAATCACGGTGGCCATCAGCGAAAAAGAACGGGCGCAGATCAACCGGCTTTCGCAGGAGTTTTACGGAAATCAGGGCTTTGAGGCCGTGGCCGCCGCGGGAGAACAACATCTAAATGGCATGCAGGCGTTGTTTTACAGCCGCATCCGCAAGATCGACAGTGATTTTCAACGCACCGGCCGCCAGCACAAGGTGATTGCGGCCATGGTGGAGCGGATCCGCCAGTCGGACGCGGCAACGATCTTGAATTTGGTGACTAAGAATTTTAGCGGCGTGAAAACGGACATGACGCTTTCGGACGTTTCCGCCTTGCTTCCCTTGCTGTTTCGGGTAGAACACGTGACCTTTGAAAGCATGCATGTGCCTTTGGACAACGCCTTTCATGACGATGTGGTCAACGGCATGATGGTGCTGGCGCCCAACCTGACGAAAAACAGCCAGGCTGTAGCCGCGTTTTTGGCGGACAAGCCTTGAGGGGTACCATATGTAGCATCGGTGTTGCCCAAGATACACAATTCACAAAAAACAGCCGGAAATTTTACAAACATTTCAGAAAAAAGATTTACGTAGAAAAAAAAGTATGATATACTTCAAAAGTTAGGCCATATTCAAAGCCATGGGCGGCTGCATGGGCGGAAACACCTGTGACCATGGGTTGGAAATGCCGAATTCCGCGCAGCGGAATGAATGCCGTAGCCACGACGCGGGCGAAGCCCGTGGGGTGGCCGCAAACCAAGGTCAGGCGGAGCCTGACTAGGCGCCGAATTCCGCGCAGCGGAATGAATGCCGTAGCCACGACGCGGGCGAAGCCCGTGGGGTGGCCGCAAACCAAGGTCAGGCGGAGCCTGACTAGGCACCGAATTCCGCGCAGCGGAATGAATGCCGTAGCCACGACGCGGGCGAAGCCCGTGGGGTGGCCGCAATGACAAAGCGCGAAAGCACTTGTGCGCCGCGCGGGGTCTTGGGTTGTGCTTCGCACTCTCTACGCGGACGCAGCCAACGACAAGAGACCCTCAGCCCAAGAGGGCAACGGTAGACTCATTTTCAGGAGGTGTAACCACACATGGCACGTATTGCGGGCGTAGACTTGCCCAGAGAAAAGCGTGTGGAAATCGGGCTTACGTACATCTTCGGCATCGGCTTGGCGACTTCTCAGAAGATCATCAAGGATACCGGCCTTAGTCCCGATACCCGCGTCAAGGACCTTACCGAACAGGAAATCAGCAAACTCCGTGACTACATTGAGCACAACGTCAAGGTAGAAGGTGATCTTCGCCGCGAGGTTTCGCTGAACATTAAGCGCCTGGTGGAGATCGGCTGCTACCGCGGTGTTCGCCACCGCCGGGGCCTGCCCGTTCGCGGCCAGAACACCAAGACCAACGCGCGTACCCGCAAAGGCCCCAAGCGCACCATCGCGGGTAAGAAAAAGGCGACCAAGTAAGACAGCGTAGCTTAATGGAGGGATAAACGAAATGGCACCCAAACAGAAGTTAAAGAAGGTTTCGCGCAAGCGCCGTGAGAAAAAACTTGTCGAGCGTGGCGCCGCGCATATCCGTTCTTCCTTTAACAACACCATCGTCACCCTGACCGACACCAACGGCAACGCTCTTTCTTGGGCCAGCGCCGGCGGCCTGGGTTTCCGTGGCAGCAAGAAATCGACCCCCTTCGCCGCGCAGATGGCAGCGGAAACCGCCGCCAAGGCCGCGATGGAGTTCGGTCTCAAATCCGTGGAAGTATTTGTGAAGGGCCCCGGCTCCGGCCGTGAGGCCGCCATCCGCAGCCTGCAGGCTGCGGGCTTGGAAGTCAATATGATCAAAGATGTTACACCCATTCCGCATAACGGATGCCGTCCGCCCAAGCGTAGAAGAGTGTAAGCAAATTCGAGGAGGTACAATCCCTATGGCAAGATATACAGATTCCGTATGCCGTATGTGCCGCCGCGAGGGCACCAAGCTCTTTTTGAAGGGCGAAAAATGCTTCTCGTCCAAGTGCGCGGTGGTTCGCCGTCCCACGCCTCCCGGCCAGCATGGCCAGGCGCGGCAGCGTAAGGCGAGCGAGTACGGCCTGCAGCTTCGTGAAAAGCAAAAAGCGCGTCGCGCTTATGGCCTGATGGAAGGCCAATTCAAACGCACCTTTACCCGTGCCACGGGCATGAAGGGCATCACCGGCGAAAACCTGCTCCAACTCTTGGAGCTGCGCTTGGATAACGTGGTGTACCGCAGTGGTTTGGCGGCCAGCCGCGCCCAGGCCCGCCAGTTCGTGTGCCATGGCCTGTTGACGGTGAATGGTAAAAAAGTGGACATCCCTTCCTACTCCACGAAGGTGGGCGATGTGATCACCGTAAAAGCCACCCGCAAGGATATGGAGCATTTCAAGATCGTGAAGGAAGGCGTGAGCCGCGTGGTGCCCAAGTGGATTTCCACCGATGCCGCGAACCTGACCGCCACGGTCAGCGCATTGCCTGCCCGTGACGATGTCGATTTGACGCTGCAGGAGAACATGATCGTCGAGTTCTACTCTCGTTAACGGTGAGGAGACACTCCCTCAACCAAACGGCTTGAAACAGGAGGGTAAGACCCATGATCGAAATCGAAAAAGCGCGCATCGAGTGCGTGGAGAAGAGCCAGGACAGCACTTATGGCAAGTTCGTGATCGAGCCCTTGGAGCGTGGCTTTGGCAACACCTTGGGTAACGCGCTTCGCCGCGTGCTATTGAGCTCTTTGCCGGGCGTCGCGGTGACCAGTATCCATATCGACGGCATCCAGCATGAGTTTTCCACCGTGCCCGGCGTGACCGAAGATGTGACGGAGCTGATCTTGAACCTGAAGGAAATGACGGCCAAGCTCTACTCCGATCAGCCCAAGACCGTGGTGTTGGACGTGAAAGGTCCCGCCGAGGTGAAGGCTGGCGACATCGTGGCCGATGATGAACTGGAGATCGTTGATCCGGAACTGCACATCGCCACCCTGGGCGCGGACGCGCACCTGAAAATGACGCTGGTGCTGGACAAAGGCCGCGGTTATGTAAGCGCCGAAAAGAATAAGTCCCCCAATCTGCCCATTGGCGTGATTCCGGTGGACTCGATCTTCACGCCCATTCGCAAGGTCAACTACGCTGTGGAGGATACCCGCGTAGGGCAGATCACCGACTATGATAAGCTGACTTTGGAAGTATGGACCAACGGCAGCGTTCAGCCGGATGAGGCCATCAGCCTTTCCGCGAAGATCCTCACCGAGCACCTGAGCCTCTTTGTCAGCCTGACGGATCATGTGATGCCCATCGCCTTCACCGATCAGGAAGACGACAAGAAGGAAAAAGTGCTGGAAATGACCATCGAGGAGCTGGATTTGAGCGTTCGCGCCTACAACTGCTTGAAGCGCGCGGGGATCAATACGGTGTCTGAATTGGTGCAGCGCAATCAGGAAGATATGATGAAGGTGCGCAACCTTGGCCGCAAGAGCTTGGAGGAAGTCGAGCAGAAGCTCGAAGCCTTGAATCTCTCCTTGCGCCCCAGCGACGAATAAGCCAATGTACCCCATACGGTAGGCCGGTAAAGGCTCCGGTCGCCACCGAAATTCCGCACAAGGAGGAAATACACCATGGCACAACGGAAATTGGGCCGTCCGGCGGATCAGCGCAAAGCGCTCCTTCGCAATCAGGTGACCAACCTGATTTGGTATGGCCGTATTGAGACGACGGAAGCCCGCGCGAAGGAAGTTCGCCGCGTTGCCGAGCGTTTGATTACCTTGGCCATCAATGAGCATGACAAGACCATTGAGGTCGCCAAGAATACGCACAACGAAAAGGGCCAGCTCATCACCTTGAATGTGGTGAACGATGCCCCCAGCAAGCTCCACGCCCGCCGCATGATCATGTCCTACCTTTATGAGCTCAAGGATGTGCAGCGCAAGGACGAGGATAAGGAAGATTTCAAAGAGCGCACCAAGGATGTGAAGTATCCTGTGGTGGAGAAGCTCTTCCGCGAAATCGGCCCCAAGCTGAGAAAGCGCAACGAAGAAAAGAAATGCTCCGGCGGTTATACCCGCATCTATAAGCTGGGACCCCGCCGCGGTGACGCCGCTGAAATGTGCGTCATCGAGATCATCTGATCCGCAAAGCAAAGATGAGCATACGGGCTGCTGCCAAACAAGGGGTTTGGCGGCAGCCCGTTTTGGTTGCACGGGGCTTGCTATTTTGGTATGATACCCATGCAATCTTTTCCAGGGAAATGCGCACACTAACAGCTGTGAGGTGTGCGTATGAACGAGTGGCATCAAGCTGAGCAGGAAAAGCGCTGGATGGATCCCGAGGACGCGGCCATTGACGGAGTCACGGTTCTCTCGCGGCAGCGTGCCGGATGGGAAGCGGATGGTGCAGCCCTCCAAAGCGAGACGCCTTCCAACGCTTCCTGGCAAAGCAGGCAAACGCAAGAGAAGCCTGCACCCCAGCAGGAAAGCTATCTGGCGGAGCAGGTAGATAAATGGCTCAAGAGCATGGAACGCTTGCAGCTATCCGAGTATGTGCGCTATGTGGACGACCGGAAACGGATGTTTTGGTCCAGCTTTTGGGGCGGCGTGGCCAGAGGCGTGGGCATGGCGGTAGGCTTTACGATTCTGGGAGCGATTTTGGTGCTGATTTTGCAAAATCTCGCCAAGCGCAACCTGCCTTTGATCGGGGACGCGCTGGCGCAGATCGTAAGCATTGTGCAAATGCGCTTGAAGTAACGGAAGGGGGAACGGCCTTGGCGCGGAGACGGGTAACGTTTTGGCTCCTTTTGGTGGGGGTGTTCGCGCTGGACCGCGCGGTAAAGCTATGGGCAGGCAATGCCCTGGCCCAGGAGGGCTCCATGCCAGCCATTGCGCATCTGTTGGAGTTCCGGTATTCGGAGAACCGTGGGATGGCACTGGGTCTTCTTTCGGGGAATGTGGCCGCTAGCCTGTTGTTGCCGATTTTGGCGGTGGGCATTTGGTTTTTCGTGTTTCGCAAGTATGAGCCCACCTGGTTTACCACCCTGGCCAGCGCGCTGATGCTGGGCGGGTTTATGGGAAATTTTTTGGACCGGCTCTTTTTGGGCTATGTGCTGGATATGTTCTATTTTCCGTTTTTGCCGTGGTTTATTTGCAATGTGGCGGACATTGCCATTTGCTCGGGCGTGGTGATGCTGGCGGTCAGCCTGCTGTTTCGCCCACTGGATTGGAGAGAAAAGCATGCCAAAGAGGACGGGGCAAGCCCCCCGTGAGGGCCGGGCCGATCAGGTGCTGGCCGAAGCGTTTCAAGTGAGCCGTTCCCAAGGGGCGCGCGCCATGGAAGAAGGACGCGTTTTTGTGGAAGGGCGGCCCCTCACCAAGGGAAGTGCTCTTGTGTCCCAAGGAGCCCTTTTGGAAATGGAGGTTCCCGAGGCCGCAGAGGCACGGGTGGAAAAAGAGAATATCCCCCTGACCATTGTGTACCAGGACGCGGACCTTGCCGTGGTGGTGAAGCCCTGCGGCATGGTGGTGCATCCGGCGGCAGGGAACGAGCGCGGTACGTTGGTGAATGCGCTCTTGTTCGCATTGGAGGATTTGAGCGGCATTGGCGGGATAAAGCGCCCGGGGATTGTGCACCGGCTGGACAAGGACACCAGCGGCCTTTTGCTGATTGCCAAAAACGATGCCGCCCATTTGGGCTTGAGTGAGCAATTGAAGGCCAGAAGCATGGAAAAGCACTACTTGGCCGTGGTAGAGGGAGAGATGAAGCAGGAAAGCGGCAGGGTGGAATGGCCCATTGCCCGTTCCAAGCGAGATCGCAAGCGCATGGCTGTGGATCCGCAGGGGCGGGAGGCGGTGAGCGAATGGACGCTGCTGGAAAACCTGAAAGCCTCGGCCCTGGTGGATGTGCGTATCCTGACCGGACGCACCCATCAGATTCGCGTACACATGCAAAGCCTCCACCATCCTGTGGCGGGGGATCCAATTTATGGACAAAAAAACGGCGTCAAAGCGCCGCGGTTGATGCTCCATGCGTATTCCCTGGCTTTTACCCATCCCCGCACCGGGGAACGGATGGCCTTTGTGGCGCCGCCGCCGCCGGAATTTACGGGGGTGGTGCGCAGGTTGCGGAGGTTTGCGGAGCTTCCGTTGCCGTATCGGGAATCGTAAAGGCTACTTTTTCCAAGCCCAACAACTCCGATACTGTTCCCATTTCATACCCCTCCGCCTTAAGCTGGGGCAGGATTTCTTGAAGGCAGCGCAGGTCGCGCTTGTTGCTGTGGAATAAACAAATGCTGCCGTTTTGGATTTGCTTCATTGCCTGCACAGGATTCGTTTGGCTGACCGACCACAGGATGACGTCGTCATACCCCGCGTCTTGGAGCTTAAAGAACGTTTTGTTGGAGCGGCACAGGCCATAGGGCGGCCGCATGAGGGTTACGGGATAGGCAAACCCCAGAGCCGCCTGGAGGGCCTCCTCCATCTTTTTCATTTGTTTTTTGACCTCCGGCCCCTTGAGCTTGGTGAGGGAAGCATGGCCATAGGTGTGGTTGCCGATTTCATGGCCTTCCTTGACCATGCGGCGCCAAAGATCTCCATCCTTTTCCTGTATACAGCGGCCGATGGGAAAAAAGGTGGCGTGGATGCCTTCGGCCTGGAACAAATCCAGCATTTCCTTCAGCACATCGGGGTTTTTACAATCGTCCACGGTGATGGCAATTTGCTTTTTTTCAGGATCGCCCTGCCGGTAGATCTTGCCCAGCGCGGGAATGCTGGCGCTGAGAAGCACCGTCAAAAGCCCCAAAGCCACCGCCCTTTTCATGCCGCAAACCCTCCGTCACAATCACAAGTTTTCATAGTATACTAAAACCCATCCAGAAATTCAAGGGAGCCGCCTTGGGGAAAAATGTTCGCCGAACATATGCGAAAACTATTCCTTTTCAGGGATTGTTGTGGTACAATGGGCAACAGGATTGTTCGTTGCCAAAAAGCGCGCGCCGTCCCCTAAGAGCTAGACTAATGGAGGTTTTCGCAGGATGACGGTGGGCGTGGTATCCTTAGGCTGCAGTAAAAATCGCGTGGATACGGAATTGATGTTGGGCATCCTGACCCGGGCGGGGTATGAGATCGTAACGGATGAAAAAAGCGCGGAGATTCTGATTGTCAATACCTGTGGGTTTATCGATCCCGCGAAGCAGGAATCTATTGAAACCATTCTTTCATTGGCCCAGTACAAGAAAACGGGGAAAGCAAAGCTACTGGTGGTCACGGGCTGCCTTTCCCAGCGGTATGAGAAAAACCTGATGGAGGAAATGCCGGAGATTGACTTGCTCCTGGGCGTGAACCAATATCCCACGCTGCCCCAGGCCATCGAAAGCGCGCTTTGCGGCAAGCGTTCCTCCTATTGCCAAACCGATCCGGCGGTGCTGTCCGGAGCTCGGGTGCTGACCACGGCTCCCTATTCCGCCTACATCCGCATCGCGGACGGCTGCGATAACCGCTGCGCCTATTGCGCCATTCCCCTGATTCGGGGCGGCTTCCGTTCCCGCTCTTTGGACAGCGTTCTGGAAGAGATCCGGGAGCTAGCGGCGCAAGGGGTGAAGGAGCACATTTTGGTGGCCCAGGATACCTCCCGCTTTGGGGTGGACAAGCAAGGGAAATCCCTCCTGCCGGAGCTTTTGACCCAGGCAGCGGAGATCCCTGGCGTGGAATGGCTGCGGGTACTGTATTGCTATCCGGACGAGGTAAGCGAGGAATTGCTGGCCGCCATGGCGGCCAAACCGAATATTTGTAAGTATTTGGATCTGCCCTTACAGCATGCCGATCCCACCATCCTTCGCCGCATGAACCGGCGGGGGGACATCCGCGCCATTGGGGAGCTGCTGCAAAAGGCGCGGGAGAGGGGCTTCACCCTGCGCACCACGTTTATTACCGGGTTCCCTGGAGAAACCCAGGCACAGTTTGAAACCCTCATGGACTTCCTTCAGGACGCCCGCTTTGATCGGGTGGGCGCTTTCGCCTTCTCAGCGGAGGAGGACACCGCCGCCGCCGCCATGCCGGACCAGGTGCCGGAGGATATTCGACAGCAAAGGCTGGACAGGCTGATGCGAACCCAGCAGGAAATTTCCCTGGAGCGGAACCGCCTGCGGCTGGGGACGGTGGAAAAGGTTCTGGTGGAAGAAATTCGCGAGGATGGCACGGCCATTGGCCGGTCGGCTGCCGAAGCGCCGGAAACAGACGGGCTGATTGAGATAAGGAACGGCGAACAGGCGGAAATCGGCGAATTTGTGCGGGTGCGCCTCACCGAGGCGAAGCCCTACGATCTGGTGGGGGTGATCGAATGAACTGGCCCAATCGGCTGACCCTTTTAAGGGTGGCGCTGATTCCTCCGTTGGTGATCCTGTTGTACATCCCTGTGGAGTTTTGCCAATGGCTGGCGCTTTTGGTGTTTCTCATCGCCGCCTTTACGGACTTTTTGGACGGGTATTTGGCGCGCAGGGATCAAATTGTCACCAATTTCGGCAAATTTTTAGACCCCGTGGCGGACAAGTTGCTGGTGCTCTCCACCATGATCGCGCTTTGCGGCTTGGGCCGTTTTCCTGCCTGGGCTTGTATTGTGATCTTGTTTCGGGAAATCGCGGTGGATGGCCTTCGTATGGTGGCCGTGGAACAGCGCAAGGTGATTGCGGCGGGTAAGCTGGGAAAAATCAAGACCACGCTGCAAATCGTAACCCTGGTGGTGTTCCTGTTGAAAAACCAGCCCTTTGCCCCCTTTCCCATGGACAGTATCCTGATGGTTTTGACGGTGCTAATGACCCTTTGGTCCGGCGTGGACTATTTTGTGAAGAATCGGGACGTGCTGATTTTGCCCAAGGAGCCCAAGCAGCCATGAGCAGCTTGCGCAGACTGAGCGCGGAAATCATTCGCCTGGCGGGAGAGCAGGGCAAAACCGTGGGCGTCGCGGAAAGCCTGACAGGCGGTTGGATCGCTTCTTCTTTGGCGGGGGTTCCCGGGGCGTCACGGGTGCTCATGGGCGGGATCGTCAGCTATGATCCCAGGATTAAGCGGGAATTGCTGGGGGTTTCCCAGGAGATCATCGACGGTGTGGGCGTGGTCAGCCTACCCTGCGCCAAGCAGATGGCGGCAGGCGCTAGGGAAACGCTGGGGGTGGACATCGCCGTCAGCGCCACAGGCCTGGCGGGGCCTGGGGGAGGTACGGCCGAAACGCCGGTGGGCACAGTCTATTTGGGCTTGGCCGCAGGGGGGGAGCCCCAGGCCATAGGCAAGCGCTTTCAAGGCGGGCGGCAGGCGGTACGGCGTAAGGCTGTGAAGGCCGCGCTTCACATGATTCTTCAAGAACTTCAATCCTTCTCATCATAAATTATCCGTATACAGAGGAAAGGCGGAAACGAACATGGCCAAGAAAGAAACCAAAAAGGAACTGGATGCCCAACAGGCGGCAACGGACGCAAAGCGCGAGGAAAAGATGAAGGCGCTGGAAAGTGCGCTGGCACAGTTGAACAAAACCTATGGCAAGGGCGCGGTGATGAAGTTTAGCGATGCGGCGGCGGATGCCAACTTGCAAGTCATCTCTACGGGCTGCCTGGATTTGGACATTGCCCTGGGCGTGGGCGGGCTTCCCCGTGGCCGGGTGGTGGAGATCTTTGGACCGGAAAGCAGCGGTAAAACCACCGTTGCCCTGCATTGCGTGGCGGAAACCCAGCGCATGGGCGGCGTGGCCGCGTTCATCGATGCGGAGCACGCCTTGGATCCTGTGTATGCCCGCAAGTTGGGGGTCAATATCGACGAATTGTATATTTCCCAGCCTGATACGGGAGAGCAGGCGTTGGAAATTTGTGAGGCTTTGGTGCGTAGCGGCGCGGTGGATATGGTGGTCATCGACTCTGTGGCCGCGCTGGTGCCCAAGGCGGAAATCGAAGGCGAGATGGGGGATTCCTTTGTGGGCCTGCAAGCGCGGCTCATGAGCCAGGCATTGCGCAAGCTGGCGGGCGTGATCAACAAGACCAATGCCGTGGCCATCTTCATTAACCAGCTTCGTGAAAAAGTAGGCGTGATGTACGGCAGCCCCGAGACCACCCCTGGCGGCCGGGCGTTGAAGTTCTACGCGACCATCCGTCTGGATGTGCGCCGCGGCGAGCAGCTCAAAAACGGCACCGAAGTGGTGGGCAACCGCACCAAAGTCAAGGTGGTTAAAAACAAGGTGGCGCCGCCTTTCCGCGTAAGCGAGTTCGACATCATCTACGGGGAGGGCATCAGCAAGGAAGGCACGCTATTGGATATGGCGGTAGATCGGGACATCATTCACAAAAGCGGCGCGTGGTTCAGCTACGAGGACCAGCGTATTGGCCAGGGCCGCGAAAATGCCCGCCTGTTCCTGCGGGAGAATCCTGAGATCACCCAAAAGATCGACAAAGTGATTCGCGACGAAGCGCTGGCGGCGCTGGCGGCCAAGAAGGCCGGTAACCCTGGGCTGGTGAACGAGAAGGCCCTCACCGCGGAGGAGGCCAAGCTCATTGAGGAAGATCCCGATCTTGCGCTATTGGACGAGGATGAATAAACGGGAGGGATGACCCATGGCCTCCTCACCGGAGTTGGTGGCCTATATCGCCGAGCAATTGGGCGGCGAGGCCCAGGGGATTCATTACAAAAAGATGTTTGGGGAGTACGGGTTCTATCGTGGAGCGAAGTTTTACGCATTGGTCTGCGATGACGCCTTTTACTTCAAACCCACCCAAGCTGCCCGTACGCTTTTGCAGGAACGAAACGCGCTGCGGGAAGCGCCGCCCTACACGGGCGCCAGCCTGTATTTCCTCATTGAAAACGTGGATGACGGCGAGTTTTTGCGCCAACTGAGCGACGCTACCTTTGAGGAGCTTCCCCTGCCCAAACCCAAAAAGCCCAAGGAAGATGGGGAGCCTAAGGCGAAACCCAAGAAGAACTAGAAAAAGAAACGCACCGGCAGGTTTTGCCGGTGCGTCGATAAACTTTTTTGGAGGCTCCGCCTCCAAACCACTGCCAGGGCTGTGACCTGGACCCATCTGTGAAACGCCCATGAAATGGGCGTTTCAGGAAAGGGATTCTAAAGGGCAACAGCCCTTTAGCCGCCGGGGGCCGTCTCCAGGACCCTTTTTTGACAGCCTGGCCCAATGCAGGGAGACTGCATTGGGCCTTTGCCCTCCAAAGGGGATCGTGAGGCGCCTCGCGCACCTGTCGCTGGGCGCTTCACTTGATGCGGGAGCCTTGGCTCCCCCGCCCTCAAGGCGTACAGCTTCTTGGCTTCTTTCTTGCACCTTTCGCGTCGCAATCCACTTTGGCAACGGTTTGTGGTCAAAGTGGAAACCAAGGACCTGATGCGGGAGGGTGACGTTTCTGTTTTGCGCTTACCCGATGACAGGCAGACTGGCCGCCGCCACGCTTTGGCCCACTCGCCGGCTCTTTTCATCCGGAAGGTTTACTTGCAGGGCCAGCTCGGGAAATTCAGCCTGCAGTACGGCCTGGGCATTTTTCAGCACCAAGTCTCCGCCTTCGCCGCTGGTGACGCGCCCCATGAGCAACACATGGTTGATCTCATAGAAAAGGCTGTAGAAGGCCAACGTATAGCCCAAATATACGCCAATGGTCTCATAAATCTTCTTCGCGTTCGGATTGCCCTTTTCCATTTCCGCTTGAACGATTTTCAGTTTTTCCGCGGGGCTCAGGCTTTCGTCCAGCAAAATCCCGGCAGCAGGCGCCAGTTTGATCACCGCATCTTGGGAAAAATATTTCACGCCGCAGCCAATATCGCCGCTCCACTCATCCCGCATGGCGGAGGGAGAAAGATCGCAGGGGACAAAGGCCAATTCGTTGAGCCAGCCGGTAATCTTGCCGGCCTTGTCCACATAGCCGCCCGCTTCACTGGTTCCCATGGCGATGCCTAAAATGCCATCCTCATTCAAACTCATGGCTCCCGCCAAAGCGGTCACGTCGCCATCGTTGCAGACCACCAAGGGCACGTTGCCGATTTCCTGGGCGGCACGGATATAGATGTCCTTTACCTGTTGGTCAAAAGCATCATGGGGCACCTTCAAAAAGAGGGAGGCTTTCATGGTGCGATTGGCCACATAGACGCCCGCACTGCTCACGCCAATGGCATCCACCCTGGGCATGTGGGCGGCGGCGGTTTTGAGGGCGCTTACGATTCCCTCAAAATGATAGGCAGGGTCGGCGTTGGTTTTGGGGAACCAAACCACTTCCTCACTATACACGCTTTGACCGTTCACCACCGCGCTGACCTTGCGGTCGCTGCCGCCAGCGTCAAAGCCAATGCGGCAGCCGTCCAAGTGACGGCCGATGGCTTCCGCCGCCTCCTTGCGAGCAGGGGCGTCCTCCGGGCGGGCCTCCTCCTCCACAGAGAAGGGATTTTCGTATACATCACCCATAAACGCCGCGTCGAATTCTCTTTCGCCGCCCTTTTGGTATTGCTCACGGATCCCTTCAAAAATTTTGTGGCTGCCCGCCACCGTCACGCGAAAGCCGCCGTATACCCACAGCATGCTTTTCACCATCCGCTCCACCATGCGAAGGTTGCGGGAATCGTCCTGCCCTTCCGGCAGGATTTGCAGGTCCTGGGTGGCGGTAAGGCCATCGTTGCGCTCCACGGCCAAGCGAAGCATGGGGCCGTTGGCCGCTTTCGCGTCCGCGCCGAATTGTTTGAAGGCGAGATAAATGGGTTCAAAGGCCGCATCCAGGGGAGCGTGAATCGCCATCCGTTCCATTTCGTTCACTCCATTGCTCTATGAATCTTTCCAGGTTGTATTGTTCAAAAAATACGCATTGTCAATCCTTTGGCATTATAACGTATTCGGTTTTTGTTGTCCATGGGTTTTCTCAAAAGAGGAGGTTTTTTTCTTGCGCCAGAAGTGGACAATCTTAAATTTTGAGGCGTCCACTCGCTTTTCCATCTTTTCCCTGGCTTGACAGAACATCCGCCAGCGTTTATAATGAGGGCGTCGGCTTTCGGATGAACGTTTGCTTCAAACGGGCATCTCGCTGTTTTTCGGATATATTCCCAGGGATCGGCTATCCCCGTCAGGCAGAGCACATGTCCGCGCGCCAGCGGACTGGCGGGTTTCGCGTAAGAAAAACGCTTGGAGCGTTTGGTTGGGTATATGGTTTTGGCAGGGATCCTGTGCCTGTCTAAATCCTATGGTCTTTCCGCATGTTTTTTGGAGGCGGGAAAGGCGATAGCGAATCAGCAATAGCCGCGTGGGTTTTTACCCGACGGCTTTTTCTGTTTTGCAGGAAAAATGATCCGTCATGAAAATGCATGATCAGTCATTCAAACGAAAGGAGAAAACAAATGGATCCGATTGTCACTATACTCATTGCCATTGTGATGGCAGTTTTGGGCATCGTAGGCGGGTATGCGTATCGTAAGCAAGCTGGCGAAAAGAAAATCGGGCGCACGGAAGAGTATGCCAAGAACCTTTTGGAAGACGCCATGCGCAAAGCCGATGAAAAGAAAAAGGAAACCATTTTAGAGGCGAAAGAAGAAGTCTTACGCCTGAAAACGGAACTGGATAAGGAATGCCGGGACCGCCGCGCGGAAGTCCAACGCAGTGAGCGCCGCATTTTGCAGCGGGAGGAAACGCTGGACAAAAAGCAAGACAACATCGAGTCTCGCGAGGAGTCCTTGAACAATAAGGCCACGGACATGCAACGTTTGCAGGACGAGCTGGTTTTAGCCCAGCAGCGCCAGGTGTCTGAACTAGAGCGCATCGCGGGAATGACCCAGGATGAAGCCTGCCAGGTTTTGGTGAGCCGCATCCAAAAAGACGCGTACCATGACGCGGCCGCCATGGTGCGGGATATTGAGACCCGGGCCAAGGAGGAAGGCGAGAAGAAGGCGCGCAATATTATCGCCCTTGCGATTCAAAAATGCGCGGCCGACCATGTGGCGGAGAGCACCGTATCCGTGATCACTTTGCCCAATGACGATATGAAGGGCCGCATTATCGGACGGGAAGGCCGCAACATTCGCGCCTTGGAAACCGCCACTGGCGTGGACCTGATCATTGACGATACCCCTGAAGCGGTGATTGTCAGCGCCTTTGATCCGGTTCGCCGCGAGATCGCGCGTTTGGCCGTGGAAAAGCTCATCATGGATGGGCGCATCCATCCGGCGCGAATTGAAGAAATGGTGGACAAGGCTCGCAAAGAGGTGGACAACCAAATCCGTGAGGCGGGAGAGCAGGCCGTATTTGAGACCCATCAGCATGGGATTCATCATGAACTGGTGAAAATTTTGGGCCGCCTGCGTTACCGCACCAGCTATGGGCAAAACGTGCTGAAGCATTCCATTGAGGTCAGCCATTTGGCTGGCATGATGGCCGCCGAGCTGGGCGCCGATGTGGCTTTGGCCAAACGGGCCGGACTTTTGCACGATATTGGCAAGGGTGTTGACCACGAGGCGGAAGGTACCCACGTGACCCTGGGCGGCGAGTTGGCGCGCAAGTATCGGGAAAGCCCCGATGTGATCCATGCCATTCTGGCCCACCACAACGACGTGGAGCCTCAAACCATTGAGGCGGTGCTGGTACAGGCCGCCGACGCGATTTCCGCCGCTCGCCCGGGCGCTCGCCGCGAGTCGCTGGAAAACTACATCAAGCGCTTAGAGAAGTTAGAAGAAATCGCCAATTCCTTTACGGGCGTGGAGAAGTGCTTTGCCATCCAGAGCGGCCGTGAGGTCCGCATCATGGTCAAGCCCGAGGATGTGACCGACGACGGCACCAAGGTGCTGGCCAAGGAAATCGCCAAGCGCATCGAGAAGGAACTGGAGTATCCCGGCCAAATCCGCGTCAACGTGATTCGGGAGACCCGCAGCACGGAATACGCCAAGTAATTTTTGAATCGTTGCAAAGGCTGCCCTGTTTGGTTGAGGGCAGCCTTTTGTGTTTGGCGCGCCTGGGGCTCAATCCGCCAATCCATCAATTTTGGCTGCAAAAGCTCGATATACAAATGAAGGCTTGGCCTTTGGACCTTACAAAGGGAGAGGAAAATGAGCAAATCATTGCGGTCGGCAGCCCAAAAGGCTCAGGGAACAGCGTTTGCTTTCCATCACGCCGCACTTTTTCGGCCTGTGAGAACGGCTCAGGGGGTTCTTGTCGTTCATTGCCGCCGTGCGCTGATCAGCAAGAGCCGCAAAGATACGCCGGATGTCCGCTCCATGGTGGCCCGATCAGAGAACCATACACGCCCACCCCGCCGAGAATCGGTTACAGCGCCTTTTTGACCTCGCCTACGCTTTGTCCATAGGAAATGGAGGGGGTGTATAGCGCTTCGCGGTTGACCATATCATTCGCGTTTCGAATCCGCTCCATGAGCATCTGGGCGCACCGCTCGCCCATGGACCAGGCGTCGGGCAGGACGCAGGTGGGTTCCACATACAAAATATCCGCCAGTTGTACGTCGCAGGGGCTTACAAAGGAGAGATCTTTGGGGATGCGAATGTTTTGTTCCTTGAAATACCGAAGAGCGCCAATGGTGGTGTTGCTGTGAGAAATGACAAGAGCGGTGGGGGGGGGTTGCATGCTGAGAAGCGCCGCGCAGCTTTGGTAGCCAAACTCTTTGGTGAGCGGCCCCTCAAAGAGATACGGACTTCCCTCTTTCATTTCTACGCCGATGGTTTTCAGCGCGCGCTGGATATTGAAAAGCCGGTCTCTGTGCGAGCTGAGGTAGGAAGGACCACAGATGAGCCCAATGCAACGATGACCCTTTTGGATCAAGTGCTGGCAAAGGTCATAGGAGACTGTGGCAAAATCCGCATCCAAAAAATCTCCTTTAAACTGGGGATTGGGAATGCGGCGGTGCAGCAGAATCATGGGAATCCTTTGGCTGAGTTGGGTGATGTAGTCGTTGTTATGCCCTGTGGTGTTGATGATAAACCCGTCTACCTGCCGCTCGGTCATGAGGCGAAGGTAGTTTTCTTCGGTATCTTGCTCACCGGCGGTGTTGCAGTAAAACAGATTGTAACGGTCTGGACGGATAACGTTTTCAACCGCCTTGGTGATTTGGCCAAAATACTCATTGTTGCCGTCGGAAATCAGCATGGCGATGGTTTGGGTGGTATCGTTTTTCAGCCCCCGCGCCACAAGATTGGGATGATAATTGAATCGCTTGATGGTTTTTTCCACGCGCCTGCGCTTATCCTCAGTCACTCCCGCGCTGTTGTTGATCACGCGGGACACTGTGGACAATGAGACGCCGGCTTCGGCAGCAATATCTTTAATGGTCATGTTTTTCTTCATTCAGCTTCCTGACTTTCCTAGCGTACGGCGATGCAGTCAGCTTATAGTGTAAAGGTTCCGCCCACGAATTTCAAGCATTTTTGAAAAATGGTGAAACGAAAGCGCTTTTGCATCATAACGTTTTCAAAAAAGAACGGTCGCACCAATATAAATTGTAAAAAAATACAATAAAAGAAGAGATAATTTAGCAAAAAGAACAGAAAAAGGGAAAACCTATTGCGTTTTTTATGAAAATGTATAAAATAAATATACAAACGATTTGAAAACGTATTCAAATCGAAAAAGCAAACAGAATATGGAAAGGATGAAACCCATGAAAAAGGCTTTTGCGATCCTCTTGTCCGTTGCCATGGTCCTGTCGATGACTTCCGCTTTTGCCACGGCCGCGCCCAGCGGTGATCCGATCAAAATCGGCTTGACCACCGTACTCACCGGCGAGCGCGCCATGGAAGGCGAGTATGCCTCCAACGCGGCGGCCATCATCACAAAGGAGATCAACGACGCTGGCGGCGTGCTGGGACGTCCCATTGAAATCGTGATTGAAGACAGCTTGGGCACCGATGTGGGCGCTGTGAACGCATACCGCAAGCTGGCGGATGATCCTGGTATCGTGGCCATTATCGGCAGCGATAACTCCAATGACAATATCGCCATTTCCGGTGAAGCTCTCCAGGCGAAAATTCTTACCACGGCTCAGGGCTCCAGCCCCAAGCTGCGGGACATTTGTAACAATGAGAACCCCTGGCTGTTCCAGCTTCGCGCCTGCGAGCAGACCATGATCGACGCGCTCGTCGGTTTTGCCGTGGAAGAGAAGGGTTACAAAAAGTTTGCCATCATCCACGATACGGAGACCAACTCTTCCGACCAAACCCGCCTGTTCACCGAGGCTTTGGCCCGCCGTGGCATCGAGCCCCTGGTCGTGGTTCCCTTCACCACGGGCACCAAGGATTTCACTTCCCACATCACCAAGATCCAGCAGGTAGAACCGGATGCGATTATCGGAGCGTGCCTGTTTAATGAGGCCGCCATTATCGCCGAGCAAATCCGTGCCTTTGGCATGGTGGACATGCCCATTTTCGGTTCCAACGCCTGGGCGGACCCCGTGACCATCCAGCTGGGCGGCGAGGCGCTTAACGGCGTGTACAGCGCGGCCGCGTGGGTGCCCAATACCACCAATCCCAAGGGCGCCGCGCTGGCAGCCAAGTATCAGGAGCTTCACGGTCAGGTTTGCGCCAAGGCTGCGGCACAGATTTATGATCACGTCAGCGTGATTTGCGAAGCCGTCACCCGTGCCGGCTCCACGGACCGCCAAGCGGTGCGCGACGCCATGAGCACCATCGATGCTTATGCCGGCGCGATTACGACCTACGACTGCCGCACCAACGGCGATTGCGGCCGGGGTGGCCTGGTGGTGCAAATCGTAGACGAGACCCCCACGGTGTTGCAGGAGATGTACTCCAACAAGGAAATCTAACAATGGAGCAGCGCCCTCCGTGCCGGAGTCTCTGGCGCGGAGGGCCTCTTTCAGGGTTTCGTCCCAAAGGGAAAAGGGGTTGGCGCACGTGGCTTTCGCAGGAAGGCTGGGCGTTAAGCCTCCATCATCAAAAGGAGATAGGCGTTATGGGACAAAACATACAATTGCTGGTGTCCGGCCTTTCCACCGGGGTGGTGTATGGGTTGATTGCCATGGGTATGGTGCTCATTTTTCGGGCGGTAGGCGTGATGAACTTCGCCCAGGGTGAGTTTCTCATGATTGGCGGTTATCTATGCTACACCTTTAATCAGCTCATGGGACTGCCGATCATTCCCTCCCTGCTTTTGGCAAGCGTGGGCATGGGGATCGTGGGAGTGCTGTTTATGCGCGCCGCGTACTGGCCCCTGCGCAAGGCTCAGGTGCGGGCGATTATCGTAAGCGCCATGGGAGCGTCCATGGTTTTTAAGGAAGGCGCCCGCCTAGTGTGGGGTTCCATTCCCGTGAAGGTGGATAAAGTGATTGCGGCGCCGGTGAAACTTTTTGGCGGCGGGATCATTCAAGGCCAATATCTGGCCATTATCATTGTGGCCGCGGTGTTAATGCTTTTGGTGTATTTACTCCTGGAAAAGACCTTTATCGGGCATATCATGCAGGCCACGGCGCAAGATCAGTATATGGCGTCCATGGTGGGCGTGCCCGTGATCTTTTCCATCGGCGTCACCTTTGCCCTGAGTGCCATGATTACCGGGATTGGTGGAGGGCTTTTGGCTCCCTTGTTCTTTTTGAACAATACCATGGGCGCCACGGCGGGAGCGAAGGCATTTGCAGCCATCGTGATTGGCGGTTTTGGCAGCGTTCCCGGGGCCATTGTGGGCGGCTTGATCGTAGGCTTGATTGAGGCCTTTGGAGGTGCGTACATTAGCACCACATACCAGCTGGTGCTTATCTATATCGCGCTGATCCTTGTGCTGATGTTCCGTCCTCAAGGGCTATTCAGCGCCAAAATACAGGAAAAGGCATAGGAGGGCTACTATGAATACACAACCATCCATAGCCCAAAACCTTAAAAAGGTGTCCCGGTTGTTTCCCGTCGTGGCGCTGGTGTTGTTTGCGTTTGCGCCGCTGACCACGGGGAATTACATGCTGCGGGTGCTGAACATGGCCTTGATCACCTATATGTGCGTCCTGAGCGTATACGTGCTGCTGGGTATGTGCGGCCAGAATTCCTTCGCCCAGGCGGGGCTTTGGGGTGTTGGCGCATACCTGACGGCCAACGTGGTCATGAAGTTGGGCTTTTCTCCCCTGGCAGCCATGTTGGTGGCCATTCTGGGGACAGGTCTGTTCGCCTTTCTGCTGGGGTTTGCTTTCTTCAGGCTCCGCCAGTATTATTTTACTTTCGCGTCCGTGGGCCTGATGACCATTCTCAACGGTCTTTTTATGAACTGGGAACCGGTCACCGGCGGCGCGCTGGGCATTAAGGACGTACCCAAGTTTTCCATTGGTCCCCTCGTGTTTGATACCGAGATTTCTTGCTTTTATTTGATTCTGGGATTTTGCGTTTTGGTGTTCATCGCCATGCGCCTGCTTTTTTACTCCCGCATGGGGCGCTCGTTCATGGCCATTCGTGATAACGAGATTGCCGCCAATTGCATGGGCGTGAACAGCCTGCTCACCAAGAGCATCGCCTTTGGCATCTCAGGGGCGCTTTGTGGACTGGCAGGGGCTCTATACGCGTTTTTGTCCGGGTATTTGAGCTACCAAACCTTTACCTACCAGCAGTCTACCATGTACTTGATCATGATCATGCTGGGCGGAACCACCTCCCCAAGCGGCGCGATCATTGGAACCATGATTATCTCCCTGCTACAGGAGTGGGTACGGCCTCTGGCCAACTATATGCAGCTCATCTATGGCGCTGGAATTATGATTTTGATGATTGTACAGCCGGAAGGGATTTTGGGAGGAGGCAAGGCGCTTTATGACATGCTCTTTAAACGGAAAAAGTCCGGTACTGAAACTGTCTGACGTGGTGAAGCGCTTCGGCGGCGTTACCGCGGCCGATCATGTGTGTTTTGAGCTTTATGGAGGAGAGGTATTTGGCCTTATCGGCCCAAACGGCTCCGGCAAAACCACTTTGCTCAATTTGATCACGGGTATCTATAAGGCCGATGGGGGACGCATTGAGCTGGAAGGCCGAAATATCACCAAATCGCCCACGCATACCCGCGCCAAATTGGGCGTGGCCCGGAGCTTTCAACATCCACGGCTGTTGGGCCGGTGTGATATTGGCACCAACATCCTGGTAGGGCTTGATTTGGCGGAGCGCCGCCATTTGCCCCAGGCGAAGCGGCACGAGGAATACATGCCGTCGCTCCTGAAGGCGGCAGGTCTGGAAGGGGTCAACCTAAAGGACAGTACCGAAAAACTTTCCTATGGTCAGCAGAAGATGCTGGAAATCGTGCGGGCTATGCTCAGCTGTCCGAAGGTGCTTTTGCTGGACGAGCCCGCGGCGGGGCTCAACCGGGCGGAAATGGATTACATTCGCGCCTTGATTGCCTTAGCCGTAGAGCAAGGCATTGCGGTTTTGCTCATTGAGCATGCCATGGATTTGGTGATGGAGATTTGCGACCGCATCACGGTTTTGAATTTTGGACGTCAGCTGATGACGGGATTGCCGCAAGAGGTACAGGAAAACCCCGGCGTGATTGAGGCTTATCTAGGGGGAGGGGGAAGAGCGCATGCTGAAAATCAGTAACCTCGTTTCCCGCTACGGCCATATCGAGGCGCTCCATGGCATCAGCCTGGAGGTGGGGGAAAAGGAAATCGTTGCGCTGATCGGGAGCAACGGCGCAGGGAAAACAACGCTTCTCAACTCTATTTCCGGCCATGTGGAAACCACGGGCAGCATTGAATACCAAGGGGAGGAATTAAGCGGCCGGAAACCTCATGCCATTGCCCGCAAAGGGATTTTACAGGTGCCGGAGGGCAGGCATGTGTTTCCGGGTCTCACGGTGGAAGAAAACTTGGCGGTGGGGACGGTGGCATGGAAGGGCATCCAGCTGATGGCCGGCAACATCGGTGATGGGCTGGAACGCGTGTACCAATCCTTTCCAAGGCTTAAGGAGCGCCGCGCCCAGCTGGCATGGAGCCTTTCCGGCGGCGAACAGCAAATGCTGGTCATTGGCCGCGCGCTCATGGGGCATCCCCAAATGCTGATGTTGGACGAACCCTCCATGGGTCTTGCTCCGCTGGTAATCGAAGAGGTATTTGAGCGCATTGTGGCGATCAATCAAACGGGCATCCCGGTGCTTTTGGTGGAGCAAAACGCAAAACTGGCGCTGAGCGTTTCCAGCCGGGCATATGTGATTGAACGCGGCAACATCACCCATAGCGGTCTTTCCAAGAACCTTGTGGAAGATGATAAGGTGAAGGAAGCCTATTTGGGCAAAAAGAAAACAATGGCGTAGGCGGTTGTCTACCCGGCAAAGGAAGGGTCAAAATGAAGATTTCGGTAGGCTGCGACCATGCAGGATATCACTTGAAAATGGCCATGCTGCCTCTGCTCAAGGAAGCGGGGCATGAGATGATTGACAACGGCTGCCATGATCCGGCGGAGATGCCGTATTTTCCGGATGTGGCCCAGGTGGTGTGCCAGCAGATTTTGGATGGGAATGCCGAGCGGGCCATCATGTTTTGCGGAACCGGGGTGGGCGCGTCCATTGCGTGCAACAAAATTCCTGGGATTCGCGCCAGCATGATTCACGATTGGCATTGCGCCCACCAGGCCGTGGAGCACGACCATGTGCAGGTCATGTGCATTGGGGAAAAAATTGTGGGGAACTGGCTGGCTTGGGACTTGATTCAGGAATTTTTAAAAGCCAAAGGGGATACGGATGAACGGGCCGTGGTGGTACAGCGAAAGCTGAAGGAAATGGACGAGCGGTTCGCGGGTAAATAAGCGGCGGAAATCCGGGCAGGGCCCACCCCATGGGCCCTTCTTTGCACCCAATCACGAAGGAGCCTTCGGCGATGATGAAATCACTCACCGAAGGCTCCTTCGTGATTGGGTTTAAGGATACCAATTCCGCACCAGTTCATCGCACTTTGACAACAAAATTGGGGCTGGATTGGCGGCTGGCCAAAGGCATGGATATTTTTGGACGATTCTCGAAACCATGAGGAACTTTGGGCTTTGCCTGAACCGGAGCGGGCTATCATCCCGTTTCCATGTACCTTTATTCGATCAGCTTTTCCTGCAGCAATTGAATGCCATGCTTTTCTACCCGGGATACATAGGAACGAGAGATGTTGAGCAAATCGGCAATCTCATGCTGAGGGTGCTGCTTGCCATCTGTCAGGCCATAGCGCAGCTTTAATACGGTTCGCTCCCGTTCTGGCAGGGTGGGCAGAGCTCTTTTGACCTTATCCAAGGTGATTCTTCGCCGAACCTCCTCTTCCACAATGTCCGGCGCAGTACCTAAAATATCCACAAAGGAAACGGCGTTCCCGTCGCTGTCTGTCCCCAGAGGCTCGTTTAAGCTCACGTCTGCCTGTTGCTTTCGGCTTTGGCGTAGGCACATGAGGATTTCGTTTGCAATCCTCACGCTGTGGCTCTAGGGTGGATCGGGGGGGAGGTGGGGCAAAGCGTTTTCCAAACCGGCGTCCAGGGAAATGCTATCGGCGGCGGCGTCATCTTCAAAAAGCAGGATGTGCGCGTTTTCGCCATCCCAGAGGATTTTTTGGATAATGGTCTTGAGCGCCGCGCGCTTTTGCGCTATTGGCATGACATCTAGGGAAAAGGAAATATGCTGCATTTGCTTTTCCAGCAGGCTCAACTGCAGATCATCCAAAAGCTGGCTCTGGGACAATTCCTCGTGCTTTTCAATGGCGTGGCGGAGGCTGAGGTTCTCCTCATGCCTTTGGTTGATCTCATCGGTCAGGTACTCTTGGGCTGGGGTGTTCATGGTTTTGGCCAGCGCTGCCACCAATTGCCCAATGGCATCCGCATTCTCTTGCAGCCTGGCTTTGAGCGCCTTTAGGGTTTCGTCATGCGCCTGCCGTTCACCATGGATCAGTTCTCGGGCCGCGTTCAGCTTTTGCCGAAAAAAGGATTGATCCATAGGCCTTTGTTTTAGAAATTCACAGACCAGCCTATCCAGCTCGTTTCCCAAAGGGTTTTTCATGGCGCAATTGGCCATGTGGCTCCTTTCCTTGGTTTCACAGAGATAATTGTAGATGGCCTCCCCTTGGGCGTTTAGGCGCTGGCTTTGCTTGGGCCGCATATAGCTTTTGCAGTGGCTGCAAAAAAGCAGGCCCGACAGCAGGGCGGTATTGCTTTTTGGCTTGCGGTACGCCTTGGCCTTGTTTTGGAGAAGAAGCGTTTGTGCGCGGACCCACTCCTCGCCCGATAGGAGAGGCTTGTGCCTTCCAATGGCGATGACCCACTCTTGCGCGTTGCGGACCAAATGGGATTGCTTGGTGTTTTGCTGGGTCTTATTATAGGCCATAACGCCATGCTTTCCGTCGAATTGGTCCTCGTCGGCATGGATGGTTGCGCCCAGGGAGGTAAAGTAGCGCCAGGCGGCCGGGTCATTGGCGGCATAGACAGGGTTTTGAAGGATGTTTTTGATGGCAAAGCGGACGAAGGGTTTGCCATTCTTGGTTTTGAGATGATTTTGCAACAGATAGGTTTCCACCTGGGTCAAGGCGCGGGTTTCCAAGAATTTTTCAAAAATGAGCTTTACAAGACTGGCCTCTTCTGAGATGATTTCCAGCTTGAAGGCTTTTCTGGCTTTTCCGCTTTGGGTAACTTTGTCCACCAGCTGTATGCTGCGGTAGCCTGTGGGCGGTTGCCCCCCCAGCCAACGGCCCGATTTGGCGAGCTCCAGCATATTATCCCGGATACGGTCGGCAATGGTTTCCCGCTCCAACTGGGCAAACACAGAACAGATGCTCAGCATGGCCCTTCCCATAGGGGTGCTGGTATCGCAGCTTTCGGTGACGGAAAGGAAGGAGGTATGATGGGCCCTGAGTTCTTCGGTGAACTCATGAAAGTCAATGATATTGCGGCTCACCCTGTCAATGCGGTAGCAGACGATTTCTTGCAGGGCATTTTGTTGGATCAGTGCCATCATTTTTTGAAATTGGGGGCGCTCCGTATTTTTGCCGGAATATCCCTCATCCGTAAAAACCAGGATATCGTCGTCCGCAATTTCCTGCTCGTACCTGGAACGGGCAACGGTCCTGCACAGATTGATCTGGGTAACGATGCTGTCGCCTTTCTCTGTAAATTTGGATTTGCGGGAATAAATGGCGATCTTTTTGCCAGGCGCAAGTGTCTTGATCATGGAATGGCTTTCCGACATGAGGACCCCTCCGGCAGGTTAATCAAGAGGACAGAATCAAAAATATCCAGCTCTCTAGGCTTATATAAAGCAAAGAGCTGGATTATGCAAAAGGCTTTTTCGCTGCAGGGGCCCAGCGCAAGTGACGGTTCGCTGAAGGCCTTACATTTTCGCGTCTTTCCCTCCAATCAGCTGGGCAAGGTATTTGGATTTCATTTGTCTCGACGCCAGGGCTTGCTGAAGGGGCGGCAGGCGCAAAATAGCGCCAAACAGATTGCCCATCACCCGGTGGCTCATCAATTCAGGGGTGTCGAAGGCAAGGTTTTGCAGTGTGCCGGTCTCAATGGCGTTGAGCACGATGCGATGGGTGGAGTTGATGGGGGTCAACAGGCGCTGTGCCCGCCTTTGAAGCGTGAGCGCCGCTTTGGGGCAGTTTTTCACGCAGACGCCGCAGCCTAAACAGCGGTTTTCGTCGATGGTGGGCCGCTTTTGCGCATCCAGGGAGAGGGCATCCACAGGACACACGTTGAGACACTGGCCGCAGCCTATGCAAAGCGAAGGTTCCAGCAGGGGCTCATAGTTGGTGGTCATGATCGGCTGACGCAGCCCGTATTTTTTCGCGGCCAGCATGGCCTCGCAGCAACATCCGCAGCAGTTGCAAAGAAAGCTGACCCCCTGTTGCGCGTTTTCACCGCACTGCACCAGGTTGTGGGCGTAGCTTAGGTGTAGAATGTCCAGGGCTTCCGCCTTGTCGATGCTTCGCGCGTGCCCATGGCGGGACAGGGCGTCGGCCGCGTTGCCAAAGGTGAGGCAGACCTCTTGAGGCGCGGCGCAGGCGGAGCCCAAATGCGCTTGCTTATGCCGGCAATAGCAAAGCCCAACGGAGATATATTCGGCGGTTTCAATGACCTGGGTCGCTTTTTCATAATCCAGGATATGCACCAGTTGATCCTCGTTGAGCACATCCTCCCGGACAAAGGTTCGGCCCATATTGGTTTCCTTGCCATAGAGCAAATCGTAAATAAAGTCGCCTTCTACGGACAAATATTGGTGGTACAATTCGCTGAGCAGCTTTTGGTCAATGTCCGCTCGCACCCGCATAAGCGCGAATTCCAAAAAACCGGCCATGGGAGGCGGCATCATGTAGCGGGTCTCCTGGCCGTCCTTGACCACATCCAGCAGCATGGCCTTATCACACAAGTGGTTGAGCGCTTTTTCCGCTTCCCCTTGGGTCAAACGCAACACCTTCGCGGCCCGGGCGGCGGTGAAGGGGCGGATGGGCAACGCGGCCAGTTGGGCCGCCTCCTCTTGGGAGACCAAAACGCGGAGAATCTGATACAAGGTATCCGAGGGCGGCGCCCCCTGGGGGAAGCGATTCAACCTGTCCACATAGGCGCCGTAGGCCTCCCGTTGGGTGTGATGAGACATGGGGGTTCATCCTTTCCTGCACACCCAATGGGTGCTGCGCTTGAGTAAGGGGGACGGGATCATCCGCCACAAAAAACGTAGCGAGAGGGAGTGGAGAGCGCCTTAACAAATACAAACCCGTTCCAAGCAAACGCTGTCAGCTCTTCCGGCTGGGTGGTTTGGCGCAGCAGAATCTCCTGAACCATCCGGCCCCGGGCCATTTTGGCCAAGGTGGTGGGAATCTGCCGTTTTCCTTTGACTGTGTTGAGAAATGCAATGTCGATCCAACGATCAGAGGGCTTGAGATGGGGGCGAATGCAGTTGGCGTACTCCTGCGAAGCAAGATTAACGACACAGTCCGAGGATCTATACAAGGCGCGGTACAGTTGATCATTCCAAAAATCGTAAAGGGAGCTGCCCTGCCCAGGGAGCCGTGTGCGCATCTCCAGCCGATAGGGCTGGATCAGATCCAAGGGACGGAGCATGCCATGGAATGCGCTCAGGATCCGCAGATTTTCCGAGGCATAATCCAACGCGGCTGGAGGGAGCGGCCTTGGATCGATGTTTCGATAGACCAGTCCGTCATAGGCAAAGAGCGCGGGGCTGCCGCCTGTTTCCAGATCCAGGCGCTGGAAGTCCAGAAATGCGCTGTAAGCAATCTTTGCATTGACTTTCAAAAGGCTTTCCAATTCCCAAGGCGTGTATGCTTGTAAACGGCTGAGCAAGTGCGCGGTTTCCTGGGGAAAGAGGGGTAAGGAGCCCGGCAGGTTTGCCACCGTTTGGATGCGCCGGGCTGGGGACAGGATGATTTTCATAATTCCCAAACCCTTATCGATGTGAATTTTTGGGCAAGGCCTGGCTATGGCGGCGCCTCGCCCAGGGGCAGGCTGAATGGCGCCTCACACTTCAGCAACTATTTCCACACAGAACCCCGTATTCCTTCTGGAAGCAGGCATATCGCCAATTTGTCCCATCATAGGCTTCCTCATCAAAAGAGGGGAGGCCTGCGCTGTGAAAGTCATCCCGCACTATCCACAGGGCGAGGCGGGGCAAAAGGCGCTGGCTCGCAGGGTTGCCTGGGTGCAAGCCTCCTTTGTTTGTGATCGGATGAAGGCGCTTAATTGCCCCAAAGAGCAGAAGCTGGCATTGTTAAACGCTGTTGTGGCATTTTCCAAGGAGATGGAATGGAAAGAGCAAAATCCACAGGAGAAGAGGGTGGCGGGCCCAGAGCGCGGGGCAAGAAAAGAAAGCCCGCCTCATCAGCCCTTGGAAACGCGAAAATGAAAAGTACAAAAACCGAAAGAAAGAACTTGTCCCTTCTGCTATAATGAACATGGCAGGAGGGATTTGGAGTGCATATCTTCCCATATGGAGATACGGAAACCGCTTATTTAAAAGCAAAGGATTCGGCACTGGGGAAAGCCATCGACGCCATCGGCCCCATCCGGCGGGAGGTTCATCCGGAGCTTTTTCCCGCTCTCGTTCATTCGGTGGTCGGCCAGCAAATTTCGACCAAAGCCCAAGCCACCATTTGGGAACGGATGCGGCTGGGCTTGGGGGAGATTGCGCCGGAAACGATTATTGCCCAATCGGAAGAAGAGCTGCAACGCTTTGGGATCACTTTTAGGAAAGCCGCCTACATTCGCGGCGCCGCGCGGCGGGTGTTGGATGGCGAACTGGACATCGAAGCCCTGCGGGGGAAAACGGACGCGGAGGTTTGCGCGGAGCTGGTCCAACTGGAGGGTGTTGGCGTGTGGACAGCGGAGATGCTGATGCTGTTTTCCATGCAGCGCTTGGATATCCTCAGCTTTGGCGATCTGGCCATTGTGCGGGGCATGCGGATGTTGTACCGCCACAAGAAAATCACCCCTCAGCGATTCGCCCAATATCGCAGGCGGTATTCGCCCTATGGTTCCATAGCGAGCCTGTACCTTTGGGCGATTGCGGGGGGAGCCATAGCGGGATGGAAAGATCCTGCGGCAAAGGCGGTGAAAGCAAAATGATCCTTGATTCTGGCTATTGGTCGGCAGTTGTGGCAAACGACGGGGCGTACGACGGGCGCTTTTTCTACGCTGTGAAAACAACCGGTATCTTTTGCCGCCCTTCTTGCCCTTCCAGAACGCCGCAACGGGAAAATGTGGAGTTTTTTCACACGGCGCAAGAATCCCTGGATGCGGGCTATAGGCCCTGTAAACGCTGCCGTCCGGACCTGCTTGCCTATGAGCCAGTGCTGGAAATGGCCGAGAAGATGAAAGCCTGCCTGGATCATTCCTTTCACGAGCGGGACAGGCTTGCCCAGGAGTTGGCCAAGCTCGGCGTTACCCAGCACCGCATGGTGGAAATCTTTGACAAGCGGTATGGCCTGACGCCCAGCGAATATGCCGATGGGATGCGAATGCGCATGGCCAGCGAGCTGCTTGAAAACAGCGAGCTGCCCATCCTTGAGGTGGCAATGCACGTAGGCTTTCAGAGCGTGTCGGCATTCTATGACTTTTTTAGGAAGCATGCGCAAATGACCCCGGGCGAATACCGAAAACTTCGTTTTTCTCCTCAAACGCCCATCCAACAGGCGTATTGCGCCTACGATACAGCGCTTGGCAAGGTGGGAATCGGTTCGGATGGCGGCGCGGTCAATCACTTGCGGTTTGAAAAGTTGTGCCCTTGGGACGGGGAAAAAGTGGCGGACGCCATCACCGACGAGGCGGCGAGGCAAATCGAAGCATATTGCGCGGGCAAGCGGCGGCGGTTTGATCTGGCGTTGCGCCCCGCGGGGTCTGCTTTTCAAAAATCCGTATGGACGGCCCTTCAGTCAATCCCCTACGGAGAAACCCGAAGCTATCGGCAGGTGGCCCAGATGATCGGAAGGCCTATGGCAAGCCGCGCGGTAGGCATGGCAAACAACAAAAACCCCATCTTGCTGATGATTCCCTGCCACCGCGTGGTCGGATCCGACGGCGGGCTGGTGGGGTACGCAGGCGGCCTGGAAGTAAAAAAACAGCTCTTGGAGTTGGAAAAGAGCGTTGCGCAAAGGCGCCGGTAATGTTTTTCAACAGGAAGTATGATGCAAGAGAAACAGACGATCGGCGCGCGGTTTTGAGAAAAATCCGGTAACCAACAGGGCCCGGTATTGACGGGATATGGTATAATGCAAATGATTTTGTCCGCACCCATCATTCGGTGAAGCCCAAAGGAGAATGGAACATGCAACACAACGCCAGTACAACGCACTGGAAGCGTAACGCCAGTTTTTTCATCGCAGGACAGTTTCTGTCCATGTTTGGCTCCATGCTGGTATCCCATGCCATCACCTGGCATATCACGCTCAAGGAGCAATCCGGCGTGCTGATCGCCCTGTTTACCTGCGCCGCCATGCTGCCCATGGTGTTTGTTTCGCCCTTTGCCGGAGTGTGGGCGGACCGGTACAACCGCAAACTGCTGGTGAATATTGCCGATGGCGCCATTGCCTTGATCACGCTCATGGTAGCGATTTTGTTCATGTCCGGCGTTGAGAGCATTTGGTTCTTGCTGGCGGCAGTCATGGCGCGAAGCGTTGGCCAAGGCGTGCAACAGCCCGCCGTCAGTGCGCTGATCCCGCAGATTGTGCCGGAGGAACATCTGACCCGCTTCAACGGGATTCAAGGCGCGGCGCAATCGCTGACCATGTTCGCAGCTCCCATGGCCGCAGGCGCGCTGCTCACCTTTTTGCCGATTGAAAGCATCTTTTTGATCGATGTCACTACTGCCGCCATTGGGATTGCTGTGGTGTTTTTCTGTGTGAAAGTATCCGGCGTTGTGACGTCCGGGGAGCGTACTCCTGGCGCGCAGGCATATTTCGAGGAAATCATGGAAGGGATTCGGTTCATTGGCGGAGCGGCATGGCTGAAAACGCTGTTTGTTTCCACCGCGCTGTTTTGCGTGCTGGCCTCGCCCGCGGCCATGCTTACGCCGCTGCAGGTAACGCGCACCTTTGGTGGGGACGTGTGGCGCTTAACGGCCGTCGAAATCGCGTTTTCCGTGGGTATGATGGTGGGCGGCATCCTGATCTCCATCTGGGGCGGGTTCAAAAACAAGGTGCATACCATGGTGCTTTCTTGGCTGCTCTTTGGGGCGGCCACGGTGTTGTTTGGCATCATTCCGAATTTCTGGGTATACCTGGGCGTGATGGTCTTTTGCGGGTGCACCATGCCTTTGTACAATACGCCTAGCATGACGCTTATGCAGACGAACATCCCCGGCCGTGTGATGGGACGGGTATTCAGCGCGCTGGCCGTGATCAATGGGCTGGGCATGCCGCTGGGGATGGCGCTGTTCGGCCCGCTGGGAGACGCGGTGAAAATCGAGTGGCTGCTGATCGTCACAGGTTTGCTGCTCATGGGAGGCGGCCTGGTTCTGTACGGGCGTAAGGAATTGGTTGAGCTGGGTGAAGCGCGGACTCCGTCCGGGCAGGAAGGACTTTCGCCATTGGATGGGCCGAGATAGGAATGAGTTTGGCACAGCACAGGCGCATCGTAGTGAGTTAGGAACGCAAGCGCTAGCGAGCATAGGACGCCGGCGCGTTTTCGGGTTGTCGATAAACCTTTTTGGAGGCTCCGCCTCCAAACCACTGCCAGGGCTGTGCCCTGGACCCATCTGTGAAACGCCCATGAAATGGGCGTTTTAGGAAAGGGATTCTAAAGGGCAACAGCCCTTTAGCCGCCGGAGGCCGTCTCCCGGACCCTTGTTTAACAGCCAGAAACAAGCGGCTTTCGCCGCTTCAGCTTGCTGAAAAAGCCCTCTTTTATGAAATTTTTTTCACAGCCGCCTTTGACCGTGTGTAACACGGTCAAATAAAGGGTTCAGGGCAAAGCCCTGAGCAGGGTTTTAGGGGCGGCAGCCCCTAAGCGTACTTTGTCAATGGTCTGAAGCGGCTTTCGCCGCTTGTTTTTTCGCAGAGTAAGGCTTGCGTGTGGTATAATGGAGCCAGTGGTACGCTAAGCATAGTACTGAGCAAGCAAAAATGAACGGCCAAAGACAGGAGGCGATGAATTTGACCACCGAAGACTCCACCTCCGCGCGTGCGATGATTGCTGCGGACAATGTATGCAAACGCTATGGCAAACTGCTGGCCAACGACCATATCTCCCTGAACGTGCAGCCGGGGGAACTCACGGTATTGCTGGGGCCCAACGGAGCCGGAAAATCCACGCTGATCAAGTCGATCTGCGGACTTTTGCGCTTTGAGGGGCAGATCTGCGTGGGCGGATTCGACAACCATACCACGGAGGCAAAGCGTTTGCTGGGCTACGTGCCCGAAATGCCCGCGCTGTATCCTATGCTGACGGTCTACGAGCACCTGGAGTTCATTGCCAAGGCCTATCGCCTGGAAGGCTGGGAGCCTTTTGCGGAGGAATTGCTGCAAAAGTTTGACCTCTTGGATAAACAGAACAAGCTGGGCAAGGAACTCTCCAAAGGCATGCAGCAAAAGGTCAGCGTTTGCGCGGCCCTCCTGCACAGGCCCAAGGCCGTGGTTCTGGATGAGCCATTGGTGGGCCTGGATCCCCACGGGATCAGGGAGATTAAGGCGATGATTTCTGAATTGAAAACAGAGGGCTGTGCGCTGCTGGTCAGCACCCACATGATCGACAGCGTGGAGGAGAATTGGGATACCACCTGCATCATGAAAGACGGGCGAATCGCGGCGAGCTGCCGCCGGGGCGAGCGGATGAACGGGGAAACGCTGGAGGATACCTATTTTTCCATTGTTGAGGGCGGTGAGCCCTCATGACCCCGCTGTTTTATCTCATCTATCAAAGCGCTCTTAACAGCCTCAAAGAAATTCTCAAAAAGCCGGCGAAGCTGGCCATGTACCTGCTCGTCGTTTTCGGGATCATCGGCGTTGCGGTGGCGTCGATTTTCACAAAGCCCGCCCTGGAGAACCAGGTGCCGCTGTTCTGGTTTTCGGGCATCCTGTTTGCCTATACGGCGCTGTTCGTCGTGATCGCGGTCATCAAGGGCACAGCCAGCGGCGACAATATTTTTGAGATGAACGACGTGAACTTTTTGTTCGTATCTCCAGTGAGCTCCCGCAAGGTGCTGCTGTACGGCATCCTGCGATTGACCAAGGTTTCGTTTTTGGCCGGTTTTTTCATCCTGTTTCAGACTAACTCCCTAGCCCTTTTTGGCATAGGATTTGACGGCGTGCTGCTGATTCTTTTGACATTCATGCTTTCCGTCGTTGTGCTGTCTATCGCCTCCCTGGTGATTTATAGCCTGACCAATGGCAAGCGGTTGCGAAAGTGGATCGTCAAGGTTGGTTTGGCGCTTTGCTTCATGCCTTTGGTGGTCTTTTTGGTGGTTCGCCTTGCGCAGACTGGCAATGGGCTCCTGGCGCTGGAAGCGGCCATCCAGTCCCCCTATATGGAGCTTATTCCTGTTGCCGGATGGACGGCGGCGGGGGTGACGCATATTCTTTCGGGCGCCTGGGAAACGGGCCTGCTGTTTCTGGGAGCGAACCTATTGGCGGGCGCGCTGCTGATCGTGTACATTTTGCTTTCCAGGCTGGACTATTACGAGGATGCGCTGGTGGCCACCGAGACGGTCTTTGAAAAAAAGCGAGCCGCCGCTGAGGGCAACATCAACCTGGACTCTTCGTCCAAAACCGTCAAGATCAAAAAGACCGGCGTCCCGGGAAAGGGCGCCGCGGCCTTGTTCGGCAAGCACCTGCGGGAGAGCTTTCGCCAAAACCGCTTTGGGTTTTTAACCCTGCCTTCCTGCATCCTCATTCTTGGCGCGCTGGCAATGATTTTGCTGACGCGAAACCTGCTCACGTCTATGCAGATTTTGATGTGGACGCAGATATTGCTCATCGGCACCGGACGCGGGCTGAAGGAGACCTTTTCCCACTATATTTATCTCATTCCGGAGAACTCCTTTTCCAAAATTCTGTGGAGCAATATGGAGGTCATGATCAAAACCCTGGCGGAAAGCGTGCTGATTTTTGGCGTTGGGGGCGTTTTGATTCAGCAGCCTCCGCTGCTGATCGCCGGTTCCATCGCCGCGTACGCGCTTTTTTCACTGCTTCTTTTGGGCGTGAATTATCTTTCTATGCGCTTTACTGGCGCGGATATCAGCATGGGGCTTTTGATTGTGATCTACTACCTGATGGTGGTGTTGGCCATGGCCCCTGGGGTGATAGCCGCCGTGGCGGTTGGTTTTGGCCTGGGCGGGAACATGGGCGCTACCGTCGGCCTTGGGATTCTCTCCGCCTGGGAACTGCTGGCGGGGCTTGGCTGCCTTGCGCTGGCCAGGGGTGTGCTGCATAACTGCGATATGCAGATTGGAAAGCCGAAGAGCTGATGGCAGGAAACGGCGGAAAGGGCTAGCTTGCGCCGCTTTGGTGCGGAGGATGGCTCCCTGTTGGTTAGGGCCGGGCATGGGAAAAACCGGATGGAATGGGCGAAGGAAAAAAGCACAAAATAGAAAGCCATTGTGTTCATGGGTAGGGAGGAAAAGGAAAATGACGAAAGAAAGGCTGCCCACCATGGTTCTGAGGATCATAACCGTTCTGTTTATCCTTTTCGGGTTGCTGATATGCGTGTTCGTGCTGCCCACATTGGCGGAATTCCTGGCCAGGTTGTATCCGGCGTACGCCTTTTGGCAATATCCTATGCTCATGGGCCTGTATGGGGCAGCGGCTTGCTATTTCTACGCCATGTTTCATGTGTGGTTTTTGCTCAATGCAATAGAGCGGGAGGGAAGGCTGCCGGTCAAAAACCTAAGGGCAATCCGGCGCAGTGCAGGGGTGTTCAGCGCTTTGTATGCCTTGTTTGCGATGCCGGTGATCTTTTTGGCTGCAGACCTGGACGATGCCCCAGGGCTGATCCTGTTTGGCGCGTTCCTGGATACGGTTCCCATCGGCGTTGCTGCCCTGGCGGCGGTTTTGGAGAAGCACACGGTGGGGTAAACGGCGGGCCCAAGCGGGGATAGCTGGTTCGCTTCCCCCAGACCATTCCAACTGGTTGTTTTTCTGGTTTTTCTTTTCATCATAGAGCCTATGAGGTGAACGCGCCAAGCCGCACAGAGGATGAACAGGGAGGGAACGCGATGCTGGGCCTCAATGAGCTTCTCTCAAACGCGTCGTTGCAGATTTATGAATACGGTATCCACGTAAGAGACGAAATGTGGTTTGTGGGGCGTGTTTTTCCCTTTTATGTGATGAGCTATATTCAAAATGGCCAGGCGGAGCTGCGAGTCAACGGCGAGTCTTACCGCCTGGGGCCCCGCAGCGTGATTTTGATTCCGCCGGAGGTGAAGCATGACCACATCAAAGTGGGGGATGTGCCGGCGGTGTTCATGTGGTGGCATTTTGATTACAAGCTGCATGAGACACTGGATTTGTTAAGGCTTTTGGGGCTTCCCATGGTGTTTCAGCTGGCGCAAGCCGAATCCTTTGAGGATACCTTTGCCAAATACAATGCCGCGATGGAGTTGCCCGTGACGTTGCAAAATACCATCTTGAAAAAAGCCAGCGCGTTGGCGGTTATGGCCCAGCTGTTGGGAGCGGCGGAGGAGGCGCGCCAACCGCAACTATTGAGCATGCCGGAAAATTTTCGGGAGATGCTGGAGACCATCCTGGCCTGCCGGGAGCCGGAGCTTTCCTTAAAGGTTCTGGCGGAGCGTTACAACATGCATCCAACCTATTTGAGCAACCGTTTCAAACAGTATTATGGCGTATCGCCCATTGCGCTCCACCGCAAGATGCTATTGAAAAAAGCCAAAGATATGCTGGGTGTTCAGGGGATGTCGGTTGGCGATGTGGCGGAAGCGCTGGGATTTACCAGCGTATCCGTTTTTTCTCGCTTTTTTACGGCGAAGATGGGCATGGCTCCCTCCCACGTGGTGCGCAACGGGCGGCAACAGGAAGATTCCGAGCAATTTTGATGCAAAGTACGAACCAGCTTGGACTGTATGTATAACTGTCAAGGAAATGAAATCCGCTACGGAAACGGAAATTTTTTTGAGGCGATTTGTGTTGAAATGCGTAAATTTTAACAATGAAGAACGGGAAAATTGACTTGTTTTTAACAAATTGGCGGAAAACCAAGAATCTGTAAAAGTGTATGATTTCCGTGTAGACTTGTTATGGCACATTGTGCGAAAAAGCGCTATGATGTTTTCATAAAAGATTGGAAACGGAGATCAAAGAAATGCATACAGACATTCGAGTCGCCATACTGGGTATGGGCAATATGGGCCGTGCCCATGCAAACCAACTGCGCAAACTTTCCGGCGTGACCATCGTGGCGCTTTGCTCCCGCCCCGTGGACGACGCCAATCGCTACAACCAAGAAAGCAACACACAATATCCCGTTTATGAGGATTTTGACCAAATGCTGGACGCAGAGAAATTTGACGTGCTGTATGTTTGCCTGCCGCCTTTCGCCCATACCGGGCAGCTGGAAAAGGCCGCCAGGCGCGGCATCCACATTTTTGAGGAGAAGCCCATTGCCATCAACGTCCAGCGGGGTCAAAGCATGGTGGAAGCCGTGCAAGCTGGCGGGGTGAAAAGCCAAATTGGTTATCATATGCGCTTTGGCGGCGCGGTGAAGCGCCTAAAGGAGCTTGTGGATAACGGAACCGCCGGCCGCCCCACCCTGTATTCCGCCAATTATGAGTGCAACAGCCTCCATACACCCTGGTGGATCGATGTGGAGAAAAGCGGCGGCCAGATCCTGGAACAGATCATCCATTTGTACGATATGGCGCTGTATACCATGGGCGACGCTTCCAAGGTGGTGGGTTTTGTGGAGAATTTGTGCCACAAGGACGTGCCTGACTACACCGTGGAGGATACCAGCGCTGTATCGGTACAGTTCCGCTCCGGCGCTTTGGGAACCATCACCGGCTCCAACTGCGCTATCCCCGGGCAATGGAACGGGCATTTCCGCATTGTATTTGAAAACCTGGTGGCTGATTTCTTTGACCACGATCATGGCAAGATCACCTTCACCAAAGAGGATAACCGGGAAGAAATCTTGGATTTCAAAACGGATGTGACATTTGCCGAGGACGAGTATTTTATGGCGGTGGTGCGGGGCGAAAAACCGGAAATCACGCCGATCACCGATGGCTTCAAGGGCTTGGCGCTGGTGGCCGCGGCCACGGAATCCTCCCGGGAGGGCGGAAAGACCATTTCCCTGTAACCCATGCGCGCTGCGCTGGAACATAGTACGACCCCAAAATGAAAGGAGAAGAACCCAATGAAGAAATTGTTGTCCATCCTGATGCTGATGTGCCTCTTGGCAGGGCTGTTGCCCGCCGTGGCCATGGGCGAAGAAAAGATCACGCTGGATTGGTGGGTCACAGACGTGGCCACCTTGGTGGAAATTTATGAGAAGGTGGCGGCTGCCTACGAGGCGGAGCATCCCAACGTGGATATCCGCATTTCCTCTTTCACCGAGCAATACGATGAGAAGATCAAGTCCGCCCAGGCGGCCAAGCAGCCCCCCGATATTTATATCGAGCCGGTGCTGGCCAACGGCGTGACCGCCGGACAATTCCTGGACTTGACCCCCTATATGGAAAAGGACGGCTTCAAGCCCGAAGAAATCTACTTCCAACCCTATATGGACTATATGTGCAAATATGAGGACAAGTATTACGCCCTGCCCCGGGACATGTTCTCTTTGGCCATCGTGTACAATAAGGACCTGTTTGACGCCGCTGGCGTGCCCTATCCCCAGGAGGGCTGGACGCTGGAAGAAATGAAAGAAACCGCCAAAAAGCTGACGATTCCCGAGAAGAAGCAGTACGGCCTCATGCTGCCGGAGATTTGGTGCTTGTTCAACATGATGTGGTCCTTTGACGGCGACATGTGCAATGAAGACGGCACGAAGGCCGAGGGCTATATCAACGCTCCTGGCACGGTGGCGTTCATGAAGTTTGTGCAGGATTTGATTTATGTGGACAACGTAAGCCCCACCCCCGCCCAGATGGAGAGCTTCGGCGGTTCCGTGGAAGGCGCCGGCTCCCAGAACATTTTTCAATTGGGCAACCTGGGCATGATCGCCGTGGAACGCTATGCGGTGGGCGAGTTTATGGAAGCCGGCATGAACCTGGGCGCGGTTTCCATGCCTGTGGGCCTGGACGGCAGCAGCTGGACCTATGCCTCCGCTCCCAGCTGGTCCATCTCCGCCAGTTGCAAGAACCCTGACGCGGCTTGGGATTTCCTGAAGTTCGCCTTTGGCCCCGCAGGAAGCAAAATGCTGGCTGAGAGCCATTATTTCTTCCCCGCGGTCAAGACCGTTGCCACCGAACTGGGCTTTGACAAGGATCCCATCGATTCCGTGTTCTTCGCCCAATTCGACGAGTCCAAAAAGACCAAGCTGGCCTTCTGGTGGCGCCGCCCCGCGGATTGGGAAGGCGTTTGGGGCCCGCCCATTCTGCAAAGCTGGGATGTGGCCTGGGAAGAAATCACCGTGAACGAGGCGGACGTGGAAGAAACGCTGAACATGGCCGCTGAGGAAATCGATTTGGGGATTGAAGATTACATTCGCCAATCGGGCAAATAAGCGCATATCGGATGGGGGCAGACGCGTCCGCGTTTGCCCCCCTTACCATCAACGGGGAGGTGCGTACAATGGTCGCGACTCAAGCCAAGCGAAGGCGGCGCATGAGTCCACTGGCCCGGCGTGAGGCGATCGACGGGTATATCGGCATTTTGCCGTGGCTGGTTGGCTTTTTGCTTTTCACGCTGGTGCCGCTCGTAACGGCGCTTTATCTGAGTTTTTGTTATTGGGATATTCTCACCCCCATCAAATGGGCGGGTATTGAGAATTTCCTCAGCATTTTTCGGGATCGCTGGGTGCTGAACACCTTATGGAACACCCTACGCTATACCCTGGTGGTGGTGCCCCTGTCCACAGTGCTGGGGCTGGCCATTGCCATGATGCTCAACCAGCGGGTGAAGGGCATTTTGTTCTTCCGCGTGGTGTACTATCTGCCTTCGGTGCTGCCTGGGGTGGCGGTGGCCATGCTATGGATTTGGATGCTGAATCCGGATTTTGGCATGGTGAACACCCTGCTCAAGTATGTCGGCATTGAAGGGCCGGCCTGGCTCAAGGATAAGGATTGGGCCATGTGGGGCGTGTCCATGCGGGCGCTGTGGGGCGTGGGCGGCGGTATGATTTTGTTTTTGGCGGCGTTGCAAGGCGTTCCCCAAAGCTATTATGAAGCCGCCACCATCGATGGAGCCAATGCCTGGCAACGGTTTCGCGCCATCACCTTTCCCATGATCACGCCTACCATTTTCTACTTTGTCATCACCGGCGTGATCGGCTCCCTGCAGGAATACGCGCTGTTCCGCGTGATGACCAACGGCGGGCCGGCCCGCTCCACCATGACCTATGTGTTTTATTTGTACGATAAAGCCTTCAGGGAGTATGCCATCGGCTATGCCAGCGCCTTAAGCTGGATTATCTTTGCCATTGCCCTGCTGATGACCATGCTTTTGTTCAAAAGTTCGGGCTGGGTATTCTATGAGGGGGAGGATCAACGATGAGCGCAACCGCCAAAGCAGGCTATTACGGCAGCGTAAAGCGAAAGCAAAAGATGGCTCGCACGGTGAGCTTTGTGATCTTGAGCGTGGGGTCTTTGCTGTTTTTGATCCCCTTTTTTTGGATGATTTCCACCTCCTTAAAGGCCAACAGCGAACTGTTCACCGATCCTGTGACCTGGGTTCCGGCGAACCCCAATTTTGGCAATTATGAAAAGGCCCTGACGGTCTTGCCCTTTGGTCGTTACTTTCTCAACACCTTCTTCATCGCCTTTTGCCGAATCGCGGGGCAGGTAGTATCTTGTTCCATCGTGGCCTTTTCCTTTGCGAGGCTGAAGTTCCCAGGCCGAAACGCGCTGTTCATGTTCATGCTCAGCACGTTGATGCTGCCCAGCATCGTAACCATGATCCCTTCGTTTACGTATTTCACCCAGCTGGGCTGGGTGAACACCTGGGCGCCGTTGATTGTGCCCATGCTCTTTGCCACGCCTTACAACACCTTCCTGCTCCGGCAGTTTTACATGACCCTGCCCAGGGACTTGGATGAGGCGGCCAAGTTGGACGGCTGCAGCACCTGGGGTATTTTTCTGCGCGTGCTGTTCCCGCTGACGATTCCGGCGGTGATGGCCATTGTGGTGTTCCAGTTCATGGATTCCTGGAACGATTTTATGGGGCCGTTGCTTTATTTGCGGGACAATGACAAGTTTACCGTGTCTCTGGCGCTGTCGGCTTTCCAAAGCAAGAACAAGACCGAGTGGCAGTTGATGATGGCCGCCTCGGCGGTGGCCATGATCCCTTCGCTGGTGCTGTTTGCCGTGGCGCAAAAGTACATCATCGGGGGAATCGCGCTGACCGGGATCAAGGGGTAAGCCCTTTCCATACTACATTTTGAAGATTTGAGGATGAAAACCATGGAACTGAAAGAGATTTTTGGGTCGGAACCGAAAAAATTGACCTATCGGGCGTATGAAGACGGCCCTGTGCCCGCGGATAAGGTGCGGGTGAAGGTGGAGCATGCCGCCCCCAAGCACGGCACCGAGTTTACCCATTTTCGCGGCATCGACCCCTTTATGGAAAACCGCTATGATGAAGAATGGCTTTGCTTTATGCCGGATGAGGAGGCGAAAAAGCGCCCCTTTGGGTTTCGCCCCGGCAATATGTGGGTGGGAACCATCACGGAGATCGGCAAGGACGTGAAGGAAGACTTGAAGGTGGGGCAGCGGGTATCAGGCTATGGCCCCCTCAGGCCCACCCACACCACCGAGCCCGGCAACTGCCGCCCCATGCCCGAAGGCATGACCTGGAAGCAAGCGGTTTGCTATGATCCCGCGCAGTTCGCCCTGGGCGGCATTCGGGACGGCCATGTGCGCATGGGCGATCATGTGGTGGTTTTCGGCCTGGGCGCTATCGGCTTGATCGCGGCGCAAATGGCCAAGCTCTCCGGCGCGGCGAAGGTGATCGTGTGCGATCCCATTGAAAAGCGGCGCAAGGCGGCCCTGGAAAACGGCGCGGATGCGGCCCTGGACCCCAGCGCCTGTGACGCGGGCCTGGAGATCCGCAAGCTGACCGACAAGCGGGGCGCGGATGTGGTCATCGAGACCTCCGGCAGCTACCAGGCCTTGCAGGCCTCCATTCGCGGCTGCGCCTATGCGGGCAATATCGCGGTGGTGGGCTGGTACAAGGAGTGCCATGGTGGCTTGGATTTGGGCAGGGAAGCCCATTTCAACCAGCCCAATATCCTCATTTCCCGCGCCTGTTCCGAGCCCAACCGGGATTATCCCCGCTGGGATTTTGACCGGATGTGCAAGGTCTGCTGGGACATGCTGGCCAGCGGCCAGCTCCGGTGCGAGAACATTGTGGATCCGGTGGTGCCTTTTGCGGAAGCGGCGAAAATGTACCTGCACATTGAGCAAAACCCCAACGAGAGCGTGAAGATGGGCGTGGATTTCTAACAAGCGGCTGCCACGGGAGGGGCGGGTAATGCCCGCCCCTTTTGGGGCAAAAGGATAAGGAGGGTGGCCATGAGGATTTGGTTGGCCTGCCTGGCGTTTGCCCTGGGGATTTCGGGCCTTTCCCTGGCGGAAACGGAGGCTAAGGCGACATTGCTGCCGGTGGAACAGTTCCAGGATTGGTATTATGAGAACCCGTCCTCCATCCAGGAGATTGGCGACCCGCACATCTTTGAGGGAGAGGGCGCCTATTGGTGCGTCGCCACGTCCTCGGCGGTGGGGTACCGGATTTGGAAGAGCCTGGATTTGGTGAATTGGGAACGCCAAGAGGAGTACGCCTACCAGAAAAAATCCGCCTCCTGGAGCCGGGGTAATTTCTGGGCGCCGGAGATTTACCCCTTTCAGGGCAAGTATTACCTGTTCTACTCTGCCCGCTGCAAGGGCAAGTGGGACTCCATGCGCATTGGCGTGGCCGTGGCGGACCATCCCCAAGGCCCCTATTTGGACACGACCGCCGAGCCTCTGTTTGACCCGGGCTATTCGGTGATCGACGCCAGCTTCTTTGCGGACGAGGACGGCGGGCTGTACTTGTATTATGCCCGGGATTGCTCCGAGAACGTGGTGGAGGGCCGCCATGAAAGCCACATCTATGGGGTGCGCTTGAAGGCGGATTTCACGGGGATCCTTGGCGAACCAGTTGTATTGACCCAGCCGGATCAGGCCTGGGAGAAGGACTCCGGTCCGGACTGGTTTTGGAATGAAGGCGCGGTTGTGCGCAAGCATGAGGGCAAATACTGGCTGTTTTACAGCGCGAATTTCTACGCCTCCAAGGAGTATGGGGTGGGCGTGGCCAGCGCAGACAGCCCTCTGGGCCCTTTCCAAAAGGCGGATAGCAATCCTATGATGCAATATGTGGAGCGGGAAGGCCGCACGGTGATTTCCGGCCCTGGGCATAACAGCTTTGTGACCATTGGTTCGGAGGACTTTATCGTATACCACACCCATACGGACGCCAACCTGGCGGGGGACGACCGGCAGATGGCGCTGGACCGCACGGGCTTTCATGGAGATGGTACGCCCTTTGTGAACGGCCCCACCCTGTTTCCCCAGCTCAAGCCCCTTTCTTTGCTGGGCTTGGAGAACCGGCTACCATCAGCAAGCGTGACGAGTGGCACGCCCGAAGGCCTGGAATATCTGTCGGACGGGGATTTTGGAATCGCGCCTGGGTCCCAGGCATACTGCTGGCAGCCCGCAGGGGCGCAAACCGCCTGGGTGGAATACCGCTGGGAGCAGCCGGTGGAGGCATCGGCCATCCTTTTGTATCCAAGGTCTGGCGCTACGGGCACAGGCCGGATTCTGCTGGATGGGGAAGCGATCCCTCTTGATTGGGGACAGGCGGAGGATGCGCCGGGCGCTTGCCTGCGGCTGCATTTGAAATCCGCAACATGGAGTACCCTGCGATTGGAACTGAACGCGCCTGTGGCGGAGGTGTTGTTCCTGGGGCGGGCGGAAAAGTGAGTGGCCAGAAGAAGGCTCTCTAGGCTTGGCAAAACGCCATTGCCAAGAGGCAAAATGGCGCAAAAAGTGACGCGGAAAAATCAGATAGAAAAGGAACAGCAAGCATGAAAATCACGTTTTTAGGCGCGGGAAGCACTATTTTTTCCCGCAATGTGCTAGGGGATTGCATGGGCTCCCAGCCCCTGGTGGAGGACGGGCTGGAAATCGCCCTGTATGACGTGAATGGGGTTAGGTTGAGCGAAAGCGAACGCATCATCAAAGCCATCGCCAAGGGCAAAAACGTCAAGGTATCCGTTCAAAGCTATTTGGGCGCGGAAAATCGCAAGGCGGCGCTGAAAGGCGCGCAGTTCGTGGTGAACGCGGTGCAAATTGGAGGCTATGATCCTTGCACCATCACTGACTTTGAGATTCCCAAGAAGTACGGCCTGCGCCAAACCATTGCCGATACCCTGGGTATCGGGGGCATTATGCGCGCCCTGCGCACCATCCCTGTGATGCATGAGTTCGCTGTGGACATGGAAGAGGTTTGCCCGGATGCCTGGCTTTTGAATTACAGCAACCCCATGGCCATGCTTACCGGCTATATGCAGCGCTACACTGGGGTGAAAACCGTGGGCCTTTGCCATAGCGTGCAGGTTTGCGTGGAGCATTTGTTCCGAGACATGAGCATGAGCGAAAAGGTGGAGGGGCACAGTTCTCTGATCGCGGGCATCAACCACATGGCCTGGCTTTTGGAGGTGCGGGACGCCAAAGGAAACGATCTCTATCCTGAGATCAAGAAGCGGGCCAAGGCCAAGACCCTGGAAGGCGGAAAGTTCCACGATTATGTGCGCTATGACTACATCGACAAGCTGGGCTACTATTGCACGGAATCCAGCGAGCACAATGCCGAGTACAATCCGTTCTATATCAAGGCCCGTTATCCGGAATTGATCGAACGGTTCCAGATCCCCCTGGACGAGTACCCCCGCCGCTGCGTGAACCAGATTGCCGAGTGGGGCGAGGAAAGCCAAAAGCTGCTCTCCTCGGATACCTTGGAACATAAGCGCTCGGCGGAATACGCCAGTCACATCATGCAGGCCATGCTCACCAACGTGCCCTACAAGATCGGCGGGAACGTGATCAACCAGGGCGGGCTGATCGAGAACCTTCCCTGGGACGCCTGCGTGGAAGTGCCATGTTTGGTGGACGGTTCCGGCATCAGCCCCTGCCGGGTGGGCGCACTGCCGCTGCAGTTGGCGGCCATGAACCAAACCAATATCCAGCCCCAGCTTTTGACCATTGAGGCCGCCAGGACCCTGAAGCGGGAGCATATCTATCATGCCGCCATGCTGGATCCTCACACCGCCGCCGAGCTCTCCCTGGATGATATTGTCAAGATGGTGGACGAACTCATTGACGCTCATGGAAAGTGGCTGCCCACCTATCATTAAGGGACGTGTTCGAACGATCTAATCGGAGGATGAAAAGCATGCGGAGGGCGGAATATCCAAGGCCGCAGTTTGTGCGCCAGGACTGGATGTGCCTCAACGGCGAGTGGGCCTTTGCGTTTGACGATGAGGACCAAGGGCTTTTGGAACGCTGGGAAAAGGGGGCCTTGCCAGGGGCAAGGCCCATCCAGGTTCCCTTCGCCTTTCAGGCCCCATTCAGCGGCATTGCCGACGGCGGGTTTCACGATGTTTTTTGGTATGAACGCAGATTTCTCCTGCCCGAGGCTTGGCAGGGAAGGCGGGTGCTGTTGCATTTTGGCGCGGTGGATTACCAGTGCCAGGTGTTTGTGAACGGCGAGATGGCGGGGGAGCATACGGGGGGCAGCGTGGGTTTCACCTTGGACATCACCCGTTTGCTGTGCTCGGGTGAAAACCGGCTGCATTGCCGCGTGTGGGACCCTTCCCAGGAGGAGACGATTCCCCGGGGAAAACAAGATTGGCTGCCAGACTCCCACGGCATATGGTACACCCGCACCTCCGGCATATGGCAAAGCGTGTGGCTGGAACCGGTGGAGGACGCGCATATCGCAAGCCTGCGCTTCACGCCCGACCTGGATCAGGGAAGCGTACAAATGGAATTGCGCTTTGCAGGAGACATACGGGGCGCTCAATGCAATGTACACATTCGCTTTGGAGAGAGCCGGGTTTGTGGCGACCGCATGGAATTGCAGGGTTCGCGGCTCAGCCGAAGCATGGATTTATTTGGGGAACACATTTTTCGTACGGATTTCCATAGCGAGGGCTGGTGCTGGAGCCCGGAACACCCGCAATTGTTCGATGTGACGCTGGAACTTTGGCAAAAGGGCAAGTTATGCGACAGGGTGGAAAGCTATTTTGGCATGCGAAAAATCCACACCAAAGACGGTGTGGTCTATCTAAACAACCGGCCCTATTATCAAAAACTGGTGCTGGACCAAGGCTACTGGCCCGAGGGACTTTTGACGGCCCCCAGCGACGAGGCCTTCCGGCGGGACATTGAACTGAGCAAGGAAATGGGGTTCAATGGCTGCCGCAAGCACCAGAAGGTGGAAGATCCGCGCTTTTTATACTGGGCGGACAAGCTGGGCTTTCTGGTCTGGGGGGAAATTCCCAGCGCGCCCAGTTTTTCCCATGAAGCCGTGGCGCGGCTGACCGAGGAGTTTTTGGCGGAAGTGGAACGGGATTACAACCACCCCTGCATTGTGGCCTGGGTGCCCATGAACGAAAGCTGGGGCGTGCCCTATATTCGGGAGAATCCTCGCCAGCAGAGCCATTCCCTGGGCTTGTACCACACCGTTCGCGCGGTGGACGGAACCAGGCTGGTGGTATCCAACGATGGCTGGGAGCAAACCGTGACCGATCTGTGCGCCATTCACAACTACCGCCATGGGGAGAAGAATGAACCGGAGATCCAGGAGCATTTTCGCCAGAGCCTTTCTCATCGCAGCGCGATTCTTTCGGAGCAACCCGCGGGCCGGCCCATCTACGCCAACGGCTTTGCCCACCGGGGGGAGCCCATCTTGCTCACGGAGTTCGGGGGCATTGGGTTTCGCACGGGGGCCCAAAGAGGATGGGGCTATTCCAGCGTGGAAAACGCGGAGGAGTACTTGGAAGAATACGCCCGGGTGCTGGACGCGGTGCGGGACTCCCATGTGCTGGCCGGATTTTGCTACACCCAGCTTTGCGACGTGGAGCAGGAGATCAACGGTCTATTGACTTACGACCGAAAGCCCAAAGCGCCCCTGCATGAAATTCACGCCATCAACGAACGGTGGCGCCAGCCAGTAGAGGCGCAAGAGCCGTAGCGGTAGGATTGGTTTTTCAATACATCGGGCCGCGTAGGTGCTTAGAGACGTGCCCGTGCGCATGTCAAAACTGCGCACCGCCTTAATGAGCCCCACCGCGCCGATGGAGATCAGGTCGTCAAAGGTGGAGCCAGGCACCTTGTATTTGCGGGCGATATGCACCACCAAGCGCATGTTGTGCTCAATCAGCTTTTGGCGGGCGTCGTCGTCGCCCTCGCTCATCTTTTGCAGGGCTTCCCGCTCTTCCTTAGCGGAAAGCGGCTTTTTGAAACTTTGTTGACCGGAAATGTATCCCAACAGAAACAAGCAATCCTTAACAAGCCAAAGTAAGAAAGCTGTAATCAATGCAAACGCCTCCCTCGCTATAGGGTATGCCTTTGCGGCTTGACCCTATGCGGGGGAGGCGTTTGCGTGGGAAAGGCGCTATTTGGAGGGCGCAGGAAGAATCAATTTTCCCATGGAACCGCTGTTGCGCAGGGGGTATGGAATCAATGAAACACGCCAGGGAAGCGTTGCCGCTGCCCTGGCGTGTTTTGTGGGAAAAGCAGGGAAAGACCGTTTACGCCTGTTGCTTTCGGCTTTGCATGTACAGGTACCCCGCTGCTAGCACCACCGCGCAGATCAGCACAAACAGGGGGAAGAGCGAATTTTGCAGCGCGCCGAAGAGGATAAACAGCGAGCCGATGGCAGCCAGGATGGGGAACACCACGCCGTTGCCCACGCCCTGCACCCGCTTCTCTTTCCAAAGCCGGAACACCTGATAATATAAGACCAGGTACAAAAGATAACTGACGGCAATGGCGATTTCCGAAATATCCGTATTGGGCAGCAACTCAAATTTTTGCACCAAATAGTGCAGCACCCACCACACAAGGCAGATGAGCATAGAGTACAGGCCGCCGTTGACAGGCATGCCGGTTTTGGGGTGGGTTTTGCTCAGCCATTTGGCCCCGGGGATCATGCCCTTGAGGGCCAGGGAGTAAGGCAGGCGGATGCTGCCCAGCACCACGCCATTGACCGTACCCATGACGGAAATGACCACAAACACCAGGATTCCCTTGGCGGCAAAGGAGCCGAAGAGATTGGTGGCCATGAGGGATACGCTTTCGTCCTGCATGGTCATGACCTGGTCCACGCCCAGGTAGGAGCTGACGCCTGTAAAGTACACCAGGTACGCCACCAAAATGCACAAGGGGGCCAAAACCAGCGCTCGGGGCAGGTTGCGCTTGGACTGCTTGATTTCAAAGCCGATGGCGGTGGAGATCACCCAGCCGTCAAAGGAAAAAGCAATCGGGCCGATGGCGGAAAACCAGGCCAGGGTCTTCATGGCGCCCATGGCCTGTTCCGTGGGCTGGGTGATGGCTTTGAGGGGGTCGCCCAGGGCAAAGCCCAGCACACCCATAAGGATCAGCGGGATCAGCTTGATCACCACAGAGGCATTTTGGAAAGCGCCACCCGCCTTGGCGGAAAGGATGTTGAAGAAGTAGCACAGCAGGAACCAGCCAAAGCCAATGGCCACCTGGGTTTCCAGCGCCATGGGGATATTGAACAGCAGGGAAATATAGATCCCCACCACCCAGGAGATGACCACGGTCAGGGTTGGATAGTAGACAAAGGTTTGGAACCAGCCAAAGGCCGAGGCAAATTTGGGATTGGCGAATTCCTCAAAGTAGGTAATGAGCCCTCCGGGCCGGTCCGTTAACGCCGCCAGCTTGGATAGGGAAAGGCATCCAAAAACAATGGCAAAGGCGGCCACGCAAAAAACCAGGACGCCCAGGGCCACGTTTCCGCTGGTGGCGATGAGGATGTTGTCCGTTTTGAAAAAAATGCCGGACCCGATCACAATCCCCACGATCATGGCGACCGTGGTGAAAAATCCATAGTGCCGCTTCTGTTCCGTCACTAGCTCCATCTCCTTCATTCTATAGTGCTGCTATCGTATGGAAGTGTAGCATAAAAAGAACGTTTCGTCGATGGGTTATTCCCAATGAAATCCGGTGAGAAACCGGACGCGGGAAATGGCAGCGCTTCCATCAAAAAGAAGCGGTTTCACCTATACGCCTGTCGATTCCTGTGTTATAATGATTGGTAAGTCTGCCTTGTGGTAGCTTGAGTTGTGTAACGGGAGGACGATGGACGCGTATGCGGGGGGAGAAGAAACGAAAAAGCCGCGATCAGGCGCTGACCAATCGGGAGTTGAGCTGGCTTAAGTTCAACAAACGGGTGCAGATGCAAGCGGACAATCCGGAAAACCCCCTTTTGGAGCGAGCCAAGTTTTTGGCCATTGTGACTTCCAATTTGGACGAATTTATTCAGGTACGCTATGGCGCCATTCACGCGGCGGCCCTGCGGCGCGGGCAAGGCATCAAAGAGTGCGCCGAGCGTCCGGCCAAAGGCTTGTACCGCAGGGTGAACCGCGCGGTCTTGCGCCAGCAGAACTTTCAATACCTTTTGTTTGAAGGCATCCGCAGTGAACTGTACCTCCAGGGCATTCAGCTGTATCCCATCTTTACCTTGACCGATGCGATGCGGGAGCGGGAAACGGAGATTTTCAAGACGGAAATCAAAGACAGCCTTCGTCAACTTACGGCGGAGGAGGAACCTCAGCAAAAGCAATTGCATCTGTTCGTGAAGCTCGTTCATCCCCAGCGCAAAACCGTGCGGTTTGTGACCGTGGCGCTACCCTCGGCCTTGCCGAGAATGTATGAACTCTCCCCAGACCCCGCCCAGCACAGGCTGATTCGCATCGAGGACATTGTGCGCCACCACTTGCATCAGCTCTTTTCCAAGGAACAGGTGGAGCAAGCCGCGATCTTTCGGGTGCTGCGCAATCAGGATTTTCCCATTGAGGACTATGCCCAGGAAGATATTCCCCAAGCGGTGCGGGAAATGCTGCGCGTCCGGCGCATCGCTCCCGTGCTGCGGTTGGAAGCGGAAGAGCGCATGAGCGAGGAAATGCTCCAACTGCTCATGAACCGTTTTGGCCTGGCGCCCAAGCAGAAGTACCGCGTCACAGGACCGCTGGACCTGAATAAGCTGATGATGAATCTCTATGGGGAAATCCATCGGGCGGATTTGAAATTCACCCCCGTGGAACCCTTGTTGCTTCAAGAATTGATGGGAGAGGACGTGTTTGGGCGCATTGCGCAAAAGGACCATTTGCTCTACCATCCCTATCATAGCTTTGCGCCGGTGGTGCATTGGCTGGAGCATGCCGCCCAGGACCCCGCCGTGCGCGAAATCAAGCAGACCCTGTACCGAGTTAGCGGCAACAGCCCCATTGTGCAGGCGTTGGCGCAGGCTTGTGAAAATGGCAAGCAAGTGACGGTTTTGATGGAAGCCATGGCCCGCTTTGATGAGGAGAACAACCTGTTTTGGGGGGAACGGCTACGCCAGGCAGGCTGCCATGTGATCTTTGGCGTACCGGGGCTGAAAACCCATAGCAAGATCACCCTGGTGGAACGGGAGGAAGCGGGGGAGCTAAAACCGTACCTGCACTTGGGAACCGGCAATTATCATGACGGTACCGCCAAGCTCTACACGGATTTTGGCCTCCTGAGCGCCGATCCCGTGCTGGGCGAGGATGCCCGCCGGTTCTTTGCCATGCTGGAAGGGGCGCAGTGTAGCCCTTTGCAGGAATTGATCAAAGCGCCGGAGGAGCTCAAAACCACCCTGCTGCATTTGATTGAGCGGGAAAAGGAGCATGCCTTGGAAGGCCGCCCTGCGGGCATTACGGCCAAGATGAACTCCTTGCTGGAGGAAAGCGTGATTGCCGCTTTGTATAGTGCCAGCAATGCGGGAGTCCCCATCCGGCTCATTGTGCGGGGCATTTGCAGCCTGAGTCCCGGGCGGGAGGGCCTGAGCGAGAACATTCGGGTGGTTTCTTTGGTGGGGCGGCATTTGGAGCATGCCCGGGCCTTCTGTTTTGAAAACGGGGGGGAGAGCGAAACCTATTTGTCCTCCGCAGACTGGATGCCCCGCAATTTGCAAAAGCGGGTGGAGCTCATGTTTCCGGTGAAGGATCCGGAGTGTAAGCGGGCTGTGGAAAACATTTTGGAGCTGCAATGGCAGGATACCGAGAACGCCTCCGAGCAGCAGCCTACAGGGGACTATTTGCCTAAAGCGAGCCCCCGGGAGGAAAAGGTCAACTCACAGAATAGACTGCTCTATCATTTGCAAGAGGTGCTTCGGGGGGACAGCCGCCCAGTGCCTAGGAACGAGGAGAAGGATTATGTCGAACTGGAAAGCGTTGGTTCGTGAAGATCGGGAAGCGGTTTTGGCCCGCGACCCCGCCGCCAAGAGCATGATGGAGGTCCGGCTTTGCTATCCCGGGCTGGAGGCGCTCAAATCTCACCGCAAAGCGCACCAGCTCTATGAAAAAGGCCATGTGCTGCTGGCGCGGCTCATGAGCCAGCGGGCGCGGCACAAAACCGGCATTGAGATCCACCCGGGCGCTGAAATCGGCCGCCGTGTGTTTATTGATCACGGGGACGGGGTGGTCATTGGCGAGACCACCATCATTGGGGATGACGTAACCATTTACCAGGGCGTGACCCTGGGGGGCACGGGGAAGGACACGGGCAAGCGGCATCCCACCATCGGCAGTGGCGTGACCATCGGCGCGGGCGCGAAAGTGCTGGGCCCTATCCGCATTGGCGATCATTGCAAGGTGGGCGCCGGGGCCATCGTGTTGAAAGACGTGCCGGACAACTGCACCGTGGTGGGGAATCCTGGCCGCATCGTGAAAAAAGCCAAGGTTGCCATGCAAGGTGAGGTGGACCTGGACCAGGTGAACCTGCCCGATCCCATGCTTGAGAAGATGGAAGCCTTGGTCAAACGGCTGACCGCCCTGGAGCATTGCTTGGCGCGCCATGCGCAGCGCCTGGGCTGCGAGGACTGCGGCGAAAAGCAAAGCGGCGCTCCTTGCGCCGAGGATTATCAGCCGCTGGAGGAAGCGCTTCCCAACGGAGAAACAAAGGAGGACGGCCAGGGTGCAGATCTATAACAGCATGAGTCGCAAAAAGGAAGAGTTCAAGCCTTTGCGGGAAGGAAAAGTGGGGATTTACGCTTGCGGCCCCACCGTATACAATTACTTTCACATCGGAAACGCCCGTCCCTTTATTGTGTTTGACGTGCTGCGGCGCTATTTGGAGCATCGGGGCTATGAGGTCACCTTTGTGCAAAACTTTACGGATATCGACGATAAGATGATCAAGCGCGCCCGGGAGGACGGCACCACCGTGAAGGCCATCGCCGACCGTTTCATCGCTGAATATTACCAAGACGCCAAGGCCCTGGGCATCCGTCCGGCCACGGTGCATCCCAAAGCCACGGAGCATATGCCGCAAATCATTGCCATTATTGAGAAGCTCATTGAAAAGGGGCTTGCCTATGAAAATGACGGGGACGTGTATTATCGGGTGAAAGCCTTTCCCCACTATGGCTGCCTCTGCGGTCAAAACCTGGAGGACCTGGAGTCCGGCGCACGGGTTTGTGTGGACGAGCACAAGGAGGACCCTTTGGATTTTGCGCTATGGAAGGCGAAAAAGCCTGGGGAGCCCGCCTGGGAAAGCCCCTGGGGCCTGGGGCGGCCAGGGTGGCATATCGAATGCTCCGCCATGTCCACCACCTATTTGGGAGACACCTTTGACATCCATTGCGGCGGCAAGGATTTGCTCTTTCCTCACCATGAAAACGAGATCGCCCAAACCAGCGGCGCCACGGGCAAACCCTATGTGAACTATTGGATGCACAACGGGTTTATCAATATTGACAATGAGAAAATGAGCAAGTCCAAGGGCAATTTCTTCATGGTGCGAGACATTGCCAAAGATTTTGACCTGGAAGCGGTGCGCATGTTCATGCTGTCCGCCCACTACCGTAGCCCCATCAATTTCAGCAGGGAAATGATCGAGCAGGCCCAAAGCAGCCTGGAACGGCTCTACATTGCCCGGGATCAGTTGGCGTTCTGGCTGGGCTCGGCTGTGGAACGGGAGCCCAATGAGGCGGAGGCCGCCTTTAGGAAGGCGTGTGACGAGACCGAAGCCCATTTCAACGCTGCTATGGACGACGACCTGAACACCGCCGATGCCTTGAGCGCGCTGTTTGAGCTGGTTCGGGAAATCCACAAGCTGCCCCAGGGCGAGGCCTCCCGCAAAGCCATCCTGTACGGGCAGGAGATGCTTTTGAAGCTGGCGGGCGTGCTGGGCTTGGTTACCAAAACGGACGAGGCCATCAGCCCTCAGGTGCAAGCCATGGTGGAGGAACGGGCGGAGGCTCGCAAGAACAAGGATTGGAAGCGGAGCGATGAACTTCGGGACGCCATCAAGGCCTTGGGCTACATCCTGGAGGACACCCCCGGGGGACAAAAGGTTCGCAAGGGCGTGTGAGGGCTTATGGGGAAGGCTGGACGGGGCATTTGGATCCTTCTGTGCGTGCTTTTGCTGCTTCTGGCCGCAGGCTGGACGGCCTGGCGCTGGGAAGGGCAGGAAAAACGGCAGGAAGCGGTTCTCCCCGCCTCCTGCGTGAAGGGCCGCGAAGGGGAATCCTTGCCTGTGGCGCTGCCAACAGGTCCGGTGGCTGTCAATTCCGCCACCTTGGACGAGCTTTGTACCTTGAACGGGATTGGGCCTTCCCTGGCCGAGGCGATTCTTACGGAGCGAGAGGCCAATGGCGACTTCCATTTTCCCGAGGATTTGCAAAGCGTGAAAGGGATTGGCCAGAAAAAGCTGGAAGGCTTTCGGGATCAGATTCGCATGGAGTAGAAATGGACGGTGCGGTCATGCAGGATACGGTGCTGTTTTTGGATACCACCCTTCGGGACGGCGAACAAACGCCGGGGGTGAGCTTTCACCTCAATGAAAAGGTGGAATTGGCCCGCGGGCTGGAAGCCCTGGGCGTGGACGTGATTGAGGCGGGCTTTGCGGGAGCCAGCGCAGGGGACTTTGAGGCCATCCGCGCGGTCGGTAAGGCTGTGGAGCGCATGCGCGTTTGCTCCTTGGCGCGCTGCGTGGAGGGTGATATTCGCGCCGCCGCCGATGCGCTTCAAAGCGCCAAACGAAGCCGCATCCATTTGTTTATCGCCACCAGCCCCCTGCACCGCCAGCATAAGCTGAACATGACCCGGGAGCAGGTGCTGGAAGCGGCGGTTCGTAGCGTGTCCTTTGCCCACAGCCTTGCGGAGGATATTGAGTTTAGCTGCGAGGACGCCACCCGCACGGAGCCGGATTTTCTGTATGAAATCTACACTGCCGTGATCGCCGCGGGCGCCACCACCGTAAACGTGCCGGATACCGTAGGCTATGCCACCGTGGGGGAGTACGGCCGTCTGATCGCCGACTTGCAAAAGAATGTGAAAGGTGCGGACAAAGCGGTTTTTTCCGTGCACTGTCACAATGATTTGGGGCTGGCCACGGCCACCACGCTGGAAGGCGTGCGGGCGGGAGCCCGGCAGGTGGAGTGTACGGTCAACGGGCTGGGGGAGAGGGCGGGCAATGCGCCGTTAGAAGAGATTTTGATGGGGCTGAGAACCCGCCGGGATATTTATGCGTTGAAGGATAATCTGAATCCGAGAGAGGTCTATCGGGTGAGCCGGATGGTGGCCAACCTTTCCGGCCTGGACACCCCGCCCAACAAGGCGGTGGTGGGCGGGAACGCCTTTGTGCACCAAAGCGGGATTCACCAGCACGGCGTGCTGAAAAACCGCGCCACCTATGAGGTGATGAAACCGGAGGATTTGGGCATTCCCCAAGGGGGCGTGGTGCTGGGCAAGCTCAGCGGCCGGCATGCCCTGCAGGAGCATGCCATGGAGCTGGGCATCGCCCTTACGGAAAACGAGCTGCATCAGGCTTTTTTGAAGTTCAAGGAGCTGGCCGACCGCAAAAAGAACATCACCGATCGGGATGTGGTGGCGCTTTTGGCGGAGCAGATGCACAATGCCAAGGGAACCTACCAGATGCATTCTTTTCAGATTTTTAGCGGCAATCGAATGACCAGCACCGCCACGGTGAGCCTGCAAAAGGGCGTGGAAATTCTGACCCGCGCCGATTGTGGGGGCGGCCCTGTGGAGGCTTGCTTCCGCGCAGTGGATCAGATCACGGGGATTCCCTGCCAATTGGAGAGCTATCAGCTTCGCGCGGTGACCGAAGGGGAGGACGCCTTGGGCGAGGTGACCGTTCGGGTGCGCCATGGGGAGCTGGTCATGCTGGGCAAGGGTGTTTCCACGGACATTATTGAATCAAGCTGTCTCGCCTACATCAACGCGGTGAACCGCATTGTGGAAGCGCAAGAGGAGCGGGCCTAAGGCCTGCGGGGGAGTGACGGGATGTATAGGCGAGTGATCAAACGCGGATTGGATCTGCTTTTATCCGCGGTGGGAATTGTGGTGCTCAGCCCCTTGTTTGTGGGGGTAAGCCTTTGGATTCGGCTGGATTCCAAGGGGCCGGCCATTTTTCGGCAAAAGCGAGTGGGAAAGCAGAAGGAATGGTTTGATATTTTCAAATTTCGCACCATGCGCACCGATACCCCCAGAGACATCCCCACCCATGAATTAAAGGACGCCAAGCGCTATATCACCAGGGCGGGCCGCATTCTTCGCGCCACCAGCGTGGACGAGCTCCCTCAATTGTTCAACATTTTTCTGGGGCAAATGTCTTTTGTGGGCCCCCGCCCCGCGCTGTGGAACCAAGAGGATTTGATCGCTTTTCGGGACCAGTACGGCGCCAATGATGTTTTGCCCGGGCTAAGCGGCTGGGCCCAGGTGAACGGGCGGGACGAGCTGGCGCTGGAGAAGAAGGCCCTGCGAGATGGGGAGTACGCGCAAAATGTGAGCTTTCTTTTGGATGTGAAATGTGTGTTGCTCACCTTGGTCAAGGTGTTTAACCGCGAGGGCATTGCCGAGGGGAAGGAAGGCAAGCACTACGCCACGCGGAAAATGGAGGCGGACAAATGAAGCGAGTGCTGATCACCGGCGCGGGCAGCTATTTGGGAAAGAATATCCAAAACTTTTTGGCCCAAACGCCGGATCAATTCCAGACGGAGACGCTGGATGTACGCACGCAAGAGTGGAAAGAGCACAGCTTTGCGGGCTTTGACGCGATCGTGCATGTGGCGGGGATCGCCCACCAGCAGGAGACGGAGGCCAATGCAGAAAGCTACTACCATGTGAACCGGGATCTGGCGGTGGAAGTGGCGGCGAAAGCCAAAGCGCAAGGCGTTTCGCAGTTTGTGCTTTTCAGCTCCATGAGCGTATACGGGCTGGTTTGCGGGCGGATCACCGCCCAAACGAAGGAAGCGCCCAACACCCATTATGGCAAAAGCAAGCTCATGGCCGAGGAGGCCATTGCATCCCTGCAGGACGCGGGTTTTCGTCTGGCCATTGTGCGCCCGCCCATGATTTACGGAAAGGATTGCCGCGGCAATTACCCCAGGCTTTCGGCCATGGTGCGAAAGCTGCCCGTTTTTCCCAGGGTTTGCAATGAGCGCAGCATGCTGTATGTGGGCTGCTTGAATGGTTTTATCCGCAGGCTTTTAAGCAGCGGGGAAGGCGGGCTCTTTTTTCCGCAAAACCGCGAGTACGTCTGTACGGACGACTTGGCGGCGGAGATCGCCAAAGCCCACGGGAAGCGGCTGTGGCAGCCCAGGGGCCTAGGCTGGCTCCTTGGGATCCTCTCGCCTCATGTAAGCCTGATTGGAAAAGTGTTTGGCACTTTGACCTATGCAAAGGCCATGAGCCAGGTCTTTGCCGATGAGCCGCAGCCAACCTTCGCGCAAACCATTCAGCAAACGGAGGCGGAGCGATGAAAGGGAAAGTGCTGTTTGTGGCCACGGTATTGCGGGGACACATTTTGGTGTTTCATTTGCCCTACATGCGCTGGTTTCAGGAACAGGGCTATGAGGTGCATGTCTGCGCCCGCAACGATACGGAGGAAAGCGCCCCCCAAGTCCCCTTTTGCCACCGTTACCTGGACATGCCTTTTGAGCGTTCCCCTCTTCATCCTGGGAACCTCAAGGTTTATCATGAATTGAAACGCCTAATGGAGCAGGAAAATTATGCCCTCATCCACTGCCATACCCCTGTGGGCGGCATGATGGGGCGGCTGTGCGCCAGAAAGAGCCGAAAGCAGGGGAGCCGTGTCTTGTATACGGTTCACGGCTTTCATTTTTTTAGGGGCGCCCCCCTTTCCCATTGGCTTTTGTTTTATCCGGCGGAGCGCTTTTTGGCCCGGTACACGGATTTGCTCATCACCATCAATGGGGAGGACGCGGCGCGGGCGCGGAAGTTTCCGGCCAAGCGGGTGGAGCTGCTCAAGGGTGTGGGGATCGATCTGGGCCGCTTTGAGACGGCCGTAGATCGGGCGGCGGTACGGGAGTCTATCGGCGTGCCGAAAGACGTGCCGGTGGTGATTTGTGTGGGCGAGCACATTCCTCGCAAGAACCATGAGACCGTGCTTCGCGCCGTGGCCAAGCGGGAAGGGGTTTGGCTTTTGTTTTGCGGCGTAGGGGAGCTTACGGAACCCTTGACCGCCCTGTGCCAAGAGCTGGGCATTTCGCAAAGGGTCCGTTTTTTGGGTTTTCGCAAGGATGTGCCGGAATTGCTGAAGGCGTCGGATGCGTTTGTGTTTCCCTCCTTTCAAGAGGGCTTGCCCGTGTCGCTGATGGAAGCCATGGCAGCGGGGTTGCCCTGCGCGGTATCCCGGGTTCGGGGCAACGCGGATTTGATCGGGCAGGGCCAGGGCGGTTTTCTCAGGGAGCCTAAGGACGTGGAAGGCTTTGCGGAGGATCTGGGGAAGATGTTGGAAAGCGAAAGCCTCAGGGCGGAAATGGGCGCGCGCAATCGGCGGGAAATCGTGGCCTATGGCCTGCCCACCGTTTTGGCGCAAATGGCGGAGTGGTACCGCTTTGAGCTTTCCCAAGGGGAGGAACCATCATGGCCGTGATTTTATTTGTGATGAAATACCCACTCCATCAAAACGACAACCTCAAACCCAAGTTTGACGGCCAAATGGCCGCGGCCAGGGCTTTGGGGTACGAGGCCTATGGCATCGGCTGGGATCCGGAAGGCATGTGGCTCATGGGTGAGGGCACGCGGGCGCTCCTTAAGCGCAACCGGCTGACGGGCATGCCCGGGTACGACCATACCAAGATCTTCATGGACCTTATGGCGGCGGTGAGAGCGGTATTGTTAAAAAAGCGGGTGGATGTGTTATACCTCCGCTATATGCCCACCTTCGCGGGGGCCCAAAAGATTCTTCAAAAACTAAAGGCCCAGGGAGGAAAGCTGGTGGTGGAGTACCCCACCTACCCCAAAGAGAAGGGGATCAAGACCTCTTTTTGGCGCGGCTTGGTGTTTTCCCATACAGACCGTGTGATGGAACGGATTCATCCCCTGGTGGATTTGTATACGCTCATTGGAGAGCCCTGCAATGGGTTTTTGGATGGAAGGCCGGCCATGAACATCGTCAACGGGGTGCCTGTGGAAGGGGTTACGCCTCACGTTCCGCGGCCCCAGGATCCGTCCGTGTCCATGCTTGCCCTGGCCAGCATGGCCAAATGCCATGGATACGACCGCGTGATCAAAGCCTTGGGGGAGTATCAGGGGTCTGCAGCGGTGCGGATCCATATGGTGGGGCCGGATGCGGATGGATCCTTGGCGGAATGGAAAAAACTGGCGGAAACGCTGGGCCTTCAGGACAGGGTGATCTTCCATGGCCCGCTCTACGGGCAGGCGTTGGACGATGTGATGGCGGCCTGCGACGTGGGCTTAGGGCTGTTTGGCCTGTACCGGGTGGGGCTTTCGGAAGCCACGCCCTTGAAACTGCGGGAATACATGGCGCGAGGAATCCCCTTTGTCAATGCCGGATATGATCCCGGCATTCCAATGGACGAGCGGTTTTCCTTGTGCCTGCCTAATGATGCAAGCCCGATTTCCATGGAAAGAATGGTGGAGTTTGCCCTGCGCACGAAAGGGGACGACGAAGCGCCTGTTGCCATGCGTGCCTATGCCCGTGAGCATATGACCTGGGAGGGCATTCTGGAAGGCGTGTTTGCGAGGCTGGAAGCATGAGCGAACACAAGACGGTGATTTTTGTAAGCGAGTGCGCGGTTCACAAAACAGGGGCGCTGGATCCTTTCTTTCTTCAAGAGCTGCCCTTTTTGCTTTCGCATTTTCATCGGGTCTTGATGGTCGGCTATTATGGCACGGCAGAATGGACAGGCAGCAAGGGCCAGCCTGTAGCGCCGCCGCCCCTGCGGGGTTCCCGCTGGGCGGTCCTAAAAGGCGGGCTTCGCGCGCTATTTGCTCGGGAGCTATGGCAGGAAATGGGTCGTACCCTGAAGGCGGGAATGGGAAGGCCGCGCAACGTGATCAAGCTGTTTTTGTTCGCGGCTCGGGGGCAAATGCTCCATGGCTGGCTGGAAGGATGGCTCAAGACCTGTGATCATTCCCAAACCATCCTTTATTCGTACTGGATGAGCTATGACGCCTATGCCTGCGCTCTGAGCAAAGAAAAGCATGGAACGTTGCGGTTTTTGACCCGGGGGCATGCGTTTGAAATTGCGCAAGAACGCAATTCCATGAATCCGTATTTGATGAAGCGCTTCATCGCCGACTGGGCTGACGGCCTGTTTTTGATCAGTGAGAACGCAAAAGCGCAGTATCTTGGGTATCTGCCGGAATATGAGAAATCGCCCAAGCTGCATGTCCTGGGGGTGGGTTCCCGGGGAGCGGCGGTGGAGCATTGCGGCGAATCTCCTTTTTGGAAGGCCGGGGTTTGGCGGCTGGTGAGCTGTTCCGCGATTGAGGAGATTAAACAATTGCCGCTGTTGGTGGACGCCTTGGCCCAATGGGCGGGAGCGCCGCTTCACTGGCTGCACCTGGGCGGAGGGGGCCAAGAAGAAGCCCTGCGGGCCTATGCCGCTGAGAAGTTGGGCCAAAAAGGGAATGTGCGCTTTGAGATCACCGGATGGATGGATGGCGAGAAGATCCAAGGCATCTATGAGTCGCAAGGTTTCGATGTGTTTGTGAACACCAGCCGCATGGAGGGCGTTCCTGTGTCCATCATGGAGGCCATGCGCTTTGGGATTCCCGTGATCGCCCCCAAAGTGGGCGGGATTCCCGAACTGGTGGACGAAGAAACGGGGATTTTGTACGGCCCACAAACCGGAGCGCAAGGCGTGCTTTTCGCACTGGAAAGGTTTACGGCGCAGTCGCAGGGGCAAATTCAAGCCATGCGGCAGGCGGCCCAAAACCGCTGGAACGAACGCTGCAGAAGTGAAAGGCTGCTGGAGTTGCTTTTTGCGCAAGCCGGCGGCGATAGGGCCAAAGGAGGCGCGAATGCGGATGGCTAAGAAAAGCGTGCTATTGATCAGCTATTATTTTGCGCCTCAAAACGTCATCGGCGCGGTGCGCGCCACCAAGCTGGCCAAGTATTTGGCCCGGATGGGCTATGAGGTGACCGTGCTGTGCGGCGCGGGGCTGGAGGGGCTTCACGACCCCACCTTGGAACGGGATTTGCGGGAACTGAAAGACGTGCATGTGGTTCGGGAGAGAAACCTCATTCGGGACTACCAAAAGCGCAAAGCCGCTACAGGGGGGGCTTCCCCAGCGGTGGGGGAAGCCAAGCCCGCTTCGCTGCCCACCACAAAGGAGCAGCGAAGCCTCAAAGCCCGCGTATTGGATGGCGCGTACCGCCTGCTTCGCTATCTGGCGGATAGGGATTTTGCCCGCAAGGGCCTTCGGGAAATCCGGCGCATGAACCGCTCCTTTGACGTGGTGCTGTCTAGCTACGGACCTTTGAGCATGCATACCATTGCCCGCCGCGTGAAGCAAAGCGGAATGGCCAGGATGTGGATCGCGGATTTTCGGGACGAGGTGGAGATGCCCTTTTCATGGCAAAAGGGCCTGGCGAGCCGCTATGTGCAAAGGGTGCGCAGGGAAGCGGATCAGATCAGCGCGGTGTCGGAAGGTATTGTGAAAATGATGGGCTTGGACGGCGTAGGCACGAGGATCTCCAATGGCTTTGACCGAGAAGATCTTAAGAGCCTTGCGGCGGAGAAGCCCCTGCCCCCCGCCGCTTTCCGCTTTGTGTACTGTGGGCATTTGTATGCGGGCCAGTGCGATCTGACCCCCTTTTGGAAGGCATTGCAGGCCTTGATGGCCACAGGGGCGGCCAAGGCTACGGATTTTCAGGTGGTGTATGCGGGCAGTGAGAGCGGGCTGTTTGGGGAGCAAGCCCAGAGGGTAGGCCTGGAAGCCCTAGTGCTGGACTGCGGCATGGTGAACAGGGAGGAATCCCTGGCCTTGCAAAAACAGGCGGACTGCCTGCTGTTGGCGGCTTGGAACGATGAGCGCCGCACAGGGGTGCTCACGGGGAAAATGCTGGAATATTTTATGATGGAAAAGCCCATTTGCGGGTGCGTGAAAGGTACGCTTGCCCAGAGCGAAACCAAGGGCCTGCTGGAGGGTTTGGGCGTGGGCTGTTGCTACGAAGAAGCCAACGGGGAAGAGGATCAGCCCAGGTTGAACGCCTATATCGAAGACCTGTGGGCGAAAAAGCGCAGGGGCGAGGCCCTTTTGTCCGGCGGCCATGCCCAGGGGGTGGAGGCCTGCGCCTATCCGGAGTTGGCCAAGCGCTTTGCCGCCTGGATCGAGGAAGGAAACGAGTGATATGGCCTTTTTGTCTAACGCTCACACCCATACAGGGTATTGCGATGGGAAAAATACGCCGGAAGAAATGATTGGGGCTGCCCAGCGGCTAGGCTTTGTGAGCCTTGGGTTTTCCGGCCATGGAGACCAGGGGTTTGATCCGCTCTATTCCATGGGCGAGGGGCGGCAGGAGGCTTATCTCAAAGAACTGCGGGCGTTGCAAGCCGCTCAGCTGGAAAAGGGCGAAGGCCCGCGCTTGTGGGTGGGGCTGGAGCAGGATGGTTTCACCCCAAGCGAAAGCAAACAGAAAAATCGGGAACAGTTTGACTATCTTTTGGGGTCTACTCACTATCTCTGCCAAGATTTTCATGGGCAAAGCGTCGCTGTGGACGGGGATCTGCAATGCCTGAAAGCCTATGTGGAAGCGCGCTTTGCGGGAGATATGTTGGCCATGGCCCGGGCCTATTTTGACGCCCATGTGGAAATGCTGCGTGGGGACCGGCCCCACATCATTGGGCATTTTGATTTGGTGCGTAAGCATGCGGAGAGAAGCGGCCTGTTTGACGCGCAAAGTCCGGCTTACCGCAAGATGGCGCTTGCCGCATTACAGAGCGCCTTTGTTTCGGGCGGTGTGCTGGAGGTCAATACGGGGGGCATGGCCCGGGGGTATTTGCGGGACGTGTATCCTTCCCGGGAGCTGCTGGGGGCCTGGCGGGAGATGGGCGGGAGGGTCACCCTCACCTCGGATTGCCACGACGCAAGGCATTTGGATTTCGGGTTTCCTCAGACGCTTGCCAGGCTGAAATCCCTAGGCTTTGCAAGCCTTCTTCGCCTGGGAACCGGGGACGCGCTTTGGGAAGAAGTGGAATGCTAGTGAGGGAAAGGGCTGGGAAATCGATGAAGCTGGTGATCGACGCAGACGCCTGTCCGGTGGTGAAGCTGGCCATTGCCATCGCCAAAGAGTTTGCCCTGGAGACCCTCCTGGTTTGCGACGACGCCCATGAGATGCACAGGGAAGGGGCGCAAACCGTGACGGTGCTCCGCGGAGCGGATAGCGCGGATTTCCGTTTGGTGAACCTGTTGGCCCTCGGGGATGTGGTGGTGACCCAGGACTATGGCTTGGCGGCCATGTGCCTGGCCAAGGGGGCAAAGGCCATCCACCAAAATGGCTGGGTGTATTCTTCTCACAACATGGAAGGCTTGCTGGAACAGCGGCATATGGCGCGAAAGATCCGGCAGGGCGGTGGGCGCACCAAAGGACCGCCCAAGCGCACGGCGGCGGAAGACCAGGCCTTTGCAGCTGGCTTGCGGCAGCTCCTGGCCGCCGCGTTGACAGGCCAAAGTGATATGCTATAATGGATCAAAGAACACAAAAACAAAAGAGGACCGCTGGGAAACGAGAGGGGTAAACGCATGGGCGCTATACGGAAGATGGGAAAATGCTTATTGATCCTGGTACTCCTGGTGATCGTGGCGGCCGCTGGGCTGATCGGCTATTTGAGCGCGACCGAATACGCTCCCGCCGATGTAGAGACCCTTACCGTCAAGGTAGGGGGCCGCAATGCGGTTCCCGCCGTTGGAAAAAGGATCACGATGCTGTCTTGGAACATCGGGTATGGGGGCCTGGGCCGGAACCAGGATTTTTTCATGGACGGCGGGTCCATGGTGAGGCCTTCGCGCAAAGAGGATGTGCAGGAAAACCTGGCCGGAATCGTTAGTACCCTTTCCCAGCAGCAGGCGGATGTGTATTTGCTGCAGGAACTGGATTTGAATGCCCAGCGCAGCTATTTTGTCAACGAGCGGAGCGAAGTGGAGCGCGGCTTGATGATGGGCTCCGCCTTTGCCTACAATTACAAGTGCGATTTTGTTCCCTTTCCTTGGCCCATGATCGGCAAGGTGGAAAGCGGGCTTTTGACCATGAGCGCCTTTCAGGTAAAGGAGGCCACGCGGGAGAGCCTGCCGGTACCCTTCTCCTGGCCCATGCGGGTGGCCAACCTCAAACGCTGCTTGCTGGTGGAACGCCTGCCAGTGGAAGGCAGCGAGAAAGAGGTAGTGATCGTAAACCTGCACCTGGAGGCTTATGATGACGGGGCTGGAAAGCGGGCTCAAACCCAGCAGCTGATGGCGCTTTTGCAGGCGGAATACCGCAAAGGCAATTATGTCATCGCCGGCGGGGATTTCAACCAAATTTTCCCCCATGTGACCCAATATCCGGTGCTGAACGATGAATACTGGGCTCCCGGGCAGTTGTCCGCCGATGATCTGCCCCAAGGGTTTTCTTACGCGTTTGACGCGTCCACCCCCACTTGCCGGCTGTTGAACGAACCCTATTCCGGCGACCGGGCCAAGACCCAACTGTATGTGATCGACGGGTTTATCGTTTCTTCCAATGTGAAGGTGAATCATGTGCAGACCATTGATCTGAATTTTAGAAACAGCGATCACCAGCCCGTACGTTTGGAGTTCACCTTGAATGAAACCGAGAATCCGTAAGGCAATCGCGTCTTAAGCTCACAAGCCTGAAAAGCTGCCCCTTTGGGTGGCTTTTCATTTTCTTTGACAAACCCCAGATAACGTGATACCCTTTCTTGGCAAATATATCTTTAGAGGGGTAAGACATGCTGACGATTACGGATGTAAGTTTGCAATTCGCGGGCGATCTTTTGTACAAACACGTGGATCTTTTGTTCCAGCCGGAGCACTGCTACGGGATTATCGGAGCCAACGGCGCGGGCAAGAGCACGCTTTTGCGTATTATTTCGGGAGAGCTGCAGCCCACCACAGGGACCGTGTCCATGCAAAAAGAAGATCGGATGTCCGTTTTGGAGCAGGATCACTTTAAGTATGACGAATACTCGGTGATGGATACGGTCATCATGGGCAACCGAAGGCTGTATGAGATTATGAAGGAAAAGGACGCGCTCTATGCCAAGGAAGATTTTTCCGATGCCGACGGCGAGCGCGCCGCCGTGCTGGAGGGCGAGTTCGCTGAAATGAACGGCTGGGACGCGGAGACCGAGGCCGCCCAGCTCTTAAACGGCATTGGGATCCCCGTGGAGCTGCACTACGCGCTGATGGGTTCTTTGGATGGCCGCCAAAAAGTGAAGGCGCTTTTGGCCCAGGCTTTGTTTGGCCATCCCTCCATTATCCTTTTGGACGAGCCTACCAACGGCCTGGACGTGGAGAGCACGGAATGGCTGGAGGAGTTCCTGGTGGATTCCGACGCCATCGTGATTGTGGTCAGCCATGACCGCCACTTCCTAAACGCGGTGTGTACCAATATTGTGGACGTGGACCATGCCACCTGCAAGATGTACGCGGGTAATTATGATTTCTGGTATGAATCCAGCACGCTCATGCAGCAGCTTTTGCGCAACCAAAACAAGAAGCGGGAAGAGAAGATCAAGGATTTGCAGGAGTTCATCCGCCGCTTCTCCGCCAACAAGTCCAAAAGCAAGCAGGCCACCAGCCGCAAGAAGATCCTAGACAGCATCCAAGTGGAGCAAATGCCCGCTTCCAGCCGCAAATACCCCTTCGTGGGCTTTGAGCCGGAACGGGAAGCCGGTAAGGATATCCTGACGGTGGACGGCATTTCAAAAACCATTGACGGCGTAAAGGTGCTGGACAATGTGAGCTTCACCGTGCGCAAGGGGGACAAGATTGCTTTTGTGGGCGATAACGAAGCGGGGGCCACAGCGCTGTTCCGCATTTTGGTGGGAGAGCTGAACCCTGACGTGGGCAGCTTCAAATGGGGCGTGACCATCACCCAAAGCTATTTTCCCAAGGACAACACCCGTTTCTTTGAGGAGTTTGACGGCAATTTGATCGAGTGGCTACGCCAGTACTCCTTTGACACCACGGAAACCTATCTGCGAGGCTTTTTGGGCCGGATGCTGTTTTCTGGGGACGATGTGTACAAACCCGCCAAAGTGCTTTCCGGCGGTGAAAAGGTGCGTTGCATGCTGTCTCGCTTGATGATGAGCAAGGCCAACGCCTTGATTTTAGATCAGCCCACAGACCACCTGGATTTAGAGAGCATCACTGCGCTGTCTAACGGTTTGGCGGCCTATCCGGGCAATCTGCTCTTTGCCTCTCACGATCACCAGTTTATCGATGAAATCGCCAACCGGATCCTGGAGATTCCGCTGGGCAAGGAAGGCTGCCTGGATCATGAAGGTACCTTTGAAGAGTTCATGGCCTGGAAAAAGGGGCGCGTGGCGTTATGACGGAGTTGCCCGAGTGGAAGCCGGGGATTTACAAGCATTTCAAAGGAAACCGCTACCGCCTTTGGATGGTGGTCAGGCATTCGGAAACCCTGGAGCCCATGGTTTTGTATCAAGCGCTGTACGGGGAAAGAGGATATTGGGTACGGCCCGCCTCCATGTGGAACGAGAGGGTGCTTCATGAGGGGCAAGAGGTACCCCGCTTTGCTTGGGAAGCGGAAGCGGAGTCTTGACCCTGAAAAATCAAACAGGGGCGGCTTATGCATATGCAAGCCGCCCCTCAGCTTGCTGAAAAAGGCCCGTTTGCTTTGTCAGCTTAGGCGGCTAAGGGATGTCACGTAAGGACATGTACGCTCCATCCTTAGTCGCCCACCCCTCGGCTACGCCGAGTCGTGGGTACGCGCTTTGTTTGCTACGCAAACTTCGGGCGCTAGTCGGAGCTTCGCTCCTCCCTCCTGAATGCCACCTTGCTTTCATGCAGCCGAGACTTTTTGAGCAAGCTCCATCTCGTTGCCAAACAGAGTTTGCAACGATCTGAGGGGCGGCTTATGCGTATGCAAGCCGCCCCTGTTTTGCGCTGATTTTCTATTTTTTCCGCTTCCTATTTATTTTGGACTGAAATCAATGAATTTTGATAGCGTCAAACGCAAGGGCTTCGCCCTGGACCCCTTTTGAAATGCCCATGAAAGGCATTTCCTAAAGGAAGGGATTCTTAAGGGCGGTAGCCCTGAAACGGGTTTGGCCAGAGTCCAAACTTCCCCATATTTTCGAAACCAGCGCTGGTTTCCTCTACTCCTCGTGTTCCTCAAGGGCCTGTTCCATAGCCTCGATCACCGCATGAAGAATCTTCAGCCGGGCAAAGCGCTTGTTGTTGGCCTCTACCACCACCCAAGGCGCGTGGGGGGTATGGGTGCGCTCCAGCATTTCGTTGACGGCGGTCTCGTAGGCGGGCCACTTGTCGCGGTTGCGCCAGTCCTCTTCGGTGATTTTCCATTGCTTTTGCGGGTCGTTTTGGCGGTCTTGGAAGCGGCGCAGCTGTTCCTCGGCATCAATTTGCAGCCAGAATTTTCGAATCACCATGCCGTGAACGGCCAGATCCCGTTCAAAGTGATTGATTTCTTCATAGGCGCGATTCCATTCGTTCTGTGTGCAAAAACCCTCTACGCGCTCCACCATCACACGGCCATACCAAGTCCGGTCAAAGATCGTCACATGACCGTTTTTGGGAAGGGCTTTCCAAAAACGCCACAGGTGATGATGGCTTTTTTCCTCGGCCGTAGGGGCGGAGATGGGAACCACCTCAAAACCGCGGGGGTCCAGGGCGCTGGTCAAGCGGCGGATGCTGCCGCCCTTTCCCGCCGCATCCCAGCCTTCAAAGCAAAGCGCCAAAGAGATCTGCTTGCGAAAAAGGATGCTTTGCAGCTTGCGCAGCTTCTTTTGCGCCTGGTCCATGGCTTGCTTATAGTCGGGCTCCGTGGGCTGAGAGGCCGCCACCGCGCTCAAAGGCGGGATGGGGTCCGTGGGGATGCTGCTCACATGCAAAAGCGTAGGCGTATCCCAGCTCCGCGCGCCTTCCTTGCGTTCGGCTACGGCCTTTTCAAAGGCATCCAGCACGATATCATACATTTGCTTTTTGCAGGCGCGCTTTTCCTCGCTGCGAAGCACATGCCAAAGAGCGCCGTCGAAATGGGTATGGGCCATCATGCCATCATAAAGCTGCATCATTTCGTCATAACGCTTGTTTTGCGCCCAATCCTCTTTGGTTACGCGCCAACGGGTGCTTTTTTTGCTCTCCAGGGCCTTAAGGCGGCGCTTTTGTTCTTTTTTGGAAATGTTCAAAAAGAACTTGATCAGCAGAGCACCGCTGGCAATAAGCTGGCTTTCCATTTGCACGATTTGCTGGTAGCGCTCCGCAAGGCCCTTCTCAGCGCGCTTGCTGACCAAGCAGGCATTGCTTACATCATAGTACCAACTGCCCGCAAAAAGGGAGATGTTGCCCGCGGCGGGCATACGTACCCAATAACGCCGGGCCAGGGGGTAACGGAGCTCCTCCTGGGTAGGCTGATCGCAGAGGTATACCTTATAACCTCGGGGGTCCAGGCCTTCCAAAAGCTCTCCAAGCATGGTGCCCTTGCCAGCCGCGCTCCAGCCTTCAAACACCATGACAACGGGAATCTTCAGCGACCGGATCTCCTGCTGCAGCGCCATGAGCCGCTCTTCCAGCGCCTCAAAATCCACGTCATCCGCCATGTCTTCTTCTTCGTCTTCCTCTTCCTCGTTTTCGGGAGAAAAGGATCTTTTTTCAGGAAGGGCGACGCTTTCCTCCGGCAGGGGGATTTCTGGGGAGTCTTTCGGTTCCTCGGCTGGCTCCGCCTGAGCCGGAGTTTCCTCCGGCTGTGGGGTTTCCTCGGGCGATAGGGCCTGCGCAGGCGCTTCAGCGCTATGGACCGGATCCTCTGGGCCCTCCGAAGAAGGGTCATGCTGATAATAGATTTCACTCATGCGGCTTCCTCCGTTCCTTGGCGACCTGGATCAACGAGAATACTGTGGTAAAAATTCCCCCTGCGGCAGTGGAAATCCTGCTTCTTCGCCTGTTTTCCGGCGGGCTGTTCTTGCGGGGATCCAAGGGTTATGATAAGATAGTGACAATGTATAAATGGAATCACTGCTGGGTATACTGGGAGTAGAGGTGATTTCCATGAAGTTTTCCGGACAAAGACCATGGTTGTGGATTGCGGTGCTGGGTTTTCTGTGGAGCGCGGGTAGCGGTTCCGCCGCGCAGGCGTTGGATAAGGTGATCGCCTTGGCGGATCAAAGCCTGGCTTTTTCCTTGCCGGAGAACTGGCAAGCGCAGGAGATAACGGCCGAGGCCGCCCAGGATGGTATTTTGTATATCGCCAACAATCCGGACGCTCCCATGATTTTCCTTGTGCAGGAGAAGCCTTTGCGGCGCAACGGGGGATTGGACGCCCTAGAGGCATGGTCAAAGCAGGGGGAAAACGTTTCGGTAGGAGAGCGGGTGGATGGGGCAGGAACCGCCTTCCTTTTGAGTGAGGAAGTGATGAAGGACGGAGCCGCTACCCTGACCTACCGCGTGGCCGCCGGCATTCAGGCCGGACGCTGGATCCGCTTGATTTTGGCGGATTATACGGACCAGGGCGGCCAAACGGTCAAAGGGATCGTGGAAAGTTTTCAAAATCTTTCGGCGGCGGAGCCGTGGGCATTGCCATAGCACCCTAAATTCTCTTGCAAGCAGAAAGGAAGCACAAATGAAGGCATTGTTTATTGGAGGTACAGGAACCATCAGCGCGTCTATTTCCAGGCTTTGCGTACAGCAGGGCTTCGAGCTGTATCTGCTCAATCGGGGCAACCGTTCGGCCATGGTGCCGGAGGGAGCCAAAGTCATCACCGCCGATATCCACAACGAGGCGGAGGTCCGCGCCCAACTCAAGGGGCTGCGCTTTGACGTGGTGGCGGACTTTATCGCGTATACCCGGGAGGAGGTTTTGCGGGACATTGAGCTGTTTCGCGGTTGCGCAAAGCAATACATGTTCATCAGCTCGGCCTCGGCCTATCAAAAACCGCCGGCCTTTCCCATCGTGACCGAGGGCACGCCCCTGGCCAACCCGTTTTGGCAGTACAGCCAAGATAAAATCGCCTGTGAAGAAGCCCTGATCGCCGAATACCGCAGTAGCGGCTTTCCCGTGACCATTGTGCGGCCTAGCCACACATACGGCCCCTTCAGCGTGCCCGTGGCCTTGCATGGGAAGAACGGCAGCTTTCAGGTGCTGGAGCGCATCCGCCAGGGGAAGAAGGTGGTGGTTCCCGGGGACGGGCTGACCCTTTGGACCCTGACGCACTCCGACGACTTTGCCGTAGCCTTTTGCGGACTCATGGGCAATATCCATGCCATTGGCGAGGTGTTTCACATTACGGGCGACGAGTGCCTGACCTGGAACCAGGTGTTTGCGGCCATGGGAAACGCCCTGGGGGTGGAGGCGAAACTTTGCCATATTGCCAGTGAAACCCTGGCGGAGCTTTGCCCGTCGTACCGGGGGTCCCTCCTGGGGGACAAGAGCAATTGCGCTATTTTTGACAATGCTAAGATCAAACGCATGGTTCCCGCCTTTCAGGCCGCCATCCGCTTTGATCAGGGAATCCGCGAGACCATCCGCTATATTGATGCTCATGGGGAGTGGCAAAAGCCCGATCCGGCTTTTGACGCCTGGTGCGATGCGCTGATTGAAACCTACGAGGGTGCGGTACACAGCCTGCCCAGGTATGAGATGGGCTAATGGGTTTTTGAACAGGCTCCATCCCGTTGACAAAGTGGATAGCGACGCGAAATGTGCAAGAAGGAAGCCGCGAAGTTACACGCTTTGAGGGTGCGGGAGCCAAGGCTCCCGCATCAAGTGAGGCGCCGAGCGACATGTGCGCCAGGCGCCTCACGATCCCCGTTGGAGGGCAAAAGTCCAATGCAGCCTCCCTGCATTGGACTTGCAGCCGCTTGTCGATAAACACTTTTTGGAGGCTCCGCCTCCAAACCACTGCCAGGGCTGTGCCCTGGACCCATCTGTGAAACGCCCATGAAATGGGCGTTTCAGGAAAGGAATTCTAAAGGGCAACAGCCCTTTAGCCGCCGGAGGCCGTCTCCCGAACCTTTTTTGACAGCCATGCACCACCCTGCCCATGGCAGGGGGGAGCATGCATGCCGTCAGCCGGCTTATTTGGTGCACTGGTCCGCGCCTTCCACAATGGCCGCGGCGGGGATCGCCAGGAAGATGAGCCAGCCGGGGTGCCA
>JAVBVF010000063.1:0-7155 GCA_031554475.1 Eubacteriales bacterium | reverse complement strand
TTGCCGTGGGCGCACTGTGCGATTTGTCGACCTTGATGAAGTATCCCTACATGATTTTCTTTGGCGCGGCGGCCCAGTTTGGCATTTTTGCCACATTCATGGTGTCCCTGTTCCTGATTCCTGCCGTGATTCCGGATATTGCCAACATGGTGGCAGGACCGGAAAAAGACAGCCTCATCATTCGTTTGGCGGCCGCCATTGGCATTATTGGCGCGGCGGATGGCCCCACGACCTTGTATGTGGCCAATCATTTTAGCTTGGTCGACTATATGGCGCCTATTTCCGTGGCTGCGTACAGCTATATGTCGCTGGTGCCGGTGATTCAACCCCCGGTTATTCGCGCCATTACCACCAAGAAAGAACGCTGCATCAAAATGACTTACAGCGAACAGCGTTCCTCCAGAGCCGCGCTGATCTTTTTCCCCATCATCGTGACGGCGGTGGCAGGGATTATTGTGCCCATGAGCGCACCCCTGGTGGGCAGCCTGATGTTTGGCAATTTGCTGCGCGAATGCGGCGTGCTGGAACGGCTCAATAAAACCGCGCAAAACGAGCTGGCCAACCTGGTGACCATCCTTTTGGGCATCACCATCGGCTCTACCATGGTAGCGGATAAGTTTTTACGGCTGGATACCTTGCTCATCATGGGCCTGGGCCTATTCGCTTTCGTGTTTGATACGGCTGGCGGCGTGCTCTTTGCCAAGTTCCTAAACCTGTTCCGCAAGAACAAGATCAACCCCATGATCGGCGCGGCGGGCATCTCCGCCTTTCCCATGAGCGCCCGCGTGATTCAGAAGATGGCCAAGGAAGATGATCCTTACAATTTCGTGCTTATGCAGGCTATCAGCGCCAATGTTTCGGGCCAGATCGGCTCCATCGTGGCGGGCGGCATGGTGATCACCCTGGTGGGTATGATGATCGGTTGGGTGAAATAAACTGGATTTGGAAGAGAGAAAGCGGGGGAACGCAATATGTTACATTGGCTTTCCACAATGAGTGAGGCGGCGACCACCGCCGCGGTTGAAACCGATAAAGCAAACTCTCTGTCGGGCCTTCCGTTGGTCAGCAAAGGATTGCTCACCACGGGCATTGGCCTGTTGGGCGTGTTTTTGGTCCTGTCGCTGTTATTTGCTACCATTAAGCTGCTGCAAAGAATCAAGACCAAGGACGAGCAGAACTAAGGGGGGGTCCGCCGTGTATTCACAGGAGGACCTGGCTCAGGTGGAGGCGCAGCTTCGCAAACGGCGAATTTTGACATTCCTTCCCCCTGCCCTGCTGTTTGCGGTGGGAGCGGCGGTGTTTGCCGTTTGCCAAGGGCACAGGCAGGACTGGGGATGGGGCTTTGCGGCGGCTGCGACGATTCTTGGCGGCTGGTATGGGCTGTTTTTGTATGGGGTATATCTGCGGCCAATGAAATGGTACCTGCGGCATGTGAGGTACATGCTGGAGGGGCGCAAGCGGGAAACGACGGGGATCTTGACCTCCATCGCGGAATCCGCCTGCGATAAGGAAGGCTTGGACTGGTACGCCTTGACGGTGAACGTGGGAGAGAAGAACGACCCCGAGGAGGAGCGCCTTTTGTACTATGACGCACTGAAAGGCAGGCCCGAACTCCCGCTGGGCGCCCGCGTGACGGTTTTGAGCAACGATAAGATGATTGCTGATATTCGCAGGGTCTAAGCGAAAGGAGCGCATGATCTTGGCAGAGCAAACCCCCATTATGGTGCTGGTTACGCTCCAACGCCTGTGCGCACGGTTGATTCGCAGCGGCGCGGACATGGCGCTAAAGCAGAATTGCCCTTTGAAGGTGGTTCATGTGGCGCAAAAGGATCTGGAGGACGCAGGAGAATCGGCCATCAAGGCGGAAGCGCTGAACTATCTTTATGCGTTGGCCAATGAGGCGGGAGCGGAAATGTGTGTGCTTACCGCGGACGTCGCTGTGACCGCTATGGCGGAATACGCCAAAGAAAACGGCATAAAGCAAATTGTGATGGGCGAGGGCGAAAGCGCCCATGGCCTTGCCGAGACCCTCAGCGAGCTTCTTCCTGGAGTGCAGGTTTTGATCGTGCAAGAGGACGCGGAATAACCGTTCAGATCGTTGACAAAGTACGCTTAGGGGCTGCCGCCCCTAAAACCCTGCTCAGGGCTTTGCCCTGAACCCTTTATTTGACCGTGTGACACACGGTCAAAGGTGGCTGTGAAAAAATTTCATAAAAGAGGGCTTTTTCAGCAAGCTGAACGGCCGCTTTCCATTTGCAACGCGGCCGTTTCACGCTAGTAAAAAATCCATTCATCATGTCCAACGCAGGGGTTCGCCCCTTTTGCGGACTTTCAGTCATCGCCCAGGACGCTACCGCATCTTAGGCTTGCTTCAAGTCCCAGCCACGGGTCGCTTGCAGCTTCGCGGCAGAGCGCACCGCGCCCTCGCTTCCCTACGCTGCCGAGGAAGGGATTCTTAAGGGCGCTAGCCCTTAAGCGGGTTTGGGCAGCGCCCAAAGTTCCCGATGGTTTCGAAAACTACTTTAGAATACCGGCACCACAGCACCTAATTCCGGCGTGGCCTTGATGTATTCCCGCACTTCGTCGGTCAAAAGAACGCTCTTGAGGTCTTGCACCCATTTGGCGTCCACATCATCCTTGCGGATGGCCACGATGTTGCCGTAGGTAGCGGCGGCAGAGCCGTCTGCGGCTTCGCGAAGCACTGCGTCGGCGGCGGAATCAAAGCCCGCGTCAATGGCGTAGTTGCCGTTGATGATGGCGAAGGCCACGTCTTCCAGAGCGGAAGGCAGCAAGTCCGCGTTCAGTTCGCTGATCTCGATCTTGACCTTGTACTCCTTGATGTCCGCCTTGGTGTAAGCGGTGGCGGCGGAGGCATCCTCCGGCAGGGTGATCAGGCCGGCTTGCTGCAGGAGCAAAAGGGCGCGCATATAGTTGCTGGAATCGTTGGGAACCGCGATGACATCGCCGTCCACCAGCTCGTCAAGGGATTTCTTTTGGCCGGGGTAGATGCCAAAGGGCTCGTAGTGGACAACAAAGGCGGCAACCAATTGGTCCTCTTCCTTGGCTTCGGCGTTGTAGGCATCCAGGAAGGGGGTATGCTGGAAGTAGTTGCAGTTCGTGTCGCCGGCAGCGGTGGCGGGGTTGAAGAGATAATAGTCACTGGCGACTACGATATCCAGCTCATAGCCCAGCGCTTCAAAAGCGGGTTTCACATGCTCGATGATGGCGGCGTGGGGCATGGCCGTGACACCGATGGTGATCTTTTCCGCAGCAAATGCGGAGGCGGCCGACAGGATGAGCAGGGTTGCCAGGAGGATCGCGGTTAGCTTCTTCATGGGTCAATCTCCTTTCAAATTGGGTCTATTTTTTCCGATGGTCGATCCGTGAGGTCAACCTCGTGCCGGAAACGGTAATCAGCTGCACCATGAGCACCAAGCCAATGCTGGCGGCGTACATGATGTCAAACTTGCGGCGACTCAAGCCGTTTAGGATGGCAATTTGCCCCAGGCCGCCGCCGCCTACAGCACCTGCCATGGCGGTGTAACCCAGGATAACGGTGATGCAAATGGCGGCGCCATTCACCAGGGCGGGGAGGGCTTCCGGCAGGAGCACCTTTGTGATGATCTGCCAGGTGGTGGAGCCCATGGACTGAGAAGCCTCAATGACCCCTTGGTCCACCTCCACTAAGGCCCCCTCCACCATGCGAGCCACATAAGGGAACGCGCTGATGATAAGGGGGAAAATCACAGATTCGGGGGTGCCTGTTCCCTTGCCCACCACCCCGCGGGTGACCTGGATGAGCAGGGCCAAAAGGATGATGAAGGGAATGGAACGCAAAAAGTTGATGAGGGTTCCCAAGATGGCGTTAAAGGTGGGCGCGGACAGGATGCCTCCTCGGCGGGTGATGAAGAGCAGCACCCCCAAAGGCAGTCCGACCAAATAGGCAAAAAGGCTAGAAACAAAGGTCATGTACAGGGTGATGAGCGCACCTTCCGAAAGAATCGGCCACATTTCTTGCCAGGTCATCCTTCCTGCACCTCCTCTACCGTCAATCCCGCCTGGGTGAGGTAATCCATCACCTTCTGCTGTTCCGCCATGCTGGCAGGGCGCTGGATCAGCATCTGGCCGTACACCTTTTGGTTGAGCTGCCGCATATCGGCGGAAAGGATGTTCACATCCACGCCGCAATCCTTCACCAACCGGCTGATGATGGGCTGCTCCGCCGCTTCCCCGTCAAACACGATGCGAATAGCGGGCTGGGGCGGCGTAACCTCTTCTTCCGGCAAAATGCCGAAGAGCCGGCGGCCGGCGGCGGACTTGGTGTGAAGAAAGACCTCATCCACGCTGCCTTGCTCCACCAGGTTGCCCCCGTCCAGAATGGCGACCTTGTTGCAAATCTGCCGGATGACTGCCATTTCATGGGTGATCAGCACCACGGTGATGCCCAGCTTCTCGTTGATCTGTTTCAAGAGGGAAAGGATGGACTGGGTGGTCATGGGGTCCAAGGCGCTGGTGGCTTCGTCGCAAAGGAGCATTTCCGGATTGCTGGCCAGGGCTCTGGCAATGGCCACCCGTTGCTTTTGGCCGCCGCTTAACTGGCTGGGGAAGGCGTTGGCCTTCTCCTCCAATCCAACGATTTTCAACAGCTCTTTCACCCGGGCGTTGGCTTTTTTAGCAGGAACTCCCGCAATTTCCAGGGGATAGCGCACATTGCGCGCCACGGTCTTTTGCATGAGCAAATTGAATTGCTGGAAGATCATGGCCATGCGGCGGCGCATCCCTAGCAGTTCCTTGTGGTTCATCAAAAGAATATTCTGCCCATCGATCAGAATCTGGCCTTCTGAAGGGGTGTCCAGGCGGTTGAGGCAGCGGATGAGGGTGCTTTTTCCCGCGCCGCTCATGCCAATAATGCCGTAAATATCCCCCTTGAAGATGGTCAGGTTGATGTCGCTTAGCGCCTGTACCTCGCCCCCAGGAATGGGGTAAATCTTTTTCAAGCCGCGAATTTCAATTTGCGGCCCAGATTCCTGAAGCGAAGGGTCAATGACGGGGTGATCGAAGTTGTCAAAGATGTCCACCGAGGCATCGTTGGGTTCGCTCATGTCATGCTCTCCTTTTGGCTCACTTGGTTTGGATACCATATAAAAAGCCCACCTCGCGCAGATGCGAAGCGGGCTTTGGCTTTACAAACCGATCAAGCGACGCAACACAAACAGCACGGGCAAAAATCGCTCGCGCGCATCATGTTCATCGACATGGCACATAGGTTCGTCACGGGCGACTCCTCCCTTCCTGGTGGGTTACACCTTGATGTTGGTTAAAATCATATCATGCGGGTTTCCCTGTGTCAAGAGAAAATCTTGTATCAAAACGGTTTTTCTTTTGGGAGGAGGGGAAAACCCTTGTAAGCAGCGCTTATTCTCCTAATAGATACTGGGTTTGCGCGGGGGTGAGAGTGTCGATGGCAACGCCTAGGGCGGAGAGCTTGCGATGGGCCACCGCCTGATCAATGTCCGCAGGCACCGCGTGAACGTCGTGGGAAAGGGCTTTGCCATTTAGGGCGATGCGCTGGGCGCAAAGAGCCTGTAAGGCAAAGCTCATGTCCATGATTTCCACGGGATGGCCGTCGCCTGCGGCCAGGTTCACCAAGCGGCCTTCCGCCAATAAATAGAGGGTTTTGCCATTGGGCAGAAGAAAACCTTCGATATTTTTGCGGACTTCATGGCTTTCTTTGGAAATTTTGCGAAGCCCGGCCACGTCCACTTCCACATCGAAATGACCGGCATTGCAAAGGATGGCCCCTTCCTTCATGGTCAGCATATGTTCAGGGGTGACCACATCGCTGCAACCGGTCACCGTCACAAACACATCCCCCAGGGGGGCCGCCTGGGCCATGGGAAGCACGGTAAAGCCGTCCATCACCGCTTCAATGGCGCACACAGGGTTCACTTCGGTCACGATCACCTTGGCTCCCAGGCCTTTGGCGCGCATGGCCACGCCTTTGCCGCACCAGCCATAGCCGCAGACCACCACGGTGCTGCCCGCCACATTCAGGTTAGTGGTGCGCATAATCCCGTCCCAAACGCTTTGGCCGGTGCCGTAGCGGTTGTCAAAGAGGTGCTTGCAGTCGGCGTCGTTGATGTTGAACATGGGGAAGCGAAGGGTACCGGCCTTGGCTCTTGTCTTTAACCGGTGAACGCCGGTGGTGGGTTCCTCGCAGCCGCCCCGCAGCTTTAACGCCCATTCGGGGTGTTCTTCATGGAGAATATGCACCATGTCCCCGCCATCGTCGATGATGACATCGGGAACCGTGCGGAGGGCACGGCACAGATAGTCGTGATACTCTTGGGCAGTGCAGGCGTGGGTGGCGTACACGGTGACGCCGCTGTCCGCCAGCGCGGCGCAGACATCGTCCTGGGTGGAAAGGGGATTGGAGCCGGTGGCATACACTTGCGCGCCCCCCTGGTGGAGCACCTGGGCCAGGTAGGCGGTTTTGGCTTCCAAATGAATGGAAAGCGCCACAGTGAGCCCCTGAAAGGGTTTTTCCGTAGCAAAGGTTTTCGCAATGCCATTGAGAACAGTCATATGATTGCGCGCCCATTCGATTTTTTGTTTGCCTTGGGCGGCCAAACCCGCGTCTTTAATGATGGAAGCCATAAGCACACCTCTGTTTTCTTTTGTTTGCTGGTAGAAAGATCCTCAAGCAAGCCGACATCAGTATAGAGAAAAAGGCAGCAAAAAGCAACCCGTCATGCCTGCGTGACAGGTTGCTGGGAAAGCGAATGCAAGGGTTAGCGAAGCATGGACAGGATGGCCTCTTTGCCGCGGGCCCCCACCGCCTGTTGATGTATCTTGCCGTTTTTGAGCACCACCAACGTGGGGATGCTGATCACATTGTACTGAGCCGCAATTTCAGGAGACTCATCCACATTGATTTTGCAAACCTTGTAGGCATCGTTCTCGTCCGCGATTTCTTGTACAATGGGGGCGATCATCTTGCAGGGGCCGCACCAATCAGCGTAAAAATCCAACAATACGGGCTTATCGCTTTGGAGCGCTTCTCGCTCGAAATCGGCCTTGGTCAGATGCATAAGAGCCATAAAGATCCTCCTTTGAGTTTCATTGTCTCTATTATACCCTGAGAGAAGGCAGGTG